>URBK01000001.1 GCA_900546065.1 uncultured Alistipes sp.
TATCTCCGCCCCTCCGCCCGGTATGGCGTCCATCCCGGCCTGCTTGAGCTGCCGCAACCCCTCCTCCGTCGTCAGTCCCGCCTTGCGGATCATGTACGACAGTTCGATGGCCGTGAAGGCCTTGACCGCAGCCCCCGGAAGAATAGACTTCACGCGGCGGATCATGTCGCAATAGTAGTATATGTCGTGTACGGGGTGTACGCCACCCACGATATGCACTTCCGTCACGCCGCTGCCGACATACGAGCGTACCTTCGCCTCGATCTGCTCCATCGTCATGTCCCACGCCTCGGGGCTCCCCTTCGGGCGGCGGTACGAACAGAAACGGCAGTTGAAGACGCAGAGGTTCGTCGGCTCGATGTGGAAATTGCGGTTGTAGTAGACCTTGTCGCCGCTCACGGCACGCTTGCGCGCCACGGCTATCTGCCCCAGACGCCACAACGGCGCCTCGCGCCACAACACGGCCGCCTGTACGGCATCGAGTCTTTCTGCGTTGGCGGCACGCTCGGCCGCCTGCTCCCATCTCTCCATAGTCGTTCGATCATTTGGGCGCCTTGCGGTAGAGATATGCCGCAATCAGGGCGAAGATTATATTCGGTGTCCACACCGCAAGACCTACGGGCATCGAGCCACTCTTGGCGAACTCCTCGAAGACGCGGTTGAACATGATGTACGAGAAACACAAGGCGATGCCGATACCTATATGCAGGCCCGTGCCGCCGCGAACCTTGCGCGAAGAGAGCGAGACGCCGATAAGCGTCAGGATGAACGTCGCCATCGGGTAGGCAAAACGCGTATGCCGCTCCACCTCGATCACGTTGATCGCACTCGAACCCTTGGCGCGCTGCTGCCGCAGGAAGTCGTTCAACTCGCCGATCTTCATCGTCGAGATGATCTTGTCGACACGTCCCAACTCACGCACGTCGAGGTTGATGAGCGTATCGAGATCGCGCCGCTGCTCGAACGTCTCCTCGCCGTCGGGCGTGATGTGGCGCAGAATATATCGCTGCGCGTGCCAGCGGCCCGTCTCGGGATCCACCGTCACGTCCGACGCCTCGAGCGATTCGGCTATCGACGTACCCTCGTAACGCTCCAGCGCCATGTATGAGGCGCGATTGCCGCGGTTGAAGCCTCGCACGTAGACAAACTCCCCGGGCTCGATCTGACGGTATATGTGGCGGTCGTACTGCACCGTCTGGTTACTCTTGAAATATTTCTGCTCGAACTCCACGCAGCTGATCTGCGACACCGGTATAACCCACAGGTTCAACGCCAGCGACAACAGCGTGATCACCAGCGCCCCCAGAAAATAGGGCCACATGAGGCGCATGAAGCTCATGCCGCCCGACAACATGGCGATGATCTCGGTCTGGTATGCCATCTTCGAAGTGAAGAATATCACGGCGATGAATGTAAACAGACCGCTGTACTGGTTTATGAAGTCGGGGACGAAATTGAGGTAATAGTCGAATATGATGGCCGAGAAGGGGGCCTTGAGCTCCGTGAAGTCATCCACACGCTCGGCATAGTCGAAGACCACGAGCACCACCGTGATCATCGCTATGGCGAAGGCATAGGTCTGCAGAAACCGCCGCAGGATGTAGCGGTCGAGGATCTTGAACCCGGGAAATCGCATATCGCTTTTCAAACTAATCTTCATCTCACAGCCGTCGTTACGTTAGCAAATCAGAGGCGCCGCCCAAGACGCGTCACCATATCGCCCTTCCACTGCGCGAAGTCGCCCTCGATGATATGCCGGCGCGCCTCGCGCACCAGCCATAGATAGAACGCCACGTTGTGCAGCGAGGCGATCTGCGCCCCGAGCATCTCGCCGCACACCACAAGATGGTGGACGTACGCCTTCGAGTAGAGCATGTCGACGAAGCTCGCACCCGCCGGATCGAGCGGCGAGAAGTCGTCCTCCCACTTCTTGTTGCGCAGGTTGATCGTACCCTCCGAGGTGAATATCTGTCCGTTGCGTCCGTTGCGCGTGGGCATCACGCAGTCGAACATGTCCACACCCCGGTCTATGCCTTCGAGGATGTTTATCGGCGTACCGACACCCATCAGATAACGCGGCCGCGACTCGGGCAGCACGGCATTCACGACCTCGATCATGGCATACATCACCTCCGTCGGCTCACCAACCGCAAGGCCGCCTATGGCATACCCGTCGGCGTCGTACTGCAAAACGTTGCGCGCGGCCTGCTCGCGCAGGTCGGGATATGCGCACCCCTGAACTATCGGGAAGAGCGACTGCGAATGACCGTACTTGGGCTGCGTCTGCGCGAAGCGCGTGAAACAGCGGTCCAGCCACCGCTCCGTCAGCGCCAGCGACTTGGCCGCATAGTCGCGCGGGGCATCCCCCGGAGGGCACTCGTCGAAGGCCATCATTATGTCGGCGCCGATCGTGCGCTCGGTATCGATCACATTCTCGGGCGTGAACAGATGGCGCGAGCCGTCTATGTGCGAACGGAAGTAGCACCCCTCCTCCTTGAGCTTGCGGCAATCCGACAGCGAGAAGACCTGAAAACCGCCGCTGTCGGTAAGCATCGGCCCGTCCCACGTCGAGAAACGGTGCACACCCCCCGCCTGCTCCATGATGCGCATACCCGGGCGCAGGTAGAGATGGTAGGTGTTGGCCAGAATGATACGCGCACGGGCATCGTCCCGCAGGTCGCGGTGGAAGATGCCCTTCATGGCGGCGGCCGTGCCTACGGGCATGAATATGGGGGTCTCGACGGGACCGTGGTCGGTCTGCATCAGGCCGGCTCGTGCCTTCGATGCGGGAGCCGTATGTTGAAGCGTAAATTTCATTTTACAGTCGTTGCAACCAGTGCGCACGCATACGTCGGCGCATAATTCGGACAAAGTTACTACTTTTCATCGAAAAAACAGGCCTTTCTCCCCACAAAACTCTCTCCGCACCCATGTAAAACAATATGTGTCGGCCTTTTACGCCATACAATACCGGCCGCCACCCCTTGCAACAGGGCCCGCCGCCAAACTGCCGAAGGGGAAAACATTGCCTTGACGTATGCTACCGTAGGCTTCGGGCGCAGGATCAAACGCGGGCACAGACCATAAAATTATCCGCACGCCGCCCGAAAGATATCCCCGCATACGCCGCCGAACAACATGAAACACAAAAAAATCGGCCGCATGCTTCGTTTTCCGGAATTTATTGTTACCTTTGCACCGCCGTAAGGCACATGAACATTTAATCGATTCAGTCATGAACAATTACGAAACCGTTTTCATTGTCACCCCCGTCCTCTCGGACATTCAGGTGAAGGAGGTGGCTGACAAATTCCAAGGTATCATTACCGAGAACGGCGGTCAGATCGTGAATGCGGAGAACTGGGGCCTCAAGAAGCTCGCTTATCCCATTCAGAAGAAGACTACCGGATTCTACTTCCTCATCGAGTTCACGGGTGAGGGTTCGCTCGTAGACATCCTCGAGACGGGCTATCGCCGTGACGAGCGCATCATTCGTTTCTTAACTTTCAAGCAGGACAAGTACGCTGTCGAGTATTCGGAGAAGCGTCGCGCCAAGCTTGCCAACAAATCACAGGAGGAGTAAACCATGGCACAGGAGAACAACAAGCAGGGCGGCGAGATCCGCTATCTCAACCCCGTATCGGTAGACGTCAAGAAAAAGAAGTACTGCCGCTTCAAGAAGCTCGGCATCAAGTATGTCGACTATAAGGACGGAGAGTTCCTCAAGAAGTTCCTCAACGAGCAGGGCAAGATTCTGCCCCGCCGTCTGACCGGCACTTCGCAGAAGTTCCAGAAGAAGGTCGCACAGGCCGTAAAGCGCGCCCGTCACCTCGCCATTCTGCCTTTCGTAACGGATTGTATGAAATAATTAGAGGAGGAGAGCAATATGGAGGTTATACTTATCAAAGACGTCGAGAAGCTGGGTTACGCCAACGACATCGTCAACGTAAAGCCCGGTTACGCTAACAATTACTTGATTCCTCAGGGTTACGCCAAGGCGGCTACCGCATCTGCCCGCAAGGTTCTGGCCGAGAACCTCAAGCAGCGCGCTCACAAGGACGCCAAGATTCTGGCCGACGCTCAGGCTCTGGCCGAGAAGCTGGCAAACCTGCCCCTCACCATCACCGTCAAGGCCGAGGAGGGCAAGATCTTCGGTTCGGTCACGTCGGCCGATATCGCCGAGGCTCTGGCTGCTAAGGATATTACGGTTGACCGCAAGACCATCTCGGTTGACAGCATCAAGACTGTCGGCGAGTATGAGGCTACGGTAAAGCTCCACCGCGAGGTGAAGGCTACCGTCAAGCTGTCGGTCGTAGCCGAGGAGTAGAAGCCGCAGGCAGGCACGCACACAGCGACGGCGCACCCGCCGCGCAGGCGACTGCCGCAACAATATGACAGAAGAGACCGCACCCGCAGGGATGCGGTCTCTTTTTTGCCCCTTGCTTTGTCAATATTTTAGTACCTTTGCCGTAAATCGAATACGCATGAACGAAAAGAAACGAACCGAAATATCCGAACTCGGACAGTTCGGACTCATCGACCGCCTCACGGCCGATATAACGCCTACGGCCGCCACGACACTGAAGGGTGCGGGTGACGATGCCGCCGTCATCGCCGCCGACAAGGATGACGCGACACTCGTCTCTACCGACACGCTGCTCGAGGGTGTCGACTTCGACCTTACCTACTTCCCGCTGAAACATCTCGGATACAAGGCCGTAACTGTGGCCATAAGCGACATTCTGGCAATGAACGCGCGGCCCGAGCAGCTGCTCGTATCGCTCGGGGTCTCGTCGAAGATGTCGGTCGAGGCGCTCGACGACCTCTATGAGGGCATACGCTTCGCCTGCAAGGAGTACGGTGTGGATCTGGTCGGGGGCGACACGCGCGCCTCTTTGACGGGCCTTGTCATAGGCGTCACGGCCGTAGGCCGCGCACGCCGCGACGTCATCACCTACCGCAGCGGCGCACGCTTCAACGACCTGATATGTATCACGGGCAACCTCGGGGCCGCATATATGGGTCTGCAGCTGCTCGAACGCGAGAAACGGGTACTGAGTGACGTAAAGAATCCCGAGCCGCAGTTCGGCGGATACGAATACCTGCTGCAACGCTATCTCAAGCCCCGTGCCCGCAAGGATATCATCGACCTGCTTGCGGCCGAAAAGATCGTCCCCACCTCGATGATTGACATCACGGACGGCCTTGCCAGCGAGGTGCTGCAGATATGCAAGGCATCGAAGTGCGGCGCCCGCATATACCTCGACCGCATACCTCTGGCCAAGCAGACCTCGGCCCTTGCCGAGGAGATGCATGCCGACCCCGTCGTGGCGGCCCTCAACGGCGGCGAGGATTACGAACTGATGTTCACCGTGCCGCTGGCAATGCAGGAGCAGGTGATGCAGCTGGGCGTAGTCGATATCGTGGGACACATCACGCGCGAGTCGACGGGAGCATATCTTGTCACCCCCGACGGCAGCGACATCAAGCTCCGCGCACAAGGTTTCAAGGAGGAGTGATACTTCATTAAACGCAACGCGAAAGCCGCATCTTCGTCGATGAAGGTGCGGCTTTTGCTATAAACAGACAAAAAGAATCTCAATTTTCCGCGCGGCGCATGCGTATCACCGATCCGGATGCGCCCTCCACAACAAGCATCTCGCCGCGCTCGTCCTCGCGCAGCTCGGCTCGCGCCGTAAAGGGATAGCGCTCGACCGTGTCGGTGACTATCGTCACCTCGCCCGTAAGGGATATGCGCCCATCCTGCACACCGTCGACATACCAGCCGTCGAAATGCAGCAGCGACGGCGGCGCCGTCTGCCGCACCTCGCCCCGAGGCAGCAGCTCAATCTCCACGGGCAGCTCGGCACGCCGGCCCGTTGCCCAGCGGCCCAGAACATCCGTATAGGTTTCGTTTCCCGTCACCGACAGTGCCGTCAGTTCGGGACTGTCATGCGAGCCCCTGTAACACACCTCGACGGCATTGCCCTCGATGGCGTCGCCGCCGCTGCGCTCGGTCGCCTCATCCACAACAAACATCAGGACACTGTCCCCGGCGATGCTGCGTACGGTGAGCGACGCAGGCGACGCGGCCTCGACGACGCCTGCCATATATTGCAGGGGCATCTCGTGGCGGCAAGATACGACCGTGGCGGCAAGGGCCGCACACACCATATATCCGAAAAATGGTCTCATACGGCAAAGGTACTCAAAAATATCGCCCGCGCAACCTCCGAAGCCGCGGCCGCGAAGCCGAAACTGCCGCCGGGGATGAAATTATTTCGGTTGCGGCAGCGCGGAAAATGGGTATTTCAATTACTTTTTTGTAATTTTGAGGCTGCAAAGACCCAAACATCAAACAACATTCATACGTATGCTTAACATCATACTTTTCGGAGCGCCCGGATGCGGCAAGGGAACGCAGGCGGCGCGTATCAAGGAGAAATACAACATCAACCACATCTCGACGGGCGACGTCATCCGCGGCGAGATAACACGCGGCACCGAGCTCGGCAAGAGCATGAAGAGCTACATCGAATCGGGCGAGTTGGCACCCGACTCGATCGTCATAGGCATGATCCGCAACTACATCAACGAGCACAAGGATGCTACGGGCAACATCTTCGACGGCTTCCCGCGCACGACGGCACAGGCCGAGGAGTTCGACCGCATCTTGGCCGAGGAGGGTGACGCGGTGAACGTCATGGTCTACATGGACGTGCCGGAGGAGGAGCTCGTAAAGCGTATCCTGCTGCGCGGCAAGGAGTCGGGACGTGCCGACGACGCCTCGGAGGATATCATCCGCAACCGTATCGCCGTTTATCGCGACCAGACAGCCGTCGTAGCCGACCACTACAACCGTCAGGGAAAGTATGAGGCCGTGAACGGCGTCGGCACCATGGATGAGGTCTTCGACCGCATCTGCGAGGTGATCGACCGTTACAACAAATAGCGGCGGCAATCCGTCGCTATATCGGCCGGAAGTCTTGCCGCATGTCTTGCAGCATCGTCTGTTCTGACATGCGGCAAAACAACTTTTTCGGCTGATTTTGTTGTATATTACTTTTTTTTGGTTACCTTTGCGTCGCTAAAGCCACCTCTTCCGCCGCAAGGCGAGGGGCGATAGCGGTAAGGCCCATTCGTCTATCGGTTAGGACGCAAGATTTTCATTCTTGAAAGAGCAGTTCGATTCTGCTATGGGCTACGACTTATACCCGGGGGCCAGACTCAGGGGGCCAAACTCAGGGGGAGGCCGGACGACTTCGAGAGAATGCCGGACACTTAAAAAGGACCGGTCGAACAGGAGGTTGCGACCCGATTAAAGGATGATCCCGAGGTATTTGACAGGTGGAAAAGTGACGAGAAACGCTCCACGGAGCGTTGCGGGGCGGACCCGCAGGCGCGGGTACACGACATAACCCGCACGAATAAGGTAACTGTAAGAGTAAAAAATAAAAAAGCAAACACACATTATGGCAAATCACAAGTCATCTAAGAAGAGAATTCGCCAGACCGTTGCCAAGCGTGCACACAACCGTCTCTATCACAAGACTGCGCGCAACGCCGTGAAGGCTCTGCGCAACACCACCGAGAAGAGCGCCGCCGAGGCTCTGCTGCCCAAGGTAAGCTCGATGCTCGACAAGCTCTCGAAGCACGGCATTATCCACAAGAACAAGGCCGCAAACCTCAAGAGTTCGCTTGCACTGCACGTAAACGCCCTCTAACAGGCGATTCACGAAATAAAAAAGGCTTCGGATTGTCCGAAGCCTTTTTTATTTGTCTGTGTCTTCCGCAGCCATATCCGCAAATCGGGACGTGTAGAGGTTGTGCATTAGGGTGCTTTTTCGTACATTTGTACTGAACTACCCTAATCCCTTACAACATGAAACGTATATCCGTACTCCTCGCGGCAGCGCTCTGCCTCCTTGCCGTCACCTCGTGCGACACATCCCACAAAGGCGTGCGAGGTGTCAGACACGTCATCCTCATCGGCCTCGACGGCATGGCATCACATACCTTCCGCGACGCCGACATGCCCACCTTGCGCTCCCTGATGGAGCAGGGAGCATGGACGCTGCGCTCGCGCAGCATACTCCCCTCGTCGAGCGCCTGCAACTGGGCCTCGATGTTCATGGGTGCAGGCCCCGAGATGCACGGATACAATACATGGGGCAGCAGCAAGCCCGACTTTCCCTCGATCGAGATCGGCCCCTACGGTATATTCCCCGCAATCACGGGTGTGTTGCGCGCACACGACCCCGAGATGCGCATGTGCGTCATGTACGAATGGCCCACGATCGGCGCCCTGATCGAGGGTGGGGCGGTAGATGTCTCGCGCAACGTACCATACGACGATACGCACGGCGAAGCCATCACCTCGCAGTTCATCAACTGCCTCGACTCGCTGCGGCCCGAATTCTCGATCATAGTCTACGACTCGCCCGACCACGACGGCCACGCCTCGGGATGGGCCTCGCCACAATATATGGAGGCATTACATACCCTCGACGGGTACATCGCCCGCATCATCGAGGCGACCAAGCGCCTCGGGATGTACGACGAGACGGTCTTCATCGTCACGGCCGACCATGGCGGCACGGGAACGGGCCACGGCAGCACCTCCATGGAGGAGATGCAGACACCCTTCGTCATCTTCGGCCCGGGTGTGAAGCGCGGCCACGAGATAACCTCCGCCGTCATGCGTTACGACACCGCCCCGACCATAGCCTACATCTTCGGCGCCGCATGCCCCGACGTATGGCGCGGCAAGGCCGTACGCGAGGCTTTCGAGTGACGCCCGACGCGGCGTCAGGCAACGCCGTCATGCTCCCATGCCCTCTCCGCACACTTTGGCAAGTCTTTTGCCCGTGATGCCGGAAAATGCAGACAATGGAACAAACCAAAGGATTCGATTACCGCCCCCATCTGGCGCTGCTGCTCTGCAACATCATCTGGGCGTGCGACTACCCCTTCTACAACATCGTCCTCGGACACTACGTCAAACCGCTGGCAATGGTCTCGGCATCGCTCGTGGCCGCGGCACTCCTCTCGTGGATACCAGCCCTCTGGCAAAAGGGTGAGAAGATCGACCGCAAGGATATAAAATACATGTTTGCCGCGGCCATAATCATGGGCATACTGCGCAAACTGCTGCTCATGTACGGACTCTCGCGCACGTCGCCAATCGACGGATCGATAATTGACACCATAGTTCCGCTGCTCGTGCTCATCATATCCGTCGCCTCGGGCATCGACCGCTTCTCGCGCGGCAAGGTCGCGGGGCTCGTCCTCGGCTTCCTCGGCGCCGCCGCCGTGGTCATATCCGGCGGCGACAAAACCCACCACGCAAACTCGGAACTCGTCGGCAACCTCATGATATTCCTCTGCGCCTGTGCAACGGCCGCATATATGGTGTGGTTCAAACACCTCGTCTCGAAGTATAAGGTCACAACCGTCCTCCGCTGGGTCTATACCATAGCCGCCATCTTCATGCTCCCCGTCGGCTTCCGCGACATCGTCACCACCGACTTCGCCGCAATGGATCTCAAGATAGCCCTCGCGGCCCTGTTCGTTCTGGTAGTCCCCACATACGGGCCCAACCTGCTGCTCAACTACTCGCTGCGCTTCGTCGCACCGACCGTCACCAGCGTCTACACATATCTCCAGCCCGTGCTGGCCATAACCCTCTCGGTGCTCATGGGTCTCGACAAGCTGCAGCCCGACACGGTCCTCTTCGCCTTGTTGATATTCATAGGTGTGGGTCTCGTTCTGCACTCCTACGGCCGCACCTCGGCCCAGCGCCACGCCGCACCGCCCATATAATCGGCCCTGTGCAACCCTCCGAAACGCTTTTTTACGTACCTTTACATACGTAAAAACCTACGCCGTATGGATTCGCACAGACTCTATTCATACCGCTACGCCGACGGCCGCTATACCGTCAGCATAGCCAACCGCGCCTGCGTCGAGGAGGCCATAGCCGCCCTCTGCCGCGATCTGGGCATACGTTCGGCCGCCGTGAGCGGCATCGGCGCCGTGGACGAAGCGACACTGCGCTTCTACAACCCCGCGACAAAACGCTATGTCGACCGCCGTTTCGAGGAGCAGATGGAGATAGCGTCACTCGCAGGCAACGTCTCGCAGATGGACGGCAAGTGTTACCTTCACCTGCATGTCACGCTCGGGCGCGCCGACTATACCGCCTTGGCGGGACACCTGCTCTCGGCGCGCATCAACGGCGCGGGCGAGATCTTTGTCACACCCTTCGGGGCCGACACGCCGCGCCGGTACGATCCCGTCACGGGGCTCAACATCTACGACTTTGAATAGCCCGTCGCGCACCGCCCGCACGGAATGAAGGGAACAGGACTCTCCGTCCTGTTCCCTCTCTTTTTATACCTCACAATAATAGTCGGCTGCGACAACGGCATGAAGATAATCGCATGAGGTATTCAATATTCCGCACGGCAATCATACTCGTCAACGAGCAAATATCCAGCGCAGGATTAAAGCATTATATGCCGCATTGCGCACGGTAGTTAATCTCAAGGCCAATCATCCGCAAGGCATAAGGCTATATATACATACAAAAGAAAGGAGCTGTCGCGCGGACAGCTCCCTCCTTATACCCGCCTCAAGCGGGAACTATTTGCAAAGAGAAATTTTACTTCTTGTTGCGGTTGGCATCCTCCATGGCGGCCTTCAGCTCGGCCAGACCGGCGATGTCTCCCAGAGTGGTCTTCTCGATCGAAGCGTTGAGCTTCTTTACCGAAGACTTCGTAGCCTCGGCTGCGGCACGCTTCTCGGCCTTCTCTGCAGCCATCTCGGCACGCTTCGACTCCTCGAAGATGCGAGTGTGCGAGAGGGTGATGCGCTTGGTGGCCTTCGAGAACTCGATAACCTTGAAGTCGGCCGTATCGCCCAGCTTGAGCGTCGTACCGTCCTCCTTTACGAGCTGACGTGCAGGAGCGAATCCGTCGATGTTGTCACCCAGCGATACGACGGCACCCTTGTCGGTCATCTCGGTGATGGTACCCTTGTGGATGGTATCTACGGCATACTTGCTCTCGTACTCGTTCCACGGGTTCTCCTCGAGCTGCTTGTGTCCGAGGCTCAGACGGCGGTTCTCCTTGTCGATTTCAAGAACAACCACGTCGATATCGGCACCGATCTGCGTGAACTCGCTCGGGTGCTTTACCTTCTTGGTCCAGCTCAGATCCGAGATGTGGATCAGACCGTCGATACCCTCCTCGATCTCGACGAAGACGCCGAAATTGGTGAAGTTGCGAACCTTGGCCTTGCACTTCGTGCCCACGGGATACTTGGTCTCGATACCCTCCCACGGATCGGGCGTGAGCTGCTTGATGCCAAGCGACATCTTACGCTCCTCACGGTCCAGCGTAAGGATTACGGCCTCGACCTCGTCACCTACCTTGAGGAACTCCTGTGCCGAACGCAGGTGCTGGCTCCACGACATCTCCGATACGTGGATCAGACCCTCGACACCCGGTGCGATCTCGACGAAGGCACCATAGTCGGCCATGACGACAACCTTGCCCTTGACCTTGTCGCCAACCTTGAGGTTGGGATCCAGAGCCTCCCACGGATGGGGCGTAAGCTGCTTCAGACCCAGAGCAATACGCTTCTTCTGCTCGTCGAAGTCGATGATAACGACCTTGAGCTTCTGGTCCAGATGAACGATCTCCTCGGGGTGGTTTACGCGGCCCCACGACAGGTCCGTGATGTGGATAAGGCCGTCCACACCGCCCAAGTCGATGAATACACCGTAGTTGGTGATGTTCTTGACGGTACCCTCGAGGATCTGACCCTTCTCGAGCTTCGACATGATGACCTGCTTCTGGGCCTCGAGCTCGGCCTCGATAAGAGCCTTGTGCGATACCACGACGTTGCGGTACTCCTGATTGATCTTGACCACCTTGAACTCCATGGTCTTGTCGACATACATATCGTAGTCGCGGATGGGCTTCACGTCGATCTGCGAACCGGGCAGGAAAGCCTCGATTCCGAATACGTCGACGATCATACCGCCCTTGGTGCGGCACTTTACGTAACCCTTGATGACCTCGTCGTTGTTCAGAGCCTCGTTCACACGATCCCAGCTCTTGAGCTGACGGGCCTTCTTGTGCGAGAGAACCAGTGCGCCGCCCTTGTCCTCAACCGACTCTACGTAGACCTCTACCTTGTCGCCTACCTTCAGGTCGGGGTTGTAGCGGAACTCCGAAACGGGGATGATACCCTCGCTCTTGTAGCCGATGTTAACGGTAACTTCGCGCTTGTTGATCTCGGTAACCGTACCCTCGACAACCTCGCCCACGGCGATGTTCGACAGGGTCTTGTCATAGGCCTCGGTTACGGCCTCCTTGTTCTGGCCACCGTAGAGATCCAGATCGTTCTCATACGCATTCCAGTCGAAGTTCTCGTTTGCTACTTTCTTGTTTTCTTCCATGATGTGGAAATTTTTTGCGATGCAATCGCTCGTTAAAAGGTTAATAATTCAGTTCTTGCGTCGCGCACGCGCGCAACGGCCTGCAAATATAGGTCAATTTCCGCAAACCGCAATATTTCCCGCCCTATTTTTTACCTCCGCGCACAATATTTCGCCGCCAACGGCGCCCGGACGCAGAAAAATCATGTACATCTGTCTTTCAGCCGCCAGTTTTTCGATCTTTTACTTAGTTTTGGGCAGGATGCGCCTCGGCATAGCCAAATCCTGAAAAACTTTGTTTTTCTATTTGTCTCTGCCCTCGGCTTTCACTATCTTTGATTTTATCTTAGACAGGAGGCGCCTCGGCATAGCCAAATATGAAAAACTGTATTTTTCGAAAAGTCTCTGCGCTCGGCTTTCACTATCTTTGCGCGCCTTTAATTCGATTAAACGAATCGAACCATGCGTAACTCAAACATTCGGGACACGGCCGCAAAGAGATTCTCACCGGCCGTCAACAGCCTCAAGCACAGCATCGGAGAGTGGCTGCCCGTCATAGCCCTCACATGCTCGGCCTTCATCTTCAACACCTCGGAGTTCATACCCATAGGACTGCTCTCGGACATAGCCGCCGACTTCCGCATATCGGAGTCGCACGCCGGTATCATGATAACCGTCTACGCGTGGGCCGTAGCCCTCACGTCGCTGCCCCTGATGCTCATCTTCGCCAAGACCGAAAGCCGCAGGCTCGTCCTCGGCATCGTCACCCTCTTCGCCGCGAGCCATATCCTCTCGGGCATAGCGCCCGACTTCCACATGCTCATGCTCTCGCGTATGGGCGTGGCATGCGCACATGCCATCTTCTGGTCGATAGTCACCCCGCTGGCCGTGCGCGTAGCCCCCGCAGGCAAGGGCTCCACGGCCCTGAGCATCGTCGTCGCCGGGTCATCCATAGCGCTGATCGTAGGCCTGCCCCTCGGCCGCGCGATAGGCATAGCCGTAGGATGGCGCATCACGTTCCTCATCATCGCCGCCATCGCCTTCGGTGTACTGGGACTTCTGGCCGCAGTGCTCAAAAAGAGCCCCTCGGACAATAACTTCTCGCTGCGCAAACTCCCCGCACTGATCAAGACACCCTCCCTGTGGGGAATCTACCTGCTCACACTCGTGGCCATATCGGGACACTTCACCGCATACAGCTATATCGAACCCTTCCTGTCGCGCATCGCCGACCTCGGCAACAACGCCATAACCGTCGTGCTGACACTCTTCGGCGCCGTAGGCCTCGTCGGCAGCTTCATCTTCTCGCGCCACTATAACAACAATGTCGAGACCTTCTTCAAGATGGCCGTCGCCGGACTCTGCTTCTGCCTGCTGATGCTGCTGCCCGCATCATGCACTGAGTGGAGCGCCTTCCTGCAGTGTATGCTGTGGGGGCTGTCGATCAACTTCTTCAACCTCTCGTTCCAGTCCGAGATCATACGCCACGCCCCGCAGGGCACCGCCGTCGCCATGTCCATATATTCGGGCATATATAATGTCGGTATCGGCACCGGAGCCCTTGTCGGCGGCTCGGTATGCGACGGAATCGGCATAAGATATATAGGGTATGTCGGAGGTGCCATCGCCCTCGCCGCCGTCATCTACTGCATCAGACACGTAGTACCCGTACTGCGCCGCGCAACAGCCGGAGCGGAAATTTAACCCCTGAAGCGCACGCCATACCGCACGGCGGCGCCACACGCAAACGCACGCAAAATACCCGCGGCAGAGACCGATTCGAAAAAACTTCAATCTTCGGGTTGTCCCTGCCGCGGCTTTTCGTATCTTTGTACACGGGAGCAGACCGGAACCCGATGTCTGCATGCCGAACCGACCGTAACCAAAACATCAAATACAATGAAGATCCAAACTATCCTGACGCTGTGCGCGGCTGCAGCCCTCGGCGGCTGTGCGCAGCAGCAACCCGCCACACAACACTTCGACGGCAGCCGCGGCGAAGTGAAACTCCTGACGCTCGACCCCGGGCACTTCCACGCCGCCCTCGTACAGATGTACATGTACGATCAGGTCGACCCCACGGTATATGTCTATGCCCCCGAGGGTGAGGATGTGACCATGCACCTCGACCGCATCAAGCTCTACAACGAGCGTGCCGACAACCCAACGTCGTGGAACGAACAGGTATATACGGGCGCCGACTTCCTGCAGAAGATGATCTCGGAGCACCGCGGCAACGTCGTGGTACTCGCGGGCAACAACGGCAAGAAGACGGGATATGTCAAGG
Source organism: uncultured Alistipes sp. (assembly GCA_900546065.1). GTDB lineage: Bacteria > Bacteroidota > Bacteroidia > Bacteroidales > Rikenellaceae > Alistipes > Alistipes merdipullorum. Next base: position 14,733 of record URBK01000001.1, read on the forward strand.
CGGCCGTCGATGCCGGAATCAATGTCCTTTCGGACAAGCCCATGGCCATCGACAGCAAGAACTTCCGCCTGATGGAGAGCACCCTCGACGAGGCGGCCGCAAAGGGTGTGCTCGTCTACGACATCATGACCGAGCGCTCGGAGATAAACAACGAACTGCAGCGTGTGCTGGTAGGCATGCCATCGTTATTCGGCGAGTTGGAGAAGGGTACGCCCGAAGATCCCGCCATCACCAAGGAGAGCGTACACCACTTCTTCAAATATGTTTCGGGGCAGCCGCTCACGCGTCCCGAGTGGTACTTCGATGTCGAGCAGCAGGGTGAGGGCATCGTCGACGTGACAACACATCTGGTCGACCTCGTACAGTGCACCGTCATGCCCGAACAGCCCATCGACTACGCCTCGCAGGTAGAGATCACCTCGGCGCGCCGCTGGACCACCGACATACCCATCGACAAGTACCGTCTTGTCTCGGGCAAGGAGTCATATCCCGACTTCCTGAAGAAGGATATCGTCGACGACACGCTGCGTGTCTACTCCAACGGCGAGATAAACTACCGTCTGAACGGCGTGAACGTACGCGTCAGCGTCATCTGGAACTTCATGGCCGAGGTTGAGAACGAAGGCACGGGCGACACCCACTACTCCGTAGTCAAGGGCTCGAAGGCCGACGTCATGATACGTCAGGGTGCCGAGCAGGGATACAAGCCCATGCTCTACGTCGCCTGCAAGACGGACGACACGGCCGCCTTCGAAAAGGAGCTGCGTGCGTCTCTGGCCTCGATCGCAGACCGCTATCCGGGTCTCGACATCGAGCCCAGCGGCGAGAAGGAGTGGCATGTAATCGTTCCCGACGCTCTGGTCAAGACGCACGAGACGCGCTTCAGTTCGGTGATGAAGGTCTACCTGCAATATCTCATCGACGGCAAGATACCCGACTGGGAGGTCTCGCAGATGAAGGCCAAGTACTACACCACCACCGCTGCCCTCGAGGCCGCGCGCGCCGCGAAATAGCCCAAAAGCCAAATATCAACAAGAGGGGAGGATTCCACGCATGGAATCCTCCCCTCTGTTCATATCCCGCTGTCAGATCTCGTCGGGCCACGGACACGGCTGCCCGCTATCCTTAAACGTCGGGCGCTGGCCGCCGCTGTGGCGCAGGAACTCTCCCAGCCTCTTCGACAGCCGCCGCACAACGTCGGGGTGCTCGGACGCAAGGTCGTGCTTCTCGCTTATGTCGTTCGGGATGTCGTAGAGCTCCTTATGGCCGTCCTTGTAGAAGTATATCAGTTTCCAGTTGTCGCAGCGCACCGTTGCCGTAGGCGCCACGCCCGGACCGTCACCGCCGTCCCACTTGTTGGGGAAGTTCCAGTAGAGGCAGCGTCCGCGAGAGGGGTCGCCCCGACCCGTCAGCAACGGCACAAAACTTACGCCGTCGACCGTCTGCGGCACCTCCCAGCGTTCGATGCCCGCCATCTCGAGTATCGTCGGGAAGAAATCCTCGATCATGACATAGCTGTCGCAGCGCGTCCCCGCCGCCGTGACTCCCGGCCACGATACGATCATCGGCTCGCGTATGCCGCCCTCGTAGGCCGAGCCCTTGCCGCAGGTCAGGGGATAGTTCTGCGTATAGAGCGGCTCGTCGCGCCAGCCCGTACTCGAACAGAACCCGCCGTTGTCGCTCATGAAGATGATGACCGTATTGTCTGCCTCGCCGCTCCGTTCGAGCCAATCCATTATATCGCCCAGACTCTTGTCCATACCCTCGATAAGCGAGGCGTAGGCCGCCTCCTTTGCCGAGAGGCCCTTGCGCAGATACTTTTCGTAATAACGCATGTCACGGTCGATCGGCACGTGGATCGCGTAGTGCGACATGTAGAGATAGAACGGGCAGTCGTATCGCACGGCCTTCTCCATGGCGGCAATCGCCTCACGCGTCAGGGCCTCGGTAAGGAAGGTGCCCGACTGCCAATACTTCTCCAACCCGGGTATAGCAAAGAGGCCCTGCGGACGGCCGTCGGCATCGTAGCCGTAGTTGCGTTCGCTCAGGTATGTGGCCGGCCCGCCCGCCGCGTGGCCCGCGATGTTGACCTCGAAGCCGAAATGGTGCGGGTTCTCGCCCGGGGTGTCGATGGCGCCCCAGTGCGCCTTGCCGCAATGTATGGTGTGGTATCCGCCAGCCCGCAGCAGGTCGACGAAACTCGTCCCCACGTATGTAAGATCGGTACCTTCGCTCTGGGCTATGCCGTTGCAGTTCCACTCGGGGAAGGCGAGACGGTCATCCGCCGCGTCGGTCGTCACGCCCTTGCGCAGCGTCCAGTTGGTCACGCGGTGGCGCGCGGCATTGCTCCCCGTCATGAGGCTGCAGCGCGTAGGCGAGCTGAGGCTGCAGGCGTATGCCTGCGTGAACATAACACCCTGCCGCGCCAGACGCTCCATGTTGGGCGTCTCGTAACGGTCATTGTAGAAGGTACGCTCGCTCCAGAAGGGCAGCGAGGTATCCTGCCACCCCATGTCGTCGACCATGAACAGGATGATGTTGGGCCGCCCGGCCGCTGCGGCCGCCTGCGCCGAAGCCTGCTGTGCGGCCGCTCCGGCAAGGGGCAGCGTCAGCGGCAGAAGCAATCTGTCGTATCTCATACGTGCAAGTTGTTTTTCAATGTCCGACCCTCTCGGGCCGCCGCTATAAAGATAGCGATTCTTTACGTAAAATACAACCTCCGAGCCTCCGGCCGAGGGCTCTTTTTTTGCACCGAGCGTTATGACATTTCGTACGAAAAGAGTATATTTGCATGATTATACCGTTTCCGAAAAATGCACTACTTCGACACCATAATCGAACACTACGGATGGCAGGGTACGGCTTTGGCAGTGTCGATAATGATACTGTTTTTCGTACAGTTATACTACCATATCGTCCTCTACGGACGCATCGTCCGCTTCCGCAACTCGCGCCGCAAGAAGATCCTCGAGGCCGAACCCTCGGTCTCGATCATCGTACCCCTCTTCTCCGAAGACTATGACTATCTGGACGAGCGTCTTCCGGCGCTCTTCGCACAGGAGTATTCCGCCCCCTTCGAGGTGGTTGTGGTATATGTAGGCACCGACGGCGACTTCTACGAGGAGCTCACGCGCCAGCGCCTCAACTACCCCAACCTTACGGTCACAAAGATCGAATACAACCCCCGTTTCCCCATATCGGTCAAGATGGCCATAAACGTGGGTATCAAGTCGGCCTCGTACAACCATCTGCTGCTCACCACGGCCAGCGCCACACCCGCCTCGACGCAGTGGCTCGCCATGATGGGCAAGGCCTTCATGCGCGGGCAGATCGTCATAGGATACACGGCCATAGAGCCGGCGAAGGGTCTGGGCAATTACCTCATGCGTCTCTCGCGCCTGCAGATGTCGGTCTACTGGCTCACGCAGGCCGTCAGCCGCAACACCTACCGCGGCATCCGCCACAACATAGGCTTCACCAAGGAGCTATACTTCGCCAACAAGGGCTTCACACACCTGAACATGAACATCGGTGAGGACGACCTCTTCATACAGAAGGTCGCCCGCCGCAACAATGTCAGCGTCGTGCTCATAGCCAAGGGCAGCACCATCGAACACCCGTGGGGCGGGCTGCGCTGGTGGTTCGGGCGGCTGCGATACTACGGCTCGGCATACGAGTTCTACCCGCGCCGCGTCCGCACGGCCATAGAGTGGGACCTCGGCAGCCAGACGCTGTTCCTGCTGGCGGCTCTCGCGGCAATCATATTCATGCCCGTGGAGTTCAAGGCCGCGGCCGCACTGCTCGTACTGCTGCGCTACGCCGCCGCGCTATACCGCATACGGTCGATAGCCAAACGCGTGGGCGAGCAGGGCGTAGCGCTGCGGTTCTTTATCTTCGATCTCTTCAACCCGCTCATGATGATGGCCCTGCGGCTGTCGCTCGTGCGTAAAGTGCCCGGAGTATGGAGATAGCCGACTACATCGTCGCCGACGACAGGCGCCTTGTGGAGCTCACCCTCGCGGGCGACCATACGGCATTCGAATACCTCTTCAACCGCTACCGCGACGCCATACGGCGTCTGTTCCTGCAACGTTCGACACCCCCCGAGGATACGGACGACCTGTTGCAGGAGACATTCATAAAGGTATATGCCAACCTCCACCGCTACTCGCCCGAATATACCTTCGGGCAGTGGCTCTACACCATAGCCAAGAATACGCATATCGACTTCGAGCGCAAGCGTCAGGAGGACATATCCATCGACGGCAAGTTCTCGGCGCCGGCATCGAGCGCCCCCTCACCCGAGGAGAGCCTCATCAACACGCAGCAACGCTCGCAGATCGAACGCTACATCGAGCGGCTGCCGCAACAGTACCGGCGACTCTTCGTCATGCGCTTCATCGACGACTTCTCCTACGAGGAGATCGCCGAGAAACTCCACATGCCCATGGGTACGGTCAAGACCCGCATCCACCGCGCCCGCGAACGTATGTGCCGCTTCATCATCGAGGGAGAGAAGGCATAAGACGAGGGAGCGCGACAGCGCCACACGAAATTCTCACCGAAAACCGTTATCTTTGCAGACGTCAAACCAATCCGTAACCGCTGATGTTGCGTAAAATAATATTCATAGCGGCGTTATTCATCGCCACGGTGCTGCTCATGGCGCTCCAGAAACCACTCTTCCTGCTGTGGTACGCCCAGCTTGCGGCCGACGCCTCGGCCTCGGAGCTGCTCGCCGTGTCGTGGCACGGGCTGATGCTCGACTCCACAACGGCGGGATATGTCTGTGTCGTGCCGCTTCTGGTGATGATAGCCACGGTGTGGGTCCCCCTCTCGGAGCGGACAGTACGCCGTGTGCTCAATATATATTTCGCAGTCATATCGGTCGCCGTCGCCGTCATCGTCGCCGTCGATCTGGCTCTGTATAAATATTGGGGCTTCCGTCTCGACGACACCATCCTGCTGTATCTCAAGACACCCGAGGAGGCCGCCGCCAGCATCACTTGGAGCGACGTGTGGCCGCAGATGATCGTCATAACCATCTATACGGCGCTTATGGTCTTCGTCTACCGACGTCTCATAACGCTATATACCAACGACAGCCTCACGCTGTGGCGCCGCATAGGCTCGACGCTGATATTGCTCTTCGGCGGCGGCCTGCTCTTTCTGGCCATACGTGGAGGTACGGGCACCTCGCCCGCAAACGTGAGCAAGGTATATTTCAGTGACCGCATGATCCTGAACCATGCCGCCACGAATCCCGTATTCTCGTTCCTCTCGTCGGCCGTGCAGTCCGATGACGGACTCTACGACTACGAATATTACGACGAGCCGCAGCGCGCCGCCCTGTTCGAGCCTCTGCGTGGAGGTACGGCCCCCTCAGACCGCATGCCCGAACTGCTCACCACGACACGTCCGAACGTTGTGCTGATCCTTCTCGAGAGTTTCGGCCGCACCATCACCGACGAGGTTGTCGACGGCGAGCAGGTCACACCCCACCTCAACGGCTTCAAGCAGGAGGGTCTCTGGTTTGAGAACATCTACGCCAACTCGTTCCGCACCGACCGCGGACAAGTGGCAGTCATGAGCGGATATCCGGCACAGCCCGTCATGTCGATCATGAAGCTGCCGCACAAGGCCCAGACACTGCCGTCGATAGCGCGTTCGCTGCAGGCCGAGGGCTATGCCACGACGTTCACATACGGCGGTGACGCCGACTTCACCAATACGGTCTCATACCTCTACGGCACGGGCGTGGAGCGTATAACCGACCAACGCGACATGCACTTCGACGTGGCGCCCGCACAGTGGGGATATGCCGACGACGTTGTCTGCCCGCTCTTCGCCCGTCAGGTCGAGCAGCTCGCCGCCGACGGACGCCCCTTCTTCGCTACGCTGCTCACGCTCAGCTCACACGAACCCTTCGACGTACCCTACCACCGTCTCGACAACAAGATCCTCAATGCTGCCGCCTTCACCGACGAGTGCGTGGCCCGCATGATCGACTCATGGCGCGGCAAGCCCCTGTGGGACAACCTGCTCATAATCCTCGTTGCCGACCACGGCATAGGCTATCCCGAGGGTCTGGAGGCGGGATCGGTGGCACGGCAGCGCATACCGATGCTGTGGATGGGCGGCGCCGTACGTGAGCCCGCCGTCATAGAGACCTACGCCTCGCAGAGCGATCTGGCCGCGACGCTGCTCGCCGAAATGCATATCGACACCTCGGCGTTCACCTTCAGCCGCAACATCCTCGACCCTGCGCAGCCGCACTTCGGATTCTGGACCTTCAACAACGGCTTCGGCATGATCTCCGGATGCGGGCACGTAATCTACGACTGCACGGGCGAGAAGGTCGTCGAGCGTACGGGGGACGACGGCTGCGTCGGACGTATGACCGACGATGGCAAGGCCCTGCTCCAGACAATACATAAAGACATACGCGAAAGATGAGACACACGGCATATATCGTTCTGACCATAGCAGCGCTGATAGCCGCTGCATGCGGCCGCCGCACGGCAACATCGACGGCGTCGTTCACACGTCAGATATACACCCCGCACTACGCCACGGGATTCGCCATAACGGGCACACCCGACGGCGATGCCGTACTTATAGAGACCTCATCGCCGTGGCAGGGCTCGGGCCCGGAGCGCCGCAGACTGATCATAGGCGATACAAACGTCGCGGCAGATCCCGACATGCAACGCATCCAGAAACCCGCACGGCGTATCGTCTGCATGTCGTCAACGCACGTAGCGATGCTCGGCGCCATCGGCTGCAGTGACCGGATAGTCGGCGTGTCGGGTCTCGATTTCATCTCCGACCCCTATGTAAACGCCCACCGCGACGCCATCGCCGACGTGGGATACGAACCCGACGTCGACTATGAACGTATCGTGGCCCTCGCACCCGATCTCGTTCTGCTCTACGGCGTAACGGGGCCCAGCGGCATGGAGTCCAAGCTGCGCGAGCTGGGCATACCCTACGCCTACGTGGGCGAGTATGTCGAATCCTCACCTCTGGGCAAGGCCGAATGGATGGTGGCCATGGGCGAGATCACGGGCGTGCGTACGGCCGCCGAGCAAGCCTTCGCACTGCTGCCGCCGCGCTACGACTCGCTGCGGCGCGCTGCCGCCGCCATGCCCGAGAGACCGCGCGTCATGATAAACGCACCATACGGCGACAGCTGGTTCATGCCCTCGACGTCAAGTTACATGGCCCGCCTCATAGAGGATGCGGGGGGCGACTACATCTACCGCAACGATACGGGCGACAAGTCCGAAACCGTCGATGTCGAGCAGGCATACCTCATGGCCTCGCAGGCCGACTGCTGGATCAACGTGGGACAGATCGCCTCGCTGGCCGAGCTGCGCAGCCGCCATCCCAAATTTGCCGATGTGGAGTGCGTGCGCCGCGGCCGCATATACAACTGCAACCGCCGCATGACGGCCGCCGGCGGCAACGACTTCTGGGAGTCGAGCGTCGTGCACCCCGACGTGGTGCTGCACGACCTGATCGGGGTGTTCCATCCCGAGGCCGGCATCACCGACGACCAACTCTACTACTACAAACGCATCGAATAGCACGCAACGGATGAAATCGCGCACCACGATACTCTTTATCCTCTTCACGGCAGCCGTAGCGGTACTCTTTGCCGCCGACATAGCCGTAGGGTCGGTATCGATACCCATAAGAGATGTGTGGGCAGCGCTTACGGGCGGCGAGTGCGACCCCACAACCGCCAGAATCATACGTGACATACGCCTCATGAAGGCCGTCGTGGCACTCGTCGCGGGGGCCGCGCTCGCCGTGAGCGGCCTGCAGATGCAGACGCTCTTCCGCAACCCTCTGGCCGGCCCATACGTGTTGGGCGTAAGCTCGGGAGCAAGCCTCGGCGTGGCGCTCTTCATACTCGGGGCCCCGATGTTGGGCCTTACGGGGCATGCATGGCTCTCGTCGCTCGGCGTGGCAGGCGCCGCATGGATCGGTGCCGCCGCCACACTCGCCCTCGTCGCCGCAATAAGCACCCGCATAAAAGACATAATGGTGATACTCATCCTCGGTATAATGATAAGCTCGGGCGTGAGCGCCATAGTGCAGATACTGCAATACCTCAGCGCCGAGGAGGCGCTCAAGAGCTTCGTCGTCTGGACCATGGGCTCGCTCGGCGACGTCACCGCAACGCAGCTGGCGCTGCTGCTGCCCGCCGTGGCGGCGGGAGCCGCCCTCGGCGTAGCCGCCATAAAGTCACTCAACATGCTGCTTCTGGGTGAGAACTACGCTCGCTCGATGGGGCTCGACCTGCGCCGCTCGCGCTCGATAATACTCCTCTCGACAACGCTCCTTGCAGGTACCGTCACAGCCTTCTGCGGCCCCATAGGATTCATCGGTCTGGCCATGCCACATGTCGCGCGCGTCATCTTCCGCAACGCCGACCACCGTACGCTCATGCCCGCCGCCGCCCTCACGGGCGCCGCGTCGCTGCTGCTGTGCGACATGGTGGCCAAGCTGCTGGCGTTGCCCGTAAACTCCATAACGGCACTGCTCGGAATACCCGTAGTAGTATGGGTCGTCGTACGAAACAGAAACATTGTATAAAACTCACTGCACGGATGATACGTCTCGAAAATCTCTCGCTCGGTTACGGCAGCCGCACCCTCGTCGCAGGGGCTGACGCCGAGATACGGCGCGGAGCCCTCACGGCTCTGCTCGGCCGCAACGGCACGGGCAAAAGTACGCTGCTGCGTGCCATATCAGGCGTGCAGCCCGTCATGTCGGGACGCATCACCATCGACGGCCGCGACGTGAAGGAGTACACACCCGCACGCATGGCCCTTACCGTAGCTACGGTAACGACGGAACGTGTGCGTGTTGCCGACCTGCGGTGCCGTGATGTCGTGGCGCTCGGGCGCGCCCCCTATACCAACTGGATCGGGCGCATGCAGCAGAGCGATGCCGAGATTGTCGAGCAGTCGCTCGCGACGGTCGGCATGGCCGACTATGCCGACCGCACGATGGACCGCATGTCGGACGGCGAGTGCCAGCGTATCATGATAGCGCGTGCGCTGGCGCAGCAGACGCCCGTGATCCTGCTCGACGAGCCCACGGCCTTCCTCGACATGCCCAACCGCTACGAACTGTGCACGCTTTTGGCCGAGTTGGCGCACGGACAGGACAAGTGCATACTCTTCTCGACCCACGAGCTGGACATAGCTCTCAACCTCTGCGACGACATAGCCCTCATCGCGCCCCCGCACCTCTATCTGCAGACGGTCGAGCAGACCGTACGCAGCGGCCACCTCGAAAGGCTCTTCGCCTCGGCAAACGTCACCTTCGACCCCGCTACGCGCAGCGTCACCGTAAAGCGGTAATACCGCTGCATATACCGCCATGCAGCCCATCATCCGACCTCACCGGGACCGAATCCCGGCGGCGGCCGGAAGCAACAGCCCACTCTTCTACACCGACATGCGCACGACATTCGAGGTGTCGTTCTCGGCATGCTTCAACACCCTGCTCACGGAGCAGGCGGCACTCTGCAAGGAGGGTCGCCGCGGCGAGCTATACGCCGACCTGACCGTCGGCTACGACCCATCGACGGAGCAGATCTTCGCCGAGATCAAGGACCGCAATGGAGAGCTGCACCGTATCTTCGCCGGCGAGAGGGTCACCAAAGGCCGCTGGTTCGACATCGCCGTCCGATCGCAATACAACCCCAAACGCAAACGTTCGACATTGACACTCACCGTCCGCGCGTGCGATAACGGTGCGGAGGCCTCGCAGAGCGTCGTGTACAAGGGTTACGCCCTGCCGTACAACGTCTCGAGATGGGTCGTCGGGCACGGATTCCCGGGCGGATTCCCCAACTCGCGGCAAGTGCGCAACGGACGTATGCGCGACCTTGCGATCGAGGGCACGGGACGTGGGCGCATACCCGGACAGAACCCGATCTTCACCGACGCCTTCACCGCCGATCCCGCCTGCACGGTCGTCGGTGACCGTATCTACGCCTTTGTGGGTGAGGACAAGGCGGGTGTCGGCGGCTGGTTCAACATGCCGCACTAGGTTGCATACTCATCCTCCGACATGGTCAACTGGACAAATCACGGTGTTGTCATGCGCGCGGCCGACTTCCCGCACGCCAACCCCTACGGCGCATGGGCCGCACAGATGGTGGAACGTGACGGCAAATGCTATTTCTACATCTCGCCCGTAGGTGTGATCGTACTCGAGTCGGAGAGTCCATACGGCCCCTTCAAGGATGCGCTCGGACGGCAGCTCATACATCCCGACATGACCAACTACTCGGGACACGGATGGGAGGACATCGACCCCACGGTCTTCATCGACGACGACGGGCAGGCATACATGTACTGGGGCAACAACGCCCTCTACTGCGTCAAGCTCAACGAAGACATGGTGTCATTCTCGGGCGACATCGTCACCTTCGAGATCAAGGACAGGGAGGCCTTCGGCTCGGACTATGAGGAGGCCCCGTGGATATTCAAGCGCAACGGCACCTACTATCTGATGTATGCGGCGCACGTGCCCGAACATATATATTACGCTACGAGCACCTCGCCCCTCGGTCCGTGGAAATACGGCGGTGTCGTGATGAAGGCATTCGAGCAGGGGAGCATGGGCAACCACCCGGGCGTAGCGGAATACAAGGGCCAATGGTACTTCTTCTACATGAACGAGGATCTGCCCGAAGGTCACGAGAAACGCCGTGCCGTAAATATCATACCTCTGATCTTCAACGAGGACGGCTCGATACCCGAACTCAAACACAGCAAGGCCGGCATCGCAAGGAGCGTAGGGAAGCTCGACCCCTACCTCGACACTCAGGCCGAGACCATAGCGTGGTGTGAGGGTGTGGATGTAGCCTGTGACTCCACACGCCGCGTCTACGTCACGAAGATCGACGACGGCGACTACATCAAGGTACGTGAAGCCGACTTCGCCGCCGGAGCCAAACGCTTCGAGGCTGCCGTCGCCAACGCCGCCGAAAGCGGCGCCATAGAACTCCGCATCGACAGCATCTTCGGACCGGTCATAGGTGTATGTCCCGTCGGCAAGGCCCATGGCAAGCAGCCGTGGACGCAAGTGAAGACCAAGGTCTCAAAGGTCGACGGCAAGCACGACCTCTATCTCATCTTCAAGGGTGAGGGCGAGAATCTCTTCGATTTCGACTCGTGGCGCTTCACCGCAAAATAGGGTTCTGCCGCGTCAGAGGCGCACGCCGCAGACATCATCATAACGCGAAGACCCTGCACGAAACAGACGCGACGCGGATTCCCTTTTATCCGGGAATCCGCGTCGCCGTATTTCAACGGAGATCATTCGGCCTTAAGCGGCCGCCCTCCGACAACTCTCCAAACATTGGGGCGTGATATTCGTACCTCCCCCAGCGCCTAACCACACGGCATGTTGCGCCGCACGCCGTCCTATCCGAGCTTCTCGCCGAAGGCCAGATCGCCCGCGTCGCCTATGCCCGGAACGATATAAGCACGCGACGTGAGTTCGGCATCCACGGCACCGACCCACAACGTCGTATCCTTCGACGGCAGGTGCTTCGTGGCATAATCCACACCCTGCTCGCTCGCTATGACCGAGGCGATATGCGTATGTGCCGGCTGGCCGCCCTTCTCGCACAGGGCCTCGTATGCCAGCACCAGCGACGTACCCGTAGCCAGCATCGGGTCTACAAGCAGCATCGTCTTGCCCTCGAGGCTGCAGCACGATATGTACTCCACTTTCACGGTGAACTTGCCGTCCTTGCTGCTCTTGCGGTAGGCCGATACAAAAGCGTTCTGCGCATCGTCGTAATAGTTCAGGAAGCCCTGATGCAGAGGCAGTCCCGCACGCAGGATCGTCGCAACCACAATCTGATCGCTTATCATCTCGACCGGGGCCTCGCCCAGCGGCGTCTCGATAATGTGGGTCTTGTAGTTAAGCGTCTTTGAGATCTCGTAACCCATGACCTCGCCGATACGCTCGATATTGCGGCGGAACCGCATCGAGTCCTTCTGTATCGACTTGTCCCGGATCTGAGAGATGAATTTGTTGAGAATAGTGTTCTCCTTGTTCAGAATGTGAATCATATCCTGCTTTGTGTTAATTTTATGGTCTTTTTGTAAACCTCCTTATTGTCTCCTTATAGTCCTCGTCTCTCTCCATGCCCCCGTCGACTCCGCATAACCATGCCGCGGTCTCATTATCGGCTTAACATAATCCCGCCGCGGCATACTTGCACTCCCCTTGTATCCCTGTTTTCGGGATCATTACAACGATACCGCCACGGACGGCCAAGTCAATAAAGAAAATTGTTGAACGGGTAACGTCCGGCATGTATCTCGCGAACCATGCCGTAGAGATCCGACCGCAGCTTGTCGATATTTGTGCGGCACGCCGCCGAGATGAATATGCACGGCGTATTGGCCCGCGCGATCCAACTGCGCTTGAGATCCTCCAGCGAGAGGTTCTCACGCGTGGCCGGCGTCAGATCATCCTCATCTTTCTTTATATAGGTATATGCGTCGATCTTGTTGAATACTAGATATACGGGTTTGTCGCCCGCGCCGATATCGCGCAGCGTCTGCTTCACCACATCGATCTGCTCCTCGAAATTGGGGTGCGAGATATCGACCACATGCACCAGAAGGTCGGCCTCGCGCACCTCGTCGAGCGTCGACTTGAACGACTCGATAAGTTCCGTCGGCAGCTTGCGGATAAAACCGACGGTATCCGACAGCAGGAAGGGCAGGTTGTCGAAGACCACCTTTCGCACCGTCGTGTCGAGCGTAGCGAAGAGTTTGTTTTCGGCAAAGACATCACTCTTCGATATGAGGTTCATGAGCGTCGACTTGCCCACGTTGGTATATCCCACCAGAGCCACACGCACCAGCGACCCGCGGTTCGAACGCTGCACCGCCATCTGGCGGTCGATCTTGGCCAGATCCTCTTTCAGTTTGGCTATGCGGTTGCGCACGATACGTCGGTCGGTCTCGATCTCGCGCTCGCCCGCACCGCCTCGCGTACCCGTACCGCCTCGCTGTCGCTCAAGGTGCGTCCACAGACCGGCCAGACGCGGCAGCATGTATTCGTTATGCGCCAGTTCGACCTGTGTCTTGGCGTATGCCGTGCGGGCGCGCGACATGAAGATATCGAGTATCAATCGCGTGCGGTCCATCACGCGGCACGGCAGGGCCTTCTCGATGTTGCGCGTCTGCGAGGGTGAGAGTTCGTCGTCGAAGATGGCGACGTCGATCTCGTTGTCGGCACAGTATGCCGCGATCTCCTCGATCTTGCCGGGCCCGACATAGAGGCGGGCCGAGGGCTGCGGCAGGCGCTGCGTAAAGCGGCAGACGGTATCTATGTCGGCTGTCTCGGCCAGAAACTCCAACTCCGAGAGGAACTCCTCGGTCTGGGCGACACTCTGGCCGTCTCGTACTACTGCCACAACGACGGCGCGCGTGCGGCGCTCCGCCTCGGGAGCCGCGGCTCCCTCACGCTCCTTCTGCTCCGAACTCTGCTGCGTCTGCTTCTCCTCTTTCGATTTTGCCATCCGTAGGGGTAAAAAAAAAGGGCATCCCGTCGAAAAGCGGGATGCCTTGCGTCTAACTATTAGTTGCGAATCTGGAAATCAACCGGCAACGTGTACTTCACACGCACGGCCTTGTTGCTCTGCATGCCCGGCTCCCACTTGGGTGAGGTCTCGAGCACACGTACGGCCTCCTCCGACAGCGAACGGTCGGGTGCCTGCAGCACCTCGATGTTGGTAAGCGTACCGTCCTTCTCGATCACGAACGACAGAACCACACGTCCCGAGATACCGTTCTCCTGAGCGATCTGGGGATAGTGGAGCTTGCCATGAACCCAGTTACGGAAAGCATTCAGGTCACCGCCCTGGAACGAAGGCATCTTCTCGACACGGATGAAGGGGGTCTCCTCCTCGATAACCTCCTCCTCGACCTCGACGGGAGCTGCCGTGATCTCCATATCCTCGGTGAACTCGTCGAAGTTGATGTCGCTGGTGATCTTGGTGTCGTTGGTCACCACGTCGAGAATGTCGGTAACCACCTGCATCTCGACCTTCTTGGGCTGCTCAGGCGGTTTCTGCTCCTGACGCGTCACCTCGACGATCTGCTGGTCCTCGACCACTACGTTCGATACCACCTGCTCAATGCGGTACTCCTTCGGAGTGTAGAGGAAGGCTCCGAGCACCGCCGCAAGGGCAATGACTAAACCGATTTCAAAAAACAGACCTTTTCTGTTCTGAAGATCTGCCTCTGGCGATTTCTTAATTTCCATATTGTCAGTTTTCTATTTAAAAATATCGGTAGTTGAGTAGTTTTATGCTCCACTTTTTTATTTGCCTGCATTCAGACACATCCGATAACATGCCTGAATCCGAACTCACACGCCCCGGCCAATTGGAGGCCCACTTCTTTGGGCAAATATAATCATAATATTCCAATAAAGAGTGCGCGGGAAGTAAAAATATCGCATTTTTTTTTACTTTTGCTGCCGTCCACGCTTCGGACACCCGCACATACGCCGCCAACGATATGGAAAATCTCTATGGAATGACCCTCACCCGCCTGCGCGAGATATGCCGCGACGAGGCCCTTCCGGCCTTTGCCGCAGGGCAGATCGCCCGCTGGCTCTACGTGCGGCGCGTGCAGCGGGTCGACGCCATGACCGACCTTTCGCGTGCCGCCCGCGAAAAGCTCGCCCGACGTTTCGAGGCGCGCCTTACGCCCCCGCTGCGGACAAGCGTCTCGGCCGACGGCACCAAGAAATATCTCTTCGGCTCGCCCGACGAGGGATTCATCGAGGCGGCATACATACCCGACGGCGAGCGCGCCACGCTCTGCGTCTCCTCGCAGGTGGGATGCCGCATGGGATGCCGTTTCTGCGCCACGGGACATCAGGGACTGCGGCGGTCGCTCTCTACGGGTGAGATCCTGAACCAGATCCTCGCAATACCCGAGAGCGCACGCCTCACGAACATCGTCTTCATGGGCATGGGCGAGCCGCTGGACAACTACGACAACGTGCTGGCGGCACTCGAGGTGCTAACCTCGCCGTGGGGAATGGCATGGTCGCCAACGCGCATAACGCTATCCACGGCGGGCATAACGCCGCGTCTGGAGCAGCTCATCGAGGCGACGAAGGTACATATAGCCGTAAGCCTGCACAACCCCTTCCACGACCAGCGCGCCGAGATCATGCCCGTCGAGAAGGCATACCCCATACGCGAGCTTACGGATATGCTGCGGCGGCACGACTTCTCGGGACAGCGGCGGCTGTCGTTCGAGTATATCCTCATGGAGGGGCTCAACGACACGGCGGCGCATATACGCGAGCTGCGGCGCCTGCTCAACGGCCTGAACTGCCGCATCAACATTATACGCTTCCACCGCATACCCGACTCGCCCTACTTCTCACCCCCGCGGCAGAAGATGGAGGCCTTCCGCGACCGTCTCACCGCCGGAGGCATACACACCACCATCCGCGCCTCGCGCGGGGAGGACATACAGGCGGCATGCGGGCTGCTCTCGACGGCCGAGGCGATGCGGCGCGCCGAACAACGCCGCAGTCAGGATCACGATACGGCGGAGGGCGATACGCACCGCCCCACGACAAAACAAACGACCGAGCGATGATAGAGCCCATACTGAAATATTTCCCCGACACAACGGAGCATCAGCGCCGACAGTTCGCCTCGCTGCACGAAGCCTACGCCGAGTGGAACGCCCGCATAAACGTCATCTCGCGCAAGGATTTCGGCGAGCTGTATGTACGCCACGTGCTCCACTCGCTCGCCATCGCCGCCATCTGCCGTTTCGACCGCGGCGCCCGCATCCTCGACGTCGGCTGCGGCGGAGGCTTCCCGAGCGTGCCGCTGGCCATAATGTTCCCCGAGGCGCACTTCGTGGCCGCAGACTCCATAGGCAAGAAGATCACCGTCGTCAAAGGCGTATGCGAGGCGGCAGGCATAACCAACATCGAGGCTCGCAACGTACGTGTCGAGCAGATAGGCGAGCGTTTCCACTACGTCGTGACGCGTGCCGTGGCCCGCACGCCGCAGCTCGTCGCATGGGTATGGAACAAGATCGAGCGCGGACGCCACGGCACGCTCGACGACGGCATGTTCTGCCTGAAGGGCGGCGACCTGCAGCAGGAGCTGGCCGAGACCCGCATCGCGTGGCACGAATACCCCATATCGGAACTCTTCGACGAGCCCTTCTTCGAGACCAAGAAGGTGGTCTACGCCGCACGGTAGGCATTGCGGGCTCCGCGGCGAAGCCTTGCCATTATCGATTTTTTTGACTATTTTTGCCCATAGTACAACATCCAATCCGAAAAGTCATGAGCGTCAAGGTAATGAAGACACTGGTGGTGGTAGACCTGCAGAAGGACTTCTACTCACCCGAGGGCGCACTCTACGTCAAGGGCGGCGAACGCCTTCCCGCCGAGGTGGGGCGTATCATAGAGAGATTCGACAACGTCATATTCACGCTCGACTGGCACCCCGTCGACCACTGCTCGTTCAAGGCGCAGGGCGGGCCGTGGCCCATGCACTGCGTGGCATACTCCGAGGGGGCGTCGCTGCCGCTCGCCCTTTTGACGGCAGCCCCCGCCTACGACATCTACCGCAAGGGCAAGGATGCCTCGCGCGAGGAGTACGGGGCCTTCGCCGGCGAGAAACGTGTCGAGACCATCAAGGCTGCCGACGAGGTGGTCGTATGCGGCATCGCGGGCGACTACTGCGTACTCGAGACGCTGCGCAACATCGTGGCGCTGCGCGACTCGACGCTCGGCATCAAGGTCTTCGTGCAGGGCGTGGCCAGCATCGACGGCGGCAAGGCCCTCGCCGACTACATGTCGCAGACGGGCATAGAAGAGTATATCGCCTGAGGGGACTCATCTCCCAAAGAAACGACACGGGCGGCAGCCGAAACCATCATACAGGTTATGGCTGCCGCCCGTGTGGCCTTTAGGATAAAGGTTATTCCACCCGACGTATATTCTGCAACCCCTCGTTCGAATAGTCGATCGGGGAGTTTTCGCGCAGGTGGTTTATCAGCACGTCGGTGAGCAGCACGCCCTCATCCACTACATCCGTCGCCTCGATGTCGCGATAGTTCTTGTAAATGTAGTCGCCCATCACCACGCGGCAGGTATCCGCCTCGTCGAGTTCGGGGAAGACGACATCCACCGCCTCGCCGCGCCCGTCGACACGGATCGTGTAGGGCGTGGACGAGAAGAGGTCTATACGGTGCGACTCCTTGGGGTTGGCAGTATCGTTGTACTTCGATATGATCATGCGACGCATCTGCGCAGGGGTCATGCGCATGGTATAGAGCGTCGACGAAAAGGGTTCCATGCCATATATCATACCCGTGTTTATCGGAAGCCCGGGCAGCGAGTCGAACCGTATGCCGCCATAGTGGTAGAACGCCACGTCGGCATCGAAACGCCGCCGCATGGCATCGGTCTCCCATGCCGCCAGCCCCACGCGCGTGAGTATGCGGCTGCTCTCGCCCACGGGACGGCTCAACGCCTCGTTGTCGTATAGTTCGTCCACCAGCTGCGCCATGTGCGGGTCGGGTTCATACCCATCGAGCGGCACGATGCGATAGTCGAGCGAGACGATCTTCGTCCCCTTCATGCGTATGTGCGTCACACCTATGTTCTTGGCGCCGTACCCCGACTGCCCGAGCGCAGTACCGTTCACCACCGTATCTACCAGATTGTGCGTATGGCCGCACAGTATCAGGTCGTAAGCCGAACATTTCGACGCCAGTTCGCGGTCCATGTCGTCGCCCATGTGCGAGAGCAGCACCAGCACGTCGCAGCGATCCTTCAGCCACGCGTACTCGGCGGCAGTACGCTGCGGATCGGGAAAGACGAGGCCCTCGAAACTCTCGTCCTTGCCTGCCGGATGGTTGTTGTGGTCATAGTTGGTCACCACGCCCACGAACCCCACCTTGACGCCGCGGCGGCAGAATATCCTGTACGGCGCGGGCTGGGGGAAGGTGATTGTGTCGCTCACCACGTTGGCGCAGATTATGTCGAACCGGCACAGCGAGTTGATGTGCCCGAGGAAAGCCTGCCCGTCATCGAACTCGTGGTTGCCGAGCGTGGCCACGTCGTAGCCCATGGCGTTCATCATGTCAATCACGGGACGGCGCGGCTCGCGCGCCATGTCGACATACGCGTTGCCCGTCCAGCGGTCGCCCGCATCGGCCACGATCGTGGCCACCGTATCGCGGCAGCGGGCTATGGCCGTAGCCAGACGGGGGAAGTTCTCGACCTTGGCGTGGACGTCGGTCGTGGAGATTATGACGATGCTGCGCTCGGATACATAACGCACCCAAGCCATATATGCCGCGGCCGCTATGACGGCCGCAATGATCAAACAGAGTGCTTTTTTCATATTAAAGTTTTTTCCGCGGCCAAAGTTAAGAATAAAATACTTATCTTTACACACATTTTAATTTCGGATTGTCATGCAGAACACCGTGGAAGTGATATGTCGTAACTCGGGCACGCGTATTCAGGCGCCGCTCGGCACCTCCCTGCTCGATCTGGCCCGACAGACGGAGCACAAGGGGCCATACCCCTTTCTTGCGGCCTACGTCAACAACCGCATCAAGGAGCTCAACTACCGTGTCATGCGCCCCGTGACGGTAGAATTCATCGATGTCACCTCCTTCGAGGGATACAGGGTCTACCAGCGCACCATATCGTTCATACTGCAGAAAGCGGTGTGGGATCTCTTCCCCGGCCGCAAGTTCTACATACGCCACTCGCTCGGCAGTGGTTTCTACTGCGAGTTCGGGGACGGACAAAGCATCGATTCGGAGCAGTGCGAGGCCCTGCGCCGCCGCATATCCGACATAATCGCCCGCCGCTACCCCATCACGCGGCGCACGATGCTCACCGAGGAGGTAAACGGCATATACGAGCGTTTCGGCTTCGACGACAAAGTCGCGCTGCTCAACACGCGCCCGCGCCTCTACAGCGACCTCTACCGTCTGGATGACATGGTGGGATTCTTCTACGGCGCCCTGACCCCCGACACGGGATATATTCACCTGTTCGACATACGACCCTACTACAACGGATTCTACATTGCAGTGCCGCTGCGAACCGACCCCTCGAAACTCGACCTGCAGGTGCATCTGGACAAGATGTTCGATGTCTTCCACGAGTACCAGATGTGGGTGCGGATAATGGGCGTACCCACCGTCGGCAGCCTCAACGCCAAAGTCTTGGGCGGCAACTCCGGCGATCTGATCAAGGTGGCGGAGGCATTCCACGAGAAGCAGATAGCCAACCTCGCCGACCGCATAGCGCAGGCAAACGAGTCGAGCGGCACGCGGATGGTGCTCATATCGGGCCCCTCGTCCAGCGGCAAGACTACCTTCTCGAAGCGTCTGAGCATACAGTTGCGCATACTCGGGCTCGACCCCGTGGTCATATCGCTCGACGACTACTTCGTCGACCGCGAGCATACGCCAAAGGACGAGAACGGCGAATACGACTACGAGGCGCTCGAAGCCATAGACCTGCAACTGCTCAACGACGACCTCAAACGCCTTATCGACGGCCAGAGCGTCAAGGTGCCGCGCTACGACTTCATCACCGGCTCGCGCCAGTGGTACGAGAAGCCGCTCAAGCTCGGCCCCAAGTCGATCATAGTCATGGAGGGAATACACGGTCTCAACCCGCAGCTGACACCCAGCATCCCGCGCAGCAGCAAGTTCTGCATCTACGTCTCGTGTCTGACGTCGGTGTCGATGGACAACCTCTCGCGCATACCCACCACGGACAACCGCCTGCTGCGCCGCATCACGCGCGACTACTATACGCGCGGCAACAACGCCCTCTCGACGCTGCAGCGCTGGCCCAGCGTCCGCCGCGGCGAGGAGAAGCACATATTCCCCTATCAGGAGAATGCCGACGCAATATTCAACTCGTCGCTCTTCTACGAGATATCGGTGCTGCGCCCCAAGGTGGAGCCCATCCTGCGCGAGGTGCCCGACACGCATGTCGAGTATGCCGAGACCAAGCGACTGCTCAAGTTCCTCGACAACTTCGTCCCCATCGCCCCCGACGAGATACCCCCGACGTCGATCCTGCGCGAATTTATCGGCGGCAGCAGTTTTCAATATTAGCGGGGGGGGGTAGATGAAATGTAAGGAAAAACTTACCGTCGCCGCCTGCGGGAATAAATGAAAACTGCCGCGCCGAATAGGGGAATAAATGGAAAACGGCCGCAAAGCATACAGAAATAAAAAAGTAGAAACCTCCGCCGCGCCATAGCCCATCAAGTGGATGGACAGACGGCCACGACACAAACCGGGAAAAAACACTGAACCCGAATACGGACAACAAAAAATACGCTACGAAAATGTTTGACAAGTTCATGAATCGCCACATAGGCGTCACCGACGAGGCCGATCTGCAAGCGATGCTTCAGACCATAGGCGTCAAGTCGGTCGAGGAGCTCATCTCACAGGTCATACCCGCATCGATACGGCTCAAGAAGCCGCTCGCGCTGCCCGCCGAGGGCATGAGCGAACACGAATTCGCGGCACATATTGCCGCTCTTGCGGCCAAGAACCGCATCTTCCGTTCGTTCATCGGCATGGGCTACTACCCCGCCGCCGTGCCCGCCGTCATCAGCCGCAACGTCTTCGAGAACCCCGCATGGTACACATCCTATACGCCCTATCAGGCCGAGATCTCGCAGGGACGCCTCGAGGCGCTGCTCAACTTCCAGACGGCGATCATCTCGCTCACGGGAATGCAGATAGCCAACTGCTCGCTTCTGGACGAGGCCACGGCCGCGGCCGAAGCCATGCTCATGATGTATGCGCTGCGTTCGCGCGAGGCCGTCAAGCAGGGACGCTGCCAGCTCTTCGTCGACAAGCAGATCTTCCCGCAGACGCTCGACGTGCTGCTCACGCGCAGCGAGCCATTCGGCATAGAGCTCATCATCGACGACTATAACGAATACGAATTCTCGGGCAAGGAGTTCGGCGCCATCGTACAGTTCCCCGCCGCTACGGGCGAGGTGCGCGACTACGCCGCCTTCACGGCCAAGGCCCACGAGGCGGGCGCTCTGGTCACCGTCGCCGCCGACATTCTCTCGCTGGCGATCATGACACCCCCGGCAGAGTGGGATGCCGACATCGCCGTCGGCTCGACCCAGCGTCTGGGCTGCCCCATGGGCTTCGGAGGCCCCGCAGCTGGATATATGGCCACACGCGAGGCTTTCAAGCGCAACATGCCGGGCCGCATCATCGGCGTCTCGGTAGACCGTCTGGGCAACAAGGCCCTGCGCATGGCCCTGCAGATGCGCGAGCAGCACATCAAGCGCGAGCGCGCCACGTCGAACATCTGCACCGCCTCGGCCCTCATGGCCTCGATGGCCGGATTCTATTGTGTCTACAACGGCCCCAAGGGTCTGCGCCGCGCCGCCATGACGGCACACGCCTCGGCCGTAGCCGCCGCCGAAGCCATCAAGGCTTTGGGATATACGCTCGCCGCCGAGCAGGTGTTCGACACGCTCGACATCGAGGCCGAGGCCGCCGTAATACAGGACATAGCGCTGGCCGCAGGCATGAACTTCTACTATCCGTCGGAGGGACGCGTGCGCCTCTCGTTCGACGAGGTGACTACACCCGACGAGGTCAATGCCGTAGTGGCCGTCTTCGCCGAGGCCAAGGGCCGCAAGGCCAAGAATGTCAAGGTCGACATGGAGTGTGACGTGCCCATGCGCCGCACCTCGCCCATTCTGGCCGAGCCGGTATTCAACCGCTACCACTCGGAGAGCGACATGATGCGTTACATCAAGCGTCTGGAGTTGCGCGACATATCGCTCGCCAACTCGATGATCTCGCTCGGATCGTGCACCATGAAACTCAACGCCGCAGCTCTCATGCAGCCGCTCTCGCTGGCGGGATTCCAGAACATACACCCCTTCGCACCGGCCGACCAGACCGAGGGATACACGCAGCTCATCGCCGAGCTCGAACATGATCTGGCCGTGATCACCGGTTTTGCAGGCTGCTCCCTGCAGCCCAACTCGGGCGCCGCGGGCGAGTATTCGGGACTTATGGTTATCCGCGCCTACCACCAGAGCCGCGGTCAGGGCTACCGCAACATAATCCTCATCCCCGCCTCGGCCCACGGCACCAACCCCGCCTCGGCAGCCATGGCCGGCATGAAGATCATGACCGTCGCGTGCGACGCCAACGGCAACATCGACGTGGAGGACCTGAAGAAGAAGGCCGCCGAGTACAGTTCGGAGCTGTGCGGACTGATGGTTACATATCCCTCGACGCACGGTGTCTTCGAGAGCCGCATCCGCGAGATCGTCGACGCGGTACATGAGGCCGGAGGTCAGGTATATATGGACGGCGCCAACATGAACGCGCAGGTCGGCCTTACCAACCCGGGATATATCGGTGCCGACATCTGCCACCTCAACCTGCACAAGACCTTCGCCATGCCTCACGGCGGCGGCGGCCCGGGCGTAGGTCCCATCTGCGTGGCGGAGCACCTGAAGCCCTTCCTTCCCACGCACCCCGTTGTCGCCACGGGCGGCGATGACGGCATCACGGCCGTAGCAGCCGCACCGTGGGGCTCGGCCATGCTGCTGCCCATCACCTACGGCTACATCAAGATGCTGGGTGAGGAGGGTCTGCGCCATGCCACCGAGATGGCCATCGTCAACGCCAACTACATGTCGTCGGCCCTCGCCCACGAGTTCCGTACATATTATACGGGCGAGACGGGACGTGTGGCACACGAAATGATACTCGATCTGACGAACTTCAAGCACGACTACGGCATCGACTGCGGCGACATAGCCCACCGCCTTATGGACTACGGCTTCCACGCCCCGACGCTCTCGTTCCCCGTGCATGAGACACTCATGGTGGAGCCTACGGAGTCGGAGCCCAAGGCCGAGATGGACCGTTTCATCGAGGCGCTGGTGGCAATCAAGCGCGAGTGCGAGGCTGCAGCAGCCGCCGGCGAGAAGGACAACGTCGTGGTGAATGCGCCACATACGGCCGTGGAGATCGCGGGCGAGTGGCCGCACCCCTATACGCGCATGCAGGCGGCATTCCCGCTCGACTGGGTGCGCGAGGCCAAGTTCTTCCCCTACGTCACCAAGATAGACAACGGTTACGGCGACCGCAATCTGGTATGCTGCAACTGCGATTAGACATAACCTTTACACAACAAAACGGCGGCGGCCGCAAACAACGCAACACAATACAAACAACATATTGAAACATAAAGTATGAAAGTAGAAAACAGCAAAATGGTGTCGGTGAACTACACCCTCACCGTCGACGGCAAGGTAGCTGATCAGTCGCGCGAGGGCTCGCCCCTGCAGTTCGTATGCGGAGCGGGCATGCTCCTGCCCAAATTCGAGGGTGCCATCATGGGTCTCGAACCCGGCGAGAAGGTATCCTTCACGCTCCAGCCCAAGGACGGTTACGGCGAGATCATAGCCGAGGCCATCGTCGACCTGCCGAAAGATATATTCGTCATCGACGGCAAGCCCGCCGACGATATGCTCTTCGTGGGCAACCAGATACCCATGAGCGACGCTCAGGGCAACCACCTCATGGGCCGCGTCATGGAGGTGGGCGACAAAACCGTCAAGATGGACTTCAACCACCCGATGGCGGGCAAGGTGCTCAACTTCGACGTGGAGGTTGTCGAGGTACGCGACGTGACGCCCGAGGATCTGGCCTCGCAGGGCGGCTGCCACTGCCACGACTGCGACGGCGACTGCGGCGGCCACGACCATGACCACGACTGCTGCGGCGGTGACCACGACCATAAGGATGGCTGCTGCGGCGGCTGCAACTAAGCCTCCGCGGCCGACATTACGACGGGGTGCTGCCGCGGCGGCGCCCCGTCCTTGTTTGCACACGCTACGATCAACCCGAAGATGATAACCATAGCCGACATAATCGACACGCTGTCGAACAACCATATTCTCTGGCGCACGCTGCGCCGTGTGGAGGTTCCGCTCGCGGGCGGGCGGCCCCGATACGCCGTAGGCAACGCCGCCGTGGGGCTGCATGTAAGGTGCGACGGCCGCGACGCTTGGCTGAAGTGTTACACGCGCCCGAACGACAACCTGCCCGCCATCTACGGCACGGCGTTCCATCCGCGGGAGCTATGCGTCTTCGGCATGGGCGGCCGCCGGCAATGGGTCGACTGTCTTGTCTGCGAATATGTCGCAGGGCAGACGCTCGACACATTACTATGCGGTACGGATGCTCATAAGGCTGTCTCTGTCGCGGCCCGCGCCTTCGACCGCGCCGCACTCGGGCTTCTGCGTTCGGAGCGCGCCCACGGCGACCTCAAACCCGAGAACATGATCCTCACGCCCGAGGGGCAGTTAAAATTCATCGACTGGGATGCGGCATACGTTCCCGCGCTGGCGGGCCGCGCGGCTCCCGAAACGGGTACGGCAGCATACCAACACCCGAAGCGCACGACGCAGATGTACGACACGCATATCGACGACTATTCGATTGCGCTGCTCTCGGTGATGCTGCACGCCGCGGCCTTGGATCCCGACGTCTCGGCCCGCTACCGCTCGCTGCGCGAGTTCCCGCTCCATCCGCGCCGCATCGCCGCAGGATATTGCGAGGAGCTGGAGCGTACGGCCGACCTTTTCGCCTCGCGCGGCATGGCCCCGCAATACCGCCTGACACGCATGCTCTCCTCACCGACACCCTATCTGTTCAACCTTGAGAGCGTGATGGATGCCGCATGTCGCGCTCAGGACGCTACTGTCACAACCGATACAGCGACATCCGAGCCATCGGACGGGATGCCCGAACTCGATGAGCGGGACGGATTGTGGGGATACCGCACGGGAGGGCAGTGGATTATACCGCCGCTCTACGACTGGGGATTCGACCCCACGGAGGGGGTCATGCTCGTGGGTCTGGGCGGATACAGCCACTTCATCCTGCGCGACGGCAGCGTCGCCGCCACCTTCGGCCGCGGATGTACGGTCAAGCCCCTGCGTGACGGACGCACCGTCGTGCGCCGCGCCGACGGCTCCTGCCGCACGCTCGAAATGTCGTCCATCTGGGGCCGCAGGGTTGATTAATTCGCCCAAATGACATATCTTTGTATATAATCAGATAATCAGACAAACCCACACCCGCGCAGCAATGTATTCACAGGAGATCACACGCCGCCACCGCACCGCCTTCGTCATAGCCATCGACCAGTCGGGCTCGATGCAGGAGAAGGTGTGCTTCGGCCGCCACGAGATGTCGAAGGCGGCAGCCGTGGCCCGCATAACGAACTCGCTGCTCACGGAGCTGGTCGACCGCTCGCGCCGTACGGACGGCGTGCGCAACTACTACGACGTGGCGGTAGTCGGATATTCGGGCGACGAGGCCCGCATGCTGCTCGACGAGGAGGGGTTCATAGCCATAGACCGTCTGGCCCGCCGCCAGCCCCCGTGCGAGACACTCTATTCGGAGGAGACGCTCCCCGACGGCACAGCCCTGCTGGCAGGCCACAGCGTCCGACAATGGCTCCTGCCCAAGGCCGCAGGCAAGACGCCCATGTATGAGGCGCTGTTGCGCGTGCGCGACCTTCTGGGCGAGTGGTGCGCCAATGACAGTAACCGCGACAGCTTCCCGCCCGTGGTGATAAACATCACCGACGGCGAAGCCTCCGACTGCACCGATGACGAGTTGCGCCGCGTCTGCACCCAGATACGCCGTCTGGGCACCGACGACGGCAACGTACTGTTGTTCAACATACACGTCTCGACCGACAGCACCTCCCCGGCAATGGTATTCCCCATGCCTGACGAGCTGGCCCGCGCCAACCCATACGCACGCCTTCTGGCCGAGTGTTCGAGCATCATGCCCGAGGCCTTCGACGAGGCCGTACGCGACTTCAAGGGCGCCGGAGCCGTGCCGCCATTCTACGGCATGGGATACAACACATCGATAATAGAACTGCTGTCGATCATAAACATCGGCTCGCGCAGCATAACCAACATAGAGTAACCCCCGCAACCATGACGGCTACGATATACGATCTTCGCCGGGCGGCAGGCTCCCCCGCCACACACTTCCGACGTTTGGCCGCGGCCGTGTGCGAGGGGAGGATTCTGCGCACCTCCTACTTTGCCGAGATGCGCATACGCCTCGAAGGCCGTCCATATACGCTCTTCATGCCGCTGTCGGGCAACGCGATGGTGCGCGTCGAGCGCTTCGCGCCCCTCAGGCGGAACCTTGTCTCGCCCGTGGTGCCGCAGATGGAGATCCTCTGCGACGAGATGAAGTATGAGGATACCCTCGGCAGGGGATTCACATCCGATATCCTGATCGAGGCGCTGCCGCAAGGACTGCCCCTAACAGATGCCATCGAAGCCATCGACGACGGCGGGGATGCCGCACGTCTTGTCGGGGCCGTGGATGCCCTCGAACGGGAGCTGCGCCGCGCCCGCGTCTCGCACAACAATCTGCGTGCGGACAACATACTGATCGATGCCGACGGCGCGTTATATCCAGTAAGGTGGATATACGCCACGGACGGCGCGGGCGGCGACAAGAAGTCTCTCGATGCCCTTCGCACGATGATTGCACAAAGGGGTGATGCCGCCGCGGCCGAACACGCCGCATTCTACCCATACGGGCCCGCCGTCGAGGGCACATACGGCATAGGTACCCTCTCCGAAGGGCTCGCCCCCGTCGAGACACCCTGCGGCTGGGGCTTTGCCGACAGCACGGGACGTATCGTCATCGAGGCGCAATACCTGTGGGTGGGAGGCTTCCGCGAAGGCCGCACCGAGGTGCAGGCACTATCGGGCATGGGACTTATCGACAAGCAGGGGCGTTACGTAATCGAACCCATATTCGACATTGTCGACTACGACCCCGAGACGGGAAACTCGCAGGTGCGACGCGGCGAAGAGTGGGCCGTATTCGACTACTCGGGAAGGCAGACTGCGGCCTTCACAGACAAGCAGCCGGCTCTGTAAGGGAATCGCGCCCAAAGTTGAAATTGTGGAAAAAATATTATAATTGCAGAAAATTAAAACGGAAACAAAGAATACTTATACCATGGAAACCGAACACGTAAAATGTCTTATCATAGGCAGCGGCCCCGCAGGATATACGGCCGCAATATATACCGCACGCGCAAATATCGGCACCGTGCTTTATGAGGGTATCGAGCCGGGCGGCCAGCTCACAACCACAACCGAGATCGAGAACTTCCCGGGCTTTCCCAAGGGAATAACGGGTCCCGACCTGATGAACGAGATGAAACTTCAGGCACAGCGTTTCGGCGCCGACGTGCGTACGGGTATCGTCACGGCCATAGACCTTGACAAGCGCCCCTATACGGCCACCGTCGACGGCGAGAAGCAGATCGAGGCCGAGAGCATCATCATCGCCACGGGAGCCTCGGCACGTTATCTCGGGCTGGAGTCGGAGGCGCGCTACCGCGGCCGCGGCGTCAGCGCCTGCGCCACATGCGACGGATTCTTCTACCGCAAGCAGGATGTGGCCGTCGTGGGCGGCGGCGACACGGCGTGCGAGGAGGCCACATATCTGGCATCGCTCTGCCGTCAGGTCTACATGATCGTGCGCAAACCCTTCCTGCGCGCATCGAAGGCCATGCAGCAGCGTGTATTCGATACGCCCAACATCAAGGTGATGTTCGAGTACAACACCGTCGAGGTGCTCGGCGACGAGGAGGGCGTGACGGGTGCGCGTCTGCGCCACGCCTCGGGTGAGGAGACCGTAATCGACATCACGGGATTCTTCCTCGCCATAGGCCACCACCCCAACACCGAGATCTTCGCCGGCAAGCTCGCTCTCGATGCCGAAGGCTACATCATAACCGAGGCGGGAACATCGAAGACGGCACTCGAAGGTGTCTTCGCCGCGGGTGACGTCAAGGATCCCCACTACCGTCAGGCCATCACGGCCGCAGGCTCGGGCTGCATCGCCGCCCTCGACTGCGAACGTTTCCTGCTGGCGGCAAAAAACGAAAACAAATAGGCCTTGAGCATAGCGGTAACCATACTCGGCTCATCGTCGGCCAAGCCTACGGCCGACCGTCACCCCTCGGCGCAGGCGGTGAACGTAAACGAGCAATACTATCTGATGGATGCGGGCGAGGGTGTGCAGCAACAGCTCGTGCGTGCGGGGATCAACCCCCTGAAGCTGCGGGCGGTATTCATCTCGCACCTGCATGGCGACCATGTCTACGGGCTGCTGCCGCTGATCTCGACGCTCGGGCTCTACGGCAAGCGCACACCGCTGCCGATATACGCTCCGCGACCCTTCGGCGAGATACTCGAGGCGCATCTCCGGTACTTCGACACGGCGCTGCCGTACGAGCCACAATGGCACGAGGTAGACACCACGGCCCACCGCATCGTCTTCGAGAACGACTCGCTGGAGGTGTGGTCGCTGCCGCTGCGCCACCGCGTACCCACGGCCGGATATCTCTTCCGCGAGAAGGAGCCCGCGCTCAACGTCAGCAAATATGCCATCGAACGCTACGGGCTCTCCATAGCGCAGATCGTGGCGGCAAAGCGCGGCGAGGATCTTGTCGGGGCGGACGGGGAGCCGATACCAAACGACCTTGTGACATACCGTCCATACCGTCCCGTATCGTATGCCTATTGTTCCGACACCAACTACTCGGCGCGGCTGGCTTCGATGGTTGAGGGCGTAGACATGCTCTACCATGAGGCCACATACGCCGCCGACGAGAGGCGCACGGCACGCGAGAGGGGGCATTCGACAACCGTCGACGCCGCCAACGTGGCGCTCAGGGCGCGGGCGGGAAGGCTCCTCATAGGGCACTTCTCCACGCGATACAAGGATCTCGGGCCGCTCCTCGAAGAGAGCCGCGCCGTATTCCCCGCAACGGACCTCGCCCGCGAGGGACAGACATTCACCGTTACCGAACAGCGACATGACAAGATCTGAGATACGGTTCATACGTTCACTCGCCGACAAACAGGCACGCACGGCCGCAGGGCTTTTCGTGGCCGAGGGGAGCAAGCTCATAGGCGAGATCCTCGCCTCGGGCTGGGAGGTCGAGACCCTCTACTCCACACGCGACCCTTTCGGCGGCCGCGCCGTCATGGTATCCCCCGCGGAGATGGAGCGCATATCGATGCTCAAGACCCCGAACGACTCGCTCGCAACGGTGCGAATACCGGTATTCAAGACGCCGCGCACGGCTGACGCGGCACGCCTTGCGTTGGCCCTTGACGGCGTGCGCAATCCGGGGAACATGGGGACGATAATACGTCTGGCCGACTGGTTCGGCATAGAGGATGTATATTGTTCGGAGGATTCGGCCGACTGCTTCAACCCCAAGGTCGTGCAGGCAACAATGGGGGCCATACTGCGCGTGCGCGTACACTACCTCGACCTCGAGGCGCTGCTCGCACTCTCGGCCGCCGCCTCGACTCCCGTCTACGGCACCGTGCTCGACGGCGAAAACATATACTCCGCACCGCTCACCGCGGGCGGCGTCATCGTCATGGGCAACGAGGGGAAGGGTATATCGCCCGCATGCGCCGCGCACCTTACGCACCGGCTGCTAATACCGCCCTACCCCGCCTCGCGCCACGGCAGCGAGTCGCTCAACGTAGCCATGGCCGCGGCCGTCGTATGCGCCGAGTTCCGCCGCCGCGCCGCCGGCGGCCGCATGTAGATGCCGGCGGCCCCGCACGTGAAGACAATGCGGACCAAATATTTCCGATACGGACTTTTCCGCCGCCATTATGAAACGTAGTTCGGAAATTGTTTATATATTTGCCGATTGAAACCACTGTTGAACAGTATGTCGGATTACAGACTCAAGATAGGAATTACCCAAGGCGACACCAACGGCATAGGCTGGGAGGTTATCCTCCGCACCTTCGCCGATGCGCGTATCGCCGAATTGTTCACCCCCGTGATCTACGGCTCGCCGAAGGCTGCGGCATATTATGCCGCTACGCTCGAGGAGGAGGACCGCGCACAGCTCACGCCCGTGGCTTCGGCCGCAGAGGCGCGACGCGGCAAAGTCAACATGGTCGAGTGCGGCGACGAGAACCTCCACATCGAGGCTGGCGTACCCTCGTCCGAAGCGGGCAAGGCCGCCGTCGACGCCCTCGAGGCTGCCGTGGCTGACCTCAAGGCCGGAGATATCGACGCCGTGGTCACCGCCCCCATAAACAAGGAGACGGCACAGAGCGACACATTCCACTACACGGGACATACGGAATATTTTGCCGACCGCTTCGACGGCCGCCCCATGATGATAATGTGCAGCGACCGGCTGCGTGTAGGTCTGGTTACCATACACATACCGATGGCCGACGTCAGCCGCAACATCTCGCAGGAGCATATCGTAGAGTCGCTCGCCACCTTGCGCGAGTCGCTCATACGCGACTTCGGTATCGTCGAGCCCCGCATCGCCGTGCTTGCGCTCAACCCCCATGCGGGTGAGGGCGGCATGCTTGGAGGCGAGGAGCGCGACATCATCAAGCCCGCCATTGAGCAGGCCTTCGAGCAGGGGACGCTCGCCTTCGGGCCCTTCCCCGCCGACGGTTTCTTCGGCAGCGGCACATACGCCCGCTACGACGCCGTGCTGGCTATGTACCACGACGAGGGGCTGACACCCTTCAAGACCCTCTCGCCCGACGGCGTGAACTTCACCGCCGGTCTGAGCGTGGTGCGCACATCGCCCGACCACGGCACCGCATACGACATCGCCGGCAAGGCCCAAGCCGACCCGCAGTCGATGCGAAACGCCATATACACGGCCATGGACATCGTCCGCAACCGACGCCGCTGGCAGGAGTGGACCCGAAACCCCTTGCAGCGATTCGAACGCGACAAGGGACGCGACGTCTCGGTCAAGGACCTCAAACTGCCCGAAACCGAGGAGGATTGACATATCAGGTTAAGGCGGCCTCCGCCTCCCAGCACCCTGCAAACCGGCCTAAAACAGATAAGACATGGAGAACAGGATCGAAAAGACACGACGCTCGCTGCTCGTACTCGGCTGCATCATTGTGGCCGTCGCGGCATTCGGATTGGGATATGCCATTCACGGGCACATCGCCGAGGGGCGCAAGTTGAGCTGGGCAATGATAGTTACATTCGTGGCCATGGCACTGTCGGGGGTATCGCTGGTGGCATCGGTAGTGCGCCGGCCGAAGAAAAAATAGCAAAACCGCAGCCCGTGCGACGTATTCCGTCTCGTAATTGTGGAAGCGCCGCACACTGCAAAACATAATTAAAAACAACGTTATGATCAAGATCACTTTTCCCGACGGTTCGCAACGCGAATACGAAAAGGGAACAACGGCTTACCAAATCGCCGAGAGTATCAGCCCTCGTTTAGCTGCCGACTCTCTGGCCGCGGCGGTAAACGGAACGACGGTCGACATGACCCGACCCATCGATGAGGACGCTACGGTGAAATTCTACAAGTGGGACGACCCCGAGGGCAAGCACGCCTTCTGGCACACCTCGTCGCACCTGCTGGCCGAGGCGCTCGAGGCGCTCTATCCGGGCATCAAGTTCGGTATAGGCCCCGCCATCGAGAACGGATTCTACTATGATGTGGATTCGCCCGTGCCCATCACCGAGGCAGACCTGCCCGCTATCGAAAAGAAGATGATGGAGTTGGCCCGCAACAAGGAGCAGCTCATACGTACCGAAGTGTCGAAGGCCGACGCCCTGAAGACATTCACCGAGAAAAACGACGAGTACAAGGTGGAGCTTATCCGCGATCTGGAGGACGGCACCATCTCATTCTATACAAACGGTGCCTTCACCGACCTGTGCCGCGGCCCGCATATTACCAATACGGGGCTGATCAAGGCCGTGAAGCTGACATCAGTGGCCGGAGCCTACTGGCGCGGCAACGAGAAGAACAAGATGCTGACGCGTATCTACGGTATCTCGTTCCCCAAGAAGTCGATGCTCGACGACTATCTCGTCCTTCTGGAGGAGGCCAAGAAACGCGACCACCGCAAGCTGGGCAAGGAGCTCGAACTGTTCATGTTCTCGCAGCGCGTAGGTCCGGGACTTCCCATGTGGCTGCCCAAGGGCGCCGAGCTGCGCGACCGTCTGGAGCGTTTCCTGCGCCAGATACAGAAGCAGTACGGATACCAGCAGGTCATAACCCCGCATATCGGTAACAAGGAGCTCTACGTAACGTCGGGACACTATGCCAAGTACGGCAAGGACTCGTTCCAGCCCATACATACCCCCTACGAGGGTGAGGAGTATCTCCTGAAGCCGATGAACTGCCCCCACCACTGCGAGATATACCGCAGCAAACCACGTTCGTACAAGGATCTGCCCGTACGTCTGGCCGAGTTCGGTACCGTATACCGCTACGAGCAGTCGGGTGAGCTGCACGGATTGACGCGTGTGCGCGGGTTCACGCAGGACGATGCCCACCTCTTCGTACGCCCCGACCAGCTGCTCGACGAGTTCGAGAAGGTTATCGACATCGTGCTCTACATCTTCCGCACGCTCAAGTTCGACCAGTACACGGCACAGGTGTCGCTGCGCGACCCCAACAACCGCGAGAAATATATCGGCTCGGACGAGAACTGGGAGAAGGCCGAGGCTGCAATCATCAAGGCCGCAAAGGACAAGGGCCTCAAGACTACCGTCGTAACGGGCGAGGCCGCATTCTACGGCCCGAAGCTCGACTTCATGGTCAAGGATGCGCTGGGTCGCAACTGGCAGCTCGGTACCATTCAGGTGGACTACAACCTGCCCGAGCGTTTCGATCTGACATACAAGGGCGCCGACGACAAACTCCACCGCCCCATCATGATCCACCGCGCCCCCTTCGGGTCGATGGAGCGTTTCGTGGCGGTGCTGCTCGAGCACACGGCGGGCAAGTTCCCCCTGTGGCTGGCTCCCGATCAGGCAGTCGTTCTCCCCATCTCGGAGAAGTACAACGACTATGCCGCCGAGGTTGTCGACTACCTCACCAAGCATGACGTGAGAGTGCAGATCGACGACCGCAACGAGAAGATCGGCCGCAAGATCCGCGACAACGAGCTCAAGCGCATACCCTTCCTGCTCATCGTGGGCGAGAAGGAGCAGAACGACCACACCGTATCGCTGCGCGTGCAGGGCGAGGGCGACAAGGGTTCGATGACGCTCGACGAGTTCTGCAACCATGTGAACGATCTGGTCAAGGCCGAGATCGCATCGCAGGGCCATGCATAACAGCTACGCTGCGACAGATAAAAACAGTATAAAAAACCAACAGTTACAAATTTGGCAATCACACAAAAACCTTTCCCGCCGAAGCCCTATCAGGGCGGGGGAAACCAGAACCACGCAGGAGTCCGCGGCAGACGTCCCGAAAAGGAGAATCCCAACCGTATCAACCACGAAATCACGGCACCCATGGTGCGCGTGGTGGGCGAGAACGTAGAGCCCAATCTCGTCATACCGATACGGCAGGCATTGGCCATGGCTGAGCAGATGGAGCTCGACCTGATCGAGATATCGCCCAAGGCGGATCCTCCCGTATGCCGCATTGCCGACTACCAGAAGTTCCTCTACCAGCAGAAGCGCAAGGCCAAGGAGATCAAGGCCAAGCAGGTGAAGGTCGTAGTCAAGGAGATACGTTTCGGCCCCCAGACCGACGACCACGACTACAACTTCAAGCTCAAGCATGCCGAGAACTTCCTTAACGAGGGTGCCAAGGTCAAGGCATACGTCGTCTTCCGCGGCCGCTCGATCGTCTTCAAGGAGCAGGGCGAGATCCTGCTGCTGCGCTTCGCCACCGATCTGGAGGAGATCGCCAAGGTGGAGATGATGCCCAAGCTCGACGGCAAGAAGATGAACATGATACTTGCACCCAAAGGCAAGAAGTAACTGAACCAAGAACCACGATCCGAGGAGGTGTGTCACATGCAAACTGACGCACCTCCTTTCGGGTGTGTAGGAATGTGTACCTGACGCACCGGCTCAGGCCCTTCTGCGGCCGCGCCATGCGTTCCCGTATGGATTATAAGTCGGACGCAATGATCCGTGCAATGATCCGTGACAATGATCCGAATAGAAGAGATATCATGATCGGAATAGACGACATACTGAAAATAGGAACGGCCGACGAGTTCGACAGCGCCGCGATGGAGCTTTTCCGCTTTCAGGCGGCCGAGTGCGAGCCATACGCCCGATATCTGCGCATGATGGAGATAGATCCGCAGCAGGTAAAGCATCCATCCGAGATACCGCACCTGCCAATCGAACTATTCAAGACGCAGCGCATATATTGCGGTGCGGGCGAGCCGCAGAAGGTATTCACCTCGAGCAACACAGGGGCCACGACACCCTCACGCCACTACATGGCCGACCTCGGCATCTACGAGAGGGACTTCACCGCCTCGTTCGAACGGTTCTACGGCCCGGCCGAAAAGTGGAGCATATACGGACTGCTGCCCAACTACCTGCAACGCGAAGGCTCGTCGCTCGTCTATATGGTCGACCGCCTCATCGCCCGCAGCGGCTCGGGCGGCTTCTACCTCGACGAATACGAGAAACTCATAGGTGACATGTCGCGCGATCCGCGCCCGAAGATTCTTCTGGGTGTAAGCTACGCGCTGTGGGATCTGGCCGAGCGTTACGCCCCCAAGCTGCACGACACCATCGTCATGGAGACCGGCGGCATGAAGGGTCGGCGGCGCGAGCTGCCCAAGCAGGAGTTCCATGCCATCCTCACCGAGGCTTTCGGCGTCGAGTCGATACACTCGGAGTACGGCATGGCGGAGCTGACGTCGCAGGCATACTCGTCGGGCGGCGGCATCTTCCGCGCCCCCGAATGGATGCGCGTGACGGTGCGCGACGTGAACGACCCGCTGGCGACACTGCCCGCAGGCTCGCGCGGCGCCATCGACATCATCGATCTGGGCAACATATACTCCTGTGCCTTTATCTCGACGCAGGATGTGGGCCGCACCTTCGCCGACGGCACCTTCACCGTCGAAGGACGCCTCACGGGCGCCGACGTGCGCGGCTGCAACCTGCTCGTGCAGTAAGTGGGAGGCAAGGAATTATGCCCGATCCGAAAAAGTAACAAATACGCAAAGACCGAGACTATGAAGACCGTAGCATTCGTACCCATACGTCTGAACAGCAGCCGCGTCGCGGGCAAGAACCTGCGGCCGCTGGGCGGGCGTCCGCTCATGACATATATCCTGCAGACATTGCTGCAGGTGCGCAACATCGACGCCACGTATGTCTATTGCAGCGATACCTCCATTGCGCCGCTCCTGCCTGCGGGTGTCACGCTGCTGCAACGCGATACGTCGCTTGACAGCGACACGACGCTCGGAGAACAGATCTACGACGCCTTCACGCGCGACGTGCAGGCCGACATATATGTTCTGGCGCATGCCACTTCGCCCTTCATACGTCCCGCGACCATCGAAGAGGCCGTGGCTCGGGTGCAGAGCGGGGAATGCGACTCGGCCTTCAGCGCCGAGCGTATCCAGACCTTCGCATGGTACGGCGGGCGGCCTCTGAACTACTCCCTCACACACGTGCCCCGCACGCAGGAGCTCGAACCGGTCTATGCCGAGACGTCGGCCTTCTTTGTCTTCGGGCGCGACGTATGGTGCAAACATCACCGCCGTATCGGCGAGCATCCATACGTTGCCGTCACCGACCGTATCGAGAGCACCGACATCGACAACCCCGACGACTTCACTCTGGCCGAAGCCATCGTCGCGGCAGGACTTAACAAATAGGCAAGAACCCCCGAAACGAAATGTTTCGGGGGTTCTCTTATTCTGTTCTGCCGGCATTAAAGCCCCTTTCGGGCCAGCAGCCACGCCAGACGGTTGTACATCGAAAGCACGGCGGGGCGCACTCGCCGCGGCAGGGCGTTAAGTACACGTACCTTCAGGGTTATGCGCCGCGAAAGACGGCTGTAAGAGAAGAGCCGCAGCGCCTCCGCCGCCGCGGCGGTATCGCCTCCTGCACTCTGTACCAGAGCCTTGCCCAGAGCTACACGGGCGATATATTCGTTGCTCATCGCCTCGGCTGCAGGATCATACAGTTCATACAAGGAGTGGGATGTAGATTCGGGACGGAATATCGCGGCCGAGCGGTTTGAGGCCGTGCGCGAATATACGGCCAGCGGCTGCGGCGTGAAGGCCACTGCGGCGCGGCGCGCCAACACCGTCCAGAGCCACTGATCCTCACCCATACGCATACCCTCGGGAAATCCGCCGACATCCATGACAAGATCGCGCTGCAGTGTCGCCGCCGACGGGATAAGCACATACCGCGTCATCGACTCGCTAAAGAAATCCACTATGCCCTCCGCGTTGGGAGTATCCCCGATTGTGAGGCGGCCATCGGTATCTACCATGAAACCCGTACCGTATGCGCCGCAATCGGGATAGCGTGCGATCAGCCGCCACACCTGCTCCAGATATTGCGGCAGCCAGCGGTCGTCACCGTCCAGCAGGGCGACGTAACGGCCCGAGGCCATTGCGATACCGCGATTACGGGCGGCACTCACCCCGCGGTTCTCCTGCCGCACAAGCCGTACCACGGACGATGCCATACGCTCGACCACATCGGCGCCGCCGTCAGTCGAGCCGTCATCCACGACGATCACCTCACGCGGCGGAAGCGTCTGCGCCAGCACCGAACGCACGGCACGGCCGATCTCCGCAGCCTTGTTGTAGAGGGGTATGACTACCGATATGTCGCACGGCGGCTGTTGCGGCGCCGTATCCTTGACGGGATCGTTCATAGGCAGAAGTGTCTCCGCACACGGCACGCAGCATCAGCAAACGGACGGCGCGCGCGGCGGCATCATTGCAAATGTAGGGATATTTTGTTAGTTTTGCAATATGGCAACACAGCACCATACGCGCCTCTCACTACGGATAATCGAGGCCCTGCGCAACAGTTTCGACACCGTACTCTTCTTCGCCACGATGGCCGTGAAGGAGGATTTCCGCAACCATGTCGCCCGCGCCGGCGCCATAGGCATGAACCCCGCGCGCCGCATCGCCATCCTCGGCAACGGCCCCGCCCTGCGCCACGAGATGCCCGTCATAAGGCGCGAGGCCGAACAGCAGGCCTGCGACATCATGGCCGTGAACTTCTTCGCCCTCGGGGAGGAGTTCGAGACGCTGCGACCGAAATATTACGTGCTGTCGGACCCTCAGTTCTTCCGCCGCAGCGGCCGCAGCGAACGTGTCGAGGCCCTCTACAAGGCTCTCGACAGCCGCACGGCTTGGCCCATGAATCTCTACGTGCAATACTATAACCCCGAGCATTTCGACTACCGCGCCGCCGTGCCCAACCCCAACGTGCGCATCGTACCCTTCCATACGACGCTCTTCCGCGGCTTCCGCCGCGTGGAGTTCTGGTGCTACCGCCACGGTCTCGGCTCGGGCAACTTCGGCACCGTGGTACAGAACGGGATATTCATAGCCCTGCTGCTCGGATACCGCGACATAGAGCTTTACGGCGTGGACCACACGTTGCTCGAGGGTCTCTGCGTCGACGGACGGAACCGTCTCTGCCGCATCCGCAGCCACTACTACGACAACGGCGCCGCACAGACCGCCGAGCCCATATATGTCAATGCCACCGACCCGCCGCAGCCATATACCATGGCCTCGTATCTGGCCGAGACGGCCGAGCTCTTCCGCGGCCACGAGGTGCTGCGCGACTATGCCCGCACACTTGGCGCCCGGATCGTCAACCGCACCCGCCACTCGATGATCGACGCCTACGAGCGGAGGCCCGTAGAGACGGAGTAGCACATAAAATGGGTCGTCTGAAACCTCCAAAACGGATATTTTTATCTTCGCGGCGGCATATTCCTGCCATCGGGGTATAAGTTGGGTGCGATTTATGCCCCAATTCCGCAAAACTTAATATCTTTGCATAAATTTACCTTTAACACGCTTAACACCCATAAGAAACTCTTGGCGAGAAATGAAAAAATGGCATATTGAGGATTCGGCCGACCTCTACAACATCAACGGCTGGGGCGTCTCGTATTTCGGTATCAACGAGAAGGGGCACATCATGGTCACCCCGAAGAAGAACGGCATCGAGATCGACCTGCGCGAGGTGATGGACGAATTGGCCCTGCGCGACATCAGCGCACCCGTACTGCTGCGTTTCCCCGACATTCTGGACAACCGCATCGAGAGCATGTCGTGCTGCTACAAGAAGGCGGCCGCCGAATACGGATTCAAGGCCGAATGCTTCTCGGTCTACCCCATCAAGGTCAACCAGATGCACCCCGTCGTCGAGGAGGTCATAAGCCACGGACAGAAGTTCAACCTCGGACTCGAGGCCGGATCCAAACCCGAACTCCATGCCGTCATCGCCGTCAATGCCGAGAACGACTCGCTCATAATCTGCAACGGATACAAGGACGAGAGCTACATCGAGCTGGCACTGCTCGCACAGAAGATGGGCAAGCGCGTATATCTCGTCATCGAGAAGATGAACGAGCTGGATCTCATAGCCGAGATATCGAAGCGTCTGAACATACGCCCCAAGATCGGCATACGCATCAAGCCCGGCCCCTCGGGCAGCGGCAAGTGGGAGGACAGCGGCGGCGACGCCAGCAAGTTCGGCCTCACGTCGAGCGAACTGCTCGAGGCCCTCAACAAGCTCGAAGAGATAGGTCTGGCCGACTGCCTGAAGCTCATACACTTCCACATCGGCAGTCAGGTCACTAACATACGCCACATCAAGACCGCCATACGCGAGGCGTCGCAGTTCTACGTACAGCTGCACAAGATGGGATTTCCGGTCGACTTCATCGATGCGGGCGGCGGCTTGGGCGTCGACTACGACGGCACCCGCTCGGCCAGCAGCGAGAGCAGCGTCAACTACTCGATGCAGGAGTATGTCAACGATGTCATGTACCAGATAATCGACGCGGCCGACAAGAACGGCCTGCCTCACCCCAACATCATCACCGAGAGCGGCCGCTCGCTCGCCGCACACCACTCGGTGCTGGTAATACAGGTGCTCGAGACAGCCTCGCTGCCCGAGATGCCCGAGGAGTGGGAGGTAAGCCCCGACGACCACCAGCTCGTCAAGGATCTGTACGAGATATGGGACAACCTGACGCAGCGCAGCGCCCTCGAGAACTGGCACGACGCACAGCAGATACGCGACGAGACGCTCGAGCTCTTCTCGCACGGCATCATCGACCTCAGGACCCGCGCCCAGATCGAGAAACTGTACTGGTCGGTCACACGCGAGATAAACAGCATAGCCTCGCAGATGAAACGTGTGCCCGAGGAGCTGCACAAGATAAACAAGCTGCTGGCGGACAAATATTTCTGCAACTTCTCGCTCTTCCAGTCGCTGCCCGATTCGTGGGGTGTGGGACAGGTCTTCCCCATCGTGCCGCTGCAGCGTCTCGACGAGCGTCCCGAGCGTCACGCCACCCTGCAGGACATAACATGCGACAGCGACGGCAAGGTCGCCTCGTACATCGCCGAGAACACCATCACCAACAGCCTGCCCGTACATGCGCTGCGGCCGGGCGAGCCATATTATCTCGGGGTCTTCCTCGTGGGGGCCTATCAGGAGATTCTGGGCGACATGCACAACCTCTTCGGCGACACCAACGCCGTACACATCTCGGTCACCAAGGACGGCTACAAGATCGACCAGACCATCGACGGCGAGACCATCGACGACGTTCTCGACTATGTCGACTGGGACACCAAGAAGATGGTCCGCACGCTCGAGACGTGGGTCAAGCGCTCGATCAAACAGGGACGCATCACCGTCGAGGAGGGCAAGGAGTTCCTCAACACCTACCGTTCGGGACTCTACGGCTACACCTACCTCGAATAACGCATCCGTCGGGCCGGCGAGGCAAACAGCGCCTCCGCAGAGGAGGGCATTGGGAGCAAATAAAAGCCCGGCAGGAGGCGCATAAGAAGCAAATAGAGACCCGGCAGGAGGCGCATAAGAAGCAAATAAATCCTCCGCAAGGGGTGCATAATTAGGAAAATAAATCGTACCTTCGTGGTGCGGCGGCCGCGGACGTTCCGGCAGGCCGCGCAGAACCAACTTCATAGACAAGAGGCAAAAATGAGCAGAGTATTACAGATCGGCTGCGGCGGCGTCGGTACCGTCGTAGCGCACAAGATGGCGCAGAACCCCGATGTCTTCACCGACATCATGATCGCCAGCCGCACCAAGAGCAAGTGCGACGCCGTGGCCGCCGCCATAGGCAAACCCAACATATCGACCGCCGCCGTCGATGCCGACGACGTGGAGGCTCTGGTTGCGCTCATGCGCGACTTCAAGCCCGACATGGTCATCAACGTGGCCCTGCCGTATCAGGACCTCACGATCATGGAGGCGTGCCTCAAGGCCGGCGTCAGCTACCTCGACACGGCAAACTACGAGCCCCGTGACGAGGCGCACTTCGAATACAGCTGGCAGTGGGCATACAAGAAGCGTTTCGAGGATGCGGGCCTCACGGCCATCCTCGGCTGCGGATTCGACCCGGGTGTATCGGGCATATTCACCGCCTACGCCGCCAAGCACTACTTCGACGAGATCCACACGCTCGACATCGTCGATTGCAATGCCGGCAACCACCACAAGGCCTT
Organism: uncultured Alistipes sp.; assembly: GCA_900546065.1. Lineage (GTDB taxonomy): Bacteria > Bacteroidota > Bacteroidia > Bacteroidales > Rikenellaceae > Alistipes > Alistipes merdipullorum. The sequence goes on from URBK01000001.1 coordinate 55,447, forward strand.
CGCCACCAACTTCAACCCCGAGATCAACATACGTGAGATCACGCAGAAGGGCCGCTACTACAAGGACGGCAAGTGGGTGGAGACGGGCGCGCTCGAGATACACAAGGCGCTCTCCTATCCCAACATCGGGCCGCGCGAGAGCTACCTCATGTACCACGAGGAGCTGGAGTCGCTCGTAAAGAACTTCCCCTCGATACGTCAGGCGCGCTTCTGGATGACCTTCGGCGAGGAGTACCTCACACACCTGCGCGTAATCCAGAATATCGGTATGGCCCGCATCGACGAGGTCGACTACAACGGCACGAAGATCGTACCCCTGCAGTTCCTCAAGGCCGTGCTGCCCAACCCGCAGGATCTGGGCGAGAACTACGAGGGCGAGACCTCGATCGGCTGCCGCATACGCGGTGTGAAGGATGGCAAGGAGCACACATACTACATCTACAACAACTGCTCGCACCACGAGGCATACCTCGAGACAGGAATGCAGGCCGTAAGCTACACCACGGGCGTGCCGGCCATGATCGGCGCCATGATGTACCTCAAGGGTCTGTGGCGTCGTCCGGGCGTATGGAACGTCGAGGAGTTCGACCCCGACCCATTCATGGAGCAGCTCAACAAACAGGGGCTGCCGTGGCATGAGGTCTTCGACGGCGATCTGGAGCTCTGATCCCGTCAAGCGATACGAGGGCGGCCGCCAAGGGCCGCCCTTTTCGTTTCCGGCCGCGACAGGCCGGGATTACAACAAGATATTGACATACTCGAAAACGGGACATGATGAAATACGCACTTGTGACGGGCGCCACGTCGGGCATAGGCGCAGAGTATGCGCATCAGCTGGCCGAGGCGGGGCATAACATAATTGTCGTAAGCAATCGTGACGGCGAGAACGGCATCATGGCCGAGCGGCTGCGGCGCGAATGCGGCGTGCAGGCCGAACCGCTCTATGCCGACCTTGCGCAGGCCGACGCCGCGGAGAAGATATATGCGTGGTGCCGCGCGCGGCAGGCCGAGGTCGACATTCTCGTCAGCAATGCCGGCATCCTGCACTTCGGGCTGCTGACACGCACCGACACGGCCGCCATCGACCGCATCGTGACGCTGCACTGTACCACTCCGGCCAAGCTGTGCCGTCTGTTTGCCGCCGACATGTGCCGCCGCGGCGAGGGACGCATACTCCTCATGTCGTCGATAACGGCATGGACGCCATACCCAACAATGTCGCTCTACGGCTCGACGAAGGCCTTTCTGCGCAATTTCGGCGCCGCGCTGCATCTGGAGACATGCCGCAGCGGTGTCAGCGTCACAACCGTATTTCCGGGGGCAGTCGACACACCCCTCTACGACCTCACGCCGCAACGCCGGCGGCTGCTTCGGCGGCTGGGGCTTATGATGTCTGCACGCGAGGTCGCGCGCCGCGCCCTGAGGGCAATGATGCACTCGCGCAAGAGCTGCACGCCGGGCCTCGCTGCCAAGATCGAGACGCTGCTGTGCCGTCTGCTCCCCGCACGCGCCGTGATGCCTCTGATGCGGCTGCCCGCGGTACAAAAGATGCTGGAGAGGTGACCAGTAAGGTACGAATGGGGCCGCCGGGACAAAATCGGGAGCCGCGGAGCGCGAAAAACGGCAATAAATTCATAACTTTGTTGTCGTGAGCAACTCTTCCGCCCATGAAAATCCGAATAATAACATCTCTGCTGTTTACTCTCGTCTCGCTCTGCGCCGCGGCACAGTCACGTGAGACAATCCCCGCCGACGTACGGCTCCTGACAGACTCCCTGCGCAGCATCTACGCTCCCGACGGCCGCACGGCCATCTTCGATGTCGACTACACCTTTGCCGGGAAGAGAGTCATGGTACGCGGCCGCACAACATCGGCCGCATGCCGCGCGGCACTGTACGACGCCCTCGGCAAGGCTGGATATGATGCCGTGGAGTGCATGCGCACGCTCCCCGACAGCCGACTCGGCGCCGACACGCTCGCCGTGGTGCGGCTGTCGGTATGCAACATGCGCTCGACGGGCGACTTCTCGGCCGAGATGGTGTCGCAGGCACTAATGGGAATGCCCGTACGGGTACTCGACTACGACGGATGGTATCTCATACAGACTCCCGACGACTACATAGCATGGGTACACCCCGCCGCCATCGAACGGATGGATGCCGGGCGTATGCATGAATGGAACGCCGCGCAGAAGGCTGTCATAACGTCACACTACGGATTCGTGCACGCAGAGCCGCGCGACGATGCGCCGACGGTTTCGGACATTGTGGCCGGAGACCGCCTGCTGCTCAAAGGGCGCAAGGGCCGCTTCTACAAGGTAGAATATCCCGACGGCCGCAAGGGCTACGTCGCCCTCGCCGATGCCAAGCCCGAAGCTGAGTGGCGCGCCTCGCTGCGGCAGGATGCCGCCGCCATCACAGCCACGGCACAGACCCTCACGGGCGTACCCTACCTCTGGGCCGGCACATCGTCCAAAGGCATGGATTGCAGCGGCTTCGTCCGCACGGTACTATACATGCACGACATAATCATCCCGCGCGACGCCTCGCAGCAGGCCCTCACGGGCCGCCGCATAGAGATCGCGCCCGACCTCTCGAACTTAGAGGCGGGAGATCTGCTCCTCTTCGGGCGCAAGGCCACGGCCACATCGCGCGAGAGGGTCGTGCACGTCGCCATATACATCGGCGGCGGGCGGTTCATACACTCGCAGGGCGACGTGCGTACGAACAGCCTCGATGAGCGGGACGAGCTCTTCGACAGCTACAACCTCTCGCGACTGCTCTTTGCCGTGCGCATACTCCCGTACATAGACCGCATGCCGCAGCTGCAGACAACGCCGCACAATCCCTACTACAACTTCTGACCACCCACACGAGCGCCACACATAAAATACCCGAACGATGCCAACACGAAAAGAGTTTCTCAAGACGATGGCCTGCCTTGCGGCAGGCGCCGGTCTCGGCCTCGACGCCGTGGCCCGCGACAACACTCCGCGCAACATATTCAACATCAACCGCGGCCGCGGCACCCGCATGCGTCTGCGGTTCTTTCCCTACGAACTCCAACTGCGGCATGTCTTCACCGTAGCCACATACTCGCGCTCGACGACACCCGACATACAGGTCGAGATCGACTACGACGGCGTGACGGGATACGGCGAGGCCTCGATGCCGCCATACCTGCAGCGCGAGTTGGGATCGCCGCAGAGCGTCGCGGCCTTCCTGCAAAAGGCGCAGACCGTACTCGACGAGTTCGACGACCCCTTCCGTACGGAGGATATCCTCGCCCGCATCGACTCCCTCTCGGAGGGTGATGCCGCAGGCAAGGCCGCCGTCGACATCGCCCTGCACGACCTTACGGGCAAACTGCTCGGGGCGCCGTGGTTCCGTCTCTGGGGTCTGGACAGGCAGAAGGCCCCCTCGACAACATTCACCATAGGCATCGACACCCCCGAAGTCGTACGACAAAAGACACGCGAGTGCGCCGACCGCTTCAACATCCTCAAGGTGAAGCTCGGCGGCGAGAACGACAAACTCATGATCGAGACCATACGTTCGGAGACCGACCTGCCGATAGCCGTCGATGCCAATCAGGGGTGGAAAGACCGACGTCAGGCCCTCGACATGATCCTCTGGCTCAAGGAGCAGGGTGTGGTCATGGTCGAGCAGCCCATGCCCCGCGAGCAGCGCGACGACATGGCGTGGGTGACGCAGCAAAGCCCCCTTCCCGTCTTCGCCGACGAGGCCATACAGCGTCTGGGCGACGTGGCCGCAATGAAGGGTATATATACCGGCATCAACATCAAACTGATGAAGTGCACGGGCATGCGCGAGGCGTGGAAGATGCTCACGCTGGCGCGCGCCCTCGGCATGAAGGTCATGGTGGGGTGCATGACCGAGACCTCGTGTGCCTGCTCGGCGGCGGCACAGCTCTCCCCCGCCGTCGACTTCGCTGATCTGGACGGCAACCTGCTCATCGCCAACGACCGTTTCCGCGGCATGGAGGTCATCGACGGCAAGATAACCATTCCCGACCGCCCGGGCATAGGCGTAGAACTCATTTCGGAACAACATTAACAACACATACCATGCGCCATACTCTCAATCCGAGATATCTCGTCGCCGCGGCGGCCATATTCCTCTCTGCGGCCTGCGGCCCCGCAACATCCACACAGCCCGACATGGCGGCCGAGACTCCCGCATACCGTTGGGAGGATGATCTGCGGCAGCGTCTGGCCGTCGATTTCAGCGCCACGGAGGAGCAGGTCACCGAATACATACGCCGCTACATTCCCGACCTTACGGCCGCGCAGATGCGCGCATGGGAGGCTTCGGGGGCGTTGGAGTGTATGGTTATCGACGGCACGCGGCACTACTTCCATGCCGCCGCGCGCAACCTCTTCCGCATCGACCCGCAGTGCCGGGCCATAAAGCAGGCGGCAGACGGCGTCGAACACAGCAGCAGCGAGCGGGCAAACCTCAAAAACATTCCGGAGATTATATCCGCCGCCACCGACGACGCACCCATAGCCGCACCGAAGCGCATGCGCGTGACCTATACGCTCACAGTCGCGGCGGATGCCGTGCCTGCGGGCGAGACCATACGCTGCTGGCTGCCCTATCCGCGGCGCGACGTAGCCCGCCAGAGCGACGTGCAGCTTCTGTCGACAAGCGAACAGAACTACACCATCGCCCCCGACGAGTGCCGCCACAGCACGCTCTACATGGAGCGGAAGGCCGTTGCGGGAGAGCCGGCGATCTTCAGCGAGACATTCGAATACACCTCCGCAGGCGAGCGGCATGACCTGCAGTCAATCGAGTCGCTCCCGTACGACACCACGTCGGCCATATACCGCGAGTACACATCCGAGCGCGAGCGTCACATACGCTTCACGCCGCGGTTGCGCGCCCTTGCCGCACGCATCGCAGGCGATGCCGCCACACCCGCGCAGAAGGCCGAACGGATCTTCCGATACATCTGCAAACACTATCCGTGGGCCTCGGCGCGCGAATACTCCACCATCGACAACATACCCGAATATGTGGTCGACAACGGACACGGCGACTGCGGGCAGGTGAGCCTGCTCTTCATCACCCTCTGCCGCATAAGCGGCATACCGGCCCGATTCCAGAGCGGCTTCATGATGCACCCCGGGGCGTGGAACCTCCACGACTGGGCCGAGATATACATCGAGGGCACGGGATGGGTCCCCGTCGACCAGTCGTTCGGCATACCCGACTATGCGCGCAGCGACGCCGAGCGCCGCTTCTTCCTTGGCGGCATCGACTCGTGGCGCATGGTAGTCAACAACGACTACGGCATGCCCCTCCACCCCGCCAAACGCTATCCCCGCAGCGAAACGGTCGATTTCCAGCGCGGCGAGGTCGAGTGGCGCGGCGGAAACCTCTACTTCACGCAGTGGAGCTACGACATGCAGATAGAGTATCTCGACAACTGACATTTATAAAACAGCAATTAAACCCGCACCGGCGGCGGCCGATTCGACAAAAATTCGTATCTTCGTGCACCGTTAGGCAGAGTTGTGGAGAGACCTCCGCCGAAGGGATTGTATCATCCCGGGATAATTGTTACTACATACATACTTAACCGCCGGCGCATCCGCCCCGTCAAGAAGAGGATGCCGCCGTACAAAACATTTTCGTTTATGTCAGGTTTTTTGGGCTGCATATCGCGCGACGAGTGCGTGAACGAAGTCTTCTACGGTACCGACTACCACTCGCATCTGGGTACCAAACGCGCCGGTATGGCTTTCGTCGCCAAAGGCAAATTCATGAGGTCGATCCACTCGCTCGAGGACGGATACTTCCGTAACAAGTTCGAGAGCGAACTGCCCAAGTTCGCCTCGGCGAATATGGGCATAGGCGTCATCTCCGACAGCGAGGCCCAACCAATAATCATCACCTCGCCGCTGGGCCGCTACGCCGTGGTTACCGTCGCCCGCATCGACAACATCGAGGAGCTCACGCACGAACTGCTCGCTCAGGGCAACCACTTCGCCGAACTCTCCGACTCGTCAATCAATGCGACCGAGCTGGTAGCCATACTCATCGGTCAGGGCAAGTCGCTCAAGGAGGGTATCGAACTGGTACAGCGCAAGGTCAAGGGTTCGTGCTCGATGCTCGTACTCACCGACCGCGCCATATATGCCGCCCGCGACCGCTTCGGCCGCACCCCCATCACCATAGGCAAGAACGACAAAGGGTATATCTGCGCCAGCGAGAGTTCGAGTTTCGACAATCTGGGTTACAGTTTCGTGCGCGACCTCGGCCCGGGCGAGATCGTACAGCTCACGGCCGACGGCGTGCGTCAGGTGACGCCCCCGGGACGCCGCAAGCAGGTATGTTCGTTCCTGTGGGTCTACTACGGATACCCCTCGGCATGGTACGAGGGCGTCAACGTCGAGGACTGCCGCTACCGCTGCGGCGCCGCAATGGCCAAACGCGACACAGACATCGAGCCCGACTTCGCCGCCGGTATCCCCGACTCGGGCGTCGGACACGCCATAGGCTACTCGAACGAGAAACGAATCCCGTACAAACGCCCGTTTGTCAAATATACCCCCACGTGGCCCCGCAGCTTCATGCCGCAGGACCAGAAACGGCGCGATCTGGTGGCCAAGATGAAGCTGCTGCCCAACAGCCGTTTCACACACGGCCAGAAGATAGTCTTCATGGATGACAGCATCGTGCGCGGCACGCAGCTCAAGGACAATGTCGTCAAGCTGCTCGACGCCGGCGTCAAGGAGATACACATGCGCATAGCCTGCCCGCCGCTGATCTTCCCCTGCCGCTTCCTCAACTTCTCGACCTCGCGCAGTACATACGACCTCTACACGCGCCGCGTCATACGCGACATGGAGGGTACGGAGGATATACCCGACTCGGTATTCGAGCAGTATGCCGACCCCGACAACCCCAAGCACAAGGAGATGGTCGAGATAATGTGCCGCCACCTGCAGCTCACCTCGCTCAAGTTCCAGCGTCTGGACGATCTGGTCGAGGCCATAGGCCTCCCGAAAGAGGATCTCTGCACGCACTGCTGGGATAACAGCAGCTATGACGAGTAGCCGCGCAACGGAAACACGGCGGGCCGCCCCTCAAGAAAAGGGCGGCCCGCTGTGTTTCAATACCGATATGTCGGCGCGAATACCCGCATCATCACTCCTGCATGCGGAACGATACCGTCACGGCCGGCTGCCGCTCTGCCGCCGAGACGATACGTCGCTCGGGGACGGTGACGCGGCCGCGGACAAATTCCGGTATGTTATACGACTTCATGAAGGTACGGTAGAAGTCGGGATCGCGCTGCGGCAGCAGGAACGGCTTCGAGAGGGTGCCGTCATCAGATACGTGGGCCATGTAGACATGGGTATAGAGCCCGTCCACACGGCGGCTGTTGAAGAGGATCCAGCGGCTGTTGCTGCTCCACGAGTGGTAGCTCTCGGCCTCGGGGCTGTTCACAGCCGAGGTCTCCACCTCGCGGCCGCTGCGCAGGTCGATCATGCGCAGGTCGGCGTCGCGGTGCCATATAGAGAATGTACCGTAATCAGACAGCGCATACAGCATGAAGGCCCCGTCGGGCGAGACGCGCGGGAACGAGACGCTGCGCCCCGTCGTGCGGGCGTTGCAGAGTGTATCCACATCCCGTCCGAGACGTCCCGAGGCGGCATCGAAACCGATGCTGCAAAGGCTGTAACGCGCCTCTTTGTAGCGTGCGGGCATCTCGACCGAATCGGCCGCACAGAAGTAGAGCTTGTCTCCTGCTGACGAAAACGAAGGGAAGGTCTCGAAGCGGTCGCCGCGCATAAGCTCCGGCACGGAGTAGAGCTCGTGACGTTCGGTGTCGTAGACCACCACGTCCGAGGCGCTGTCGAAGACCTCCACACGGTTGCTCTCGTCGGGCAGCGTTATGAGTTTCGTCGCGTTGACCGAGAAGGCTATGTATCGTCCCGACGGGTGCCACGACGGATATACCGTCGAGGATATGGTGCTGTCGGTGGCCGTATTCAGACGCTCGATACGACCCTCGCGCAGAAGCATAGTTCCGGCATGCGTCTGCCGCATGTGGAAGAGCATCATGTCGGGATCCTGCGAACGGAAGGTGTGGCAATTTATACACCCGTACCCGGCCGACGAAGTCTCTATAACAGGCTCTTCGCGGAATGTCTCCAGACAACGCTGGTATATCCCCATCTCGCCCCAAGTCTCATATCCGGGTTCGATAAGGCGATACACCATATATGGGTCTATCACATCCTCCGAGACGCGTATCACAAATGGGGCATAACGCCGCCACACGCCATCCCCGTCGCGGGCCTCGACCGTAACCGATATATCAACGTCGGCGGCAACGGCCGCAGTGCACAGACGCCGCCAGCCTCGCTGCGGCAGACGGAACGCCCCGTCGCGTGTCGATACCGTGACACGCTCGGCATCCGCCTCCAACCTCGCGCGGGCACGCCCCTCGAATCCGTCGAGACGGAAATTCAGCGGTGCGATATTCACCGGCACCGTGACACCGGCATAGTCGGGAAAGATGTGCGGGGCCGAAGGAGACCTCTCCGCCACACGGCCGCCGCAGGCTGCGAGCACGGCCGCCAAGGCCGATATAAATATATATGTGACAAGGTGTTTCATCATCGTTTGGCGGCAGGCTCCTCGCCTGCGAACATGAAGTAATACATATACGTACCGCCATAGTTGCGGCGCATGAGAGCCGCCAGATCGCTGCGTGCGTAGTTCTCGGCGGCGAAGCTCTGGAATGCGAGGAAACGGCGTCGTGTCTGCTCCGAGATATCGTAGCCGCTCATGTCGCGGCCCGTCATGGCGCCGTATATGAGCAGCGCCTCCTCGAAACACTCCGCCGCGGGCATCACACCCGCCGTGCGGCATCCGTCCACGGCGGCACGGAAACCCTCCAGATCGCGGTTCAGAAGGCGTCCCGTGAGCAGGTGTTCAACCGTACGTCCGACAAGGGCGTTAGGTTTCAAACGCGAGAGCTGCGAGGCATCCCGCTCGGCGGCATAGACGACGGCTATGTTCGACATGTTCTCCCGCTCGGCACCCAGACGCGCATCTGCCGCAACGGCACCGCCATCACCAACCATACGGCGGTACACGGACGCCGCGTCACGATAGAAGAGCGTGCGCTCCAGCATCGAGATATACTTCTCGGCCGCGGCGTGGCCGCTGCGGCCGCCGCCAGCAAGGAACGTCTGCACCAGACGCAGCAGCATGCGCGGGTTGCAGCTGCCGTTGACAGCCAACGCCTCGCTGTTCTTCTTGAAGGCTGTCTCCTGCGCTATCGAGACATTACCCACGGCATAGTACATGTCGCTCAACAGCGGGAAAAGGAACGGGTTGTTGTCGCTCCAGTCGATCGAGAGCCCCTCAAGCCCGCGCTGCGGGAATGTGAAGGCACGCGCCGCAAGCTCGCCGCGCTCCAGAAGCGCCGTATTGAGCATGAAGCAGTGGAGCGTATTCTCCCCGCCGCTTGCCGCCACCGTCGCTATCACATCGTCCCACGCACCGCGGCGCATGAGATAATCCAGACGTTCGAACAGCCTCGTATCCTGCTGCATGTAGTATCTCTCGCCGTGCGCCGCCGCAACTGTGATCACAGCCACGGCCGACACCTGCACCACAACGACAGCCCCGCGCCGCAACATCGTCCCCGCCCTGCGCCGCAACGCCGCCAGAGGCCGCACCACGGCAACGGCTACCGGCATCGCCACCCACGCAGCCCATACCCACGGCGATGCGGGCACCATCGGGTTCCAATAGGCTTCGGGAGTAAAGGCACGCGCCAACGTTCCGTACCAGCCGCGGCCGTATGCCGCCAGAGCCATTGCCAGAGCCGCCGCCACGGGCAGCAGATACCACCATCGTTTGTGGCCGCACATCGCTTCATATACGAACAACGTCACGGCAAATGCTATGGCCGCAGGCCCCGCAAGCCAGTAGAGAACGACGCTCAGGGCCGTCGCCACAGCAACACGCAAGGCGGTGCCACCGCCCGCGTGTACCATTATCGAGAAGAGCCCCCACGCCGCAAGCCACGACAAAAGGCCCTCGTAACGGTAGTCGTAGTCGACCGTAAGGAATATCTGCGCCGCCACGGGCGCCAGCCACAACAGCCACGCGCCGTTATCCGCAGCCACACGCTCCAGCGTCCGCCGCATCGTAACGCCCACGGCCGCAAGAAGGAGCGCCGTAATGAGGGCGCCGCTCCACGGTTCGATGAAGAACTGCAGCACAAAGTCGCGCGCCACGGCCGCCGTGCCTCCGCACTCGGCCATGCGCCGCAACACCCAGCCGCCGTCCCATAGGAACATGCGGTTCTGCTCTATAAAGGGGAACACATATCCGTGCCGCAGATATAGATAGAGGAAGAGGGCGGCCGCAAGCACCGTCCCGAACAGAGCCGTAGATATCTTTTCCGAAATTTTCGTCATAGGAAGGTTCAGCCGCGGTGCCGACACACGCCCCAGCCGCGCGGCTTTTCCGTAAAGATACTAAAAATTGCCGAAATACGCCATCGGCACATATATTTATTTTCCACAATATCTTTTGCATACGATCTGCCGGCCGCTGTGCAAGGCAAGTCCAAGGTCTAAAAAAACGACACGCGCGAGCCGTCGTTTCAACTTCCTTACAGATTTATTCGCTAAATTTGTGGTATGAAGATTCTGATCATAGAGGATGAGCCGTCGCTGCGCGAGGTGATGCAGCGCGCGCTCGAGCAGGAGCGATACATCGTCGAGACGGCCGCGACATACGCCGAGGCCGATGCCCGCATTGCGGCATACTCCTACGACTGCATCCTGCTCGACATAATGCTTCCAGACGGGAGCGGCTTGCGGCTGCTCGAGCACATAAAACATCTGCGGCGCCGCGACAACGTCATCATAATCTCGGCACGCGACTCTTTGGACGACAAGGTCGAGGGTCTCGAACTCGGCGCCGACGACTACCTGCCCAAACCCTTCCATACGGCCGAGCTGCTCGCCCGCATACGCAGCGTCCTGCGCCGCGGCCGCAGCGGCGGCGAGCTGACGCTCACCGTAGGGAACGTCTCGCTCGACGTGGACAAGGCCCGCGTGACGGTCGACGGCCGCGAAGTGCCTCTGCTCAAGAAGGAGTTCGACATACTGTTATACCTCATGCAGCGCCCGAACCATCTGGTCGACAAGACCGTGCTGGCCGAGGCCGTATGGGGTGACCATGCCGACGATGCCGACAACTTCCAGTTCGTCTATGCGCAGATGAAGAACCTGCGCCGCAAGATGGCCGAGGCCGGAGCCACGGCCGAGATAAAATCGGTCTACGGATTCGGGTACAAGCTCGTGCCGCCGCAACAATAACACGCCAACGCCGCCGACATGAAACTCATCTACCGCATAGCCCTGCGCCTGTCGCTCGCGCTGCTGCCACTCATGGCGCTGTGGGCGGCGCTGTTCTACTATACGATGGTCGGCGAGATAAACGACGAGGCGGACGATGCGCTGGAGGACTACTCGACGCTCATCATCTCGCGCATGCTGGCCGGACGTGAGCTGCCGTCGCTCAACAGCGGCTCGAACAACAGCTACTCGATAACCCCCGTCGATGCCGCATACGCCGACACACATCCCCACATAGACTATTACGATGCCGATATCTTCATTCCCGAGAAGGACGAGACCGAACCGGCACGCGTGCTGGTCACCATATTCACCGACCGCGACGGCCTCTTCTACGAGTTGAAGGTGGCCACACCCACATTCGAGAAGGACGACCTGCTGGTGGCCATAGCATATTGGGTTGTAATATTATATATATTACTGTTGCTCACAACGATAGGGCTCACGGTGTGGGTCTTCCACCGCAGCATGCGCCCCCTCTACGAGCTGCTGCACTGGCTCGACCGCTACACTCCGGGCCGCCGCACCGAGCCCGTTCCGGACAACACTTCGGTCAAGGAGTTCCATCGGCTCAATGCCGCGGCTCAACGCGCCGTAGACCGTTCTGAGGAGCTGTTCCAACGCCAGAAGCAGTTCATAGGCAACGCCTCGCACGAGTTGCAGACACCATTGGCGGTGGTCGCATCGCGCATCGAGTGGCTCATCGACAACACCCCGATAAGCGAGCAGCAGGCTCTCGAACTGCTAAAGATACAGCGCACCGTAGCACACATGTCGCGGTTGAACCGCACGCTGCTGCTGCTCACAAAGATCGACAACGGACAATTCCCCGAGAGCGTCGAGGTCGACATCACGGCTCTCGTGCGCGAGCAGACCGAGGTGTGCGAGGAGATCTATGCCTCGCGCCGCCAGCGCGTCACCCTAACGGCCGTGCAGCCTCTCACGGTGACGATGAACGAGTCGCTCGCCTCGACCATAGTAAACAACCTCGTCAAGAATGCCTTCGTACACTCGGCCGAGGGGTGCGCCATAGATATCACGGCAGACCCATCGTCAAGGGTGCTGCGCGTGGCCAATGACGGCGAGGCGCCGCTCGATGCCGACCGCATCTTCGACCGCTTCTATCAGGGTACCAAGCGTGAGGGTTCGACGGGTCTCGGACTCGCCCTTGCCGGTGCCGTGGCTCGATACTACGGATTGCGCCTTACCTACCGCTTCGACGGCGGCCGCCACATATTCGAGGTCGCATGGCCCCGTTAGGTGATACGCCCGGAATAAAACATCTCCGGAATAAAATATCTTCCCGATATTATAAGGTATCTTCCCGCGCGGGGACAAAAAAAACGGCGGCAGCGGAAAAATTTTTCGATTTTTTTGCTGTGCGGCACGAAAATTCAAATTCATTTCAGAATCGTACCTGACCTTTGTCATACGAAACATGAACAAAGTCAAACAAGCAAAAACACGAACACTATGAAAAAGTACATCATTCTCGCAATCGCAATCATCACGACGGGCATCTCGGCCGCATACGCAGACGACGACCGCGCCATCACCAAGGAGCAGCTGCCCAAGGCGGCACAGGAGTTCCTGAGCAAATACTTCCCTACGCAGAAGATAGCTCTGGCAAAGGAGGAGACCGATTTTCTGGACAAGAGCTATGAGGTGATCTTCGTCGACGGCGCCAAGGTCGAGTTCACGCGCAACGGCGAGTGGAAGGAGGTCAACTGCAAATTCTCAGCCGTACCCGACGGCATCGTTCCCGCCCAGATCCTCAAATACATCGACCAGAACCATGAGGGTGCCAAGGTCATCGAGATCGACCGCGACAAGCGCGACATCGAACTCAAGCTCAACAACCGCGTCGAGCTGACATTCGACCTTAAGTACAACATCATCGACATAGACTTCGACTGATCGTCACCCCCCCCGCAGCGCGGACGGCACACGGAACGTGCCGCCCGCGTTTTGCGTTTACGCATCCCGACTGCCATAAAGGGTCTATGTTTTGACCGCAATCAGTCAGGCCATCACCCCGCGCCGCCGTTACACCATCAGTCCGTCACATACGGCCGGACGCGCGGCATCACAGGGTGAAAATTTGCAGATTGTGTTTTTAATCGTATTTTTGTAGCTTGTAGGGTGCGGCAAGGCCGCACTGCAGAATAAAAATTCCATACCTTCACATGACAAACACGCAACCTCTCACCGGCCTCACCGACGCCGAAGTCGTCGAGAGCCGACGCCTGCATGGCGACAACGTCCTCACACCGCCGGCAAAGGAGCCCCTCTGGCGCAAGTTCCTCGCCAAGCTCACCGACCCGCTCATCATCATACTGCTTGTAGCGGCCGCACTGTCGATAGGCATCGCATTCTATGAATATTTCGGACTCGGGCACGATGCCACGGCCTTTCTCGAACCCATCGGGATACTTCTGGCCGTAGTGCTGGCAACGGGGCTGGCATTCATCTTCGAGACCAAGGCCGACCGCGAGTTCGACATCCTGAACAAGGTCAACGACGACGAGCCCGTACGCGTCATCCGCAACGGGCAGTCGCAGCAGATACCCAAACGCGACGTGGTGGCGGGCGACGTGGTGATGATAGGCACGGGCGACGAGATCCCCGCCGACGGCACCCTGATCGACGCCGTAGCACTTATGGTGGACGAGTCGTCGCTCACGGGCGAGCCCGCCTGCGCCAAGACCACCGACAGCCGCGACTTCGACCCCGAGGCCACATTCCCCTCGAACCGCGTCATGCGCGGCACCAAGGTTATGGAGGGACACGGCGTCTTCCGCGCCGAGGCCGTGGGCGACAGAACCGAAAACGGAAAGGTCTTTCAGGCCGCGCAGATCGACAACAGCATCAAGACCCCGCTCGACGAACAGCTCGAACGTCTCGGCTCGCTCATAACCAAATTGGGATATGCCGTGGCGGCGCTCGTCGTGGTAGGGCGTCTGGGCATATACTTCTCAAACGAGCCCTTCGAGTGGATCTCGTTCATCACCTACCTGCTGCAGACGGTGATGCTGGCCGTGACGCTGCTCGTGGTGTCGGTACCCGAGGGTCTGCCCATGGCCGTCACCCTCAGCCTCGCATACAGCATGCGACGCATGCTCAAGACCAACAACCTCGTGCGCAAGCTCCACGCATGCGAGACGATGGGCGCAACGACCGTTATATGCACCGACAAGACGGGCACTCTTACGCAGAACCGCATGCGCGTGGCGTCGATGCAATTCTACCCCGTCGAGGGATTCACGCAACAGCAGTGCGACGCCCTCGTGCGCGAAGGCATAGCCGTCAATTCGACCGCCTCGCTCGACCTCTCGCGCAAGGATGACCCCCAACCCATAGGCAACCCGACGGAGGGGGCGCTGCTGCTGTGGCTGCACGACAACGGATGCGACTACCTCGAACTCAAGCGCCGCGCCGAGCGGGTGGCCGAGCTGCCATTCTCGACCGAGCGCAAATATATGGCTACGGCCGTGGTATCCGCGGCCGAGGCCGGCCGGCGAATCCTCTACGTCAAGGGTGCGCCCGAGATACTGCTTACGATGTGCGACATGCCGCAGCAGCAGCGCGAAGGCATACGCACCACGCTGGCCGAGTATCAGAATCAGGCCATGCGTACGCTCGCATTCGCATTCCGCCCGCTGGCCGACGGCGAGCAGGGAATAACCCCCGAAGGCATAAGCGGCCGCCTCGCAATGCTCGGCATAGCCGCCATATCGGATCCCGTGCGCGAGGAGGTGCCCGCAGCTGTCACCGAGTGCCGCAACGCCGGCATCGAGGTCAAGATCGTCACGGGCGACACCACGGCCACCGCCCGCGAGATAGGCCGCCGCATAGGTCTCTGGAGCGACGACACCGACACCGACCGCAACATAATCACAGGGCTCGAATTCGAGGCCCTCGACGAGCGGCAACTGGCCGACCGCGTCATGGACCTCAAGATCATAGCCCGCGCACGCCCAATGGACAAGAAGCGTCTGGTCGAGGCCCTGCAGGCACACAATCAGGTCGTCGCCGTCACCGGCGACGGCACAAACGACGCCCCCGCGCTCAAGGCCGCAAATGTCGGTCTGTCGATGGGCGACGGAACATCCGTAGCCAAGGAGGCCAGCGACATAACAATCATAGACAACTCGTTCGGCAGCATCGCCCGCGCCGTCATGTGGGGCCGCTCGCTATACCTCAACATACAGCGGTTCATACTCTTCCAGCTCACGGTCAACGTCGCCGCCTGCCTTACGGTGCTCTTCGGCGCCTTCACCGGCACCGAATCGCCCCTCACCGTGACGCAGATGCTCTGGGTGAACCTCATCCTCGACACCTTCGCCGCCATGGCTCTGGCGTCGCTGCCGCCATCGCCGCAGGTGATGAACGCCCCGCCGCGCGACCGCAGCGCCTTCATCATAACATCGCACATGAAGCGACGCATCATCTCGACCGGAGGACTCTTCTTCCTGCTCATGATGGTGTTGCTCTACCTCTTCCGCCATGCCGACGTTGAGTCGCTGCTGCAACCGTGGCATCTGGACTTCTCGTCACCGGGACACATATCGCCCTACGAGCTGAGCCTCTTCTTCACGCTCTTCGTGATGCTGCAGTTCTGGAACCTCTTCAACGCCCGCGCCTTCGGCACCGGACGCTCGGCATTCCACATGGCACACTGCGACGGTTTCGTCTTCATCGCCCTGCTCATACTCGTCGGGCAGTACCTGATCGTCACCTTCGGCGGCACGATGTTCAGCGTCGTACCCCTCAAAGCGGCCGATTGGGGTATCGTCATCGCCGCCACCTCGGCCGTGCTGTGGGTGGGCGAGCTGCGGCGACTGATATTCCCGCGACGCGAGGCCGTGGCATGACATAAGAACAACAAAACACCGAACAGGATTTTTTCGTATCTTTGTTCCATGCGGCAGGCGCCATGCGCCGCACAACATCGACAACAAGTTACAAAAGACACGATAACATGAAAAAGATCATCGCTTCGCCCCACGCGCCCAAGGCCGTAGGGCCATATTCGCAGGCCGTCGAGGCCAACGGCACACTCTACATCTCTGGCCAGCTGCCCATAGACGCCTCTACGGGAAAGATGCCCGACACAATCGAGGAGCAGACGCGTCAGGCGCTTACGAACCTCGCACACATAGCCGCCGAGGCCGGATATACGCTCGACGATGCCGTCAAGGCTACCGTCCTGCTCGACGACATGGGGGATTTCGGCGCCATGAACGGAGTCTATGCACAGTTCTTCCCCCAGCAGATGCCCGCACGCGTATGCTACGAGGTGGCCAAGCTCCCAATGGGCGCAAAGGTCGAGATCGACCTTACGCTGGCGCACTGATGCCGAACAGACTTTACCAAATATGACGGAGAGGTTCGATTTTCGACAGCCTCTCCGTCATTGTTTTCCACGCCTTGGCACGGTTTTGGCTCTCAACACACCAAAAACCGAATGCCATGAAACATACCCGGGAACATCGCAAATACATCAAACCCGAGCTCGACATCGTCCGTACGGTCGTCGAGCGCGGCTTCGCCGTGACATCATCCTCGACGGAGGATGTGGGCGAGAGTGACTTCGGAGCCGACTCTTCACAATTCTGGCAATAGCGCAAGCTCTATAAAAACTGCAAAATGATGTCTCCACGATTTACATACCTATATGTTGCTGCGGCCGCAATGGTGGCGGCCGCGTGCAGCACACCCCGCACTGCAGACCCCACACCGGCCCCCGTCCTGCATGCCGTCATCGAACAGCCGAGCACGCAGCAGGCGGCAGCCCGCATATTCGGTCCCGCAGCCGCCACACGCACATCGATCGACCCCGCGGTGCAGCCACACCCCATATTATGGAGTGCCAACGACCTTATAAGCATACACTTCAACACCGACGTCAACGGCGGCCGCCGCGTCTATGTACTGAGTTCGGGGGCGGGGACGCAGCACGCCGACTTCACCTATACGCAGATATACGACACGAGCGACACCGGCGTCACCATATCGGCCGACCCGCCCACAGACTTCACATCGCTCTTCGCCGGATATCCGGGCGAGTACGTCACCATCTCGGCACAGAACAGCGAGCTGCTCATCGAGCCTCCGCGCGAGATATTCCTCGGGCTGGACGATGTCGACGCCTTCCCCATGATCGGCACGGGCGGCGCCGACGGCTCGATAAGTTTCGTATGTCCATTCGGGATGATATGTCTGCCGGTGACAGGCACCACGCAGATCGAGGCCATATATATCGACACCACCGACCAGCAGGCCGAAATCTCGGGCCGCTTCTCCATCGACCCGCAGAGTTACGCCACCTCGTTTGTCGAATCGGTGGCCGGAAGCCAATTTTCGATATCGTGGAACAGCAACAGCCCCCTGCAACTCACGTCCACGCCCGCATACTTCTATGCCATACTCCCAGCCGGTACATACGAGGCGGGCACCACATTCCAATTCGTCCTCGCCTCGGAGGCCTCGACCGTAATGACCACGCAGATGCCCTTCACCGTATCGCGCGCACAGATCCTCAACCTGCCCGCCGTGAACGTCACACAGTGACCCGTCCGCAGCGCCGCACATGTCATTTTCCGCATAAGAGATAATACGGTCGCCGCGAGCGGACCCCTAACGCCACGGCAAGTCGGCCGGCGACAACACCCCCTGTGTCGCCGGCCTCCGTTTGTTCGTACCGAAGCCCGCGCAACGGGTACCGCACACACAAGAAAATCGCCCCGGAAAACGAAAAAATATTGCATCGCAACAACATTCGCGCAGCCGGATCCTCACGGCGGGCCGCAGCAGCCCCGTTTTGCGCCGCAACGGACTACGTGATTTTACAATCAGCTGTAATTCAATTATATAAAGGCGGTATAAATATGTTATCAACACTGATGTAGATAAGTTGTGTAAAAAATTCCCCCAAAATAAATGGCAATCGCACCAAAATTTCGGATATTTGCATAAGCGTCCGCGCCCGAAGCGCGGCTTTCTTGTGACAACTGACTAATACATATAAAATGGCAACCAATAACAATAACGCTAAACTACCCGACGAGGTGAACTACAACGATGCCGTAGCCGCCTCCAAAGAGTACTTCAACGGCGACGACCTCGCCGCGACGGTATGGGTGAGCAAATATGCGTTGAAAGACTCCTTCGGTCACATCTACGAGAAGACCCCGACCGATATGCACAAACGCATCGCCGCCGAAATCGAACGCATCGAAAAAAAATATCCGAACCCAATGTCCAAGGAGGAGGTCTTCTCGCTGCTCGACCACTTCCGCTACATCATCCCGCAGGGAGGCCCCATGACGGGTATCGGCAACAATCTCCAGATAGCGTCTCTGTCGAACTGCTTCGTCATCGGAAACCGCAAGCACGCCGACTCTTACGGCGGAATCTTCCGTATGGACGAGGAGCAGGTACAGCTCATGAAACGCCGCGGCGGCGTGGGACACGACCTCTCGGAGCTCCGCCCCACAGGCACCCCCGTACTCAACTCGGCACTCACGTCGACGGGTATAGTGCCCTTCATGGAGCGTTACTCGAACTCTACGCGCGAGGTGGCGCAGGACGGTCGCCGCGGAGCCCTC
The DNA here is from genome assembly GCA_900546065.1 of uncultured Alistipes sp. GTDB lineage: Bacteria > Bacteroidota > Bacteroidia > Bacteroidales > Rikenellaceae > Alistipes > Alistipes merdipullorum. The sequence goes on from URBK01000001.1 coordinate 74,480, forward strand.
ATGCTCTCGCTCTCGATCAAGCACCCCGATGCCGAGCGTTTCATCGACGCCAAGACCGAATCGGGCAAGGTCACCGGAGCCAACGTCTCGATAAAGATCGACGACGAGTTCATGCGTGCGGCCAAGGAGGGACGCCCCTATCACCAGCAGTTCCCCATCGACTCGGACCACCCCTCGGTCGAGGTCGACATAGATGCCCGCCGTCTCTGGAAGAAGATCATACACAACGCATGGCAGTCGGCCGAGCCCGGCGTGCTCTTCTGGGATACGATCATCCGCGAGAGCATACCCGACTGTTACGCCGACCTCGGATTCAACACCGTCTCGACAAACCCCTGCGGCGAGATACCCCTCTGCCCCTATGACAGCTGCCGCCTGCTGGCCATCAACCTGCTCAGCTACGTCGAGAAGCCCTTCACACCCGAGGCATACTTCAACTTCGACCTCTTCAAGAAGCACGTCGAGAAGGCCATGCGCATGATGGACGACATCATCGACCTCGAACTCGAGAAGGTCGAGCTCATCATAAACAAGGTTGCGGCCGACCCCGAGGAGGCCGATATCCGCCACGTCGAGTACGAGCTCTGGAAGAAGATACGCGAGATGGCCGTAAAGGGACGCCGTACGGGCCTCGGCATCACCGCCGAGGGCGACATGCTCGCAGCGCTCGGCCTCAGATACGGATCGGACGAGGCCATAGACTTCGCCGTCAAGATACAGAAGACGCTGGCGCTGGAGGCATACCGCTCATCGGTCACCATGGCCGAGGAGCGCGGAGCATTCCCCATCTACGACGCCGCACGCGAGAAGGACAACCCCATGATCGGCCGCATACGCGAGGCCGACCCCGAGCTGTATGCCCGCATGGTCGAGCACGGACGCCGCAATATCGCCCTGCTCACAATAGCCCCCACGGGTACGACGTCGCTCATGTCGCAGACCACATCCGGCATCGAGCCAGTCTTCCGCCCCGTCTACAAGCGCCGCCGCAAGATCAACCCCTCGGACAAGGGCAAGAAGGCCGACTTCGTGGACAACATGGGCGAGAAGTTCGAGGAGTACTACGTCTACCACCACCAGTTTGTAAAGTGGCTCCAGATAAACGGATACGACACATCGAAGCTCCAGACCATCTCGGACGAGGAGCTCGACAGCTGGCTCAAGGCATCGCCATACTACGGCGCTACGGCAAACGACATCGACTGGGTGGCCAAGGTGCGCATGCAGGGAGCCATACAGAAGTGGGTCGACCACTCGATCTCGGTGACGGTAAACCTCCCCAACAGCGTGACCGAGGATCTCGTTGCCGATGTCTACCGCACGGCATGGGAGAGCGGCTGCAAGGGTGTCACGGTCTACCGTGACGGCTGCCGCGAGGGCGTGCTGCTCGACGCAAAGGAAAAAGAGCGCAAAAAAGGTCACGAAGGCCCCGCACACCTCAAGCGTCCCAAATCGATACCCGCAGACATCGTCCGCTTCAAGAACGGAAACGAGGATTGGATCGCCTTCGTGGGTCTGCAGGACGACCGCCCGTATGAGATCTTCACCGGTAAGATCGAGGAGGACGCGATGTACATACCCCGCAAGATAACAAAGGGTTGGATCATAAAGGTACACGAACCCGACGGCTCGAAGCGTTACGACTTCCAGTATGTCGACCGATACGGATACACAAACACCATAGGCGGCATATCGCGTCTGTTCAACGAGGAGTTCTGGAATTATGCCAAGCTGATCTCGGGAGTGCTCCGCCACGGCATGCCCATCGACAAGGTCGTGCATCTGATCGACGGACTGCACCTCAACAGCGAGAGTATCAACACGTGGAAAAACGGCGTACAACGCGCTCTGAAACAGTATATTGCCGACGGAACCAAGAGCAAGGACAAATGTCCTCAGTGTGGTCAGGAGGAGATGGCCTATCAGAACGGATGTTTGACCTGCATGTCATGCGGATACTCGAAATGCGGTTAGGATGACACAACTGCCTCAAAAAAAGTGAAAAAATAAAACGCTTTTGTTGTTTTTTTTCACTTTTTTATTTATACCTTTGCATGTGTATCTGCGGTTAAGAAGTGGGTTTTGCTCCATTTTTGCAGGTGGGCCAGTGAGAAAAGGGCCGGGCGTTAGGGACCGACAAGAAGGGGCCGAATGTACGGGGACTGAAAGAAAGGGCCACGCGTGAGGTCGCTGAAAAAAAGGACCGGACGTAGGGTGTCTGAAGAAAGGGGCCGGACGTAAGGGATCGATGAGAAGAGACCGGACGTGAGGTGGCTGAAGAAAAGGGCCGCATCGGCAAAGTGGCAGATGAGAAGGAGCAATATTATGGCAGCGAAACTGCTACTATAATAGGTAAGCGCGAGAAAGACCGACATATAACCGCAACGATACAAAGATGTGTAAACAGGTTTATTATTCACAGCACAATAAACTTTAAAAAACTATGAAAAAGATCTTACTTACAATCGCTATCGCAGCGATCTCTGCGAGCAGCGCCTTTGCTCAGGAGAGCCCCGCTCAGGGCCTTCGTTGGAAAGGTATCATGAACAACGGCTTCTGGTCGAACTGGGAGATCACCGTTGGCGGCGGCGTAAACTACACCGCTTGGAACGGCGTCGGCCTGAGCGATCAGGAGGCTATTGGCGATCTGGGCTGGATGGTTGAGGGTGGTCTGACCAAGTGGTTCAACCCCATCGTCGGTACCCGTGTATTCTTGGCTGTCGGCAAGCTCAACTCGTCGGATGACAACGGCGTAACCGGTGGCTGGATCATGCCTCATGCAGACGCTTTGATCAACCTCTCGAACTGGATCGGTGGTTATCGTGAGGATCGCGTTTACTATGCGAAGGTATTCGCCGGCTTCGGCGCAAGCTTCGTTAACGTAAGCAACGACGGCAGCGCCGGATTCGCTTTCAACGCCGGTTTGCTCAACTCGTTCCGCGTATGCGATGCTCTGGATATCAACCTCGAGTTGAAGGGTATCCTGACCGCAGGCCGTGACATGCCCCGCGTGGTATCGTCGCTCGCCGACAAGTACGGTCAGATCTACACCGCTACCGTAGGTATCACCTACCGCTTCAACAAGCGCAACTGGGACAAGGCTTACACTCAGGAGGAGATCGACGGCTATCTGGCTGCTATCGACGCTCTGGAGTCGGGTCTGGCTGACGCTCACCGCAACGAGGGCAAGCTCGCCGAGCGTCTGGCTGCTCAGAAGGCTGCTACCGATCAGGCTATGAAGGACAACGAGGCTCTGCGTAACGAGCTGGCAAAGAAGCAGGATAAGGTTATCTCTTCGACCGCTATCTTCTTCAACTTCGACAGCGCCAAGCTGCTCGACCGTGCAAAGGCTTCGCTCCAGATCCTTCAGGAGACCATCAACGCTGCTCCCAAGTCGCAGGTATTCACTCTCGTAGGTCACGCCGATGTTAAGACCGGTACCGCCGAGTACAACCAGAAGTTGTCGGAGCGTCGTGCAAAGGCCGTTTACGACTACCTCGTAGAGCAGGGTGTTAACCCCGATCAGCTCACTTGGAAGGGTGTTGGTTCAACCCAGAACATCTTCCCGATCAACGGTACGAACCGTGTGGTTATCGTAAAGTAATTTAACCGATTATAAACCCGAAAAGGCCCGCTTGTGCAGCGGGCCTTTTCATTTTCCGCTCGTTTTATTTTCCTCCACATAACCGACGGATGTAAACACACAAGCCTCGGAGACCGGCAGGGCAAAACTATGCCGGTCTCTTTTTATACCCGTAACGAGGAAAATTCTGGCAATAATACAATCTGACGCCCGATCAATGGAAGCATGGGTGGGCTTGCTAAGGGGAAATGCAAGTGTGGAACGGCGTAGCACGGCGAGGGTACTGCTGCGGAATAAGAACTAAATAATAAAAGACGAAGAAGGCGATAACGGGAAAGGATATAGGCTGTGATGGGGAAAAGAAGACCCATCGAAGACTCTACTTGATTATGACTACATTGACAAGCCGCACACCGGACAGACGGTTGATCTCTGCGGCGATGGCGTCACGACGGTAGAACAGCTCCGAGCGAACGACGCTTGAGGTGACATGAACATAAAGCACATGGTTCTCGAGGCTCAAGCGCGTTGTCATGTCGGCTACGCGGTCACCGACAATCGTGCGCCACGTATCGGGGAGTTTGCCTTCGGCGACCTTCGCCGCAACGTATGGACGCGAGAAGAACTCCTCGAGCAGGTCCCCCATAAGAATAGTCTTTGTACGCCTCATGACCGTATGTCGCCTCCCTCGACCATAAAGAGTGCATACTTCTCGCCCGCGCGCGACAGAATCGTCTCCAGACGCGAGCGGTTGCAGTCGGTTATGAATATCTGGCCGAAATCGTCGCCCGCAACCAACGTCAGAAGGTTCTCCACACGCGATGTATCGAGCTTGTCGAACAGGTCGTCGAGCAGCAACAGCGGCCGCTCGCCGCACACCTCCGCAAGGATACGGTACTGCGCCAACTTGAGTGACATGAGAAACGACTTTTGCTGTCCCTGCGAACCGTACTTGCGCAGCGGGTAACCGCCGATACGCAGCGACATGTCGTCACGATGCACGCCCGATGTTGTGAATCCGTTTACGATGTCGCGCTCACGCGAGGCCAAGAGCAACTCCCCCATCGACGCAGACGCAAGCTCCGAGCGATACTCTATCTCCACCTGCTCGCGGTCATCCGACAGCTGCCGGTAGAACTCCGCTACAAGCGGCCGCATGCGCTCGATAATATCCCGGCGGCGCTCATAGATACGGGCTGCATGGTCGGCAAGCTGCATGTCGTATATCTGGAGCATCTGTTCGTCGGAGGAGCTCTTAAGGAAACGGTTGCGCTCGGCCAGCACGGCGTTGTAACGCATAAGCGATGCCAGATAGTCGCGGTCAAGCTGCGACAGGAAGGCATTAAGATAACGTCGGCGCTCCTCCGCCGCATCGGTTATCAGCACACTATCCTGCGGCGATACCATCACGACGGGAAAACGGCCCACATGGTCGGCCATACGGTCATACTCCTTACCGTTAAGTTTCAGCACCTTGCCGCTGCGGCGCAGGAACGAGCAGTTGACCGTATCGTTCGAGCCCGAATCGCCGGCATAGGTACCCTCGACGACAAAGAAATCCTCGCCGTGGCGCACACTCTGGCCGTCAGTCATCGTAAGGGCCGACTTCGACATCGAGAGGTAGTAGACGGCATCGAGCACGTTCGTCTTGCCCGCGCCGTTGTCCCCCACGAAGCAGTTTAGGCGCTCGGAGAGAGTGATTTCGGCCTGCGCGATGTTCTTGAAGTTTATCAGTACGAGTTTCTTGAGGTACATATTCCGCCGCTTTGACCCTCAAAGATACGATTTTTCGCCGAGACATCCCATTTTATCCCGCGGCAACTCCATTTTTCGCCGACGGATTATACGTTTTTTGCATTTTTTATTATACTTTTGCATTTTGAAATAAAATCCGTAACAAACTAAAAACTAAAATATCATGGCAAAAGAGGCAGTATCACCGGAGGAGCAGGCTCTCGAGAATGCGAAGAACCGCACCGAGAGTTTCTTCGAGAACAACAGCAAAACCGTCATCGTGGCACTCATCGCGATCTTTGTGTTGGCGGTAGCCATCTTCGGATACAGAAAACTTATCGTCGAGCCCCGCATGGAGAAGGCTCAGGAGATGCTCTACGGTGCACAGTACCGTTTCGAGGAGCAGAATCCCGACTACGCCCTCGCCCTCAACGGCGACCAGAGCGCCCCGGGCTTCGCCGAGGTTGTGGAGACATACGGAGGCACCCCCGCAGGCAACCTCGCCCGCTACTATGCCGCCGCATGCTGCATGCATCTGGGCGACATGGCGCAGGCCGAGCAGTACATCGCCAAGTTCAAGCATGTAAAGGGTGAGCCGGGCGCCATCATCAACGCCATGGCCGAGGGTCTCAAGGGCGACATCGCCGTCGACAACGGCGACTATGCCAAGGCCGCAGCACTCTTCGAGAAGGCCGTCAAGGTGAGCGACAACGTCTTCACCGCGCCTATGTATCTGCGCAAGGCCGCCCTTGCATACAAGGCCGCAGGCGACGAGGCCAAGGCCAACGCATGCTTCGAGACCATACGCACGAAGTATCCCTCGTCGATAGACGCACGCGACGCCGAGAAGTATCTGGCTCAGTAACCATATAACCGACGGGGCATAAACCCGCGCAGCGATGAAGATAGGAATAGTGATAGTCGACCAGCAGCTCACCTTCGCACACCGCAACCTTGCGGCCGCGACCGAGAGCCTCAAGACACTGGGATGCGCCGCAGAGGATATCCTCGTGCGACATACGCCGCGCGTGCAGAACGTCACCATCGCCGCGCAGTTCTTCGCCGAGTACACGGATGTCGACGCCGTAGTCGTACTCGTCGAGAACGACCACACACCCGAATATGCCGCCATGCTCTACGGTGTGACCAAGCTGCAGATATCGTGGAACATGCCCATAGTTCTGGGCGACTGCACGGCTGCATCCGAGGCCGTCGAGATAGTCACCACGCAGTGTGACATGGAGGCCGCCGCCCCCGAGCCCGCCACAGACCGCAAGGCCATAAACTAATGGCCCACAGTCGGTCCCGGACCGTAAAACAATACATAACGGGCCAGACTCACTGCGAGCGAACAGACCTGTAGGACATAGCAGGCTGACAAATGTCACATAAATAAAAGCGTTCCCTTGACGGGAGCGCTTTTTTATTTTGCCTCCTCACGTCCATCAATTAGACCCTTGCTCCTTTACGCAACAAAACATACCGCGACCGAGATCTGCGCCCGTCATAGGCAAAATCTATTATTGTGCGCCGCGAAGTCAGTAATACTGAATCTGCAATCGAAATAAAAACAGCGATTATTCGTTTATAGGTCGTAGGCAATGGTCTTTAGGTCGAAAATACTCAATGCGCGCAGAGCTACAATCCGACATTCGAAGGCCGCTGCCGAACCCGAAAAACAAACCTTATAAAATTCAGATCAAATGAAGAGACTCATCATTGCAGCAGGCATCGTATTATGTGCCCTGACGGTGGCCTGCAAAAAGGAGAATGGCGGGACAATACCCGAGAAACTCGCCGGAACGAAATGGGTATCCGCCAATACCGAGACCTTCGCGACCCTCACCTTCAATGCCAAGCAGTGCCACCTGAAGGTTATCGACACCAACGACAAGGTGATCGCGGAGCGCGACTTCGAATACACATACAAGAAACCCGACCTCCAGCTCAAGGCCATGGACAACAACCGCGAGGTGATCAAGGCCCACGGCTCGGCAAGCGGCCGCCGCACGATATTCATCTTCGACAAGCGCACCGACCATCCACAAGGATCATACTGGCTCGATACGGGCGACTACGTCTGGCGGAAGAGAAAATAGAGTCGCAATGCGCGCAACGTCTCGGCGCAGGTGGTAAACGTATCACCTGCGTTTTGTGTTTTATCCCACAGGCGGGACGCGGCACATCCGAATTATGACATTACATACTGCGGTACGACTTTATATGGAGGGTGCGGACACAAAAAATCCGAGATACGTATCATCGGATGCCGTATCCCGGATATGATATTGACCGCGCGGTATGTTAGCCGATCAGTTCGGTATATGCCTCGGGCGTGAGCAGGGCGTCGTAGTCGGCGGCATTGTCCACCTTGACCTTCACGAGCCAACCCTCACCGTAAGGATCCGAATTGACAAGCGACGGATCGGAATCGACAGCCTCGTTGAACTCCAGCACCTCACCGCCTACGGGCAGGAAGGCGTCGCTCACGGTCTTCACCGCCTCGATCGAACCGAACACCTCGCCTGCGGCAAGGGTCTCCCCTACCGTCGGCACGTCGACGAAGACGATATCGCCAAGCTGGCTCTGTGCGAAATCGGTGATGCCCACATAGGCCGTATCACCCTCGAGACGGCACCACTCGTGGTCGCTCGAATACTTCAGATTTGAAGGTACGTTCATATCTCTGTGTTTTTATGAGTTATTCTTTCCGACGGCATGCGGACGACACGCCGGCACCGCAACGCCTCGTATTATACAAATATAACCGTTATTTTGTTAACGGCAATACGTCGGGCGGGGTTTTTAATACAAATTCTATCTCGCGGAAGAGATATCCCCGTACTTCGCCCGTTGCGGCATCCTCCACGCGCAACGCCCCCGAAGGCTCCACGCCGCGGATCGTGCCGCGGAAGAGCTCACCGTCCGGACGCGCGAACCAATGCTCCTCATCGAGACGGTAGAGCAGACGGTGGTAGTCGCGCTGCAAACGCTCCGCAGCCTCCGCACCCGAGCGCAGATCCCCGTAACGCGACATTATACACGCCGCGAGCCGCTCAAGAAGCGGGCGCCGATCAAACGTACGGCCCGCGACCTGCGCCATAGAGACGGGGTTGGGCAGCGACGGATCGAATACCGTCTGGTTGACATTCACGCCGATGCCCGCGAGCGTGCGGCATATAGCCCCGCCGCTCAACTTGTGCTCGATAAGCATGCCCGTGATCTTGCCATCACCGACATATATGTCGTTCGTCCACTTTATGCGCGCCGAGATCCCATATTCCGACAGGCAATCCGTGATACCCACCGTCACCGCCTCCGAAATAAGAAACTGACGCTCCGGCGAGAGGAACAGCGGCTCCAGCACCAGCGTGAAGGTGACGTTCTCGCCCCCCGCGCTCTCCCAGCGGTGGCCGCGCTGTCCGCGTCCCGCCGTCTGGCGCTCGGCCCACACCACATCACCCTCGACGTAGCGCGCCGCCGCGGCCTCGTCATTCGACGATGTAAGCTCTTCGAAATAATATATCATACCTCCGCTCCGATTATCCGATCGTCCCCCTATGCTCTTCCCTGCGGCCGTACTCGGCCATCCACCGCCACAGCGGCGCCGCATGCAGACACTGCATGATCTCGTCGCCGTCGAGCAGCTCGCGCACCTCCGTCTCCGTCATAAGATATACGCGTATATCCTCGCCCGCCTCGGTATGCTGTTCGGCAACGCGCTCGACACCCTCGGCAAGGAACGTATAGACGTGATTCGTATGGTTCGTGGGGTTGGGCGAGGTGACCATATACTGCCGCCAGCTGCCGCCGCCGTAGCCCGCCTCCTCCAGAAGCTCGCGCTGCGCGCTCTCCAGAGGCGTCTCGCCCTGCTCACATGTGCCCGCCACAAGTTCGTAGCGCGTCTCGCCCAGAGCATGGCGGTATTGGCTTATCATCACGAAGAGGCCCTCGCGCGTACGCGCTATGACGTTCACCCAGTCGGGGAACTCGAAGACATACCACTCTGGCACCACGGCCCCCGTCGGCAGCTCGACACTCTCGCGCCGCACGGTAAACCACGGGCGGCGCGCAACGTACTCGCTGTTCAGCACGCGCCACGGACGATGTTCCGGTCGTTTCATATCCTCATTTTTTCGTTCTGCGGGAATGTGAGTTCATATCAGGACGCCCCGCAACATAAATATCGCGCCTCGCCGTGCCGCTATACCGCAACGCCGAAGTCGCGCAGGGCGTCGTTGAGCGAGGTCTTCTTGTCGGTCGACTCCTTGCGGCGGCCGATGATAAGGGCGCACGCCACGCCATACTCGCCCGCAGGAAAACGCTTCGTATAGGTACCCGATATAACCACCGAGCGGGGCGGTACGTATCCGCGGTACTCGACGGGCTCCTCGCCCGTCACATCGATTATGTGCGTCGAGCCGGTGATGACGGTATTCGATCCCAGCACGGCCTCATGGCATACGTGCGCACCCTCGACAACGATCGAGCGCGAGCCGATGAAGCAGTTGTCCTCGATAATCACGGGTGCCGCCTGTACGGGCTCCAGAACGCCGCCGATACCCACGCCGCCGCTCAGATGCACGTGCTTGCCTATCTGCGCGCACGAACCCACCGTAGCCCACGTGTCGACCATAGTTCCCGTGTCGACATAGGCGCCGATATTTACATACGAAGGCATCAGAATGGCACCCGGAGCAATGTAGGCGCCGTATCGCGCCACAGCCTGCGGAACGACGCGCACGCCCAGCTTCTCGTAGTCGTGCTTGAGCTCCATCTTGTCGTACCACTCCAGCTCGCCGCCGCGCATCGTGCGCATCTGCTGTATGGGGAAATACATGATTATGGCCTTCTTGACCCACTCGTTCACCTGCCAGAGGCTCTTCTCGAGATCTATGGGCTCGGCCGTGCGCAGAGCGCCCTTGTCGACGGCCTCCACAACCTCGCGGATGGCACGCTTGGTGGCCTCGTCGGCCAGCAGCGAGCGGTCGTCCCACGCCCGCTCGACTATTTCCTTGTATTCACTGTACATGACATTTCGGATTTTGTCCCAAAGATATGGCAAATTTCGCAATTATCCGCACCCCGCCGCAACATTCGCCCCGCACCGGCGGCAGCAACGTATCATCTGCAAGAATATGCACCAAAATGAATATTTTTCCGCAATTATATCGCAAAAAGGCCCCCAACTTCGCATCTTTTTGCTACCTTTGCCCCGATTAACCGCATAACAATTTAAGTATCCTGCCATGAAGGTTTACAAGTTCGGAGGAGCCTCGGTGAAGAGTGCCGACGGCGTAAGGAATCTGCGACACATCGTCGACGGAGAAGAGAATCTGTTTATTATCGTTTCGGCCATGGGCAAGACCACCAACGCTCTGGAGGAGGTCTTCACCTGCATGCAGAAGGGCGATAAACAGGAGGGGCTCGACCGAATAAAACGCATAGTCGAATACCACGACTCGATCATCACCGACCTGTGGGGCGCACCAACCCGCATCGAGCAGGTGGACCTGCTCTTCGGGCAGCTGCGCAACATCCTCGTCGACACCACATACCGCACCTCGGATGCCGAGCTGTGGTATGACACCATCGTCGCCTTTGGCGAGCTGATATCGACCACAATCGTATCGGAATACCTCAAGCATACGGGTATCGACAACCGCTGGATAGACATGCGCACGACATTCGTCACAAACCAGCGCCACAAGGACGCCTATGTCGACATCAAGGCCTCGGAGCCTCGCCTGAAGGAGGCGCTCGAGAATACGGGTGTCAGCGTCTTCGTCGGTCAGGGCTTCATCGGCGCCGCCCCCGACGGCACCACCACAACCCTCGGCCGCGAGGGCTCGGACTACTCGGCCGCCGTGGTGGCCAACATCCTCGACGCCGAGTCGATGACCGTATGGAAGGATGTGGACGGCGTGCTGAATGCCGACCCCAAGATCTTCCACGACGCCGTGAAGATCGACGCACTGAACTACCTCGACACCATCGAGCTGGCATACAGCGGCGCACAGATCATCCACCCCAAGACCATCAAGCCGCTCCAGAACAAGAATATACCCCTCTACGTGCGCCCCTTCGGCGACAAGAGCAAGCCGGGCACCGTCATCAACGCCACGGCCCCGCACGTCGAGCTGCCGATACTCATCTACAAGCGTAATCAGGTGCTGCTGACAATCCGCTCGCGCGACTTCTCGTTCGTCATGGAGGAGAAGTTCGCCGTGATCTTCTCGCTGCTCGACCGCTTCCGCATCAAGACGAACCTTATAAACAACTCGGCCGTCGACCTGAGTCTCTGTGTCGAGTATTCGTGGCACATCGACGAGCTGATCAAGGCGCTCAATGCCGAGAACTTCAACGTCGAGAAGATCGACAACGTCGAGCTGCTCACCATACGCAACTACAACGCCGAACTCTACCAGCGCTACGCCTCACAGCAGGATCTGCTGGTACGCCAGTCGAACCCCACGTCGGTGCGTGTGGTGCTGCGCGAGGCACGCTTTTAGTCCCGCCCGACATAATGCCCAACATAAAGAGCGGGCTCCGAAAAGATCGGAGCCCGCTCTTTCTTCATTACATATTCTCCTATCGCTGGAAGATATCCTTGTAGGTGTTGATAAAGTAGACGGGCGTACAGCTCCATGCGTGGCAATAGCTGTTCACGGGATAGAATCCGTACGGAGACTTGCAATCGTCCATCGGGTCGTACACCTCCCAGAAGGTGTCGGCACCGCGCTCGACCATGCCGCCCCAATACTCCAAGAGCTGCTCGCGCGCCTCATCGTGCATGCCGCAGGCGATCAACGCCTCGATCACATAGTGGTAGGCGTATGGCGAGCCCGGACGGCAGGCCGTCGGATCGTTCAGCACGGCCGTCATGGCCCGTGCGCCCTCCTTGGGCGTGAGCGTTCCAGACAGTATCATCCACACCTGCGACAGATACGACACCTGCCGCTGCGGCCCCGATACCACGACACCAGCATCGGCATCGTAGAATGCACGGCGCGAGGCCCGGCGCATACGCTTCACCAGATCTGGCCAATCGCGCACGTCGCGCTCGCGGCCCACCATCTGCGCCAGCTCCCATCCGCACTCAACGGCAAAGGTCATGAGCCCCTGCACCGAGGCGTGGCGGTCAAGATCATCCTTCCAGTCGAAGACAAGCCACCACTGCGGCTGTTTCTGCATGTCGTAGAGATAATCCCTGAGGTAGGTGCAGGCGATCTCTATCTGCCGCGCAACCACGGGCCACAACTCCCGCGCCGTCGTCATGTCACCCGTAGCCTTCAGATATTCGAGCAGCGCCACGCCGTACAGGAGGCTGTAATCCATCGTATGCTGATTGTACTGCGGCTCGGGCTGCGGATATTCGTACACGGTGGCGTGCAGCCACCCGTCCTCGTCGGCAAGCGCCGCCAGAAGATAGAGACAGCGTCGTGTCAGCGCATGGTTGCCGAACGAGCAGGTATTGGCCAGAGACTCCAGATACAGGTCGCCGATCCACAGACGCTGGTCACGCTTGGGGCCATCCTCATAGACGGTCTGCATACACTCCGAGAGGGTCTTGAGACCCGTATCGTATATGCGGCGTATCATGGGATCCGTTCCCTCGGCCAGCGCCGGAGCCTCACCCGAGGCCGAGGTCACAGCCTCCAGCGTGATATCCTCCACACGGAAATCGAATGACGACTGCGCCAGCACCTCGATCATGACATAACGGCACGCCACGCGCCGCTCGATGCGCACCGTAGCCGGCAGCCGCATCACCGTCACCGTCTCATCCTGCAGCCATGCGCGGCTCAACCCTCCCGGGTAGGGATCGAACGGCGTATTCAATTCGGCCGGCACCTCGGCAAAGGTAATGCGCAGGCGTATCGGGGCATCGGCCGGCATGCCCGTATGGTTCACACGCAGGGAGAAGTATCCGGTCATGTGCTCACCCATATCGACGATCACCTTGCGCCGCTGCTTCAGCGAGGAGGCATAGAGCGCCTCGATGGGTTCGGAGGGCTCCATGCGCCACCCCTGAAATGCCGTCGAGTCGGCCACGCTGCGCACGATACGCACGGGATGGTGCTCCGTGCGCCGCAATTCGGGCATCGACGCGGCAGCCTCCTTAAGCCATGCAGCGCGGCGGTCGCCCATCCACACCCCGGCATCCTGCGCCGCAACGGGCGTAATAAAGCCCAAAAGGGCAACGGCCGCAAAGCATACTGCCGCCATGAATACTCTTCTCGTATGGTCCATATCAGATATTTTGGGTTGGTAACGTTTCCCTTCCAAAGCGATCACCCGACAGCTATTTGTCGTCATGGTGCATGTTGCGGCGACGGCGCGGCGACTTTTCGGACTGCCGCATGTGCGAGATCACACCCTTGAGATACTCATCGATGTCACGCCGAAGATTCTCGTACAACGGGCAGCGAGTGTAGTTCTCGTTGTCGAGCAGCACGTCGCGTATCGAACGCAGCGAGTTGATATAGTTGCTCATCTCGTTCTTCAGCGGCACACCCTGCTTGCGCGAGGAGTTGATCTTCTCGACCGACATGGTGCGCAGACGGTCGCACACCGTATTCAGCAGCACCATCACCACATTGTCCATGAGCGTATGCCCGTGCATGTAGAGATATGTCGTCTCGGGCGTGACGCCCTTCTGCTCCAGTACGCGGCCGAAGGCATCCAGACGTTCGTTCATGGCGGGATAACGCTCCTCGAGCGTGCGCAGCCGCCTCTCAACGTTGCGCTGCAACCATGCAAGGGTCTCGGCACCGTTGTTCTCGATCTCGAGGTATCCCAGACGCACCGTGTTCTTGAAGTCCACCAGCGTGAATACCGACTCCGAGCCCTGATGAGCCGAGTAGGCGTACCACAGGAAGACTCGGTATATCACACGCGAATAGTCGGCCATGAAACGCACGAAGTCGAATATGTGGCAGTCGTTCTTGGTGGCCTTGACGCAGACGTTATGCAGCGAGGGGGCGTAGCAGAGATAGTTCTCGGTGGCGTAGGTGTAGGTGTGGAACATATACTGCGCGGCGTGTATCTCGGCCGACTGCGGCGTCGTGTCGCCGAACAGGTAGTCGAAGTCCGAATCGACGCACAGCAGCAGCTCCTCGCTCGACGAGGGTATCATCGACATGAGCACCTTCTTGCCCTTGGGCAGATCCTCGCGGTTGGGCACCGAGATCTCGAAACGCACATAACGGTTGTGGAAGTGGTCGAAGATGCCGCGCCAGAAGGCCACATCCTCGTAGCCCTCGACATAGACACGCACCAGACGCCGCCCGTCATCGATCGATTCGGGCATGGGAGCGTTGTTGCTGCGGCGCCGCAGCAACGCCTCGTATCTCTTTTTTTCAGCCGATGCGCGTTTCATAATTTGTCCCAAAGATAATAAAATAGTAATTTTGCGCAAAACGCCGGAGCCCTTTTCGGCCCCGACAGCAGCAAAACCGAACACAACAGATGAACGACTGGAAAGCGAGGCTCGGCATGGTCTACTCCACCGACCCCGACTACAAGTACGATACAGGCACTCAGGAGGAGCCGGCGACGCTGCCTCCGTCGCAGCAGTCGCTGCGCGTATGGATCGACCGGCGGCAGCGCGCGGGCAAGTGCGTCACCATCGTGCGCGGCTTCGTCGGCCGCGGCGAGGACCTCGAGGAGCTGGCGCGCATGCTCAAGAACCGCTGCGGCACGGGCGGCACGGCAAAGGATGGCGAGATCATAATTCAGGGCGACCGCCGCGACCGCGTGGTCGAGCTGCTGCAACAGGCCGGCTACGGCTGCAAGAAGGCCGGAGGATAATCCCCGCGGCACACACCATCACGCAATGTTCTCGACAAGACGTATCCTCACAGCCGTAGCGGCAACAGTGGCGGCACTGCTCGCCGCGCAGAACGCCAGCGCCCAATATTACAGTTGGGGCGCCGATCCCGCACGCTTCCGCTGGATGCGCGATGCCGACTCCGTGGCCGACGTCATATACCCGCGTCATGCCGCCGCCATAGGCGCCGCAACGGGATATTTCGTGCGCCGCATACAACCATACATATCATACGGATACCGCCTTCCGGCCCTCGACCTCCCGTTCATCGTCCACCCCGAGAACATGCGCTCGAACGGTCTGGTCATGTGGCTGCCCAAGCGCGTCGAATTCCTCTCGGCACCCGCCGTGGACGGATATTCGATGCCGTGGATCAAGCAGCTCGTGGCACACGAGTACCGCCACGCCGTACAGTACAACAACCTCAATGTCGGCGTAGTCAAGGCCGTCAGCTACCTGCTCGGGCAGCAGAGCTCAACCATAGGGCTGCTCTTCATGCCGCTGTGGATGATCGAGGGCGATGCCACCATGTCCGAGACCGAGGCCTCGTCGTTCGGCCGGGCCCTGCAGCCGCGATTCACACTCGAGTTCCGCGCCATGGGCGACATAGCAACCAAATACCGAAACATCGACAAGTTCCTCTGCGGCTCCTACCGCGACTTCATCCCCGACCACTACCAGCTGGGATATCAGATGGTGGCCCGCGGCAACGAGATTGCCGGACGCGTCATCTGCGACGACATCGCCGCCTACGGCCCGCGGCATCCGTGGATGGTCGTGTCGACGGGGCTTACGATGAAGAAACTCTTCGGCTTCACCACGCTCGACCTCTTCCGCAGCACCTTCCGCACGCTGACCGACTATTGGGACTCGCTGCCTGCCGTGGAGCCTACGACGGAGCTGCTTCCGGCACCCGCCGTCACCAGCTATACCACATATTCCGACCCCGTATGGATAGACGGGCGGCGTCTGCTGCTCATCAAGGAGGACCTCGACCGCACGTCGCATTTCGTCACGCTCGACACCCGCACGGGCGTCGAACACGACATCTGCTATACGGGCGACATATCGACACGGCCCGCATACGATGCCTCCACGCACCGTCTCTGGTGGACCGAATACCGCCGCAGCAAGATGTTCGACGAGAAGGTCGACTCGCGCATCTGCTATCTCGATCTGGATACGCTGCGCCGCGGCTCGCTGCGCCCCCGCACCCTGCGCGGCGACCAAGCCCCGCGCGGCAACATACTCTACCCCACGCCCGACGGCATGGGTGGCTTGGCATGGGTGCGATACCGTCCCGACGGCATCTACACCATACACTACCGCACGGCCGACGGCCGCGAGCGTGAGTGCGCCATGCCATTCGGACAGGAGATACACTCTCTGGCGTGGGACAACGCCACGCAACGCCTCTACTACATAGCCACCGGCAACGAGGGTATGTGGATCGGTTCGATAGACGAAGAGTTCGCGCCGCGGCAGATAACCCGCCCGGCATACATCACGCTGAGCAACCTGCGGGCGCGCGACGGACGTCTCTATTTCGGTTCGATAGCATCGGGACGCGACGAGGCGCACTGTTACGATCTGGCCGCAGGACGCGAATATCAGATTACCGAGTCGCGTTACGGATCGTTCGACCCCGCCCCCGCAGCCGACGGGCGCGTCGCCGTCACCACATACGACTCCACGGGATATCACCCCGCACTGCAATATCCTCAGCGTTTCAGCCGTGAGGTCGCATACTCACCCCTGCCGCGCAATCTGGTCAACCCGCCGCGCAAGCGCTGGGGCACGATAAACCTCGACACCGTACGTCTCGATTCCACGGTCGCAGCCACGGCAGCCGCAGCCCAGAGCAGCCATACGCGCCGCTACCGCAAGGCCGCCACGCTATTCAACTTCCACAGCTGGGCGCCCCTGTCGTACGATCCCTTCTCGCTGAGCGAGGAGGGCGCCATAAACATGAACCTCGGCGCCACGGTCATGACGCAGAACCTCCTTTCGTCGGCGCAGGGATTCTTCACCTACGGCTGGAACTCGGAGCAGGGATCCGTATGGAAGGGGTCGATGCGGTACTACGGCCTTGGCCCAACAATCAGCATCGAGGCCACATACGGCGGACACCAGAACATATATCCCGTCTATATCTACAACTCGCAGACGCACTCCATCGAGTTCCCCGTACCGCCCAAGCAGGGGCGATACTACTCCTTCGGGGCCGACATATCGTTCCCGCTCATGTTCGACTGCGGCCACCACATACGTTACCTCGTGGCGTCGGCATCGTGGAGCTATTCGAACGGCCTTGTGGCCGACACCGGACGCCTGCATATAGGCGAGGGGGGCATAAGCAATGTCGCAACGATAGGATACAAGAAGGGGCTCCATCTGACTGCATTCTCGCTCGGGTATCAGGACATGACGCGCATGGCACACCGCGACTTCGCCACGCCGTGGGGTCTCGTCGCCTCGGCCACCTACGCCATGAACCCCGCCGACAGCCGCTTCGACGACCTCATATCGCTCTACGCCAAGACATACACGCCGGGACTGATGCCTCACAACAGCCTCACGCTCGAAGCGGCATACCAGACCTCTTTCGGAGGTTTTTCGAGCAGGGATGCGCTCTCGGCCCTGACATTCAACGCCACGCGGCTGCTGCCACGCGGATTCTACACCACGCAGATCGAAAACAAACACTATATCGCCGCCTCGATAAACTACCAGCTGCCCTTGTGCTACCCCGACGGGGGCCTGCACGGTATAATATACTTCAAACGCATACGCGCCAACTTCGGGTTCGACTACGCGCAGTTCCGCCGCGTATATGTCATCGACAACCGCCTTCGCGAGCGGTGGCACCGCATCAACTCGTGGGGCGGCGACCTGACATTCGACGTCAATCTGCTCAGCCAGCCCGCCTCGGCGACCATAGCCTTCACCCTCTCGCTCTACCGTCCGAGCGAGGGCGGCGTGTACTTCTCGGCAGGCATGGCCCTGCCCTTCTGACACGCACGACACCGCCCGACAGGGCCCTTTTCAGACATGGTTTTTCAGACGCTGTCGGATCCGTAGCACCCCTCATGACACGTCCGACAACCCTTACGCGTGCACGCGTGCGCCCGAAAGGTGCCCGAACGTCGCATTTTGTCGAAATAAATTTATACCTTTGCACGTTGGGGCATAGAGGCTCCCTCACACAATCCGACTTCAGATGGACATAAAACGTGCGATAAAGGACAAGAACAACATAATCAAGGCCCTGTGGATCGTGGCCTTCGCGCCCGTGGCGCTCATCTTCCTCATGCTGCTGCTGGCGGCGACGGGTCTCTTCGGCCGCATACCCTCGTTCGAGGAGCTCGAAAATCCCAAGAGCAACCTCGCTACCGAGATCTACGGCGAGGACGGACACGTCATCGGCACCTTCTTCGTGCAGAACCGCTCCTATGTGCAGTATGCCGAGCTCTTCCCGCAGGACTCATCGCTCATACTCACCCTCGACGGCTATCACGTACCGCCCGTTGTGGCGGCGCTCATCGCCACCGAGGATGTGCGTTTCCGCAACCACTCGGGTATCGATATCCCGTCGCTCTTCCGCGTGGGTATCAAGACCGTCATGCTGCAGCGCCACTCGCAGGGCGGCGGCAGCACCATAACCCAGCAGCTGGCCAAGAACCTCTTCCCGCGCGATACGGCAAGCAACCGCAGCAAGGTGGGCCGTACGTTCAAGCTCGTGCAGTCGAAGTTCAAGGAGTGGATCACGGCCCTCAAGCTCGAACACAACTATACCAAGGAGGAGATCGCCGCCATGTATCTCAACACGGTGGCATACGGCTCGAACGCCTACGGCATCAAGTCCGCCGCCAGCACCTTCTTCGGCAAGGCGCCCGACGAGCTGAACATACAGGAGGCGGCCGTACTCGTAGGCGTAGTGAACGCCCCCACGCGCTACTCTCCCGTACGCAACTATGACAACTCGCTTGCGCGCCGCAATCTGGTGCTCGACCGCATGCGCGCCGCCGGCGCCATAACCCGCAAGCAGTGCGACTCGCTCTCGGCGCTGCCCATAACGCTCAACTACCAGCCCATATCGCACAACGAGGGCGAGGCGACATACTTCCGCGAGATGCTGCGTCAGGTGATGACGATGCAGCGCCCCACGCGGCGGCAGTTCCTCAACGACTGGGACTACGAGCAGGCGGTAAAGCAGTATGACGAGAACCCGATCTACGGCTGGTGCCTGAAGAACACCAAGGCCGACGGCACGCCATACAACATCTACCGCGACGGCCTGCGCATATATACCACGATCAACCCCACGATGCAGCGCTACGCCGAGCAGGCTATGCAGAAGCAGCTCGAGACCGTCATCCAGCCCACCATCGACCGTCAGGTTGCGGCAACGGGGGTACTCTTCCAAGGCACCACGGCCGAAGAGCGCGAGCAGATCGTCATGCGCGCCATAAAGGGCTCGGAGCGCTACCGCCAGATGCGCAAGGAGGGCGTCGCGGAGAAGGATATCATGGCCTCGTTCGACCGCAAGTGCGAGATGCGCGTCTTCACCTTCAAGGGCGAGCGCGATACCGTCATGACACCGCGCGACTCGATCCTCCACCACAAACGCATCATGCGCGCCAGCTTCGTGGCGATGGACCCCCGCACGGGCCACGTCAAGGCCTACATCGGCGGCCCAAACTTCCGATACTTCAAGTACGACATGGCAAAACAGGGCAAACGCCAGATCGGATCTACCGTGAAGCCCTTCATCTACACCTTCGCCATCGACCACCTCGGCCTTACGCCCTGCACCATGGCTCCCAACCTCCCCGTCTCGATCGAGACCCCGGCGGGAATATGGTCGCCCAAGGAGGCCGGCAAGGTCGAATATGACGGTGTGCTGCACCCGCTCTACTGGGGTATGGCCAACTCGCGAAACAACTACTCGGCTTGGATCATGAAGCAGGCCAAGCAGCCCGAAGCCGTGGCCGACTTCCTGCACAACATGGGTATACGCAGCTACATATACCCCGCCTATGCATTGTGTCTCGGATCGTTCGACTCGAACGTCTTCGAGCTTGTAAGCGCCTACTCGACCTTCGTCAACGAAGGCGTATATACCGAGCCTATCTTCGTCACCCGCATCGAGGACCGTCAGGGCAACCTCATCTCGACATTCATACCCAAGTCGCAGGACGCCATCAGCAAGACTACGGCATACACCATGCTCACCATGCTGCAGCGTGTCATCACGGCCGGTACGGGAGGACGTCTCGGCTGGCAGTTCGGCATGCAGAACATGGACATCGGTGGCAAGACCGGAACTTCGAACGAGAACCGCGACGCATGGTTCATGTGCGTGACCCCGACGCTCGTGGCCGGGGCATGGGTCGGAGGCGAGGACCAGTCGGTACACCGCACCGCAGGCGGCGAGGGCAGTGTCATGGCCCTGCCCATCGTGGGCGAGTTCCTCAAGTCGGCATACGCCGACCCCCGTCTGGGCATGAGCCGCAACGCCAAGTTCATCCGTCCCGACGGCTGGGAGCCATACGACTGTCCGAGTGCCGTCGAACCCTCAGCCGCCGCAACACAACAATCCGAGGATGAGTTTTTCGATTAATCGAGACGGCCGCCGCAGCGACGAGCAAGCAAACGCAGAGTATAACCAAACAGGTATTCAACAGATATGAAAATTGCAATCGTAGGCGCCAGCGGCGCCGTGGGACAGGAGTTCCTCACCATCCTCAACGAAAGAACCGATTTCCCCGTAGACGAGCTGCTGCTCTTCGGATCGCAGCGCAGTGCGGGACGTACATACCCCTTCCGCGGCCGCGAAGTCAAGGTACAGCTCCTGCAGCATGACGACGCCTTCAAGGGCGTGGACATAGCCCTCGCGTCGGCAGGCGCCGGCACCTCGAAGGAGTTCGCCCAGACCATAACCAAATACGGCACCCTCATGATCGACAACTCGAGCGCCTTCCGTATGGATGCGGACGTGCCTCTGGTCGTCCCCGAGGTCAATCCCCGCGATGCGCTCAACGCCCCGCGCAACATCATCGCCAACCCCAACTGCACCACCATACAGATGGTCGTGGCGCTGAATGCCATAGAGAAGGTATCGCACATACGCCGCGTACATGTCGCCACCTACCAGTCGGCCAGCGGCGGCGGCGCGCAGGCCATGGCCGAGCTGCGCACGCAGCATGCCCAGATCGTGGCGGGCGAGGAGCCTACGGTCGAGAAGTTCGCATACCAGTTGGCATATAACGTCATCCCCCACATCGACGTCTTCACCGACAACGACTATACGAAGGAGGAGATGAAGATGTACAACGAGACGCGCAAGATCATGCACTCGGATATCGAGGTGTCGGCCACGTGCGTACGCGTGCCCGTCATGCGCGCACACTCGGAGAGCATCTGGGTCGAGACCGCGCGTCCCGTCACTCCCGACGAGGCCCGCAAGGCATTTGCCGGGGCCGAAGGCGTTGTGCTGATGGACAACCCCGCAGAGAAGGTCTACCCGATGCCCCTCTTCATCGCAGGCAAGGATCCCGTATATGTGGGCCGCATACGCCGCGACCTGACATCGGCAAACGGTCTGGTCTTCTGGTGCGTTGCCGACCAGATAAAGAAGGGAGCCGCCCTCAACGCCGTGCAGATCGCCGAGTGGCTCATCCGCAACCGCAAGTAAACCGCACAACGCGTATATATATGACAATGGACGGAAGGCTTAGCTTTCCGTCCATTCTCTTTTCCGTCCGTTCCTGTTCTTTCTTTTCCGCGCGCCTGTTGCTCCTCTACCGTGCCGACATGACACCCTTGCGGGGCGAGGCGTCGAGACGTATGGCGATGAATACGAGTATGGTGAATGCCACAAGCGACGAGCCGCCGTAGCTGAGGAACGGCAGCGGGATACCCATCACGGGGAAGATGCCGACCGTCATGCCGACGTTTACCATAACGTGGAACAGAAGTATGGCCGAGACGCAGTAGCTGTATATACGGCTGAAGGGCTCCTCCTGCCGCTCGCCCATACGCATAAGCCGCAGGATAAGCGCACATAACAGCCCCAGCACCACCATCGACCCGACGAAGCCCCACTCCTCACCCACGGTACAGAAGATGAAGTCGGTGTGCTTCTCGGGGACGAAGTTGTACTTTATCTGCGTGCCCTGCATGAATCCCTTGCCGAAGAGGCCGCCCGAGCCGATGGCGATCTTCGACTGGTTGACGTTGTAGTCGGCGCCGTGGGGGTCGCTCACGATGCCGAGGAAGCTGAGGATACGTTCACGCTGGTGGGGCTGGAGGATCGTCTCGAAGATCATGTCGGC
This sequence comes from uncultured Alistipes sp., assembly GCA_900546065.1. GTDB lineage: Bacteria > Bacteroidota > Bacteroidia > Bacteroidales > Rikenellaceae > Alistipes > Alistipes merdipullorum. The sequence goes on from URBK01000001.1 coordinate 96,966, forward strand.
CGTAGGCACGAAGATCATCGACCCGACGAAGAGTGCCAGCGTCACGAAGATGGCCGAGATATTCTTGCGCAGGGCATATACCGCGGCCGCCACTACCGCTACTGCCATCACGATGACGGCGCAGACGTATGCGCTGAGCGCCCCCTCCCAGAACAATACCGACACCAGATAGAGCAGAGCCGAGGCGAGCGTCACCGAAGCCAGAAAGACCGCATGGGCGCGCCACGCGCCGATCATCATGGCATCCGAGACGGTGAATATTATCACCAGCAGCGCGAGCAGGAACAGCGGCGTGAAGAGGAATGAGAATATGAACAGCGCCGCCACCAGAATGATGGGTATGCATATCCACTTGTTCAGCCCCTCGCGGTAGAGCACGAAGAGAAACGAACAGAGCACCACGCCCGAGCCGGTATCGTTCTGCAGGACGATGATAGCCAGCGGCAGCAGTATGACGAATGCCACGCGCAGCAGGTCGCCCGTACGGCGTATCGAGAAGGAGTAGTTGCTCATCATGCGGGCCACGGCCAGCGCCGTGGCTATCTTGACGAACTCTACGGGCTGTACACGCACAGATCCGAACTCGAACCACGCCTTGGCGCCGTTGACCTCGCGGCCGAACAACAGCACCGCCACCAGAAGCACGATACCCGCGGCATAGGCATAGTAGGCATACATGTGGTAGTAGCGGGCATCGAGCAGCAGGATCACGAGTGCGGCCCCGAACGCCGCGGCGATCCATACCGCCTGTTTCATGTAGAAGTGTTCGAGCGAGAAGAAGCCGCTGATCGTATCGTCGTACGAGGCCGAAAGGATGCTCACCATACCCGCCGCGACAAGCAGCAGGTAGAGTATGACGGCCACGCGGTCGACACCCTCGAACAATGACATCTGACGGTTATTTCCTGTCCTCGGCATATATCGGGTAATAGATGTTATAGGCCTTCACCTGCTCGACCAGCTGCGGGCGGGTGATGGTGTCGGTAAGGTAATACTCCTCCAGCAGGCTGGCTATGGGCAACGCTATCGTGGCGCCGAAACCGCCGTTCTCTACATACACCGAGATGGCAATACGCGGGTTGTCCTTCGGCGCGAAGGAGAGGAACGTCGAGTGGTCACGGCCGTGCGGGTTCTGTGCCGTACCCGTCTTGCCGCAGACGTCGAGTCCCGGCAGGTAGGCACGCCACGAGGTGCCCGCACCCGGGACGTTCACTCCGCGCCACATACCCTCGACTATGGGTTCAAAATATCGCGGATCGACCTTCGTGTACTGCTTCTCGTAGAAGCGGCGGTCGATCGAATCCTGACCCTCGATCTGCTTGATGATATGAGGTATGTAGTAGTATCCGCGGTTTGCCACCGTCGCTGCAAGGTTGGCCATCTGCAGCGGCGTACAGCCCAGCTCGCCCTGCCCGATCGAGAGCGACAGCACCGTCAGCGAACTCCACGAACCGCGGTAGCGCTTGTCGTAGAACTCCCTGTCGGGGACATATCCCGGGCCCTCGCCCAGAAAATCGGAATCGAGTTTGCGGCCGTAGCCGAAGCTGCGGACATAGTCGCCCCACACCTCGATGCCCTCCTTGACGCTGCCGTACTTGCGGTTGTCGATTATGTCGCGGAAGACATAGCAGAAATAGGCGTTGCACGACTGCGCCACGGCGTTGCGCAGGTCGAGCGGCGAAGCGTGCGAGTGGCACCCCTGATGCACGCGCCCCACACTGTAACCCTCGTGACACGGATATTTCGTCTCGGGCGTCAGCACACCCTCCTGCATGCCGATAAGTCCCTGCACCAGCTTGAAGGTCGAGCCCGGCGGATATTTGGCCTTCACGGCGCGGTTGAACAGAGGCTGGCGCTTGTTGCGCAGCATGCGCATATAGTTGTTGCCGCGCTCGCGCCCCACCAGCTCGTCGGGATCATACGTCGGCGAGGAGGCCATAACCAGAATCTCGCCCGTCGCGGGCTCGATGGCCACCACAGCCCCCACCTTGCCCGCCATGAGCTCCTCGGCAAAGGCCTGAAGGCGTGCGTCGATCGTACACATCAAGCGCTTGCCCGGCACGGGCAGCGAATCGAACGCCCCGTCCATATACGAGCCCTTGATTGCGCCGTGGGTATCCACCTCGACGACCTTCACGCCGTCCTTGCCGCGCAGCTCCTTCTCGTAGGCGGCCTCCACACCCGTCATGCCCACATAGTCGCCCGCGCTGTATTCGGGATTGCGCTTGATATAATCCTCGTTAACCTCGCCGACATACCCCAGAAGGTTGCCGCCGATCTTGCGCGGATATTGGCGCACGGTGCGGTAGACGGTATAGAAGCCCGGGAAATTGCACTCCTCGAAGCGCAGCTTCACCTCCTTCGGGACGTAGTTCAGGACCAGCGTAGGCGCTCGCGGGCGCATACGGGCATTACGCAACACCGATTCGAGTTTCTTGCGCTCGATGCCCACAATGTTGCAGAAACGCGTCGTGTCGAAACCCTCGCGTCCGATATCGCGGTAGACCACCATCAGGTCGTAGCACTCCTTGCTCTGCACCAGATACTCGCCGCGGCGGTCGACAACCTCACCGCGCGGAGCATACTGCACCTCGTACCGCAGCACGTTGCCCGCAGCCAGACGCTTGTATTTCGAGTCTACGAGCTGGATATAGCCTATGCGCAATGCCAGCACGGCAAAGATGCCGAGCACCACCGCCCGCAATATCCTGCGTCTTACATATACGTCATTGTCAGCCATAACATCCTTCCCCCTCCGGTCACTTGTTCAGAATCTTCTCGATGAAGAGCCGCACGAAATACCATGCCAGCAGGAACGTGGCCGCGCCGCTCACCGCCAGCCGCAGCAGTATGTGCGGCAGGTGGCGCAACGATAACGTCTCCATGAAGAAGAATATTGCACAGTGCAGCATCACCATCACCCCGATGTACCACGCCAGACTCTTCGTCGTGATACGGTACAGAGCCGGCAGCGTGTCGTCGGGGCCCACCGTGCGGCCGCAGGTGGCGTTTATGACCAGCGGGCGGAAGAATCCCACCGCCGTAGCAGCTATGACGTTCAGGCCGTCGGTACCTGTCATGGCATCCATAACGACACCCAGCAGCGCCGACGTCAACACAACCCATACGGGTTTGGTATCCACCGGCAGCAGTATGATGAAGACCGAATAGAGCAGCGGATGGAAATATACCCCCAGCGAGATGTTGTCCAGAACGAATATCTGCAACAACACCGCCACGACGAATACTCCCGCGTATGATATGATGTTCTTGAACATAAATTTTCTTTTACCGCTTTCTACTCTTCACGCCGCAGACAACTCTCTTACATGTACATGCCGCAGATCACACTTCCCGCACTCTCCATTTCATTACTCTCCATCTCCGGCACTTTACTCGCTCCGGCCAAATACTCTCGCTCCCCTTCATTCCATAATCTGCCTCTGCCTTAATTTCTCCTTGGCCATGTCTGCGTACTCGATTCGTCTCCCCCCCCCTCCTGTACGGCCGCTACGGCTGCATCTCCATACCTGCGCTCTGGCCCGATTCGGCCTCGCCCTCGAGGGTCGACATCTCGCCGAAATCCATATTCTCGATAAGGATGACATTACCCAGACGCGTCATGTCGGCCGCAAGGCGTATCTTCACATCGTATGCCGTCTGGCTGTCGTTCAGCTCGAAGCTCTCCACATATCCGATCTTCACGTCGGCGGGGAAGTAGTGCGATAGTCCCGACGATACGACCTCTGCCCCCACCTCGATCTCGGCATACTTCGACAGCTCGGTCATGTCGACCTCGTACGGGCTCGACCCGCTCCACGATATCGACCCGAAGTGGTCGTCGCCCACGATCTTGCCGCTGGTACGGAAATCGGTATTCAGCAGCGGCAGCACCACGGAGTAACGCTCCGAGCACCCGACCACATACCCCACCATCGCCCCGTCGGGCGTAATGACGGCCATGTCGGTCATCACGCCGTGCATCAGTCCGCGGTTGAGCGTAATGAAGTTACGGTCGCGGTTTATCGAGTTGGCCACCGTGCGTGCCGTCATGTAGCGGTACTGCGACATACCCTCCAGCCCTACGCCGAGCGTATCGGCCGCGATGGCCGCAGCCAGAGAGTCGGTCTGCGCCGCTGCCGCCATCTCGCGGTAGGCCGACAGGCGCCCCTCGAGCTCGGCGACGCGCGCCGTCAGCATGTCGTTCTCACGCCGCAGCGTGAAGAAGTGCTTTATGCCGAAAAAGGTGCTCTGCACCGACCCCGTCACACGGTTGGCATAGGAGAGGATCTTGGCTTGGGTGTAATATGACGAATGCGCATAATAATTGAGTGCTATTGCCTCGATAACGATGAACAATAGCACAACATATATTCTGCGTATGAACTCTATAAGCTTATACATGACAATTCTCCCTTCATCCCACTCTCGGCGGCACACGCCGCCGCTGCGCAACGCCGCCACGCCCCGAGGCGCGGCCGCCACGTCACTTCATCAGGAACGAGAACTTGTCGATATTCTTCAGAGCGATTCCCGTACCGCGGGCGATTGCGCGCAACGGGTCCTCGGCTATGTGGAACGGCAGACCCGACTTGTCCGACAGACGCTTGTCGAGACCCTTGATCAGGGCGCCGCCGCCGGCAAGGTAGACTCCGTTCTTGACGATATCCGCATAGAGTTCGGGGGGCATGGTCTCAAGCACCTTCATCAGCGCGGCGTCGAGCTTCACCAGAGACTTCTCCATGGCGTAGGCGATCTCGTTGTAGCTCAGCGTCACGGTCTGCGGCAGCGCCGTGAGCATGTTCGGGCCCGTGATGACGTAATCCTCGGGCTCCTCCTCCAGTTCGGGCACCGCGGCGCCGATCGAGCACTTGATGGCCTCGGCCGTACGCTCGCCGATACGTATGTTGTGCTGCTGGCGCACATAGTTCTGAATGTCGGCCGTGAATACATCGCCCGCGATGTTTATCGACTCCGAGCAGACGATGCCGCCCAGAGATATGCAGGCTATCTCCGACGTACCGCCGCCGATGTCGATCACCATGTTGCCTTCGGGGGCCTCGACATCCAGACCGGCGCCCAGAGCCGCAGCCATGGGCTCGAAGATCATGTAGACGTCACGGCCGCCGGCATGCTCGGCCGAGTCGCGCACGGCGCGGATCTCGACGTTGGTCGAACCCGACGGTATGCATATCATCATGCGCAGCGACGGCGAGAACATGCTGCTCGACGTGCGCACCTTCTTGATCAGGCCGCGCAGCATGAGCTCCGTGGCGTTGAAGTCGGCGATCACGCCGTCCTTGAGCGGACGGATGGTCTTTATGTTGGGATTAGTCTTTTCGTGCATCTGACGGGCCTGCTGGCCTATGGCCACGACCTTGCCCGTATGTACGTCCAGAGCCACGATCGACGGTTCGTCGACCACGACCTTGCCGTTGTATATGATCAGAGTATTGGCCGTCCCGAGGTCGATGGCCAGCTCCTGTGTCAATGAAAAAAAGCCCATAAGTATTTCGTATTTAACCCGCTGATTATCAAAGTTTACGCGACGTAAAAAACAGGCCGCTCCCGCCGCTCGCGGGCCGCAGCCTTCATCGCTCCACAAAGGTAGGAAAAAGATAGATAAGTTTTGCAAGGCATTTCCAACTTTTTTAGGAAATTTTTAGCTACTTTTGCACGGTTAAGAGCTACGCATCAGCCTCATGGAAAAGAGCCAATCGAAATGTGCCGTCATCGGTTACGGCAGTTGGGCTACGGCCATAGTCAAGATCTTCGCCGAGAACGGCGTGCGGGTCGCATGGCACATACGCAACCCCGAAGTGCTGGCATCGGTGCGCGAGGAGGGCCGCAACTGCAAGTATCTGCGCGACGTGGATCTCGACACCTCCCGCATGGAGCTCTCCGACGACATTAACACCGTAGTGCGCGATGCCGACACCGTCGTCATGGCAATGCCCTCGGCCTTCACCAAGACATTCCTCGAACCGCTGACAACACCCTTGGCCGACAAAACCGTCATCTCGGCCGTCAAGGGCATAGTGCCGGGCGAATACCTCTCGGTCGCGGGTTACCTCATACGCCGCTACGGCATACCCGAACATCAGATGGCTCTGGTCACCGGCCCCTCGCACGCCGAGGAGGTGGGAATGGGACGCCTCTCGTACCTTACGGTCGTGGGCACCGACCCGACGCTCCGCGAGCAGGTGGCACACATGTTCGAGCGCCCATACATACGCATCTCCCACGCCGAGGATATCTTCGGCGTGGAATATGCAGCAATCATGAAGAACATCTACGCTCTGGCCGTGGGCATGGCCGTGGGTCTGGGCTACGGCGACAACTTCATCGCCGTACTCATAGCCAACTGCGCCGCCGAGATGGAGCGCTTCCTCGCCGCACACGCCCCCCAGCGGCGCAACATCTGCGCGTCGGCGTATCTGGGCGACCTGCTGGTAACAAGCTACTCGACCTACAGCCGCAACCGCCGCCTCGGCCTGCTCATAGGCCGCGGCTGCACCGTGCGCAGCGCCATGAACGAGATGACGATGGTGGCCGAGGGGTACTACGCCGCCGAATGCATACGACACATCGCGTCGCACTCCGCCACCGAGCTGCCGATAGCCGATACGGTCTACGAGATACTCTACCGTAACGCCTCGGCACGCCGAAAGATGCGGGAGCTGACGCACAAACTGATATGATAACAACAGTCATAAACCGTTAAAATTTTCCAAACGATGAGTTCAATCAAACTGGACATCGCCAAGTCGGGAGTCGTCATCACCGAGCAGATGAAGGCTCAGGCGCAGCAGGCGAACGAACTGCTCCATTCGGGCAAGGGTGCGGGCAGCGATTTTCTGGGATGGGTACACCTCCCCTCGTCGATAGACGACGCACAGATCGCCGCCATCGAGGCGCAGGCCGAGAAGCTCCGCGCCAAGGCCGAAGTGGTCATCTGCATAGGCATCGGCGGCTCGTATCTGGGCGCCAAGGCCGTCTATGAGGCCATGAACAACTCGTTCGAGTTCCTGCGCCGCAAGCATGAGAACCCGACGGTACTCTTCGCCGGACAGAACATCTCGGAGGATTACACCTACGAGCTGCTCGACGTCGTGAAGGACTATTCGATCGCCGCCATCGTCATCTCTAAGTCGGGTACCACGACCGAGCCCGCCATAGCATTCCGCATCATCAAGGCCGAGATCGAGAAGCGTTACGGCAAGGAGGATGCCGCCACGCGTATCGTTGCCGTCACCGACAAGGCGCGCGGCGCACTGAAGACCCTCGCCACAAACGAGGGATACCCCACCTTCGTCATCCCCGACGACGTGGGCGGCCGTTTCTCTGTCCTCACGCCCGTGGGCCTGCTGCCGCTGGCCGTAGCCGGTGTCGACATCAAGGCTCTCGTAGCCGGAGCCACCGCCATGGAGAAGGCTACCGACGCCGCGGTCCCCGTCGACGAGAACATCTCGGCACAGTATGCCATCGTCCGCAACGAGCTCTACCGCGAGGGCAAGAAGACCGAGATTCTCGGTTCATACGAGCCCAAGCTCCAATACGTGGGCGAGTGGTGGAAGCAGCTCTACGGCGAGAGCGAGGGTAAGGACGGCAAGGGTATCTTCCCCGCCAGCGTAACCCTCACGGCCGACCTCCACTCGATGGGTCAGTACATTCAGGAGGGCGAGCGCACCCTCTTCGAGACCATCATCTCGGTGGCCGAGTCGAAACACACGGTCAAGGTCGAGAGCGACGCCGAGAACCTCGACGGCCTGAACTATCTGGCCGGCAAGCGCATCTCGCAGATCAACCACATGGCCGAGCTGGGCGTACGGCTGGCTCACATCGACGGCGGCGTGCCCAACATCCGCGTCGAGATCCCGACCATCGACGCCGAGTCGCTCGGCGCCCTGATCTACTTCTTCGAGAAGGCGTGCGGCATCAGCGGCTACCTGCTGGGCGTGAACCCCTTCAACCAGCCGGGTGTCGAGGCCTACAAGAAGAACATGTTCGCCCTGCTCGACAAACCCGGATACGAGGAGGAGTCGAAGCGCATCAAGGCTCGTCTCTAAAGAGACTTCGTCCGATAATAACGAGAGCGTCGTCACCCGTCAGGGCAACGACGCTCTATTATTTATTCTCTTGTTCGGAAACCTCTATTCACATATCCTTATATCCACGTGCCCGCTACGGCACGGGGTCATATCCGCTGCCGCCCCACGGATGGCAGCGCAGCAGCCGTTTGAGCGTAAGCCATCCCCCCTTCAGCGGGCCGTACTTGCGCAGCGCCTCGACGGCATATTGCGAACATGTAGGGACATAGCGGCACGACGGCGGCGTGTAGGGCGATATGCAATATTGGTAGAACTTCACCAGCAGGATGAACGGCAGCGAGCAGAGACGCCTAAATCCGCGTACGAATCCGCTCCAAGATACGTTGCACGGCATAAGCTATACTCCTGTAAGATTGACACTCCTTGACCGAATAGACCAGCGCCACGTCGATCTCGACGCCCGCCTCGCGCACGCTGCGACGCAATGCCTCGCGGCTCAAACGATAAGCCTCGCGCGTACGGCGCTTGAGCAGGTTGCGGCGGTTTGCCCGCTTGTGGAACTTCTTGGGAACAGAGAAGAGTACCTCAACAGACCCCTCTGCACGACCGCCGGGACTATTATCTACAAGATCCGAAACGACTCCGGCGGCATCCGCCTTGCCGGCACACTCCGTACGGGGTTTGGTCACATGGTACATGTATCGGAACGGATAGACAAATCCTCCCTCACCCTCGGTAAAGAGACGCCGCACGGCTCCCAGCGAACGCAGGCGCTCGCTGCGGGGCAGCGTGTGATCCGATATGGATTGTCGATCGTTCATCCGGATGATTTTTAACGGCAGACACCTGCGATAACGGCATCTGCCCGCAGGATTATTCCGGCCCTTACGGACGGTGGCGTACGCGGCTCTTCTTGGCCAGCTTGCTCTGCTGCGAGCGGATGAACTCCTCCTTTGCCGAGTCGCTCTTCGCCTCCACCTCGGCAACCTCCTCGCCGCGGCTCAGCTTGCCGATATATAGATCCAGCGCCTTGGCCATCGAGGGCGCCTCGGGCGACGGGGCCGAAGCACGTACCTTGAGGCCCGCACCCAGAGCGGCACGAAGCGTCGCATCGCCGAAGGTCGCAACCACAGGCAGGGCATCCACACCGAAACTCTCAACTACGGTCTTCACGTCCGAAGGCGAGTAGAGCGCCATCACGTCGTAGTCGGCGGGACGTATGCCCTCCATGTCGGCAGCTACCGTCATCGCAAGAATCACGGGATCGAAGTTGATCTTCAGCTTGGCCAGCGCCTCGGGCAGCTCGGGCTTGTGGGGCTCGCTCAACGCCAGCAGGAACCGCTCGGCCTTGTGCTTGATGATGAGTTCCAACAGTCCCGTGAACGATCCGTCGGCAAAGGATATCTTGCGTTTGCGGTAGATTATGTACTTCTGCAGGTAGAGCGCCACGGCCTCCGTATTGCAGATATACTTCATGGTCTCGGGCACCGTTATGCGCGCCTCCTCGCACACGCGGAAGAAGCTGTCGACGGTGGTACGCGAGGTGAATATCACGGCCGTATGGTCGAGGATCTCGATCCTCTGCGCGCGGAACTCCTTGAGGGTGACACCCACGACACGTATCAAAGGCTTATAGTCTATCTCCACACCGTATTTTGTCGCCAGATCGTAGAAAGGCGACTTCTCTATCACCGCGGGGCGCGGTTGCGATATAAGTATTTTCTTTACCATTCGCTAAGCCAAAAATTACTATCCCATGCGTACGACAATCTGCCACAAGAGTGTAAACGGCATGATTTCGACGATGCAAAGGTACAAAATCCAATGCAAAATTGAAATTTTTTTAGAATTAAAGAGCGTAACGCTCTCACGGACATACATCACCACGGCGACGGCGGCCGCGAGGCACGCCACGCGCAGCCACACTTCGCCGCCCGTGCCGCCGTTCATCTGCCACATCAGTACGGGCGGCAGCACGATGACCGTCGCCAGCACGAAATATATGAGCCGTATCCGCAGCAGCACGGCCATCATGGACCACGAACGCGTGATACCACCCGCCACGGCCAGCATGGCATACTGCACCGCCACGACGGCCACGAATGCCGCCATCGCGGCAAACGGAAGCGCCACACGCGCATACGGCTCCACCGCCTCCCACGCCACCGTGCGGTCGGCCCACAGCGAGGCGATGGCGCCCAGCGTACAGGTACCTATAAGGAACAGCTTCCCGAGAAAACCGTAGAATATCTCGCTGCGGCGGCGTTCGAGCATACGTTCCGAGGGTGCCACGCTGCGGCGGAACACCGACCCGAAGAGTGCACGCACGTCGTCGAAATAACGGTAGAGACAGAAAAAGTAGAGAAAGACGACCACCGCCACCAGCAGGTTCTGCACCACATCCCCCGCCATCTCGGCCAATGTGGCCGCATTGCCGTCGGTCACCGCCGCTACTACAGCCGCGACATGCCCGTCGGCCGCCCCCGCCGCCCCCGCAGAGAGCGTATCGGCAGCCAGAGATACAGTATCGGCCGCGCCAGAAAGCGAATCGCCCGCAACAAAGACGGAACCGCCCGTCATGGAGAGGGAATCACCTGCAACGGAGAGGGAACTGCCTGCGACGTGAATGGTGTCTCCGGCGACGGGGAGGGAGTCGGCCGCATGTGTTATAATATCGGATGCAGGCGGCACCGGGCTGTCGGCCGCCGACAGTCTATCCGACAAGAGCGTCACCGTATCGCGCTGCGCGCCGTAAGAGAGCGAGCTCTCATCCCCGAACATCGTTGCGGCATCCACGTCGCGGAAGATCTCCCGCGCATGGCGCCACCGCTCCGCTATCGCCCGCAGCCCCTCCTGCGTAAAGGCCCCGACGCGCTCCTGAGCCGCGGCATACAGTCCCTGCGGCGGCGTGAGCGTGTCGGCCGCAGACGTGAGGTCCGAAGCCTCCGTGCGCCCGCACCACGGCTCCGCCAGACGCCGCAACTCGGCTGCGGGCAGCGTATCGAGACGCACACGCAGAAGTGAATCGACTTGCGACACCATCACTCGAATACTCGTTTAAGGGTTATGCGGAACGTCGTGCCGCGCCCGACCTCCGACTCCGCCACGGCGATCTTGCCCTGATGGTAGTCCTCGACGATACGGTGCGAGAGCGAGAGCCCCAGACCCCAGCCGCGGGTCTTGGTCGTGAAGCCCGGCTCGAAGATACGTTTCCAGTTGCTCTTGGGTATGCCCTTGCCCGTATCCTTGACATCGATGGTCACAGTCTTCTCGTTGGCGCGGATCGCCACATCGATGTCGCCGTGGCCCTGTATGGCATCCAGAGCGTTCTTCAGAAGGTTCTCCACAACCCACTCGAACAGCGCCACATTGAGGTTCGCCTTCACGGGCGCCATGGCAAGACCGTTGTACGAGAGAGTCACGTTGCGCGGGATGCGCTTGCGGAAATACATGATCGTCTCACCCACAACCTCATTTACGTTCGTAGGCGTGAGGACCGTCTCCGAACCGATCTTCGAGAAGCGGTCGACGATCTTGAGCAGGTGAGCCATATCCTTGTTCATCTCCTCGACTACCATCGGATCGACATTCTGCGTACGCAGATACTCGATCCACCCCAGAAGCGACGAGGTGGGCGTACCGAGCTGGTGCGCCGTCTCCTTCGCAAGGCCTATCCACACGCGGTTCTGCTCGTCCTGCTTGGTGGACTGCAACGCTATGTAGGTGAAGACGATGAATATGGCTATTATGACCCACTGCACGTAGGGGAAGTAGTAGAGCGCCCGCAGCAGCGACGACTTGCCGTAGAAGATGATGTGGCTGCGGTTGCTCATCCACATCATCCGCACCGTGCGCGGCGTATTCTCCTCCGTCAGTTCGTTCAGCTTGCGGCGGAACTTCTCGGGGTCCTTGATCACATCCTCCGGAATACGGTTATAGGATACAAGGTTCAGGTCCTGATCGGTGATGATGAAGGGGATGTTGTTCTGCGTGCTGACGATATGCGATATGAGCGGGTCGGTCATGTAGTCGCCGAAATACTCGCGGCTCACACGCTCCATGGCCGCCACCCACAGCTCCACATCGTGCTGCTCCTTCTGTTTGAGCACGTTGGCCAGCTTGTTGGTGTAGACGAGCGACACCACAGCCAGAATCATGCCTATCACCAGCACCGATATGCGGCTGCGAAACGAGAATTTACTGCTATGACCAAATATCTTCATTCGCTCTTGACACTCTTGATCTTCTCTTGCCTTCGGGCTCTACACTCAGCCTCTCCCAACCTCTCTACGCCCAGTCTCTCTCACTCTCTCTACATTCACTCTCTCACTCCTCGACACTCAATCTTCCTCAATCTCCACCCCCGGGCTCGGATATGCCGGATGTCCCGATTTATCCAGCCGCCCCGCGCAATCAGTTGCGCTCGGAATCCTGCTCGGTCAGGATCTTGTCGTAACGCGCGCGGTCGCCCAGCAGCTCCACGGCACGTATGACCGTACTGTCGGCAACAAGGTTGTGCTCCACAACACCCTCGTAATAGTTGTGGCGAAGGATGATGTCGTCGTTGAGCAGGTCGGTGATCTCGGCGCGGTATGTACGCAGGTTGTCCGCCTTCTGGTCCTTGAGCTTGGTCTCGATCTGCTTCAGATCCTCGGCAAAGTCGGCATCGTAACGCTCCTCCTTGGCCGTGCGTTTCAGCAGGTCAAGAGCCATACGCGTCTTCGACTCGTAGGGCACATCCTTGTCGGCCATGAACTTGACGAAATCCTCGTAGTCACGATCCGTTATCGAGAATGTACGGTTGTCGACCTTCATGTCGGGATGGCGGCGCATATACTCGTCGAGGAAATCCTCGATATAACCCAGATTGTAAAGTATCATGGCGAAGGTGCTGATATACTCCGGCTCGATCTTGACGTCGGGCATCAGGCCCTTGCCGTCATATACCTTGCGGCCGTTGCGCGTGCGGAACTCGCTGATAAGCGAGTCGGGAATGATCTCGGCGCTGCCGTCGGCCTTGTGTTCCGAGTAGTTGATCTGCTGCACGCAGCGCCCCGACGGGATGTAATACTTGGCCGTGGTGAGTTTCAGATAGGAGTTGTAGCCCAGCGGCACCAGCGTCTGCACCAGACCCTTGCCGAACGACCGCTGTCCCATCAGCACGGCGCGGTCGAGATCCTGCAGCGCGCCGCTTACGATCTCCGACGCCGAGGCCGTATTGTCGTTTATGAGCACCACGATCGGCGTATCTGGCAAAACGGGGTTCGACTCCGTGGCGTATGTGCGCTTCGACTGCTCCGAACGTCCCTTCATCGTTATGACCTCGGTGCCCTTGGGCAGGAACATCGAGAGTATCTTCACCGCCTCGGGCAGGCTGCCGCCGCCGTTGTCGCGGTAGTCGAGGATCAGACCCTTCAGGCGGCCATCCTTGCGCAGGCGCTCCACCGCCGCACGCATCTCGTCATAGCAGCCGTCCGTGAAGTCGTTGTGGCGGATATAGCCTATGCTGTCGGCAACGAAGCCCGCATACGGCACGCCGGGGATGGTGATGCGCGCACGCTGTATCTCCATCTCCTCCACCTTGCCCGTCATCAGACGCTCGACGGCCAGCCGCACCGTCGTGCCGGGCGCGCCCTTCAGACGTGTCGAGATATCCTCCGTGCTGCTGTGAGTGACATCCACGCCGTCGATGCTGACGAAGCGGTCACCTATCTTCAGCCCCGCCATATCCGACGGCGAGCCCTTGTACGGCTGTGCTATGACCACACCCGAGCTGTCGCGTTTCATGCGTATCAGGGCGCCGATACCGCCATACTTGCCCGTGGCCAAGACCTCGAACTTCGACATGTCATCCTCCGACATGTACTGAGTATATGGGTCCAGATTGCGCACCATGCCCGCGGCGCCGTCCTTCATGAACTTGTCGGGCGACACCTCGTCGACATACTGCAACGACAACTCGCGCATCATGTTGACCATGATCTCCATATTGCGGCCGAGGCCGAAATCGTCCTTCGCGGCGCGCAGACCCGTCACGGCCGCCGCCGCGACCAGCAGGGCCGCCCCGCCCTGAAGCAGGGTCCTTCCTATGTTCCGTTTCATCTTCTACTGTTATCCAAATACATCTCCAGACGATACGTCACGCGCGCCACGGCACGGCGTATGCCCGTAATCTCGATCCACTGTCCGTACTGCCGCACCTCGATACGGTCCTCCCCCAGCAGCGTCAGACGCCGCACGATGTTGTCGGCACGGAAGAGCATACGGTCATCGGCCCACTCCACAAGACGGAAACCCGATGCACGGAACGCCTCGGTTATACGCTCGCCGTCCTGCTCCATCAGCGCCTCGACGCGGCGCGTGACGAACCCGAAACGGGGGTATGCCGCCGAGAGCAGCACCACGGCCGCCACGAGCAGCCGCCCGCGCGTGGTCTGCAGCGTCACCATGACGGAATCCCATACCGAGACATTCATGCCCGACATACGCAGGCTGAGCCACAATACGGCTACATATAAAACGCAGAAAGCGACAAAATATTTTATCGCACGAATCAGATACCTCATATCCAACATGTTATATCTACCGCCCCGGCCCTGCCGCCTCTCATGCCGCAGTTGCCGCGGAACGCATTTTTCAACCTTTTTCCCTCTCGCCGTCCGCCGTATCGGGACCCTTCACATCGGCCGCCGCATTCACGTCCGTCCCTCCGATCTTATCCGACGGGGCGCCGAAACGCTCGCGTATCACCTCCGCCACGCGCGTCATGAGCCATGCGGGTGTCGAGGTGGCGCCGCAGATACCAACACTCGAGCAATTCTCGAACCACTCGTCGCGCAGTTCGCTCTCCTCCTCGATATTGTAAGCACGGCTGTTGGCGCGGCGGCATACGTCGAACAGCACCTTGCCGTTGCTCGACTTCTTGCCGCAGACGAAGATCACCACATCGAACCGCTCGGCAAAGCGGCTAAGGTTACGCTCGCGGTTCGAGACGCGGCGGCAGATCGTATCGTCCACCGTCAGCATGCGCTCGTCGCCCAGACGCTCGCGCATCTTCTCCGCCAGCCGCCAGAAGAGATCGACGCTCTGCGTGGTCTGCGACAGGAAGAAGACCGGACGCGTGAAATCTATCGCCTGTAGGTCATCCTCGTTCTCCACCACGATCGTCGGCTCGTCGATCTGGCCCGTGAGCCCCACAACCTCGGCATGGCCGCGCTTGCCCAGAATCACGACTTGGCCGTTTACCTCATCCATACGCTTGTGCGCCGCCACGACCTTGCTCTGCAGCTGCGCCACAACGGGACATGTCGCATCGATGACGTGTATGCCCAGC
Source organism: uncultured Alistipes sp. (assembly GCA_900546065.1). Classification (GTDB taxonomy): domain Bacteria; phylum Bacteroidota; class Bacteroidia; order Bacteroidales; family Rikenellaceae; genus Alistipes; species Alistipes merdipullorum. The sequence continues at coordinate 112,350 of URBK01000001.1, forward strand.
TCGGCAGCCCGCCGGAAGGTCGAGGGGGGCTCGCCGTGTGCGCGGATGAAGAGACGGCGGCCGCTCAGCGACGGCATGTCGGCATAGGTCACCGTGCGCAGCCCCAGATGCTCCAGACGCAACACCTCCATGCGGTTGTGCACGATGTCGCCCAGCGAGAAGACCTCGCCGCCATACTCCTTGAGCGCAGACTCGGCCTTGGTGATGGCGCGAACCACACCGAAGCAGAATCCCGAATTGCTGTCTATCTCAACATACATACGCCGTTCCGTATTAACATTCACCCCGCACGGACGCCACGCCGCGCGCTATCTGCTGCACGCCTCCTCGTAGCGCTGCATGAACCACTCCATCTGCTCCTCGACGCTCATGTGGCTGTTGTCCAGCACTATGGCGTCATCGGCCTTGCGCAGCGGCGAGATGGCTCGGTGCATGTCGGCCTCGTCGCGCGCCAGAACGTTCGCCAGCACCTCCTCACGCGTGACCTTCATGCCCTTTGCCGTCAGCTCGGCATAGCGGCGGTCGGCACGCACCTCCGGGTCCGCCGTCATGAAGATCTTGAGCTCGGCATCGGGGAAGACTACCGTCCCGATATCGCGGCCGTCCATCACGACACCGCGATTGCGGCCCATACGCTGCTGCATGGCCACAAGTTTCTCCCGCACCTCGCGTATCGAGCTCACGCCGCTGACGCAGTTGCTCACCTCGATGGTGCGGATACGCCCCTCGGCCAGATCGCCGTTGACATATATGTCGCTCGCCCCGCGTTCGGGGTTGAAGCGGAAGGTTATCTCTATATCCCCGAGCAGCGAACGCACCGCGTCCTCATCCACAACACCCGAACGTATGGCCCCGTGGTCCAGCGCGTAGAGCGTCACGGCGCGGTACATGGCCCCCGTGTCGATGAAGATATATCCCAGACGCGCGGCTATGGCCTTGGCGAAGGTGCTCTTGCCGCACGACGAGAAGCCGTCGACGGCGATGATTATCTTTTTGTCGGTTCTGTTTTTCATCTGTGTGTTACAATCCATGCGGCAATACGGTAAAAAAGGTCGACAGAATCGTATATATGCCCAGCAGGGCGATGATGATGCCCGCCACGTGGTTTATCGTGAGCATGTGGCGCGGGCGGAAGCGGCGGCGGAACAGGTCGATGGTGAGCGTGAGCAGTATCCACCAAAGCACCGCCCCCAAGAAGAAACCCACGATGGTGGCGCCGCTGCGCAGCAGCGAGGCCACATCCTCCGAGCCGTCCATGCCCACGTTGAACATGGCGAAGAAGGCCAGAAGATAAGGTATGACCACCACGAAGTTGGCCAGCGTGAAGACGAACATCGACGAGAAGTCCTGCCAGAGGTTATATCGTCCCGCGCGGTTCTTGCGGATCTGCGGCACGGGGTTCTGGAAGAAGATATAGACGCCGACGATCACCACGAAGATGCCGCCTATGACCTGCAGTATGACGCTGTACTCCTCGATCTGCGCCTGCAGCATCGAGTAGAAGAAGAACGCGATGATGGCCATAAGCGTATCGCCGCAGGCCACACCCACGCCCGAGGCCAGCCCCGAGCGGCGGCTTTTGCTCAGCGTGCGCTGTATGCACAGCACGGCCACGGGCCCCACGGTGATCGACGAAGCCACGCCCACGCACAATCCTCTGAGCAATATCTCGATTATGTCTACGAACATTCTTCGACGGGTATAACTTGACGGCAAAGTTAGAAATTTAATATGGAATATTAAAGCGCCGTCCGTCTTTTGGAAAAATTGTTGATAATTTATGGAAAACTTTATCTCCCCTCGGCCTCTTCGAGGCCCTCGGGCACCTTATATTTGCATAACCAAATCCCTACGGCCATGGCAGAGCTTAAGAAACAGGATCTCAGTATCGAGCTGCCGGATGACATAGCTCAGGGCAACTACTCGAATCTGGTAATCATATCGCACTCCTCATCAGAGTTCATCGTAGATTTTGCGCTCATGCTTCCGGGCCTGCAGAAGGCCAAGATCAAGAGCCGCATCATCCTCACCCCCGAGCATGCCAAGCGGCTGCTCTACTCCCTGCAGGACAACATCACCCGTTACGAGAACGCCATAGGCAAGATCGAGATTCCCGGCACCCACGCCGCCGACGACCAAACCGTAGTCAACATCGGCCCGAAGGTGGGAAAGGCATAGCCATCGGCGGCGCCCCTGCCGCCGCAAGTCTCAACCATGTCCGGTCTGTAAAAACCCGGGCCGACAAGTTCCCATATCCCCGGCCTATCTATTGGAGGGGGAGGCGAGAAGAGGGGGGGGGCATGAGAGGAGATTAGGACAGGTGAGAGGAAAGAGTGTGAGAGGAAAGAGTGTGAGAGGAAAGGGTGACAAATGAGAGGTGAAGAGGGAATGGCCAGATGGAAGAGTGAATGGATGTAATGGGCAGAAGAGGGAAATGGCTGGAGAGAGAAACAGAATGAAAATGAAAAAGCGGACGCGGAGGCTTCACTCCGTAAAGATAAGATAATAAATAGTTTTTATGTTGTGAATAAGAGGGGGCCGGTGCAGCAGCTGCAGTACCGGCCCTTGGTTTCATATTTCATATCATCACAGCGGCGACTACTCCGCGCTGTTCTTCTCAAGCCACTCCAGACGGCGCATGTCGGGCAGATGCTTTATGCCGAAGTGCTCGAACGTGGCCTTGAATCCCGTGCCGTCGGGTGAGGCGCCCATCACGCCGACCATGACGGGATGGTTGTCCTGCAGCCATGCGTTGCGCATCATCGTGTACTCCTTGTCATCGAACGAATAGAATATCTCCACGGCATCCAGACGACGCACGGCCTTGATCCAGATATATGGCACGGGCTTCTCCAGCGGGATGATGCTCCAGTCGCTGGTATGGTGCGTGACAACCGTACTCAGATTATATTTTCCGTCGACATACTCGATGCCCGCCTTGATATAGTTCTCGTGGTCGATGCGGAGCATCAGCCCCGCCTGATCGAAGCGCGCCTTGTAGTCGCCCGAGATCTTGACCTTGACCTCGAACTCGCCCCCGCGAAGGGTGTAGAGATAGGGCGCGTCATCGACCGTAAAGCCGTAGTGCGATATGCGCCAGTAGTCGGTCTGCGGCGTAACATCCATAACCAGAGTTCCATCCTCGATCTGCCAGTGGTCGGGCTCGTTGAACCACTGCATCTTCTCCAAAGTCTGTGACATCGCGATCTGACTTATCAACGCTCCCGCCATGAGGAGCACGAATTTTACACTTTTCATATTTTGTACCTGAAATATCATTTGTCTGCTTTGCGGCCGAATATGGCATGGTCGACCGAATATCTGCCGCCGCCGAAGAGTATCAGCACGACATATATCCCCAGAAAGAGCAGCGGCAGCGACAGCGTCGCGAAGTCGTCGAAGAGATGGTATCGCGATGCCACAAGCATATTGAATGCCAATACGATAGCGGCGGCGCGCGTAAACAGTCCCAGCACCAGAGCCGACGAACATACCACCTGTGCGAATATCGTGAGCACCAGCGACGGCACCATGCCTATTCCTATCGGGTCTTCGAAGAAGTTCTCGGAGTATTGTTCGAAACCCTCGATCTTGCCTATGCCGTATGGGATCATCATCGCCCCCGCAAAGACACGAAGTATCAACACCGTAACCGAAACACTCCGCGGCGAGAGGGGCTCCCCCTTGAATATGACGTCCACAAGACGCCTTACAACCGAAACCATAGCAATAATGTTTTATGTTCAACCTACGTCCACACGCCGCCGACAGCCGAAAACCGACTGCCCGAAAACCGTGATTTTCATTTGCCGCAGCGCGGGCCTTTTAATATCTTTGACTTTGTTTTAGATAGGATGCGCCTTGGCATAGCCTAATATTAAAATATTTGTCTCTGCGCCCGGCTTTCGCTATCTTTGATTTTATCTTAGATAGGAGGCGCCTCGGCATAGCCAAATACGAAAAACTGCGTTTTTCGATTTGCCTCTGCCCTCGGCTTTCACTATCTTTGCAAAGATAAGACGCTTCGCACCGCGTCGCAATAATCATTTATAACCATTTTCCGGCAATGGCACACCCAATGGACATAGCCGACAGGCTCAACGAAGAGTTCCGACGACAGAACTTTCCTGATCCGAGGTCCGACGACGATGCTCTCGGCCGCGGCCGCCGCCTTGCCGAGGGGTATGCCGACATGGAGCGGGCAGTGGCCGTACTAAGCGACATGCTCTCCGATACGAGCTACATCTACTACGGGCGTTTTGCCCGCACGCTGGGACTGGGCGCGGACGCCGTCACCGCACCCGAAGGCGGACAATACATCTGCTCGATCTGGGAGCGGGAGATCTTCAGCCGCATACACCCCGACGACCTGCAGCGCAAGCACCTTCAGGAGCTGCGCTTCTTCCACTTCGTCAAGCGGCAGCACAGGAGCCGCCGCGGCGACTTCCACATGGCTAGCCGTCTGCGCATGCGCAACTCCGACGGAGACTATGTAAACGTCCTGCACCGCATATTCTACATCACCGAGCCTGCACGCAACGCCCTTCGGCTGGCTCTGTGCCTCTACACGCCGCTCGTGTGCGACATCCCCGATGCGGGGATGATAATCGACGCGGCCGAGGGCACCGTCATCGACTTCGACACCTCGGCCGAGCAGCGAATACTCTCCCCGCGCGAGAAACAGATCCTGCGGCTTATAGACAACGGCCTGCCGAGCAAGGAGATAGCGCAACGCCTCTCGATAAGCATCCACACCGTCAGCCGCCACCGCCAGCAGATCCTCTGCAAGCTGCGCGTTAAGAACTCGATCGAGGCGTGCCGCACGGCAAAGAGCCTGCACTTGATTTAATGCCCATACAGAGACGTACCCCGAGCCGTCAGGTAATAAACTCGCCGCGCAGGTCGATTTTCAGCATTAAAATTCGTATATTTACACCGTATAACCTGTAATATAACCCCCAAACGCGACTGCCAATGCACATATAGACATCGACTGACATATATTGCATGCAGGTCGGATAGTCTCCGCCCTGCGCGACATGACATAAAAAGCGTTATCTTTACTCCTGCTTGTCGGAATCTGGAAAATTTAGTTATATCTCAAAATTTCACATCTTAATATCTTATAAATTAACAATTTATATTGTGATGTGTTTTTATCAAGGAACAAATTAGGAACAGAAACACGAATTATCATATTTTCTTGTTTTTTTATTTGCACTACCTTTCTTTCTCTTCACTTGTTCGTACTTTGAGTATTTTTCCAAGTCATTTCACACGATTTTCATCCTCTCGCCAAGAGTGATTGTTGCAGTCATCTATGGATGAATAACCACAGCCAAAAGAAAAAAGGACAAATCTCTGTTTCTTTCAAGGAACATTGTTTTTTGCAAAGGTAACCATTTCCCTCAAAACACCTATACAGGCAGTCCAATATATCTGCCTATATTTAGTTTACTTTAGTTTAGCATATATATAAGCTAATAGACTAAACTAAACCTTTACCGAAGTTCTCCCCCTTACTTTTATATTCACAGTCAAAAGAGAAGATAATCGCACCGATATTTTCTTTTTTCGCTGCATCCCAATTTTACGGAAGTTCCTTTTATCGTAACTTCTGCCATAGGCATTTTATCCTCGCATCCCAACTTTCGGTCTGCCTGATGAGAATTGTGTCGCAAAGGTACTTGTCATGTCTTTCTTGTATTCAAGGTCACAGCCTGACGGTTCCCGACAAAATCTCCACGCTCCGCTTTGCAGAGGTCGTATTTGGTCGTGAAACCCTGCATAAAGAGCCATAACACCTTTTGAGGCGACATAATTTTCAATCAAGCCCGAAAGTAGCTGAAATGCTAAAAGAGGGAAAATAAAAAACTTAAAACTTAGGATTATGGCAAACTATGCAACAAACATTTTCTACGCAAGGACGGAAAACAAAGCAGACCTCGACAAGATAGAGGCATTCTTGGATGACACTTTTGACGGCTTTGTCAATAGACACAGCGATAGCGTGGATGCGGAGTTTACCTCTCGTTGGGTTTATCCGGAAGAAGAAATCGACAGGCTGATAGCTTCGTTGGAAGCCAAAGACAAAACTTATATCAAAATTCTGTCCTACGAATTTGCAGACGAATACGTGAGCTTCAGAATCTTCTCACAGGGTAAATGGGATATCAAGTTGTAACCCTAAAATGACAAGACTATGTACGAATACGAAAAAGATAGCGAAATTATAGGTGCGCACTGCACCCTGCTTACCCCCTATAAAGGCTACTCCGAGGGAACAGTTGTCGGCGACTTCGGCAATAAAATAGTGGTACGTCTTAGCAGTGGCAAAGAGGTGGTCGAGTACCGTGATGAAGTGATTATTTACGATTAAATCCAAGAGCGATGCAACAGGTAGCAATGAAATTCGTCCAATGGGACGTACCCGAATTAGAAAAGCTGAAAGGCTGCAGGGTTTACCAGTTACGGGAACAACTTGATAACGGAGACAAGTTGAGCCGTGAAGACAAGAACTGGATTACCCGAAACGTGAAAGAGTGCATCCATTTCAAAAGAGGTATCGCATTGATGGGCTACTTCTTTGATTTCTCCGATGTTCTCAAACGATATTTCGTGAAACAGCACGGACATATCACCGAGTATTGCGCCATTGACAAGACTGCGTTGCGCTCTGTCTTGTATGGTCGAATAGAAGACGTAGTAGAAGTATAATTAAAATCAAAGAAACATGAAAGCAACGATTGAGCATAGCTTTTGTCCTTATTGTGACGAGGTAACAGAACTCTACTTCCGTATCATCAACACGATTCTTTTCTCAACCGATGAAACGGAACTGCGTACCGGCATGGAACGCCTACAAGAAAAAACACGTCTTGATGATTATTTCGTCTTCGGCTATGGCAAGCATCACCTATGGGTCTGCCAAAGACGTCCCAGTAATCAAAAAAAGATTTTCGAGCATCGGGTAATCATGGCAGAATTTTGATGATACAGGCAGGAACGGGATAATCTTCCATTCCTGCCACGCCGCATTCCCTTTTTTACATCTATCTCTCTCTTTTGGCTGCGCCATATCCTTTTGTAAAAACCAGCCATTCGTGAAAAGCTGCCGTCCGCTTTTCCGAAAAGCAGGGTTCTTTCCTTTTTCCCTTTTGTCCCCTATTCTTTCTGCCGGACGGGAACATGGCAGCACCCCGATACCCCGTTCCGCCTTTTGTCGCCACTTCGTTGATATTCCCTTCTGCGGTATCGCCACCTGTTGTCAGTTCAGTGTTCTGTTTGTAGCCACCTCTATTCAGTCCGACCGAATTACACGAAAATCCCTGCCGATTCTGCGGACTTACAGCCGAAACGCGCACCATTGTGCCGGTGGACGGATTGCTCTTTCACTTCCCCTGCAACTACGGCTTTCCGCTCATTTTCAGAATAGTTTTCCGCCGAAGTCATCATCATTTTCCGATGCAAAGATAGTATGCAGACGGGAACGACTTTGGAAGTCTTGACCAATGGCACAGCCGTACAATCTTCCTTTATCGAGCCTTCTGGTTTTGCCTACGGACAAAAATAAAGAGTATTGATGCGTCCGGCCTTGGTGCATTCCCTTAACTGCACCTACTTTTTGAGGCAGCGTAAAATTGATTTAATAACTTCTAAAAACAATTCATTATGAAAAAGATTGAAAACAATTTCGTAGTAACCGGTTTCGTAGGAAAGGATGCAGAAATCCGTCAGTTCACCAACGCAAGTGTAGCACGTTTCCCTCTGGCAGTAAGCCGACTGGAGAATAATGGCGAGGAATCCAAACGCGTTTCCGCCTTTATGAATTTTGAGGCGTGGCGTAAAAACGAGAACACCGGGTCGTTCGACCAACTGACCAAGGGTACGATGCTGACCGTCGAGGGGTATTTCAAGCCCGAAGAATGGAGCGACCAAAGCGGTGTGAAACACAACCGTATCGTGATAGTCGCCGTCAAGTTCTATCCGCCCGTCGAGAAGGAGGAGACTCCTGAAAAGCCGGCCAAACCAGCGAAAAAAGGCAAGAAATAATCCTTGCCTTATCACGACAAAAGCGGCCTTTGGGTCGCTTTTGTTTTACTCATTACGGTGTTGTTGCACCATCTGTACTTTTATACTCTACTTGTTCTCTTTTACCGCATTCAGAAATGCTTTGGCAGGTTTGAATGCAGGGATGTTGTGAGCGGGAATTTTAATTGTCGTATTCTTCGAAATGTTCCGGGCCGTCTTTTCAGCTCTCCGTTTTATAACAAAGCTGCCGAAGCCGCGCAAGAACACCTCGTTTCCCGCAACCATCGACTCTTTTACATTTTCCATGAATGATTCCACCACAGTCATCACAACCGTTTTCTCAATTCCGCTCTGCCGTGAGATCTGAGCGACAATTTCCGCTTTTGTCATATTGTTCTTGATTTTAATGAATACGGTGCAAAATTAACAAATATCCGCCTGTTATAACAATCCAAACTTATTTGTCATCCCGAAAACTGCTTTTACTGAATCCGCCGAAGACGCCCCTCAAGAGCCTGCCCACTACCAAAAATACCAACAATAAAATTATAATATCTCCCATAGGTCTTATTTTTTATAGTTATATCCAACTTAAAGATACGAAAAAATAATGAATTACGCAAGTAATCTACTGATTTTCAATATCCATATTTGATTTATAAGTTCTATTTCCGGATGCCCGGCACGCGTCCCGGTGTTCGGTTAAGCTGAACCTTGTATTTATTGAGAATGCTGTACACGGTGCTTTTACTCCGGACACCGCTCTCTTTCCAAATATCACGGATTGAATACCCATTGTTATACATATCCACGATTTTTTTGTCCCGTTCAGTTTTACTCATACTTTTTTTGGTAATCGGAATACTGATACTCTGCTGCAGGCGTATAATCTTATCTGACGACTTCCGCAAAACAGCCACTTCCTCCGGTAATGCCCCGAACATGGCCAATACTTCCGCCGGTGTCGTGTCCGGAAACAATTTGTTGTCGGTGTCAATTTTATCGTGAATGGAGATAATACGCACGACCTTGATGCGGCATAGCTCGATCAATGCCGATAGTTCCCGTAAACCACGCACGGCATTGCTGAATTTTGACACCACCAATTCGTCGCCTCTTTCAAGATTCGACATCAGTTGTTTCCATCTCGGTCTGAGCGTCTCGTGTCCGACCGATTCTTCAACCACTTGTACACACCCGTACTGGCGCATCCATTCCTTATCCGCATCAAACGCATCGTAGGAATTCGCCTCGAATATATAACCGACTTTTGCCATATCAATATACAATATTCATGATAACAAGTGCAAATATACAAGTTTTATTCGAGTATCTGAATCATACTATATTAAAAAACGAAAATCGTACATTTTTCATGTTTTTATCTTCACTTGTTTTCATTGGTAATCATACTATTAAGTACGATATTAAAAAATGCGCAAAATACGGTTTTTCGGATGCGAAGTATCAAAAATAATATATAGTTTTGCACTAAATAGTACGAAATAATATAGTATGAAAACATCAAAATCGAACTTAAAACAGCCGATAATCTTTGCCAAAATAATTGCCGTTTCGATTGCCGTATTCCTATGCGCGTCATGCGACAACGGCAATGGCAAACGATTGGCGAAAGCCAAGAATGACCCTGCCGGAACATACAGGGAATACCTGTCTGACATACGCAGGCAGAAAAGACTCTCCATTAAAGAATTGACCGGACACCTCAAGCAATGGCAAACATTGAGGGATTCCGTATTCCTGTATCTCGAATGTGATACGCTTGGCCGGCTTCATTCCACTGTAAGAGAAGAGTGTGAACAGATACATGATTCCATCCGCATGGAATTTTCACGGATGGTGCTGTCTCAAACACGCACTTATAAGGATATACTGTGGGTAAAAGAACAAATCTCGCCGCATCTTGAAGACAAAGAGTTGCATCGTGTGGCTGAAACAATCCGGCCGTTCTTTGCCTCATTGGATAACCAGCCCGTCAGTCAGAGAAACCGACAACATATTCTTGCCACTTATCGAGCTACCCTTGCTGAAACGATTGATTACGGTATTCATTGTATGGCAGACCTGACGACCTTTATCGAAAAGGAGGATGCTGTGTACCGGGCATTCCTTTCACGTCTGCCTGATTTCGACGGCGAGAATCTTTCCGACATCACGCATGACACGGAACGATGCTGCGCACAGGTATTTCTTGCCGCCGAACGGAACGACATCACCTATCGCAATGCCATGATTTATTTGGCCATGCGCACCAACCGCAGGCTGATTCAGAATGTCCGAACCTGTATCGACGACATCTGCAATCAAAAAGTCAAGACACCGGCACAGGCACAAGCCTACATCTGGATGCTTCTCCAGCCTTATTCGTCGTTGGACGGTTTCTGCTTGGCGTTGCTTTCAGCCGAAGAAAGAGAGCAACTCGATATGCTTGCCTCGCAGACACCCGACGCTTTCAGAGAGTTGGGCAGGATGCTGCACCCAGGAGACAACCGCTTGGACGAGCTGCCCGGAATGCTGATGGAAGCATTCATACACACGCTGTAAAATATGACAACAGAAAAATATATGAATATGTTACGACATTTTTATAATGACTTCATGGCATTCGTCCCCCTGCAACTTCCGCAGTTGCTCGATGTGACGACGATGGAAGAACCGCAGTTCTACGGCGACTATGTGCTGCTTACGTTTCCGTTGCGCACCCCTTACGAACTGGACGAAGTAATGGATATGTTCGAGGACGACATGGAGTTGATCACGCTTTACCACCATATCCCGATGCGGACGGAAAAATTCGGTCATAGCACTTGTGCATACTCGAATCCCGCTTTCGGACAGATGTTCAAGATGAACGCCAAGACTGATACGGAGGGTAATGTAAACAGCATCCTTGTTACCATCTATGATTCTTTGGAGCAGATGTACGGGGACCTATGCCTCGATTTGGAACTTCACTCCAAAAGCGGGTTCCTGAAATACAAGAAAGACAAGTCCGACGTGCTGATGAATTTCATATGAGAGAAAGTTTATACCGACAGATGGTCTATTGCATCAACACCTACCGGACGTGGATAGAGGTTGCCGATGACAATCTCTACAAGGAGCATATCATCTCAAGAACCGACCGCACCGATTACCTCGTTTCCCGTACATTGGTGCTGCGTGCCTTCAAGACGAACGGCATACACGCCGAGGGTACGACATGGACTATTCCCGAACACGAACTGGACAAGGCTTTGGCCATCTACCGAAAGCAAGACAGTACATTCAAGCAGCGCATCAAGAAAGCGGCCATGTACTTTTCGCCCAAGGATGCCGAAACCCTTATCCGACTGGCGACATACGGTATTGTCCAGTTGGAACTCATTGTGCGCCCCACTCCCATACCCGAAAAGCCCTATTACTTATGTTACTGAATATCCTGCTACTCATTTTCTGCGCGATACCTTTCGGGGTATCAATGTCATTGTACAAGAACAACAAGCGGTTCATGACACCCTTTTACATGGCAATGGCACGAAGCGGCAACGCCCGTAAACTGTATGTGCAAGTATGGCTGATATGCCTGCTTCTTTTCCATTATGTATATGCCTGTGGACATATGGGTGAGTTTGGAATCCTACTCTCTACCGGTGTCTGTGCCGCAATGTTCTCGTTCCGATGGACGGACAACTGGTTACGCAGGTTGCTTGACCGCCCCGGTGCATTTGTCACACTCGCATCGGTCGCACTGGTCATCGGCTTTGTGCCGCATCTGTACACCTTGGCGATAACCATTACCTATCTTCTTCTGGCAGCCCTGTTCTATCCCTCCGTTCGGGTCATGTCCGAATGCAAGGACACGGGGACACTTTCCGGATGGGCAAAGCATCCCGGAATGCTGTCAGAATCCTATCACGACAATCATCACGCAAATCTGCCGCATGAAGCGGACAGCGGCAACACTGACATATCCGCACAATATGAATCATTAAAACCGAATGAAAATGAAAAATAACCAAAAGATACCTGTTTCCATATTGGCAGACAGGGAGGTATTCGAATATCTCAAGGAGAAAGGGGATGAACGCAAGACACGCACCGAAGCGTACTGTGACCTGTTGGACAAATCACTGGCAGGTTTCGTTTCCCCGTTTTTAAGAAAGAAGGACTACGTGCTGCAACCCAACCAGTGCTACCTGACCGTTTCCGACCTCGCATCGGAGTGGCATTGGCACAGGGCTACCGTCCGTTCTTTTTTGAGTGCAATGGAGGCATTCGGCTTGCTGACCCGCATCCAGCTTCCCAAAAGCGTGGTCATTACCATGACCGTACAATCCGGTCAGGCAGCACAGCCCCGCGATGCACAGGAGCAGCCGGACTTTGCCGGACAGCTCCGTGAGGTATTGTCCGATTGGGTAATCGGCAAAACGACCGCTGCCGAAACTGGCGTAATGTGTGGACAACTCGTAAGTCTGGCAAAGGCTGAAATTGCCGACCGTGACGCCGGACACTGTTCGGACACCCATTCCATCACGACCTCCGCACATTCCGGCACTTTGGTCACGGAACATCGTGAAACAGCCCTGTGCTGCATCGCCCACGCCGCCCTGCAAAAAATCCTGCACAAGTCGAGATTCGATGACAGTTCGCCGCTTGTGGATTTCTTCCGGCTTGACCTCGGCGAAGAATGGGCAGCTTTCATCGAGTCCGCCAAAGACCTCGCCGGGCTGATTCTCGACACCGAGGCATCAGTGACGGACTTCGACATGGACGAAGACCAAGAACGCCTCAAATCGCTTCGCAAACCCTTTTTATCGCTTCTGGCGAAGGCACAGGCGATGGTGGATTGAACCGGGAGTCGAAAACAGATTGTATAACGCGAACAATCCGCCTCCATCCCTTAACGGTCATCCTGCCGGTTATAGGAGGCACACGGGCTTGCCCGTCTGCCACGAAACAAAGGGAAGGGGGAGCCTAATACCCCGACCGTCTATCGACCGTCGGGAGGCTGTCCGGGCAAGCAGCAAGCTGGGACAGGACGGATTGTCCGAAACAACACGAAAAGAGTATGGCAGATCAAAAACAGGTACTTGATGTGAAGGTGTCGAAAGGCATCACCACAGCCCAAAGTAACGAACACTTGCGTGATCGCAGTGAAAGGGCGGAAAAGTACGCTATGAATAAGGGGAATTACGACCCCACACGCAAACACCTGAACTTCGAGATTGCACCCGGAGGCAAGGTACGTCCCATCGACACGAGCCGCAACATTCCCGAACGGATGGCGGACATATTGGAGAGGCGTGGAATCAAAGACCCCAACGAAGGACTGGCAGAACCGAAGTACCGCACGGTGGTGAACTTCATTTTCGGCGGTTCCCGTAAGCGGATGCACGAACTCGCATTCGGCACGCAGAAAGTGGATTTCGAGAAAGATGCGGACAATATCCATATCAAAAGAGAAAGCGATATTGAACGCTGGGCGAAAGACGTCTATTCATTCGTGAGTGGCAAATATGGCGAGCAGAACATCGCCGCATTCATCGTACACCTTGACGAATTGAATCCGCACGTCCACTGTACGCTCCTGCCAATCAAAGACGGTCGCTTTGCGTACAAGGAAATATTCGCCGGTAAGGACAAGTTTGAATACAGCGCAAGGATGAAACAGCTTCATACCGACTTTTTCACCGAAGTCAATACAAGGTGGGGAATGTCGAGAGGAACAAGCATATCCGAAACAGGCGCACGGCACAGGACTACCGAAGAATACCGCCGTATGCTATCGGAAGAATGTACGACCATCGAGGAAAATATCAGCCGTCATCAAAAAGTTCTGGCTGACCTCCAATCGGACATCCGTCTGGCAGAGCGCAGGGTCAAGGGGCTTACGACAATGGTCGATAACCTTGAGAAGTCGAAAGCCGAAAAAGAGGCCCTGCTATCGGCAGCCGAACAGGATTTGAAAGCGAACAAGGGTGATGCTGAACAATTAGCCGCACAAGTGAAAAGTCTGGAAAAAGAACTGGCCGGAATCAACAGGCAACTGGCAGATAAGCAGGAGAAGTTACAGACGGCTGACCGGCAGCTTGCCGAGCTGAAAGAGAACATGGATGCCATTGAGGAACGTACCGGGGAACTCAAGGAGGAAGCCTACAAATACTCCCATGATGTACATTCCAAAGTGGACACGTTGCTCAAGGATGTCCTGCTGGAAAATGTGGTCGGCGAGTATAGGAACGTATCGGCACAGATGGACGTGGCGGAACGGCAACTGTTCGACGGCTCGCTCGTCCAGTCCATAGCGGAACAAGGTACAGACGTGATGCACTGCGCGACGATGCTGTTTCTCGGTATGGTCGATGATGCCACCACTTTTGCCGAAACTCGTGGCGGCGGAGGTGGCGGCAGCGACCTGAAATGGGGACGCGACGAGGACGAGGACAACCGTGCATGGGCACTCCGCTGCATGAGGATGGCGAGCCGCATGATGCGCCCGGCCATTGGCAAGAAACCCAAACGGTAAGTGGCGTACGCCTTATTACAAATCAAAAAGTATAACGAATAATATCATTGGAATATGACGAAACAGATCTTTTTTATATTGGCCGTGCTTTGCACGTTGCAGGCGCAGGCAAGTGTACAACCCGTACAGGTGGATACTGTACAACATACACCGTACTATAATGTCTCGGAGGAACGGCAACCGATACAGCCCGTCTATCTTGACGGAGTGGTACTTCCGGCATCCCGGACTGGCAACTGGTTTGTCAGCATTGCCGGGGGTACGTCCGCCTTTCTCGGCACACCTCTCGGCTGCGAAGACCTCTTCGGACGCTTGAAACCCTCGTACAGTTTCGCAGTCGGAAAATGGTTCACTCCGTCCGTCGGTGCACGTATCAATTACAGCGGTGTGCAGTTCAAAGATGGAACATTGTCCAATCAGGAATACCACCATATCCATGCGGATCTGCTGTGGAATGTCCTTGGCCGCAGATATGCCCGGCAAGAACAGGTACGCTGGAATCTTGCTCCCTTTGCCGGTGTCGGCCTGTTGCACAATGCTTCTAACGGGAATAATCCCTTTGCTGTTTCGTATGGCGTACAGGGAGAATATCGGATTTCCAAACGAGTAAGTGCCATGTTGGAACTCTCCGGCACGACCACCTTTCAGGACTTCGATGGTTACGGACGCCCGAACCGCCTCGGCGACCACATGGTATCGCTGACCGCCGGTTTCACGTTTCATCTCGGAAAGGTCGGTTGGAAACGCGCGGTTGATGCAACACCTTACATTCGTCAGAATGAGTGGCTCGTGGATTATGCCAATGTCTTGTCCGGAGAAAACAAGCGTTATAAAGACTGGTACGACCGCAACCGACGGACGCTCGCAGAATTGTTGAAAATTCTGGAAATAGAAGGCTTGCTTGACAAGTACGGTCATCTGGTTAATGACGATGAGACCGACCGCCGTCAAGGTTATCCCAGAAATAATTACAGCGGATTGAACTCACTTCGGGCAAGATTGAAAAACCGGCATTGGGATGGAATCTCGCCACTTGATTCTGCAAGTATTATATATGGCAACAACGGAGATGATTCCGAACAACCGGGCATAATCGTTTCTGAAAAGACGGAACTCATACAAGCCGGAAATTGCATCGGGTCGCCTGTCTATTTCTTTTTTAACCTCAATACGGCGCACCTGACGGATGCTTCCCAAATGCTTAACCTTGATGAACTGGCTCGCGTGGCCAAGAAATACGGATTATCCGTGAAAGTGACCGGCGCGGCCGACAGTTCGACTGGAACTCCCGTGCTTAATGGTTCATTAAGCACATTGAGAGCGGATCATATCGTTGCAGAATTAGAAAAGCGTGGCATACCGATCGAACGCATCGTCAAGGTAAGCAGGGGCGGCATAGCTGACCATGTGCCGGTCGAAGCCAACAGGCATACGAAAGTGGAGTTATTCTTTTAGTTTTTACATTAACTTTCATCAAGTCCCTCAATCTATAATCCGGATTGCAGGGACTTTTTTGTGAATGGCTATCATAACGTTATCAATGAGAGTAATAAGATTATAGGTTTCCTGAATCCGGATTACGCTTCGTATGACTGATAATATTTTCTGTCGAGTTATGAAATAATCCGCTTACGAGCACAAGATATTCTGGTAAAATATCATTCTTTCCCCAAAGCAGTTCTATCCCGAAAAGTTCCGAGAGGGTACGTGCTATATCGAATCCGAATGCTTCAAGCGAGGGACGTACTTTGTCCGGATGCAGGCAAGGACGGTTGCATTTGCGGGCGCATTCGGAATCTGGACAGTATAGGCATTTTCCTACATAGGCGAATGCCCGACCTCCGAATCTGAGTTCCAGTTTCAACAGTTCTTTTTCTATCCTGATTCGTTCAGGCCTGATTAACTCTTGTGATTTGTCTATCGGGATGCCTTTTTCGATAGGAACAATTTTGGTAGCCATAAGATAGGCATACTTGTATTGGCGCAGAAATTCTCCGGTATCGAAATCGAACGGCGGGCATCCCCAACTGTTCCCGTAGTTGGAGCATTGCTTGCATAGCTCGATGAAGCGTTTTTCATCTCGGAAACGTAAAATGTATTCGTCCACGCTGATATTTGTCGTGAAATTCTCTGTGATGTATCCTTTGCTCATTGCTTCACTTTAATGGAACCTGTTGCGGTATCGAACGTCACGGAATTATTACGGAACAGCCGTTCGATGCAACCGCTCCGGCGCATCTCTTCGGTCGGCAGGCACGACAGGCAGGGCGGGTCGATAAGGGCTATCGCATCGGTGAGCGACAGGGCGATATCCAGCTCGTGAGTGGAAAAAAGGATGCACTTGTTTTCTTCATGCGCCAGCCGTGCCAGTAGCGTACACAATTCGTAGCGGTTGGGCATGTCGAGAAACGAGGTGGGTTCGTCGAGCAGGATAATCGGCGTGGATTGAGCAAGGGCGCGTGCGATCATGATGCGCTGGCATTCGCCGTCCGACATCTTGTCCATTGTGCGTTCCGCATAATCTTCCATGCCCACCGAGGCGAGCGACCGCATAACGATCTCCGTGTCGGCCTTCTGCATCCTTCCTATCCAATTGGTATAGGGTGCGCGGCCGATAGCCACGACGTCCTCGCATTTGAGGTTGGCGATGCGTGTGCGCTCGGTCGTGACGAATGCCAGTGTTCTTGCTCTCTCTACAACCCGCATATCAGCGGCGTTATGCCCGTCGAGCAGGATTCTACCGGCATAACGGCGGTTCAGTCCGGCGATGGCGCGGAGCAGCGTCGATTTGCCCGTGCCGTTGCGCCCGATAAGGGCTGTCAGTTTGCCTTTTTCTATGGTGGCTTCCACCTCGCAGAGCAAAGTTCGCTCGCCGTAGCCTATGGAAAAATCGTGTAACTCTATCATGCTGTAACGGATTTGTTGCGCAAGACCACCCACACCACAATGGGGATTCCCAGCAATGCGGTGATGGCGTTGATCGGCAGGGTGAACAGTTTGGAAACGAGGTCGCAAAGCAGCAGCACGGAAGCACCCGAAAGAACAGTTCCCGGCACGAGCACCCGATGGTCACTGTTGCGGAACAGCATCCGCGTGACGTGGGGCATGGCCAGCCCGATGAAACCTATCGGACCGCAAAAGGCGGTCACCGTGCCGGCCAGCAACGTCGTGGAGAGGAACAGCAGTCCGCGTGAGCGACGGACGTTCAGCCCCATCGTCACGGCATACTCCTCGCCGAACAGCAGCAGGTTGAGCGGCTTGATGGTGATTACGGCCAACAACAATCCGGCGATAATCGACGGGATGAGTACCGCAAGCTGGTTGAAGGTCACGTCGCCGAGCGATCCCATCGTCCAGATGACGAACATTTTCAAGGATTCATCGTTGGCAACATACTGCAATATTTGGACGACCGCACCGATTCCCGACGAGAACATCATGCCGAGAATCAGAATTACCATGATATCCTTGATGCGGTGTCCGACGGCGGCGATGACAACCAACACGATTGCCGCTCCGAGCCATGCCGCCCCAGCGATGCCTATCGACGAGCCGACGCCCGCAAGCACGACGAGCGCCACGCCGAGGCTCGCGCCCGAACTGATGCCGAGCACGTAAGGCCCGGCAAGGGGATTGCGGAAGAGGGTCTGCATCTGAAGACCGCTGACCGACAGGGCGGCTCCGGCCAGCAACGCGACCACCGCCTTAATCAGTCGGATATTCAGTATGATTTTCGCCGTCGCTCGCGGACAATCGCCACCCGTCAGGGCCGCCCAAACATCGCCGAGCGGCACGGCGACAGCCCCCACCGCCAAATCCAGCAGAAACAGGAAGAGGGTGAGGGCAGCCAGTGCGGTAAATAATAGGACGGAACGGGAGCGCATTTATTTCAATTGCTTGTAATAGACGAAATCTTCTGCGACCAGTTCGGGGTGGAATATCTTTACGAGGTCTCGTAGCACGAGGTCGGGATTCACCACGGCCGACTCGTAGTAGTCGTTGCCGCCGGCGGCATTCGTGCGGGCGTTGTTGTTATAGACGTATCCGTTGCGGAAGCACCGGGTGTCGGTGAACTTCGGGCAGGCGGCTCGCAGCTCGTCGAGCGTGTTCGCCATACCCACATGCAGCCACATATCGACTTGCGAGGCCAGCAGATACGCCTCTTCGAGGTCGATGGGCGCGGAAGCGTTTCCCGTGTTCTTCTTGTAGATGTAATCGCCTCCGGCATCTTTGATCAACCGGGCGACATAGCTTTCAGTCGAGGGCATGAACCAATTGTCGCCGTAAGGTGTGTTGAGCATCACTGAAGGGGCATCGATGGCTGCATCGGTTACTCGCTTTTTCAAAGCGTTATAGCGAACCGGAATATCGGCAAACACTTTCTCTCCCTCTGTCCGTTTCCCCGCAACCTCCGCTAATGCCACCAGCCATTCGGCCTTGCCCAGCGGAGACTCTTCCAGATAATCGCCAACATACATGAACGGGATGTTCAGTTCTTTCAGTTTTCCCTCCATCGAGCTCGCGCCGTTCACGCCGTAAAGCAGCACGAGGTCGGGGTTGAGCGAGAGCAGCAGCTCGTAGTTGATGTTCCCTTCGTAGCCCACGTCGCCGACGCTGTCACGATGAGCCTGAATATCGGGATTGGAAATGTAGTCGATACCCGATACGCCAACGACGCAACGGTCTTCGTCAATAGCATCGAGCATGGCGATATGGGTAGAGGACATGCAGATGATGCGCTCGGCATCTTCTCCGAGCACCTGACCGGTGAAATCTTCGGGTACGCTTTCTCCGTTACGGGCGATGAACAGGTAGGTGGTAATACTGTCAGCTCCCTGCCAAGGGTTCGTGACGGTAACCAATACGCTCTTTTTGCCGTCTGCACCTTTTATGTCAAACCCCGAAGCGTATTCGGGTGTATAGACCGCTCGGTTGAAATCGGCAAGTTTGGAACTCTTATCATGGCAGCCTGTGAATGTCAGTACAAGCAGCAATATCAGGCTCAGATTTTTCAATGTTTTCATATCGTTACAAATTTGTGTTTACGGACTTTTTCTTGTTTTTCCCGAACTTCGGGGTGATACCGATGAACAGCTCGAAGTTGATGCCAGGCATGGGGCGCGAGAGTACCGAGAGGTAATCTTCATTGAAAAGGTTGTTGACAGCGAATTTCAACTGCACGTCCACCGGTTTGAAAAAGAGGTTTTTCTCCAAGGAGACGTTGCTCATGAAATATTCGGGCAGGTGTCCCGTCAGCGTATAGTCGTTGCTCGACATGGTGAAACGTTCCGAGTAGAACGCCCACTTGTAAAGGAACGCCCACGACCGCCACGACAACCGTCCTGTCAGCGAGGCGGAATGCTCCGGCACGTAGGGTAACTGTTTGCCCACCGACTGGTCAGCAGGTGACATTTTCTCGCCCTCGTTGATAGAGGGTGTCCACGAATAGGAACCGTTCAGATCAATGAGCCAATCCTTTGCCGGCTGCACGGCCAGGTTCGCCTTGACCTCGATGCCGTAGGCGTGTACCTTCTTCACGTTGCGGGGCGAGAAGAAGCCTTTGGTCGTCGGCAACCAGATGATCCAGTCGTCGATGTAGGAATCGAACCAGTTCACGCCGCCGTTCAACTTATAGACATTTTCTTTGCCGACCTCGAAACTTACACCTGCATCGTAGCTGAAACCATGCTCGTTTCTCAGATTGGGATTGCCACCGGGCAGGAAATAGAGATCATTCAGCGTCGGGAAACGGTAATTGCGTGAAACAGAAGCTTTGAGCATTACATTCCCTTTCGGAGAAATGATGCCGTCAATAAAAAAAGCCGGTATAAGCGGAGCCCACTCGGAACCGTACATTTCTTCTCGCAACACAACCGACATGCCAAGCCGGTCTATCGGTTGCCACTTGGCAGATACGGAGCCGGAAAGTTCCACGCGTCCTTTGTCATAGCCCACGATGGCTTTGCCTCCGTCCTGCAAGATGATATTCTTGTCCTCGCTACGTACCAAATGCTGGTGAGCCGATACGTTAGCGGTGAAAAACCAACGTTTTGTCGGACTGTATTCACCTTCAGCTTGCCCGTAGAACGTATTTACCTTGCTACGGGAACGGGTCATCGACGCCCAGTTATCAGGTGCGACCTCACGCTTGTAGTCGTAGGCCATCCATGTGTGTATGTAACCGCCTTTCACGCCGAGTTTCCAGTTGCTTTTGATATGATCCCACGAAAGGACACTGCGGAAAGTCTGTTCCCGCTGGCGGTTCTCGAAGTCGGTTGCATCTCCGTAGTCGGTCGTCAACATCGGAAGTTCCCGGTTGGAGTTGATATACCATGCGTTCAGGCCTAATTTGTCGCCTTTGCAGGTGTTGTAATAGACCTCTTGAAGCAGGTGCAGGTCCTTGAACGCCCCGGAGCGGTTGCGCTCTTTCGGATGGTACTGCCCGATGATGTTCTTGTCCTCATCGTAGATGTTTATCTTCTTGTCATGGTTGGTGTACTTGTAATCGTTGGGCGAGGAAGAATAGACCGCACGGGTGGAGACGTGCCACCGCTCGCTTCCGTAGGTGAAGCGGGCGAACTCGTCGAAGGTCTTGAACGAGCCGATGCCCTGCACATATTGAGCATTGAAGCCTTCGGATACGGTGGGGGTGGTACCGAGCTTAACCAGACCGCCCAGACCGCCGCCCGTTTCGTTCACCGATGAAGTACCGTGCAGCAACGATGCGTTGTCTATGAAGTAGGACGGAATGGTGGAGAAGTCCGTCATGCCGAGCATGGGGTTGTTGATGCGCATGCCGTTCCATGTCACCTGCGTGTGTGAAGGCGACGTTCCTCGGAACGCGACGGTCGAGAGCGTGGCGCGTCCGTAGCTCTTGACGAATACGGACGAGTTGAACGTCAAGATGTCGGCCATCGAGAGGGCGATGTTCTCTTTCAGTGCGAGCGAATCGAACTTCGTCTTCTGCACGCCGATTTCTTTCATCGGCCGATGGCCGACGACCGTGACTTCCGGTATGGTAAGATGCCAGGTCGACCGCTTTTTGCTTTCCGTCTGCTGCGCAAAGAGTGCCGTGGGGAGACATGCCGCCAAAGCGAATAACAGATATAGTCTTTTCATATTGCCTCCTTTCTTATTTCCAACAGAATGCACCGGGAATAATCCCGACATAAAATTCATCTATCAATTTCCCTTCGGGTGAGTAGCGGTAAATCATGCCCTGCTGCTGGTAGTCGATGGCATCGGCGATGTATACTTCCCCGTTGGCGGGGTTTACCGTCAGTCCGTAATAAATCGTGCCGCTGTATTCGAGGAACGGACGCACCGGCACATGGCTGGCTGTCACGTCCATGCTCCAAATGGCCTTGTTGATCCAGTAGAGTTTGTCCCTGTCGCCATTGAGCTGTACCTCCGAGGGCCAGTCGCCCAACTTGAACTTGAACTGCTTCTCCACCGTGAATGTCTCTGCGTCGATGCGGTAGAGCGACGGGGCTTCGTAACCGTATGGGCTACCCTCATAACCGCCGTCTGTCACCGTCCACATCTTGTTGTACTTGTCCATGACCAGCGATGTCGGTTGTATGCCGACCTTCAGTTCATCGACAACTCGGTCCGTCTCGGTGTCGATTTTGATGATGCGGTTTTGGTAACTCCAGCAGTTGCAATAGACGTATTTGCCGTATTGCACCATCTGTTCGGTGGAGCCGCTCTCCATCGTCATGTCCGGCACTTGAATGTAGCCGGTAATTTCATATTTCTTCGGGTTGATGATGAAGATGCGGTTGTCCCACAGTTGGGTGACGTAGGCTTTTTCGTCGCTTAGAAAATGGATGTAGCGCGGGGAGGTCAGATTCTCGATGCGTCCTACCTCCTTGAAGGTGTTCAGATCGATGGCGAAAATCACATGGGAGTTGTTCACCACGACCCAGCCCTTGTTGTCGTAGATGGTCATCGACTGCGCCACGTCACCGAGTTTCATACCGTTGGCACGGAAGAAGATTTCGTTCTGCACTTGTTTGGTCGCTGGGTCGTAATAGGACAAGGTAGCATTGCCGTACTGGAAGTTGCCCTCGTTGGTGATGAACAGTCCGGCTCCCGTGGCATTGAAGTCTTCTACGGCATCGCCGTAGTCCCACTTCATGCAGGATGTCAAGGATAGTGTCACTCCGACAACTACGCTCCATAGCAGATATTTCAATTGGTGATAGGTCATACCGTTATTTTTATAGTTAATCCCCGGCAACTTACCTTACGGTAAGCATACCGAGGATTGGCAGAAAATTTATTGTTTGGTTATTTATTGCTTGTACTTCCCGTTTTTCATGTCTTGGTATGTGGGGTTATAAGCACATTCTCTGACAGACCATTGAGATTCTCCTGTTAGAACATTATTTTCAAACAGGTATTTGAAAGAACTGAAATCGGTAACATCTCCTTGCCCACTTATACTAATCCCTTTTACTGATTTGAGACCTGAAAAATCAATGGACAAAATACCATTAGAACCAAAATCAGAATACGGGCATGTTATTGAAAGATTTTCGGATATTGATTCTACGTTAGGATAAGATACCTGATCTGCCTCCATACCAAACATAAAAGAAGATGTTGTAATATCAAACTTCCCATTTATTGTTTTTAATTTGGGACATAGAATATTAGTACCCTCAATCTCAAACTTAATTTGTGCATCTGCTCCATCCGTTCCAATGCTTTCCAGATTAGTAAACTCAATATCATTCTTAAGGTTGGAAGTCGTAACAGAACATGAACCGAGAATTTTTTTCAATAACGGGAAGGTAATATTATTTGCATTCTTATTATTTTCCAATGTTAAGGTCCCTCCAATTTCCAGCAATTTAGGAAATTCGATTTCCGCCGCCGTATTAACACTTCCCGAATTCAATGCAATAGTCATATCTCCTGTCACACGAATAAATGGCATAACAAATTCTTTTACATAAAAATAATCTTTGCATTGGAAGTCTCCCTGTATATTTGAGATTCCCTCAAGAGTCAATTCAGTCAATCGACAACTTTTAGGCAGTAGAAGAAGGCTACCGTTAAATGTTTCCGATCCTACTATTTTATTTAGTCGGGCACATTGTAGGGTAAGTGTATTCCCGTTAAAATTTATCTGGGACAAATCCAGTTCTTCTATGAGCAGATTACTTAAAGTCATATCACCGAGTACATCTTTCAAAGAAGCTATATTGAGTTTATTGACTTTATTCGCATCCACACTGGTCTCTCCGCAGGAAATAAGACCGGGAAGTTCAACAATGGAAATCTCTTTGCAATTTTTTATAGCCAGTCCTCCAACCGAATGTAATTCGGTCATTGCAAGACTTCCGATGGAGGACATATCGGAGAATGAGGCAGTACCGGCCACACTTTCCAATGCCGGTAGATAAATTCCTTGCAGTTTGGGAAAATATTGGATTGTAAGTTCATTCCCGATCTGTTTTAGTGCTGAGAAAACAATGGCTTCGGTTGTCGCTGATTCTTTTTGTGCTACCGAACCTTTGACAATTAAGGAAGCTCCGACAGATTCAACGGCATTTGCATCCAAATCAAGCAAAGCATCGGAGGTTATATACATATCCTCACCAATGAACTCGACTTTGGGTATGGATATTTTTTCAATGACAGAACTGTTAACGACAAAATCGCCGGTCACTCCAAGCAAAGAGGGCAGATTAACCGTTTTGAGCGTTATGTTTTTACTGGTAGAAGTTGTCGATCCTAATTTGAAACTTCCGAGTTGTTCCAGATTATCCAACCCCGTCAAATCCGCTCCTTTGTAAGACGGATTGATAACAAGAGAGTTACTGATTTGTTTCAGGTTGGCAAGTCCGTCCAGATTGGTGATTTCTTCTCCGTCTGCCGTTCCGATGGTCAGGCTGCCTTCGATTTTATTTATTCCTGTCTTTGCAAAATTATCCACCTCGGATTGCGTGGCAAGTACTACGCTGCCGCTCTGTTCGATGTCTGCATATTGATAAGTATAGGAATACACTTTGCTATCCTGCATTTTGGAGGTAACTACGAATTTCCATTCATTCTCCCAATCCTCAATGGTCGATGGATTCGGGTTAATAGAGGCTCCCTCGCAAAGGGCATACTCTACGGTAGCCCCTTTCAGACTGGCATTATAAGGTATCTCAATTGTAATCTTGTCCCCGACTATCATGGCTTGATAGGTAATGCCATCTACAGTTAGAGCAAACTCGGAGATGAAGTGATCCTTGCCGTCTATTCCGCTCACTTCGGGGTCATCATCACTACATGCAGCAAGGCAGAACGTAGCGAAACAGAATAGGATGAAATGATATATTTTGTTCATAATGAATTTTATTTGTCGTTATTGTTGTTTTCATCACAGAACTTGAAAACTTCCGTGGAATTTTCCCCTAACCATCCGGCTTTTACATTGACACCGGTCTGCACCTTGATAAAGTCAATATGGGAAAGATTTGCAGACGTGCCGTCGATATTGACTGCATCGGAAATCTTAAAATAGTTTCCAAGTGCTCCCGCGTTAGGATTGTCTTTATTGGGCATATCATCACCGATATTATCGGCATATCCCCATCCAAACGGATTATTGGACCACATACCTGTCGACGGGCTTTGTTCGGTACGTGCTTTCAGGCATGTGCCGTATAGCGTATAGGAATCCTCTTCAATCCACAAAGGATAATAAAACTCTTGCGGGTGATAGTTGCCGAGACGGTCAATCGCCCCTTTATTTCCCTTGTTGTCTTGCCATTGGGTGTCCATGTTGGGACCGGGACGGAAATAAGTTACGGCATAGTCCTGAATGGTTTCTGGTTTTCCATATTCAGAACCCTTCAGTTCATACCATTCATCGTTGGGCAAGCCGTCTCCATTGACATCTTGCATTACCCATACAATGCCCGGTTCATTTGACGAATCAAAGGCATTTCCTTTGATGGAAAAATCATAACCGCCTTTGTTTTCGATACTGTGGTCGAATCCTACTACAATATATCCTCCCCAACCTCCGAGAGAAACATATTGTTCATTATCAAGACGTTTTTGTGCGTAAGCACAGGCTGCTTCGTGCGTGCTTTCCCCATTGAAACCTGCTGTATTCGTTTCGTTTACAAATTGTCCCGGAGCCGGAACAAATTCATATACTTTATTGCTGTAAATGGAATTTCCGGCAGCAAAAGGTCTTTTTCCGGCCGCTTCACAACATTTCACCGGAATATTGACACTGACTTCATCGACACCGGAAACAGCAATATTACGAGTGAGGGCTGCTTTTGTTCTTTGATTGTCGTATTTCACAGTAAAGGTAAGCGTGTGTTCTCCGGTTTTAGCGGGTTTGAAACCGTAAACCAAGGAATTGGCTCCCTCAATCGGTTGCCCGTCCAAACTCCATTGATAAGAAGGCTCGGCACTTATTGATACAAAGGGGCGGACAAACAAAGTACGTCCTAATTCTACGTATTTGGTATTATCCTCGGTGAAATATAAAGATGACGGAACTACGATTTCAATCGGAAGTTTATCGACAACCTCAATAGAAACTGTCTTCTCTGATTGTCCGTCTTCATTTGTTACGGTTAAGGTCAGGTCATAAGTTCCCAACTCATCTTGCTTGAATGTATAAGTATTTTCCGTTCCGACTTCGTTCCCGTTAAGAGTCCACAAATAAGTAGCTCCTTCTGCATTTTGAATGTCGGGAGTAAGGATATATTCACGTCCTGCGACAACTTTAAGCCCTATAGAGGGGGTTACCAATGAAATGACGGGCGGTGCCAGTTCATTGACATCCACGCGGATTTCTTCCTCTGTACTGGCATCCCTCGTATCCACGCGCAGGGTAACGTAATATGAACCGCATTCGTTAAAAATGTATTTTAATTGAGGCTCGTCGGAAATGATACGTCCGTTGCATTTCCATGAATAAACGGCGTAATCGACATTCTGATAGGTCGGCTCTATAACGACCTCTTTTCCTATCTTTACAACATAGATTCCGTCCTCGCTATCCAACTCAATGACAGGAGGCACGGTCACGTCCTGCGATATTTCTTCGTCTTTGTTGCATGCAAATAGAAATACCGTTAAGGAGAATAAAAGCAAATACTTCTTCATTATATTTTATGATTTAATACTGAAATTCCCCTTGAAGAAAGTATTTGACTTCAATCTCCATTGGGATATAATAAAAAGGGGCAAATACTTTGCACTTGTCGTTAAAAAGCATTTGCTCCAAATTCATGTTATTCGTTTACGGTTACATCAATATCGTCTATGGCAACGTAAGCAGGAGTGTTCAATCCGTATGCGCTTGAATCGCTTCCTTCGAAATTGATAGCTACAGTACATACGCTGTCACCTAAACCGCTTAAATCCACTTGATTCCATCCGGTGCGGATTTTATTGGTCAAACCTGATTCTGCATCTTTACTGGAATCGAAGTTTGCCAAATAGTATTCTACTTCTTTACCTGTAGGTTTACCCGTCGCATCCAACGCAACAAATACCACCTTAAACCATCCTTTTTGTGCCGACAAAGAGCCTTGTGTAAACGAGTTGCCATCCTTCATGACTAAATAGGTATAAGTCGTATTGCAAACCCATACGCTGTTGAATTTACCATATTTCGGTGTACCCTTGACAGGAGTGTTTGTGGTAACGACTCTGTAGCCGGTTGCATCGGTCAGGTAAATCTTCGCACATTTGTCATAAGTTGCTTGTGAATCATTGTATGAATCGCTATAACCGAAAGCTACAGCAAAATTTTTACCGCTATGACCGCCGTTGGGCCAGTACACGCTACATTGGTTTTGATAATCCCCCTGTGTCAGATTATGAAAATTAGAGATGGCAAAACCACCATTCCAAAACTCATATTCCCAAGGTTGTCCGCTTACCCATTCCTGTTTCAAATAGTTAATCGGGAACTGAATGTACGTACCGGTTTGCTCGATTTGAGTGATGTAGCCGGTCGTTACCTGATTGCCGTTGGCTGTGGCAGAATAGAGATTGTTTCCATACTGATCGGAAGCCATTACGCTGGATGGTACGTTATCAAAATCGATAATCGCATTGGTAGAACTTATCGCGCGGGTTTGAATCGCACTTTCTTCATACGGAGTAAGGAAGTCATCGTCAGACGAACATCCTGTGAACACTGCGGCGGCCATTGCTACAATGGCCATTGCCAAGAATCTAAAATTCTTTTTCATAACTTAATTATTAAAAGTTAAACAAAAAGTTTAAATACACATTCGTTTTTATTGCGACAGATTTGCAACGAATGAGAAATCAGTTATCAAAAAGAATATAGGTGTCTTTGGACGAGCCTCTGTTCATTTTAATCTAATGCCAATTATCCCGTGGTCACTAAATCTATCTCATCAAGCAGGTCTTCTGGCTCATCCCGCTTATCGCGCCTTCCCAGCTTTCACCAGTGGCAAAGAGTACGATAAACTTTAATAGGACTTACAGCTGCGAGTACAGCTCCGGATTTTCACCGGGATTCCCTTTTAATTCCATTCGACGCTTCGATTGGAAACTTGACTGGTGCAAAGTTAATGGTTATTTTTTTATCTCGTTTCTTTTTCCCTAATTTTTATTTCAAGAAAAGATTATTTTATAGTGCGAATTGTATTTTCATGCCAACTAAACATTTATAACAACTATGAATAGTCCTTCCCCTTTATGAATAATAACATTTCTCAATTATGGCTTTTTCTCATCTCACGTCGGCAATTCTCTTCGGAGAGGTTTTCTATGCAAAGGTACAGCGTGCGTCCGGTCGTCAAGTACCGCTTTCGCTAACGGTTCCCGGATATTCTTCACGGCAGCCTTCCGCAAATCGAAGATGGGCTTTTAGCCCCCGTCTCGTTGCAGAACAAAGCCGGTCGAGCCGGGTTTTGCCCTTGCACTCGGCGGTTGGGTATTCCGTTCCATCCCGTACACTGTTTACTTGCCTTATCCGTCCTTTTCCCGCTGTCAATCCTGCATAAAAATCATTCCCCGACGAGAAGCCGATAGAGCTTCAAGAAGAGGGAAATAAAAAGTTTAACAAATTAAAAATTACAATTATGCACAGCAGGATTTTTCAAATTTCAACGGAGCCGATAGACAAAGAGAACTATCTGAATGAGGATACACTTCAGCAAGGAGACGGGAGCTTCTATGACTATTGTTCAGAAATAGACGAGGAAAACCGTAAAGAGGATATTGCCAATTTGGTCAATTATGCCTTACCCAAAGGAATGTTCGAGCTTATATCCGATGACACCATGCGCTATAATGGTGGAATAGAGCAATGGAAAGAGGAGTATGTCGCCAATATCAAAAAGAGAGCGGATGCTCTTACGGTAGATAATATGTTGGAATGGGGTTCGACCTATTATCTCAAACAGGCAGTGGAAAATCCGTTGGATGTCGCCTATCATTTCTATTTGGATGGCGACGGCTGCCAGTCTTTTGCCGAACAGTCCTTTGCGTTTATGGAGTTTGTTTGTAGGCTTGAACCGGGAACGATACTCTACATCGGAGGAGTTGTTGATTACCACTTCTGATGTTTGTCCGAAACATTGGCAACCACCCGCTTTTGAGGCGGGTGGTTACTCTCTTTTTTGCACAGGCTCACCGGTTACTTTTATAAATATGCTCTGCAGAGCTTCCGCACCGGTTTTACTGCCGGTATATTCCTGTTTTAAGGGTATAATCCCTTCACAGCCCGACATACGCCACAGGCTTGTTTTCGTGTGCAAAGGTACGGTGGACGAACATGGTTCAAGTACCGCTATCGCTACCTGAAATAAAATTTGACGACAACTTTCCGTAATCGGAGATAACGGTATTTCATAAAATTTCATCGCAGGTTCCTTATCCGTCGTTCTTGTATCCCCCGTATGGAACGCACATGAAAACAACCCTTTTGGGCGAAGTCAGAAGACTTCAAGAAAAGGGAAATAAAAAATCAATAAATCAAAAGACAATGAACAAGTACGATTTCATCAAGCAAGGCAATCTCCTTTATTGGAATACTCCTGATAATGAAAAGTCAGAACGAGAATGTAAAATCATTTCCACCCCCGAAAAAGTGGATAGCGACAGTATTATTTTAATCGCAACAGGTTCTTCAGAGATTGAAGTTTTGGCATCGGAGCTATCACCTATTGGCTCATCGAGAAGCCACAAAGAGGAGTTTATGCGCTGGAAGAAAGAGCGTGAAGCCGAGGGCATGGAGTTTTTCAGCCGGTTGTCCGAAGTCATGGAAACAGACAATGATTTGGCTGTAGGCGATATGGTGGCGTTTACAAACGACTACGGGGTGGTATTTGGCCCCAAAGAAGTATTAGCTTTCAGAAAGCCGTGGAATGGCGGTAGATGCGTATATATCGACAGCGATGCCTATTGGTTTCCAGACCGTCCCGGACAGCTTACCATCCTAAGCAAAGGAGGTGCGGAATGACAACAAACAGCATACTCAAACGACTTTGCGGCAATATTGCCGCAGGTCGTTTCAACTGGCGAAAATACTGTAGACCGCAATCTTACTTCGGTTGGGAAATTTGCGTTACCCCTCTGCATTGCTCTTACGGACAGATAGGTTACACCGTTCATTTCCCTTATACCAATATACCGGAAGTGGAATACGATTGGGAAATGGGCAAACTGACCATTGACGGTGAGAAATGGAAAAGTTATTTGCGGAACGAATAATAATAAATATCAATATGAGACAGAATTTTTACACCAAATGGCAGAACGCTATCCTTACAGATGCAGGAGGCTATGTTTCAAAAGAGTATCACAGTTTCCAGACAGCATTGGTGCGTGAGATTTCCAAATACGCAACGGCGGTCGGTGCACAGGTGGCATCCAACTTAAAAGGACATTATGATACCTCATGTTTCATCGAGCGCAACGGCAAGTTCGTTTATATCAGTCACT
Source organism: uncultured Alistipes sp. (assembly GCA_900546065.1). GTDB lineage: Bacteria > Bacteroidota > Bacteroidia > Bacteroidales > Rikenellaceae > Alistipes > Alistipes merdipullorum. The sequence continues at coordinate 142,861 of URBK01000001.1, forward strand.
CTTCCACGTTGGCCCGAATGGGCGGCGGCGTAAGAGTTGAACTTGATTCGTTTCTGATACGGACAGCCCAACACGCAAAAGACTACAGAGGAGGATATAACCAATATTGTGACATGGCAAATTTGCAGTCCATGATAGATGATTTACTGAAAGAATAAAAAAACGAAAACAAGAAAAGATGCGGAGCCAACCGTTCCGCATCTTTTCTTTCCATCCTTACCGGCGCATACCGCCACTGTATTCTGCCTCTTGTAGTTCTGCCCGATACTCTTCCAGTTCGTTCAGCTTCTCGTTCACGGCTTGCAGGTTGGCATCCAACCCGATATTGTGGTCGTAAGGGAAACGATGCTGCGCGACCAGCCCGGCATTGGTGGGCTGCCCGACATCAAGCGTATCGGATTCCTTGTTATATTCGACATACAGCACGTCGCCGTTCGGCATCTCGAAGGCCGGAATCTTTTGATGCGCCAAAGCGGAGAACTGTTCCGCCGCCATCTCCCTGGCAACCCCTTTTATCGTCTCTCCGGCAATATCGACACCGTAACGCCGGATATGGTCTCGGATTTCCTGCTCCGTGAATTTCAACATCACCTCGTAGGTTCCCCCGACACTCCCGTTGTACACGACAGCGAAATTCTCATCCTCGGCAATCAGGCTGTCACCCTTGTTGTTCATGGCCGATAAATAAGTATGCTGTTCGTTGATGCCGTTGCCGTCGTAATACTCCTTGGCAAGCGTCAGCAATCCCTCGTAATCACCTTTCTCCCGGAGTTCGTCAAGCGGCCTCGTGTCATCCGAAAATTGAAGATACGCGACAGAGGAATAAAATGTCTTCTCCTTTGCTGCCGCTCCGTTTTCCTGCTTCTCACCGACATTTTGTTCCAGCTCTTGCGCTATCTTATCCACCCTTTGGGTAATCATTGAAGTCGCTTTCTTTACATCCAGAAGCGTTGTCTTGATGAATTGCGGTGATTCCTTCAGCTCATCGAGCCATCCTTTGAGGTATGCACAACTGTCTTCCTTGATATGCTTGGTCATGCCGTAACGCTGTGCGACCAGTGCGCTGCCTAACTCCGCCACCAATTCCTCACGGGCATATTCAGGAGAACCGAAAGTAGTCGGCTTGAACCGATCGAGAACACCCTCCGCACCGGTCGAGTGCGTCATCTCGTGGAACAGTGTCCCGTAGAACGATTCTCCCGATTTGAACTGTTCCTTTTCCGGCACGATGATTTCATTCTTCGTGATGGAATAGTAGGCGTCATTCTGATATTTCGGCGTAATCGGACAAATCCACAGGTTATCCCTTATCATCGTATCGACTGGGGCAAAACTGAAATGCTCGCCCTCCTCGATTACCGGACGCGAATTTTCCTGCTCCAGTTTTTGCCACAGCTCCGGTCTCGCTTCCTGCAAGTTAGTCTGCGCGACATTGAAGACCCTGAAAACCTGCATCTTCGGGTAAACATTGTACTGTTCCTTTTCGTCATCGGAGAGTTTCTTGTAATCGTCATACTTGATTTTCTCCTTGGTCTCCTTATGGATACAAGTGAACGTGGTGAGCATGACCGGAAAGGACTTCTCGCCACGAAGCACGGAGACACGCGGCAGTTCCTCTCCATCCTTGCCGGACTTATTGAGCTTCTGAACACAATCGAAGGTGCAGAAACGGGGAATCTTGTACCCTTCTTTCTCGCAGTGCAAAAGCAGCATAAAAGCATTCATGCCGTTGTACTCGCGCCCGTGAAGGTTGCGGGGCCACTGCAACGCACCCTCGGTAAACCAAGGCTTTTTCCAGTTCTTTTGAATGCCCTCGATTTTCTCAATCATCATTTCGGCGAACAGGTCGAGAGCCTTGTCCTCGCTGTTCGGCCCGTCGGCATTCTTCTTTCTGTAACCGGCCATATCCCTTACTGATTGTAGTTAGACGAATCCGCCACATATTGCGTCAGTTCCTCCACTTTGCAGGAGAGATTGACTTTCCCGTTGTGTGCCGACAGGTTCATTTCACCTTTGGCATCCACCTTCACCCCCGGCTGCAGCCACGCATCGCGCTCCTTGCCGAAACAGAAGAAGCGCACCCACTGGTACTCGAAGCCGTCATCGACCTTCTCCGCACTGAACGCCGAGAACACCGTATAAGGCTGGTCTTTCTTGTCCTTTTTTTCCTCGATGTTCTGGCCGGTCTTGCCACGAAACACCAATTCGCCTTTGACACAATCCGCATCATCCGTGGCGGCATTGCAGATTTCATCGGCGAACAGGTTGAAATAGAGCTTGTCGCCACGACGTTTGAGATACATCGTACCCCTCACTTCTACACGGGAGCCGTTCCGATAACCGGCAGCTTCCTCCTGACTGCACTCCTTGCGGACATCCACCTCGATAGTGTGCCGGCCACCCGTTGCCGGAATCTGTACCCGGAGCGGAAATGCCATAAACTCCTTTTCCTCCTTGTTCTTGCGAACCGATGCATCGCGGCCGATAACGCCGCATACCGTAACATTACATTTAATCATCTGTTTTTTGTCTTTAATGATACATGGATCATCCGGACAAGTGATACATGGGTTGATTGATGTTGAACTGTTGTAGGGTGCGGTCAGTCGGGTGCGCGTATCATCGCCCAGACCATCCATCCGGCGATGGCTAATTGCACGCCCACGACAACGAGCGTCCCGATCCATCCCAACAGCAGGTAGCAGAACCGGAGGTGCAACGCAAGGAGGGAAACTCCCGCCAGACACTTGCATAGCTGTATCATCACGCATTTTATCATATCGCCATGCCTTTATCTTCGCAGGTTTTCCGTTTGTCCCTGTTGTCGGGACATCCCTTGCTCGAAATTCTGTGAGGCCGCTTCCGACAGGATAACCGTATTCAGCATACCGGTTACACGCATCCGCTTGGCCTCTTCCGTGAGTGTGCCGTTGTTCAACGTGGCAGACAACCGACTCAACTCGGAGGCGGTCAGCTCCCGCGAGACACGCAATTCCCCGTTGTCCGCTTTCAGAATGGCCTTGCCGTTCTCGCCGATAGTCAGGTCGCAGTTCTTCATATTCGGCAACAACGGTTTCAGGTCGATGGTACGAAGATCCATCGCGGCGGATATCGCCGCCTTCTGTTCCTCTTCGTTCCGGTTGTCAATCTGTGTGGCCAGTAGCATCAGGGAGGCGAAAGCGGTCATCGCCATCTCCACAATCGGGTCGTTGCATCCCGACATTCCCACACCGCTATCCTCCGACGAAAGGAGTTTTTTCATCCATCCGTCGGGCGAAAGGTTCTTTTCAGGCACGGTATCTTCCGCCGCCTTGTATTTGGCGAGCAGGTCATTCCCGTTGTGCAGCATTTGCAATTTGATATGTCCTTTCTGTGCGATTTCAGCCAGATACGCCGCAGGATCTATATCCCGCTTCGTCCCGTCGGCATAGATATTCTTCACACCGAAATGCAGATGTTCCCCGGTCGTCCGTGTTCCCGTATTGCCCGATGTGCCGAGCCGTCCGCCGGCCTGTACCGTATCGCCGACCTTGACGGAAATCTCCTTGAGGTGCATATAGGTACATTGTACCTTGCTGCCGTCCGTCCGGGCATATTCCACCGTCAGCGACTTGCCGCCAGGCGTATTCTTGTTCCGGGTTACCGCCACGACCTTGCCGCCGTTCTCCGTAGCCAGTACCGCGTCACCTTTGCAACGTATATCCACGCCCTTGTGCATCTGTTGCTTTGTGCCGTCCAACGGGTCTTGCCGTGTTCCGAACGGAGAGGTAATGAACAGAAATTCCTCCCGTTCCACCGGGAACGAATACCCCGTTCCATGTTCCGCACTCTCGGAGGTCTGGAGCGGATTGTGTTCCACCCCGAACTGCCTGCCTTGTGCCGCCATCTCCTGCATCACCTGCCTGTCATACTTCTGCAAGCCGTTCTGCTCAATGATTTTTTGTAGGTTCTCGGCATACTTGCCGCCTGTGGCGTAACCGGCTTTCTCAATGCTTTGTGCCCAGCCCTTGTAATCGTCCGGGGAGAGTTTGAAGCAACCGGCATAGCGGCTGTTCTCCTTCAAAAAGCGGGAGTGATGCTCGTATGAATCACCCACGCTGTCATAGCTGCAGAACTTTTCATTCGGCTTATCATCGGTGTAGATTCCGTATTTGCCGCCTCCGGCAATCCACGAGGAAGTCGCCTTGATGCCGAAATGGTTGTTCTCGTTCCTCGCCAGACGGCTCTGTCCGTTGCTGCTTTCCAGTATGCCTTGCGCCAATGTGACGGAAGCCGGAATGCCATACCTGCGCATCTGTGCCATCGCATAATCTGCGTATTGCAGTGCATATTCCTGATTCTTGCTCATAATCGTCACTCCTTATCTATGAATACCCCTATGTGTTTCCTGCTCGTCCTGCCGTTTATCCTGTAGCTCTATCTCACTGATGGCGACACGCTCACCGGCACGGACAAGTTTGGGCAGATAGCTGTCCAGTTGCGTCCTTGGGAACTCTGCGAAAGTCGAAAATCCATGTTCCGGATATTCCTTGACCGTAATTCCCAGTATTTTTGCTCCCTTTGCCGCATCCTCATTATAAAGCCGGTACACTTCTCCTGTACGAATCAGATATAGGGCGTCGGGATGCTTTTCCTTGAGGTTGTCCCAAAACTGCCGTTTCGGAGACCTATTTTCATCATTCGTCTCTTCCGACCGATTTTCCGCCACCGCCTCATTCTGTTGCCGTACCTGCTCTTCCGCTTTCTGTTCCCCGACGGATTGTCCCTTTTGCAGCACATCGGCAAACAGTGTAGCCGCCAAATGCCGCTTGTAGCCGTCCCTGTCTTCCGCCACCCACATCCGTTGCCACTGCTGTGGAGTGACGCTGCGGGGCTGCAGCTTTTGTCCGTCGATAGTTGCCACACACTGGATTCCATCCTGTCTGGTCTTGAAGATGGCAACACGCTGAATACGGTTCAGGTCAATCTCCGGCGTATCGCTGCCGAACAAATCCACTTTCAGGTCGGGCTTGACTTCCGCCAGTGCATAATACTTGTGCGCCAGCTCCATCCGTACCTTGTCGATGTTGTCCATCGCCTGCTTGAGCGTGGAGAAAAAACGGTTCACATCCTCCTTATCGGGATAGACGCTGTACCCCTCCTTGTTTTCCGGCTTGATATAGAGTGCCCAACGGTTCTTGTCGTCCTGAATCATCTGCACGGCATCGAACCCGACCTCATTCGCCCGTTTGACCGCCTCCGACACGTCCAGCGTGGAGAGCTTTTCCAACGTGTAGTTCCTTAACCGGGCCAGTGTCACCATTTTTTCATTGAAATAGCTGTCATCGGGTCTGTAGCCCAATGCACCGTCGGTATTATAGAAACGCACCTGCTCGATACCCTCTTTCTGCAATGCCCGTTCGATACGTCCCTTGTTCATGCCGGGAATCTCGTTGTTCGCCTCGGTCGAAGCTCCTGCCGGCAAAATGACATCTGCCGATTTTGCCTCCCGGTCGATGACGAGGACGATGCTTTTCGCCGCCTTGTCCGGATGCTGGCGGATTTCATTCGCCACAAAGTAATGCTTGGGCATCTGTTCCTGCATGGTCGTGGTCTGCCGTCTGTTGCGCAGGGTGGCGTACTCAATTTTCTCGCCCCGTTCCGCTTTTCGGATAACATCAAGCGCATTGTTCACGTCGCTTTCGAGAGCGTCCATCATACACGGGTTTTCCTTGAACTCCCGACACCAGTAATCCACCGTCTTCAGGCTTGCATCGGACAGACGCGCGGGCAGTCCCAATTCCAGCATCTTGATACCCGAAGCCAGTTCCACTACCAACCTTTCATATTTTACCGCATCCTCCGACGGAGCCACGCCGTTCTTCATGACCATGCCTTCACGGGCAAGCCGCTGTTGATGCCCTGTGGCACTCACGATCTGCCGCAAGGCTTCCTGCACATAATCGTGGTAATGCTCAAAATCCTTTTGACGCGGCATATAGACCGCATCTTTGTCCGTCTCGTAATGAGGAACTCCGCTACCGTCCGAACGCACGGGAACGAGGTTGTCCCGCATCTTCAATAGAAAGTCGTTGAACCGGGTGCGCAACCTGCGGTTGTCCGCCTCGGTATATCCTCTTTCCTGAACACTGCCATCCTGCTTTACCGCATCCTCGTAAGCCGGCTTGTCAACGTAGGGCAACGTCGTCTGGTCGATATTGAAAAGCGTGCGGATCTCCCGGTTGTGAACACCCTTGAACTGTGCCTTTTGCTCTTCATCCAACTGGAGATAGGCGGTGCGATCGATGGTCTCATTCGGGTTATTCCGGTTGACATACTTGTTCCAGTTATAGAATAGGAACGGTACGCCCTGCTCATGCTCCCGTACCGCAGCACCCCGTGCCTTGGTCTCACTATAGAGCGTGAACAGATTGGTCTTGCATCCGTTATTATCTGAATGCAAGGCCATAAAGAGGGCATTGAACGGGCTGGCCGAGACCCCTTGCGGATAGAGCCGGGGAAATCCCTTGCCCGATACGTTGAGCCAATGGCCGCCGGCGTTCGACGCCCCACCCAGTGCGGCAGACAATAGGTCTGCCTGCTTTTCTTCGGCCTTTTTTTCGATTTGCGACTTTTCTTTCATATCATCATGCTTTTATTGTTCCTGGAATTATTGGATGCCCCGTGTGCGCACAATCGTCTCCCGCTGTCCGTCATCATAATTCTGCGAGGCAATTCGGTTGAGTTGGTCACTCTTGGCAAGTACGGCGTTCGCCAGCGTGTTCAGCGGCAATGCCCCTGCACGGTAAGCCTCCGCGACGGTCGGCGTGAGCTGGATGGTACAAGGCACACGGTCTATCGTGGCGATGAGCGTGCTGCCTTGCAGTACAGGGTTTACGATACGGGGATTGAGCGGTTCGTCGGGATAACGGCGGTACTGGTTTTCCGTATGTCCGGCAGAGGACGGCATGGGACGCCCCAACGCCTCGTGTCCCGCCTTGTTCAGCAGGTTTGCGCCGCCCAGCCCGACAAGGAGCATCTTCAGCAGCGGGTTACGCACGAACAGACCGGCCACAATACTCGCTATCGGCAGCAGGTTGTCCCCAAAGCGCAACGATTGTGTCTTGCCGGTAAACGCCCCCAACAGGATGTCGGGCAGCATGGCCATGACATATCCGAGGTTGCCCGTGATATCGCCCAATCCCTCTAATCCCAACGTACCGAGCAATCCGCTCCATCCGTTCGTGTTGGCCTGCACGAGCGGTTCTTCCCGTGTCTTTTCTTCGTGGGGAATAACCGTTTGCCGTTCCTCTTTCTCCACTTTTTCCCTCTGTTCCATTTCCGGCTGTGTTGATTCCTTTGTGGCAGTTACAGTCGTTGCATTCTTATATTTCTCCAAATGCTTCAAATAGGCTTCTTCCTGTCCGGGAGCGACGACCAGCGGCACATCCTTGTAGCGTTCGGCTCGGTCAGGCTCTTTTTCATCCTGTCCGGTCATCCAGAAAAAAGGAGTATGGTTCCGTGTCTGCAGCCACTCCGAAAAATTGAAACTGATGACCGGTGTTTTTTTCTTCAACTGCTCGTTGGCGGCTGTTATAAGCTCACTTTTTCCGGTCTGCATCGTTGTAGCCTCCTTACGGAAGTCCGTAAACACGTTCCGTTCGCTACCGAACACTCCTTTGCTTATACACTCTTCCACAGAAAGCGTATCAGGCTTTTCAGGCTCGAAGCGTGAGGCGACTGCCGAGATAGCCACGTCCGCCCCGACAAACTTCGCCAGTGTTGCCCACGAACCCACGCCTCCCATCATCACGGTATCTGCCGTTGCGCCCAGTACCCGACCCGCGCCTTTTTCCCATCCTTTCGGACGGTAGGCGGCTTCGCCCCGTGCCTCGATTTCCACAGCAAGCGGCGAGCGGTTGAAGGTCTGCGAAAGTCCAAGCAGGCTTGATTCTGCGGCTTTGCGGATGATGTAGTCGGCTGACGATTTCGGCATACGCTCCTTGACCAGCCGGTCGATCATCAGTTCCTCCACCCGGTAGTCCATATAGGCATAGGCAAGGTCGCCGCCTAATTGTTCCGACAGTTCATCGTAACGCTTGCGCCCGATTTCCTGCACGACAGTATCGCGCCATTGCCCGGCCATGTATGCGAGGTCTTGCTGTATCTCTTTGGAGCCGGTAATCTCCGCCTTGCACATTCCGATATAGTCCTCCGTTGTCTTCGAGTTCCATTCGCCCGTGACCTTGAGTACCTGGTACGGGTCGCCCATCGGCTGTGCCGCAGACGCCATCGCGCTGAGTATGCCGCCCAAAGAGGTGGAATACTCCCTCATTTCCTCGCCCTGTTTCTTCGTGAGGTAAGCCTGTGTCTTCGACATGACGGGCGCAAGGTGGCAGTGGAAATAGTCGCTCACGAGGCGTTCCATTTCTGCGAATTGCCGGCTATGTCTGATTCCATCCATATTGTGTATTATATATTTATCTGTTTCAATAACTGTTCTTTCGTCTGCTCGATGGCGTTGTGGTAAACCTCCATCTGCCGGGGAAAGAACTCTTCCAGCCATGCGTCCTTTTCGATGTTGTCCTGCATGAACCGTATCGCCTGCTCCCGTTCGATTTCGACGGATGTCTCGCCCTCTTCCCTGTTGTTGAACCATGCCTTCGTCCACCAGCGCACACCCGCCCGGTCGGGATAGACCGTGACAAGCCTCGGTATGTCGAAACTCTGTATGTCGATGTCCAGTTCCGCCAACGGGTCTATGATGCCGCCATAGGTCAGGGCTTCGTCATGGAGTTTTTTTTTATGTCACTGCCCGCAGTGGAGAGGTACACATCATGCCGCAGGGCGAGGTAATGCAGGAAATCCGCAATCAGGAGGTTCTGCACCTTGCAGGCCAGCGGCATGGCCTTATGTCCCAGTCCGAGCGGATTGGCCATGCTCGGCATATTCTCGTAGAAATACTCCTTCATCGCACCCACCGTGAAGATGTGGCGTAGCGACTGCTCCGTATTTCGGGGCAAGGTGTATGCTCCATGCCGCAAATCCTCCATATAGTGCGGCAGGAAGCGCAGCATCAGTTCCTCTATCTCTCTCTTATCCCGGTCATAATCGGTTCCCAGTTCCATCTCTACACCGGAGGGATAGTCGGTTTCGTGTCCGCCGGCCTGACGCATTGCCTGGATATTCCCGTACAGCATTGTCAAGAATTCCAACGGATTCAGTTCCTCGCCCTTGAAGCGGACGGTCATGTGCAGTTTGTCACCGCTCAAAGCTACCGTCTGTCCGGCCTTTACACGCTGTCCGAATTGGGCGAAGACATTGGACAGGTTTCCGTATGTCACCTCATATTCCCCGTAGCGGATGGTCTGGCAGATGCCGTGTCCGGAATCGTTGCCCACGCCCGACACAATGCCGCTGGCAAGGGCGGAAAGCATATAGCACCGCACGTTGAAGTCAATGCCGTGATGAAAGAATTTCTCGCCCGTCACCGGGTCGGTCTGTTCGCCGTAGCCGAGCGACAGCTCCACGTCTTTGCCCTGCTGTTCCTCGAAAGGCATACAATAACCGCTATCGGATTGCAGGATCATTTCTTCTGTATATTTCATGCTGTTTCCATTTTGATTCGTATTCTATCTTCTCATTCCTCCGCCATGTGCCTGTTCCCCTGCCGAAAAGTCAGGTGTACGGGTACGTTGCACGTTTTCTGTCTCCGGCGTGCGGAAGACACCCGCATTGTTGCCGATGAGCATCATGCCGAGAAATGCGCCGGCAATCTTGCCCAGCCAGCCGAAGCGTCCGAATATGAGGAACGCCGCCGCAACCAGTCCGGCGATGCTCAACCCTGACACGTTGCCGCTGCCAAGGTTGCGGAAAAAGTTGCCGAACATATCAAGACCTCCGCCACCGGAGGCCTGTCGCAAAAAGTTCGACACGCCGTTCAGTTTGTTGTCGATGCCGGTTACCGCACCGCTGACCGAACTGACGGCTTCTCCGGCCTTGCCCGTTAGTTCACGCACGCCGTCCGCCGTGCCTGCAATGGTATCCGTGACGGATTCGCCCACAACGGCATCGCTCACGATACGCACCACGCTTTTGTCGGTGGTCAGCTTCTCCCAGCCCACATAACCGACCGCACCGCCGATAGTCGCTGTCTTGACTGCCTGTCCTGCACCACGCAAGGTCTGCGAAGGGTGCAGCACTGCCTTACCCATACTTTTGCCGGTAGCCGCCGTTGCCGTACCGACACCTTTTGCGGCCTTGCCGCCATATTTCAATAGTGTACTCCAAACGCCCATACATTGTCTGTTTTTTAAGGTCTTACATTTCTTCCAATCTGCCGCCAGCGTCGCTTGGCAGCTTCCACTATGTCCCGTTTGCCGGCCACCGGACGTGCTCCCTCGTCGATTTCACGCCAGATGTCGCCCATTGTCGTGTACTTCACCGCCTTGGTCAGCCGTTGCAGTTTCTTGTTCATCATCTTGAGCTTCGGACGGATGCCGAATACGATTTCCATGCGCTCTTTCTCCGTCATCTTGTTGTCCGAAAGGCACGCCATGCGGATGTCGTTCACAATCTCCACGCTGTTCATGATCAGTTCCCGGTAAATCCGGTTTCGTTGCGTGGAGAGGGCGACGGCCAACGCATGGGAGCTGTTCCGGCTCACCTGTCTGGTAAAGTCACCCATGTTATCCGTCAGCTTCGATATTTCGTGATAGAAACCGTATATCTGCGCCGCGTAGCAGACTATCGACCGGAAAGAGTCCAGATAGCTGTTGAACTCCCGTTGCAGGTCGGTCGTGGCTTTCACTTCCTCTTTCGTCCACAGGTGTCCGGTGGTCTGCATCAGCATGACTTTCTCCTGTTTCTTCAGCTCCTTTTCCGCCTTGTCGGTATAGAGCAGGATCATTCCGGCCAGTACAGGGTCGTTTTGCGCCCGTGCCTTGCCGATGCCGATGCACAACAATAAGATGCCTATCCAAATCGTCCGTTTCATTGTCAGTTCCGTTTTTATCGTGCGAGGACGGCAGCCCTGCGCCAACGGGTCATGGCCATCCGTGCCGCCTCCCCATTGTTGCGGTCGAGCATCCCGGCCGTCACATTGTTCCACATGTCATTGAGGGTATAGTATCGTATGCTCAGGTAGAGCAGGTGTAGCTTCCGGCTGAAAGCCGAAAGTTTGTCGTTCAACGCCCACAGGGTCTTGCTGCGTTCCGCTCCCGTGAGCATATTCTCTTTGCCGCCCTTGGCCACTGCGTCATTCAGGAGTGTGAAGACCGATACCAGTTCCGTTGCCGTCTCGATATAGAGGTTGTTCATGCTTATGGAGGCAATGATGCCCTGCGGGTTGTTCCTGATGGCGTTGCCCAGTTTCCCTAACGTGAGAAAGATTCTCACGCCGTCGTTGTAGAGGTGGGTGCAGGCTTTCAGCGACGAAGCGTAGCCGCTTGCCGTCTTGAGATAGCTGTTATATTGCTTCTCCCATTTGTGAATGCGGTTGAACTCGGCGGCGATGCTGTTCTGCAGCATCGCTGTCTTCGTCTGACCGTTTATCTGTTTCTCTATCTGGTCATTGATGACCTCGTTGCCCTCGGCCAACGCCATCCATTCCAACGGATTGGATGCCGTGATTTGTGCTTTCGCCCAGTGTGGCATCATGCAGACGGCAAAAATGACCAGGCTAATGATTCGTGATTTCATATATTCCCTTTTTTCGTTTGTTATACTCGACCCGTTCCCGGATAAGCGTTACCACATCGAAGTTGTGTCTGATACCTACCAAATCAAGCCGGGGCGTATTCCTGTCCATCGAGAATATGCGTACCGTCTTCAATCCGCAAAGCTGCTGCATGAGGTTTTGGTGTTCCACAAAGTCCACGATACGGTATTGTTCCATGTAGTCCGTCTTCCGGGACAGCACCCCATGCCTGCTGATAAGCTGCTCGCTACCGATGTGGTAGCGTGTCCGGCGCAGATAGATGAAACGGTACAGCAATACCAAAGCAAGCAATGCGGCAACCGATACGGCAAGAGCTGTCAGAGGCAGTCCCTCCATGCCACCATACACCCATGCTGCACAGCACAATACGATTGCGGGCAGCTCGTCGATAACGAACTGTCCGGCGTGCGGTTGCAGCACGATACTTTGGAAATGTCCTGTGGGTGCATCGGTCATCATCGGCGAAAGTGTGTTTGTTGTTCCTCTTCCGGTGACTGTTCTCTCGCCTGTGTCTCATCGACCGTCTCTTCCTGTTTCTGCCCGGCCAAAAGCTGTTCGTTCCAGTCCTTGTTGGGATAGGTAGGCTGTTCACGGACAAAAGAGGCGTCATTCGCCTTGTCCAGACCGAGGAACTCCCGCAATCCTTCACGGAACTCCTTGTAATTTCCGTTCATGATATCCGTCTGTTCCCGTATGTCGTCCGGATGGCACAGGCCGCTCGAACGCATCGACATGGCTTCTTCCCATGCGGATTCATATTTCCCGTAGCTCGACCGCAAAGCGTCGGGCAACAGGTCTATGTCACCTTCATCGAGGTTCTTGCCGTCAGTAACGGAATCCAGATAAGGCTTCCGCTCCGGTGTCTCCTCGATGGTGGAACGGACAACCCGGTACATCTCCTGTTGCAGGTTCTTGGCAAACTCGATTCCCGCAAGGTCGGTATCGAAACAGATGTGTTGCTTGGCAGGAAGCGAGAGCGTGAGGACACCCCGCATCTGTTCCACCGTCGGGTTACCGCCGGTAGATATGAAGACCGCTTTCCGCAAATCCTTGTCGTTGGCCTGATGAAGCTGGTAATAGGCCATCGCGTCGTATGCACTCTCGAACCAGTAGATATGCCTGGCTTCGGTAAGCGTAGTTTTGGCTGGGCTGGCAATCCATAACCCTTGGCTCGAATTGCTCCCTTCCGCCTTCCCTTTATAACTGCCGCTGCCATCCATGCGAGGGCGGCCTCGCTCTTCCAGACCGACAACCTGTCCCGTATCTTTCGGAACGGTCAGCGGAAAGGCGAGGTTGGTGTATTTCATGCCGTCCTCACGATGCTTCGTCGCCAGACAGAAGTTCCGATGAAAGGCATACTGCGTGTAAAGGTCGATGCCCCGATGCTTGAAGAACGGATAGAACTTCTTTTGTGTCGCCCGATCCTGCGGATTGAACTGGTGAATGTCGTAATCCGCCATGTCAAACGGCTTCACATCCCGTTTAGGCTGGATAATCCGGATGTCCCGGTCAGCGACGGGATGGTTCAGCAACCGGTTACAGACAAGGTTTACCAGTCGGTCGGGAGACACGCCTGTACGGTATTCCGCAAAAAAATGCGGATGCTCCTTGATAAAGGAAATGATGTTATACGACTTCTGCTGTTGCGGTTTGAAACAGCATTTCCCTTGCTGCGTGACAATGAACTTGTCGTTGCGGATGCGCCGCCCCTCGCTGTCCAACCGGACATACGAGGGATAGCGCAGGCCGTCGCGCCGGTTCAGGTGATAGCCCGCGTCGATAAGCACGTCCTGAATGTTCAGCCTGCGCAGAAAATCGTCATAAGTCAGTTCGCCCTCTCTCATGGTTTACCTCCCCATTCTCATATCATTGATTTCACGGTTCATCTCTGCCTCGAAACAACGGATGGCCACATCCCTCGGCGTATCGACACCCGGCTTGAAGTACGGGCGTGGCGGACCGCCGAAACACTCGCCGTAGAACTCCGGGGCATGGCAGTGATGGTGGATGCCGTGCGCGACACCCGCTGCGACTACCGTACCTGCGGTGAGGGCGGCAAAGATTTTCGTGCCGAGCCCCCGTTGTGCTTCCGGGCGTGTTTTCATGTCCACTTCGCTGAAAATCTTGGAAAAGAGCTTCATCCGGTGATAATCATCCACAGCAAGGAACTTGTCGTAGTCCCGTTGGGTTATCTCATGGCTGATAGCCTGACCGTCGATAACGGCGGTCATCCTGTATTTCCCCTCGGTCTGTGCCGGTTGAACGGCTATCTGGCTCACTTCGACTTCCCGCCCGTGTTTCTCTTCCCGATACCATCCCTTGTTTTCATTCAAAAACTGGAGGTCACGCCTGTCCACTGCCGCACCGACATAGCCCTGTATGGATTCCTCTTGCTGTTGCAGCGAGGTTTCCACCGGCATGAAAACCTCCTGCTCCTGCCGTTGGCGTTGTTCCAAATCCTGCTGTACTTCGGGATGCAGACCGATAGCGATGCGTTGATCGCTGTTGAGAGCCTCCATCGTCACTTTGTCGGAAAAGTCAGCCCCGATAATGCCGTTCAGCAGTTCCAGACGTTTTTCTACGGGTTGTTCCTCGATGGGTGCGGCAACCAGTGTCATCGCTTCCTCTTCCGTCAGGTCATAGACCATATCGGCTTGGACGCTTTCCGACTGCACGGTCAGCGTCCGCCTTTCCGCATCCACGACAAGACCGTGCGAGGCAAGGCACTCCGCCCATTTCTCGTTGGAAAAATAGACCGGAGAGGCTATAAGCTCCTTGTACGGCCGTGCCGGTTCTCCGCTGCGCGGACGGCTGACCATCGGCGTGATGACCGCTTGCAAGTCCTGCAGAACGTCCCGTTGCTGTACGGGTTGCGCCTGTTGATGCCCCTTGTAATAGAATCCGTAACCGCCCGATTGCAACTCGCCGGGCTTCATGCGCCCGTCGGGACGTTCGGGTACGATGGACGGCCCCGGAAAGAACAGTTGGCCGCCGACCCTGCGCAGGTGCAAGCCCCACTGGTTGCGTGGCGTCCAGCCGAGGAACGGCGGGGGCATTCCCATCCGTCCCATGCGACCGTACTCGCCGATGCCGATGCGGTAGCCGTGCAGCCCCATAGCCACACGCCCGTTGGCATTGCGGGCATGGACGAAGTTCTTGGGCATATAGAAGTCTTTGCCCACGATGCTCGTGAGCACGTTGTAGGCTTTCTTGTTGGCCGTATTGGTTCCCCAGTCCGTGAGTGCCAACATCTGACGTTCGCTTATCGGATAGACCAGCAGCGGAGAATTATGCCCCTGCACAATCAGCCGATACCCTGAACCATCAAGCGCAACATGGGCTTGCAGGCCGTTACGCATCAGCATATTGCGCATTTCGGGCTGCAAGTCCATCTGCCGGGGATTGGTATTCGTTCGTATCGCCATAGTCGGATTGTTTTCGTTATGCGTCGCCGCGTTCCATTGCTGCCTCCAGCTGTTCGTCCTTGAAGCGGACAAACTCGGCAGCGGATTCGTTGCCGACAGCAAGCCCCTTTTCCTCGCAGTAACGGGCGTATTCCTCCTGCCAGTCGGCGGAGAAATGATTGACGTAATCGAGCCAGCCGTATTCGCCGCTCTGCATCTTACCGACAAGTACCTCTTCGGGATAATATTCGTTTTGTGTCATAATCTACGGATTGATTGTTTTTACTTGTGAAGGGCTGCCGCACGGTTGCGTTCGCCGCTCTTCTTCTGTTCGTTCCACAACTCCTCGGTGTAGTCCTCTTCCGAAACGTAGTCAAGGTTGCCGTCATCGTCCATGACCCAGCAGCCGTAGCACCCGAAGGTGTATTTGTCCCATTCGCGTTTGGGCTGGTTGCGCCATTGCTGCGCGTCGCCCGAACAGATGCGGATGCCGGTCTTGGCATGAAGGTCTATGCCCACTGTGGCAGGCTCGCCGTCCACGACGACTGTCAGCGGCTCGCCGTGCTGCATCCCGTTTACCTCCACTGCACCGAGGCGCATGACCTCGGCCAGCACTTTCAGGTTGCGTGCGATGATGGGCGTGGGGACATACATCACCTGTTTCGTCTCGGTGTCAATCTGCACAAAAGCCTTGCTGCTCCGGCCGTCCGCCATTTCCACGTCAGCGACAATCGTCTTGCCGTCGAGCAACTGTTTTTGTTGCGCTTCGTCATACCGTTCCAGCGGAGAGGATTTCAGTGCCGGATAAAAGACCACATCCACCTGACCGTTGTCCATGCGGATAAAGGCAAAGCGGCTGCGGCTCTCAATTTGTTCGCCATGCTCATCGGTAACACGCACGGGAAGCACGGGAGAATGCCGACCGTTGCAGATGTCGTCCAACACACGCATCGGCAAGTCCTCGATCATCTCCCGTGTGAGACCGAATCGTTCCAGTGCCGGGAAGGGTAATTCATCAAATTCAATCTGAACTTTTTTCATACTATATTTATATTATAAAATTGTACTATACAAAGATAGAGACATCTTATTGTGACGAACAAAAATACAGCCATATAAACGGTTGTAATATGCTGTTTTTATCTTCATTAGTACGATTATCCAATCCAAATCGTACTAATAGACGCAAAATATCAAACCAATATAAGAAATGACGGCTGTTTGTTTCCGACATGAAAACTCCCGTTATAACTTTGCCGAATGAGAAAAATTTTACTGATAGCAATATCGGGTATTTCATTCTGCACGATGCCCGTTCAGGCGCAGTTCAACACGATTGCCAAGACACCAGAAAGATACAAGGTAGAAGCCTTGCAGGAGGGTATGAAAAAGCAGGAGCCGACACCCGAAAGCATGGCTCCTGCACAGGAGACTTCGACAAAACCTGCCGATGAAAGTAAGAAGTTGTGGATTGACCGTTATCTCAGCGTGTCTTATCCATTGCAGCGCATCAGAATTACATCGCCATACGGCTACCGGAAAGACCCGTTTACCGGGAAGAGGAAGTTTCACGGCGGTATCGACCTGCACGCACGGGGCGAGCAGGTATTGGCCATGATGGAGGGGGTGGTCATCAAAGTGGGACAGGACAAGACATCCGGCAAGTATGTGACCCTGCGGCACGGAAACTATACAGTAAGTTATTGCCACCTTTCACGGGTGCTGGCCGCCAAGGGGACGGTAGTCCGTCCCCGTGATGCCGTCGGTATTACCGGCTCGACCGGACGAAGTACAGGCGAACACCTGCACATAACCTGCAAGCTAAATGGCAAGAGTGTCGATCCGTCGGTCGTTTTCGATTACATCCGGACTACACAGCAGGAGTGCATTTCAGCTTTGAGCAGACTGTTGTAAGAGTGTTTATGTCGCCAAACGCTAATCGAAAAGAGTGTCATTGGGTGATGTGGTTTTCGATTAAAACAGGGGACTTTTCATTTTGGAACTTATCGTAATTTTTTATTTGAATGATTGTGAAACCAAGACCGAGTAGGGAGATCGGACTCTAACGGTCTATCCCGTTGCGGGAGAGGACGCCTTCCGTGTAATAATGTTTGACTTCTCGCATCTCCGTGACCAAGTCGGCTATGTCGATCAATTCTGCCGGAGCGTACCGTCCCGTGATTACCAACTCTGTCCCGGAATGTCGTCGAGAAATCGCCGTCAATACCTCCTCAATAGAAAGCAACTCGTAATACAGGGCAATGGTTAGTTCATCGAGCACGACCAGATTATACTCTCCCGAAGCGAGAATTTGTTTGCAGCTTTCCAATCCCGCATAAGCTGCGTCAATATCTTCTTGTGCCGGCTTCTTTTCAATAAAGCACCCCCGACCGAATTGCTGGATGCGGACGTTGTTAAACAGATGTTCGATCTTGGTTTCATTATATTTCATGTTCTTTACGAATTGTCCGATGAAGACGCTTCCTCCGGCACACAAAACTCGAATGGCAAGCCCAAATGCGGCCGTTGTCTTTCCTTTCCCGTTGCCAGTATAGACATGTATATATCCTTTGTTTTCCATATTGTTGATTTATGATTGCAAATGTAATCCGTGTTATGGTTCGGCGGAAAGATGGGCAAAACAATAAGTATAGGTTTGAATCGTACCATCCTCAAGCCGGATGTCATAACTTTGGCTAAAGGGAGTTCCCAGTCGGAAAAGTACGGGTGAGGAGAATATCGGTCCGTCGTAGCAGAACGTGTGGTATTCTCCGTTTTCTCCGTTGGGATCCATTTCCTTGGGGAGAGAGGCAATCAAGTCGGCATCTACCTCGCGACCGATGGCATCCATTCCCAAGCCATCGGCTTGCGTGGTCACGATGACCGTCTTCAGTCCGGAAGCGAGGTATTGCTGCATGACGATTTCCGAGGAGACTACTCCCCATAACGGCTCCACAACCTCTATTCCGAGTGGAGCGAGTTGTCGCTCCCGGTAGGCACGGACATCGTGCAAGTAAATATCCCCGAAAATAAAATGGGTTACTCCTTGCTCCTTGAAATGTAGGGCTGCGCAAGTCATGGCCTCTGCGTAATTTTCAAGGTTCCCCTGGGGTGTGAGATTCACGATATGCAGGGGAATACCTATACTGTCTGCTTGTGCCTGAAGCAAGGGGAGTGGGATACCGTGCATGGTGGAGCGTTGCGAGTCACGATTGATTGTGGTGAGCAGGGCAACGATGTCGTATAGCTCCGATTGACGAGCTCGCCAAAGGGCATGCGCGGAGTCTTTTCCCCCGCTCCAGTTGAATACGGCTTTTATCTTTTCCATTCGATGTTCGTAAAACTTCATGCTTCCAATAACTCACTCGTTTTTGCCCAATAGTAGTAGGCTTCCGGTAGGTTGCTTCTCAGCTTATTCAGCTTGTTGGGCAGCGAAGGTCGGATGACCATATCCTTTATATCGGCAGGGTTGTTGGAATAAGATTCTATTTCATTGATTCCCTTTTCAATTAACGTGGCTAAATAAGCCGCCCTTGCTGCATCAATAATGGCATGGTCTATCAGATAACGCTGCTTGTACATAAATGACTTGACACGGATGATTCCGTCTTGTATCAAATCAAAATCACCTTCTCCGGCTTTTCCCCGTGTGGAGATACAAAGTGCCGTTTGGCGGATGTCATTGAAAACTTGCCCTATGTCCGTTCCGAAAGACCGGTATGAAAGTTCGACCACCGCAATCTTACGGAACGCTTCTTTGGTAATCTGCAGGTCTGAAACATTTTCAAACAGCCGCCCCACATCATAAAGCTGTTTGGCTATCTCCATCGAACAGGACCTTCCATTCTTGTAATAAGGTATTCCAGTTGTGTTGGGAGCGAAAGCCGTCAGTTTATCGCCCAAAATATCTTCTGCGGACGGGACTGTTACCATCAATGGTTTTCCTTCCAACCGTATGAACGGGCAGTCGATAGCTATTTGTTGGGTACGGAAATAATGAATGTCCTCGTAGAGTACATCCAGCAGGATATAGGATTGTGCATCGGTGTCATTTCGGTAGGCAATCTGATAGAAAAACTTGGAATGGCTCTTGGGAATATCCGCATCATCCCGTTGCTTGCGTTCCACAAGTTCCAGATTGATGAAGCCGAAATCGGCAAATGATTTCAGATAGTCTTCAATGTTGGTTCCAGGGGGACAGATAACATCAATGTCGATTGACAAACGATGAGCAGATTTCCCAAGTATGAGCATAAGTGCCGTTCCTCCCTTAAAAACCAGTGGACACCCGGCTTTAACCAGCATTTCAAGCAGGGACAGGGCACGGATTACTTTCTCTATCAGATTTTTGTCATTATAGTGCAATTCGGATGAAACCTGTTCGATCCATTCTGCCGTAAAACACTCCTTCTTTATCATTTTATGTTCAGATTTTCTAATATGGACAATATTTCTTCTTTTGCCTTACGTCTGCCGGCATACCTGAATAGCCGATTTCGATTGACAGCGTACAGGTTAAAGGCATTTTCAAAGATATGCTCGCTTTCACTACCTTGTAGGTAGAAGAAATCCGCATCCCTCAATATATCCACCAACAGCTTTTCCAGTGTGGGCATCGGTATATCTGATACTTTCTGCAAAGGAGCTTCCGAGACCAAATTTTTCACAAAGAAGACACGGCTGTCCATATCTACATATCGGTAAATCATATCTTTGTCCGGTCGCAGATAGACGTCACGGTTCCCGTCTTTCAAAAAGTTGAAAACCGTTTCTGCCGAATCCCTGTCTGTTTCCACATAGACAACACGGTTGGAAGAAAGGTGATGCTGCAAGGGTGCGATAATATCCCCCTGATAGACGCAGAACTTCGCAAATGGGAAATTGACCAGCAACGAATCGTAAATTTCTCTTACTTCACCTATGAGTTTAGGAACAAAGGGCTGTTTCATGACTTTAGCATACATTCCGCGTCCGGTTCTGACCAATGCATTTTCATTCACGAGCTTGAACAGATACCATGACAAGGAAGACTTGCTTATGCCAACCTTTTCGTGAAGATAGGCAAACAAGTCATCCATGCTGAAATCACGGTGTACTTCAGCGTATTCAAGTATGGATGTCGTTGTTTTGTTACTCATATTATATCCTGTTTTTGCCTGCAAATATAGCAAATTTTCGGCACTATTCAGAAATAGTGCCGAAAATTTGTATTTATTTAAAACAATCTATATGTAAATAACCTTTTGTCATCATCTACTAAATATCGGCACTAAATTAAAATTGTGCCGATATTTAGTGATTGTTCAATATTGTACAATGACAATTTACCAAATCGTATTTTCCTGTTTTATTGTTGTCACATCTCGTTTATCGGCAGGTCATTCTTTACTCTTTTCGTCGGCGAATGTAGGACGAAGCGCATAATCGCCAAGCCGCATTGCATTCGGATGACGAAAACAGACTGTTGCACGGTCGGTTTTCTATCCGGGTTTGGCTTATGATGCCACAGCTTCATCCTCTGGCTGCCTCAAAAAGCTGAAAACAAACCTGCACGGCAAACGAAAGCAGGGAAAAATAAAAATCAGCATGATAGTTCAACCAATTAAAAGTAAACAAGTATGGTAGAAGAAATTAGACAAGACGGCAGAGTGATATTGTCGAGCGAAGACGGTTTTTCCGTCCCTATGATTTTCAACAACCTTTGTGGAAAGAATTTCATTGGCAAAGAATACAAGGACTATATCAGGCATATAGCCTTTGAGGAAATGGGACTTAAGCCGGGTATCGTGTCCCATTATCGGAACGGTGTTCTATATAAGAACGGCACAATCCCGGAACTTTGAACAGGTAAACCAAAATAGGAACAGCAAAAATCAAAATTTATACAAATTTATACAGATATGGAAACAACAACAATTCATCCGGCAGAAGCCTATCTACGCAACGAACAAAATCCTACATCCTTATATGTAAGGATTGCAGGAAAACGCAGACGGCTGTTTATCAACCGCAACGAAAACGTCATCGGCATTATCGCACTCGGAAAACGCAAAAGCGGGTACATCTTCACAGATTGGGCAAGCATTGAGAAGATATACTATCCGTCATCCTCTCCCGAAGATGCAGCGGACATAGAAAAGAAACTGGTCTTGAAATACCAGAAACTTGCCCGGCTTGCCACGCATACGAATGATTGGCTTCGCAAAATCGCTAATGCCGATTTGGATAAATCCCTCTACGAGAACCGCATCACGACCGGCACACGCATCGACGGCAAGTGTATCGGACTTGCCACCATCGAGAAGTATTGCGGCAGTTGGGATATGGCTCGTTTCAGAACGGCACTGAAGCAAGGTGAAAAGTTTTCCACCGGACGCTTCGACTTTTGCGGCTATGACGGTACGCTGTGGTGCGAGCCACGCGAAAATGGCGATATGGCGGCAGGATTCAGCAAAGAGTACCGGAATTGTGGCAACGGCTACTATTATCTGCTTATCAACGATGAATACATGATAGGCTATGACATAGACTGAGTTATATGCAGGGCAACGACAAGACCGTATCGGGCAAAGTCTCGGTACGGTTTGTTGTTCCGATCGACCAACGACCTTTTATAAAACTCCTGTTCTCCCTCTTATAGCCTTACATCCTGCGGCCAGTTTGCTTCAAGCAACCTCACGCATTTTGTGTAACATGTTACATAAAGTGTGTGAAGCCCCTTTTTGCAAAAGGACGGACACGGACAGACTTGGCATTACAGGGGGCGGGATAAATCCTGCCCTCTGTAGTCCCAAGACAGTCCGTCGGAAAGTCCGTCCCGGCTGACCGCTTCACTCTTTTACCCATAATCTTTCCTTTTCTAACGGATTCCCATTAAACCCAAGTCCGCTGCCGTGCGACCTACGGGATAGAATTTTCCGCAAAGGTAACCGACCGTGCCAATCTTGCCAATGCCGACGTGCCGCCGCGAGTGACACGCAAAAATCTTCCTCTCCCTCTGTCGAGCGTATTTTTCCGGTTCAGCCTTGTCCGATTGTCCCTCGCCACCTTCCGAAAGCAGAAAAATCTTCCCGGCGGTCGCAAACAGACCGAACAGAGGGAAATAAAAAGAAAGGTTAAATATGAGTTACAACAAATTGAAATCATTGGTGGCAAACGTGGAAGCGATAAAGACAGCGTTACAAATCCACATTCAAGGCAGACAAGCCACACCAGAGGAAAAAGAAACCTTATCCCAATATTCGGGGTTTGGCGGTATCAAAGAAGTGCTGAACATCGGCACAGACAAGCCTGTAAGTGGCGACATGGAAGAACCGATAAGGCGGTTGCAGGAACTTATCGACACCTATCCCTATTTCACGGAAGCCATGAAAGCCTCTGTCCTGACAGCGTTCTACACCCCGAAATTCCTTATTGATGTAGTCGCAAAGCAGATACACGCCACATTCAAGGACAATGAGCTGCAAATGCGCTCATTCCTCGAACCGAGTGCAGGCATTGGCGGTTTCCTCCCGGTAGCCATGTCCGACACCTGCGGCTATGCCATTGAAAAAGACCCGGTTTCGGGTCTGATACTCTCCCTGCTGAATGACAACACGGTTACACGGACAGCCGGGTTTGAAACGATAGACGAACAGGGTTTTGAACATACGAAATTCGATGTCATAGCCTCCAACATCCCTTTCGGTAACTTCCGTGTGTTCGATGCGGAACTCTGGAAGAAAGGCGGCATATACGAGCAGGCTACCAAGACCATACACAATTACTTTTTTGTCAAGGCTTTGGAGCTTTTGAACGAGGGCGGCCTGCTGGCTTTCGTCACATCAAGAGGTGTGGCCGATACACCAAGCAACAAATTCGTGCGTGAATACCTTGTGAACCATGCCGATTTGATTAGTGCTATCCGTATGCCCGACACGCTTTTCATGTACACAAGCGGCATCGAGGTAGGCAGCGATTTACTGATCTTCCAAAAGCATACTCACAAGGCGGCACTCTCGCAGAGGGAACAGCTCTTTTTACAGGTCGGCAGGGAAAAGGCAGACACGACAGGCGCAATGACCGAATACGCCAACAAACTTTTCACATTACCGAAAACCACCCTCGCCACAGGCAGCCGCATTGCGATGAACCAGTACGGCAAGTATGTACGCAAATACCAGTGGCAGGGTGATGAAAACGCCATGTCGCAGTATCTCGCCGCATTGCTCAAACTCGACTTTGGCCGCTATTTCCGCAAAAGCCTTTTCACAAGTGAGGGACAGGACGGCATACACACGCAAATGTCCCTTTTCGGCAGTGTGGCCGTTAAGCAGCCACCAAAAGGCAGACGAGCCTATACGGACGAGCCGGAAGCGTGGATGAAAGAGGGTGCAATGGTACTGTTTGAGGGGCGGGTGGGCATTATCCGATACCGCAAATCCGAACTATACCAAGAGACGGCCACCGATTTTGTCCCGGTGGACGAGGGCAAGGTGAACACGGAGAGGGCTAACGACTATTTCTCTATCCGCAAGGCATATTTTGAACTTGCAATCAAAGAGCAGGAGGAACAGACGGAACAGCCGCATTTGCGTGAACGGCTGAACGCTTGCTATGATGCTTTTGTCGCCAAATGGGGCTTTTTCCACTCTAATGACAACAAGGAGTTTATCATGCTTGACAGCCTCGGCGTGGAAGTGTTCACGATTGAAATGCAGGTCAAGGGCGACATATTCAAATCCGACATCATGCGTGAGCCTGTAGCGTTCAAGAAGATAGACACGACCGTGCAACTGACACCGGGCGAAGCGTTGGCAAGCTGCCTTAACTTTTACGGCTGTGTGGATATGGACTATCTGATGCAGACCACAGGCAAGGACGAGGACGAGGTTATCGACGACCTCAAAGGCGAGATATTCTATAACCCTGCCACCGGAGAATGGGAACACAAAGGCAAGTTCATAGCCGGAAACGTCATCGCCAAAAGCAAGGAAACAGGCTCTTATCTTCCCGATCTCACAGGCAAGGAAAAGGACTGGACGGAAACCGCTGTAAAGGCATTGGAGGAAGCCATACCCGAAGCGATACCCTACGAGGAACTCGACATCAACATGGGCGAGCGTTGGATTGACACGAAGCTGTACGCCGATTTTGCCACAGAACTTTTCGGAACGGAAACCGATGTGATGTATTTTGACGTGAACGACACCTATTTAGTGCGGCTACAAGGATATTCCCCTGTAGTCTATAACACCTATTCCGTAAAGAATTACAACGGAGAGGATTTGTTCGTACACGCCCTGCAGGACACCGTTCCCGAAATAACCAAAGAGATAGAGCGGAACGGCGAAGCGGTACGAGTGCCGGACGAGGAAGCCATACAGGAAGCGGCCACCAAGATACAGGAGATAAGAAACCGTTTCAACCAGTGGCTCGACTGTCAGCCGATAGAGGTAAGGGACGAATTGGTAAGGGTGTACAACGAGCGGTTTAACTGCTATGTCCGTCCGCATTATGACGGCTCGGCACAGACCTTCCCGCAGCTCTCTTTCGAGAATTTTCCGTATGACAGCCTCTATCCCTCACAGAAAGATGCCATTTGGATGATTAAGCAGAACGGCGGCGGTATCTGCTGGCACGAGGTAGGCACGGGCAAGACGATGATAATGTGCGTTTCCGCTTACGAAATGAAACGCCTCGGATTGGTGCAGAAACCGCTCATTATCGGCTTGAAAGCCAATGTTCACGAAATAGCCGACACGTTCCGCAAGGCTTACCCCTCGGCAAAGGTGCTTTATCCGGGCAAAGAGGATTTCACTCCTGCTAACCGCAAAGAGGTATTCTCGAAAATCAAGAACAACAACTGGGACTGCATCATTCTGACACACGACCAGTTCGCCAAGATACCGCAATCGGAACAGACCATGATAGATATATTCACCGAAGAACTGGCCGATGTGGAGCGCAATTTGGAAGTCTTGGAACAATCCACCATGCGCTACCGCAGCGGAAAGATGCAGGACGGTCTGGAGAAGCGCAAACAGAACCTCGCAGCCAAACTTAAGGAATTGAAAATGAAAATCAACGAGCGGAAAGACGATGCGGTGGACTTTCACTCGATGGGCATAGACCACATATTTGTCGATGAATGCCACATTTTCAAGAACTTAATATTTCAGACACGCCACACGAGGGTTGCCGGTATCGGCAATACCAAAGGCTCGCAAAGGGCGATGAACCTGCTGTTTGCCATCCGTGACATTCAGCACCGGACAGGACGTGACCTCGGCGCAACATTCCTTTCGGGCACGGTGGTTGTGAACGCCCTGACCGAACTGTATGTGATGTTTAAGTACCTTAGACCAAGAGAATTGCAACGTCAGCAGATTTCTTGCTTCGATGCGTGGGCGGCGATATTTACGCAGAAAACAGCCGATTATGAACTGAACGTGACAGGTGCAATCAAGCGTAAAGAGCGTTTCCGCACCTACATCAAAGTGCCGGAACTGGCAATGTTCCTGCGTGAGATTACCGACTACCGCACCGCCGACATGATAAACCTCGATGTACCGGATAAAAATGTGCGCTTTCTTTCTCATGCGCCCACTATCCAGCAGGAGGAAATGATAGGCCGTTTGGTTTCCTTTGCACACAGCGGACAGTGGGAGGATTTGGGACTTGATACGCCCGAACCCGACAATCTCGACAAGGCAAAAATGTTGGTAGCTACCAATGTGGCACGAAAAATGGCTCTCGATATGCGTTTGTTGGGCGACAAGTTCAGCGACGATGCCGAAAACAAGGCTTCAATCTGTGCAAGAACAATCTATGAATATTATATGCGCTCAAATGAAAACCGGGGTACGCAGTTCGTGTTCAGCGACCTCGGCACATACAAGCCGAATGAGTGGAACGTATATACCGACATCAAAGAAAAGTTGGTGAACCTCGGTATTCCGACCGATGAAGTGCAGTTTATCCAGTGTGCTACCACCGAAAGGGCAAGAAAACGCCTGTTCGAGGACATGAACAACGGCAAGGTGCGTGTGCTTTTCGGCAGCACCACCATGTTAGGAACAGGGGTGAACGCCCAGCAGAGGGCTGTAGCGGTGCATCATTTGGAGATTCCCTGGCGACCGGCTGACATGGAGCAGCGCAACGGCAGGGCGGTACGCAAGGGCAACACCGTGAAACTGTGGGGCGGCAACGTGGTGGATGTGGTGATTTACGGCACGGAAAAGACACTTGATGCCTACAAATTCAATTTGCTGAAAAACAAGCAGATGTTCATCAACCAAATCAATAACGGCACAATCGCCGTGCGCCGTATCGACGAGGGCGGCATGGACGAGGACAACGGCATGAACTTCGCCGAGTTCGTGGCAATCCTTTCCGGCAACACCGATTTGCTGAACAAGGCAAAACTCGACAACAAGATTATGCAGTTGGAAAAGGAACAGACCATTTTCAAGAAAGAACGCATCCGTGCCGAGCGGAAAATAACCGCCGGACAGGAAGATATGGCAAAGACACAGCGTACAAAGGCCGGTTTCATCAAGGATTGGGAATACTTCAACTCTTACGAGGGGACAAAAGTAACACAACTTCTCAACCTGCCACAAGCTACAGCCGAGGAAACAGGCCGGGAATTACACCGCATCGCCAAAACCTACCGTAGCGGAGCGTATGGTACGATTGGCACGTTTACAGGGCTGAATTTGCTGGTACGCAGCGAGTACAGCATAAACGGTACATTTGACCGAAACACGTTCTTTGTCGAGGGGACAAGCGGGCTTAAATACCGTTGTGGACTGACAGGTGCGTTACCGCTTGGCTTCGTGGAATCTGCTCAATATCCGCAGGCTACACTAAACAAATTGCCCTCACTTATTGAGAAGCAACAAAAGACGGTGGAGCGGATTGAAAGCGAAATCCCCATATTGCAGGACATCGTTGGCCGCCAGTGGAGCAAAGCCGATGAATTGGTAAAACTCAAACTGGAGTGCAAGGAGCTGCAGCGGAAGATTGACGAAAGTCTCAAGGATGCGGAACGCTCTCTAACTCCATCCGAAACAACGGCTGCCGAATACGAACCTACTACTAAGGCCGCTTAAACCATAATCATATCTTAACCTTTTCCCTCTGTTCGGTTGCGATAACTCGACAGGGGGATTTTTCTTGTACTCCGATCTGATGGCGGCAATATCCATTTATATACACCTCCCAAATAGGCTTTACTTCACTGCTATACAGTCGATACTAAATGTAGTACATACTAATGTTAGTAAAGTAGGATATCAGGAAATCTCCCGTTGCAAAGGATAGTATGCACTACATTTAGTCAATCAGTATTTTAGTATAGTAGTAGATACTACGATACTAAAATGTAATAAAGTAGTAAAATAGTACACACTAATCATAGTAAATACTAAAAATAGTAGTATCTTTGTATCAGAAATAAAGATAGGAATTTATGGCAAAGATAATCGCTGTTTTGAACCACAAGGGCGGTGTCGGAAAGACGACCACCACCATCAATCTTGCTGCCGCATTGCAGCAGAAGAAAAAGCGTGTACTGCTCATCGACATGGACGGTCAGGCAAACCTCACGGAATCCTGCGGTCTCTCCATCGAAGAGGAACGGACGGTGTACGGAGCAATGAAAGGTGAATACCCGTTAACGGTATTCGAGTTAAATAATGGCCTTTCCGTTGTACCGTCCTGCCTTGATTTGTCAGCGGCAGAATCCGAGCTTATCAATGAGCCGGGGCGGGAATTAATACTGAAAGGGCTGATTGCAAAATTGCTTGAAACCCGTAAATTCGACTATATCCTGATTGACTGTCCGCCCTCGCTGGGTTTGCTGACACTCAACGCACTTACATCTGCGGATTTCTTGATTATCCCGGTACAGGCGCAATTCCTCGCCATGCGCGGAATGGCGAAGATTACAAATGTGGTCGAGATTGTCAAAACCCGTTTGAACCCGAATCTGAACATCGGCGGAATTGTCATCACACAGTTTGACAAGCGCAAGACGCTCAACAAGAGTGTTGCGGAACTCATCAACGAATCATTCTGCGACAAAGTGTTCAAGACCGTCATCCGGGACAATGTGGCATTGGCCGAAGCTCCGATAAAGGGTCTGAACATCTTTGAATACAACAAGAACAGCAACGGGGCAAAGGACTACATGGAGTTAGCAAAAGAAGTGTTGAAATTAAAGTAAAGACGATATGAGCAAAAGTGATTCATTGAAAAACGGCATGAGAAGCGGACTGGACGGCTTGCTGTCATCCACCGGGAAGTCCACGCAAAAGAAAGAGCCTGCACCGGTCAAAGCGGAAAAAGAACCTGCCGTGCATTGCAATTTTGTTATCGACAAGAGTATTCATACCCGGATGAAATACCTCGCTATCGAGAAGAATATGTCGCTCCGAAATATTGTGAACGAGGCGATGAAAGAGTATTTGGAAAAGCACGAGAAATAACCGGGGCGGCAATCCGCCCAATCAACTTTTATACCATACCGCTATCTTATGGCACATGTCCACAAGGTAGCGGTTTTCCCGTTTATACCCCTGGCTGTTCTCCTGCTCTATTCGCCTCTTATAGCTGCAATGCTGCATTTCCCCTTTCTATCCATTCCTCTTGCCGCTTGTCCGGTCTCGTTCCTGCCATCGCCGGTTGGTTTTCCAGACGCAAATTTGGACTGCCGCGCTTGATTTCATCGCTTTGAAGTGCATTTCTCGTAAAATTCTTCCTTTCCGTGAAAGAGTAATTTTCCGGAAAAAGCGTTGAAAATAGCTTGTTCGTCAGTCCCTTGAAGCATCTGTAAATCCCAAGCGGTTCAGGCAGAAAAAAGAACCGAAAAGAGGGAAAAATAACAAAACAAATATCAACCAATTAAATTTTATGATTATGGCAACAACAGCAGTTCAAGCAGTAGAGAAGAACATCACATCGGTAGCATTGGCAGACATTCAGTCGAGCAGTTACAACCCACGCAAGAACTTTGACGAGACAAGCCTTGCGGAACTTGCCGAGAGCATCCGTCAGCAGGGAGTGCTTCAGCCTATCGGTGTGCGCCCTATTGCGGACAACCGTTTCGAGATTGTCTTTGGAGAACGCAGATACCGTGCTTCCCTCATGGCTGAATTGGCGGAAATTCCGGCTACCTTCATGGAAATTTCAGACGAGACAGCCGAGGAAATGGCAATCACCGAGAACCTGCATCGCAAGGATGTTACCCCGATTGAGGAAGCCAATGCCTACCAAAAACTCATAGACAGCGGTCGCCACGATGTCCAATCCTTGACCGTGCAGTTCGGCAAGACGGAAGCGTATATCCGTACACGACTTAAATTCGTTTCCTTGATACCCGAAATCGCCGTGCTGTTGGAACAGGACGAAATCACAATCAGCGTGGCAAGTGAAATCTGCCGTTATGGGGAAGAGATACAGCGTGAGGTGTACGACCAACATCTGAAAGAGGGGGTGCAGTACAATAGTTGGCGAGGCATGAAAGCCTCCGAGGTGGCACAGAGCATCGAACGGCAATATACCGCAGACCTCAATCGCTATTCATTTGACAAAACCCTTTGTCTTTCATGTCCCCACAATACCAATAACATGATGTTATTCTGTGAGGGTAGTTGCGGAAATTGCGCCAACCGTGCTTGTCTTGTGGAAATGAACACATCGCACCTTACCGAAAAGGCTATGCGGCTCATGGAACAGCACCCTGCCGTTCCCCTCTGCCACGAAAGCTACAATTACAATGAAGCCGTCGTCGACCGACTTACCGCTATAGGCTACGAGGTGGAAAGTCTTAAAACCTATGCAACGAAATACCCCGAATGCCCCCAAGCTCCTCAAAAAGAGGATTACGATACCACCGAGGAATACGAGGAAGCAGTAAATGATTACGAGCAGAAATTGAACGGCTACACCGAGAAATGCGAAGCAATCCGCACCCGAAGCGAAGCAGGAGAAATCTCCCTCTATCTCCGTATTGAGAGCAACGACATTACACTGTGCTATGTTGCAAATACCGCTACAACCGCAAACGGTACGGCAACCAAAATGCCGCTTTCACCTATCGAGAAGTTGGAAAAGCAGGACAAACGCAACAAGGAGATTGCCCTCGAAAAGACCGTTGAAGACACCAAAAAGCGGATTTTAGAGGTCGATATGTCAGAGCGCAAATTTGGGCAGGACGAGGAGAAAATGGTGTATTTCTTCCTGCTCTCCTCACTCCGCAAAGAGCATTTCAATGAGGTGGGAATTGAAGATAAAGGCTCTTATTACTACCTTACGAGCGAGGACAAAATGCGCATCATCGAGAACCTTACCGCCAAGCAGAAAGCCGTTATCCGCAGGGATTATCTGATTGCCAATTTCAAGGACGCATTCGGTAACAACGCCACAGCCTCCCTGTTGCTTGACTTCGCTCAAAAGCATATGCCCGAAGAACTTGCCAATATCCAAGACGGATATAATGAAGTGTACGAAAAGCGACACCAACGCATCGAGGAAAAGAAAGCCGCTTTGCAGGAACAAGCCACGCAGGAAGCGGAACAACCCGATGAACCGCAACCCGAAGCGGAAGCACAGACCGAACCGCAAGCGGAAGAAATAGCTGCCTGACAAATGTTGTTGTCATAACGGATAGGGGGAGGGAGAAATCCGCCCTCTATTCATTTTTGTATGCTCCGGACAAAGGACCCAAGTACCTCTTCTAACTTTCTGACGAACCCGTCACCACCCGCCCTTCTTCCATTCATAGCTTCCGTTTCCTCTCTTTTTTACCATTTTCAACTTCCCTTTTATAGCGTTTCCCCGGCTTCGTCCCCTGTCAGCCCCGGTTTGGTTTTATCAGATGCAAAGGTCGGCCGTCGCGCTTGATCCGGCGGCTTAAAGTGAATTTCCTGCAAATTCTTCCTTTCCTCAGAAAGAGTAATTGGCAGGAAAAGCCTTCCGTATGAAGCTGTACCGACAACCGTGTACCGCATCCATAAAATCCCAAAGCGGTTCCGACAGAAAGGAACCGAACGGAGGGAAGAAAAAAACAAATCATTAAAATTCAAGATTATGGACAACATCAAGGAAAGCAAGGAGTACCAGCTCGCCAAAGACTGGGAAAGGGCAGTGAACGATTACGGCTTCAACCCCAAACGGTTTGCAGCCGCTATCCCCGAAATGCACCCCACACTGCAGCAAAGCCTTTACAGGTTGGTAAAAGAGTGTATCGTGGTCATGGCGGACGAGACACGCAACTACGACGACCGCAACCGTGCATCGCACGAGGAAGCGAAGTGCATCATGGAATACCTCAAGGCTCACGGGAAACACATCCCATTAAGATAACAGATGTATGAAAACGAAAGAACTACAATTTGACGGCAATATCTACATCTGCCGTATCGTGAAATCCAACGAAGGTGAAGAATTACTTATCGGCTCTACCGCTCTGCTCGATGCACTTCATCCGGGCAGTTTCGAGGACGAAAACGAAGGTTTTGCAAGTAAGGAAGCCGAACAAATATATGACGAGGTTTTCTTTTTCACCGATGCGAAAACCCTCAAATTACCGGACGATGAACTCATCACGGAATTAAAAGAGGATAACCCCGAATGGTTCAACTAACATAAATCAATAATCATATTAAAAATCAAAGTTATGGATAAAGAGTATGTAATGCACATCGCACAGACCATCAAAGAACAATTGGTATCACTTACACCCATGCCCATTCTTATGTCGTGGGGAATCGGCGATTTTGTCGCTACGGTATTCCGGGATTTGCCGGCATTGCGGATTAAAGTAAACGGGCGGTTGCACGCCGGAAATGTCGTTATCGCACTCAACGGCTCCGATTATTATGAGGTATATCTGCTGAAAGAGAACGGTGCGGAGTGCGTCAATGAGGAAGTATGCTTCGACGAGTTGGGCGATGTCATTGACCGAGCCGTCGAAAGCGGTACGGACAAAGAGGAATACGACAAATTCTGCGACCGGCAACTTGCCGTACTTTTAAGCGGTACACGAGCCTGAATAAGCGAGCGACCGAATAACACCGCCCATTTTTCTACGTGGGCGGTGTTTTCGTGTGCGGTTGGATGCGTCCAAGCCGCAATATCCTATTATAAACTCACTTTTGAAGTCCTTGTTCCACTTTTACCGTTGTTACGGCTTGTGGGATTGTCCGGCTCCGTCATTTCCAATACCCCTGTACCAATCATCGGATTGATATAGACCTCCATAAGATTTTCCCTATCTTTCAATCCTAAATGTTGCAAAATATCAGATAGGTATTGCGGCTCAACACAGAACTCCAAGATTTGCTCTTTTCTCAAATCCTGCTTGCGAGGTTTTCTTGCGGGTTTTCTTGTCGGGTTTTCATCCCTAACTGCAAGGTCAGCACAACATAGTCCGGACGTGTTTCCTCGGCTACAGTAGGAAGCGGCCAACCCAAAGACTGCCAACCGCTCACAATCTTATCCACACCGCTACCAGCTTTCTCGGCACGCCCCAGACGCATGAACATCTGAGTGAGTAGATTGGCAGCAAAGCGAGTGCAAGACACCGGAACGCTAAAAATACCGAATAAGACCCACGCGGCACTATAATATGTTGGCATTCTGCCCTGTATATCCCGTATTTTTCGTACCTTTGCGGCACAAAAACGTATGTATATGGAACAACAGGTTATCCCATCGGATTATACACAATATGCAGAGGCAGTAGAGATAATCAAACATGCCATCGAACGCTGCCGGTATAGAAGTGCGGCTGCGGTCAACAAAGAAACTCTCTCGTTGTATTTTGGAGTGGGGAAATTCGTGTCTGAAAATTCCCGCATCGGCTGTTGGGGTACTAAAGCATTGCCTACCATATCAAAGCTCCTTCAACGGGAGTTGCCCGGTCTGCACGGCTTTTCTGAATCGGGGTTGAAACGGATGCGCTCATTCTATGAGGAATGGAGGACGTTTTTAATTCGTCCAACAGTGTTGGGCGAATTGGAAAACCATTCGTCGGAAAAGGGTACGGCTTTAATTCATCCAACAGCGTTGGGCGAATTGGATATTGACGAGCATCTACTGCTGCAACTTATCGGGCAACCGGTCAATACCGAATTTACCTGGGACGATTTTGTCAAGATCAGCTTTTCACATCATATTGAAATCCTGACTCGTTCAAAAGACATCGCGGAACGGTTGTTCTATATCCATTG
The DNA here is from genome assembly GCA_900546065.1 of uncultured Alistipes sp. GTDB lineage: Bacteria > Bacteroidota > Bacteroidia > Bacteroidales > Rikenellaceae > Alistipes > Alistipes merdipullorum. The sequence continues at coordinate 176,181 of URBK01000001.1, forward strand.
TGCCGCTCAAAATGCGTGGTCGCTATCCTCTCTCAAAAATTACTTGAAAGAAGACATCTATTCAAATCGCGGATCTTTGCCGAGCAACTTCCTTCAAGTGCTGCCCGAAGCCATTTATGCCGTAAAAGCGATATTGGCGTTCAAGGATGAGTATATGCTCGAAATGGTTAATCTGGAGAATGTGGGAGAACGCGAACAGGACTGGAACGAAAAGGTCATCGAAAACCAAATCGTAACCAATATCAAGCAGTTCATTCTCCGTTTTGGAAACGACTTCACTTTTATCGACAGTCAGCATCGCCTGATAGTTGCCGGAGAAGAAATGTTTGCTGACCTTGTATTCTTCAACAGAGAACTGAATGCCAGCGTAATCGTGGAGTTGAAACGGGGCAAGTTCCGCCCGAATTATCTCGGACAGCTTAGCGGCTACCTGACGGTGTATGACATGACCGACAAGAAACCGCACGAGAACCCTTCAATCGGTATTGTCCTATGCCAGGATGCCAACCGCAAGTTTGTCGAAATCATGGTGCGCGACTATGATAAGCCTATGGGCGTGGCGACATACCGCACAGCCCAAGAAATGCCGGAGAATCTGCGCAAGACTCTACCGGACATCGACAAATTACAAAATCTGCTATCGGAAAACGATTCCAAATCGGAAACTGTCAGATAATTCATTTACGTCCGTAAAACCGGCTTTATGCCCACAAGATTTTGGGTAACTGAAATTGAATATAAAAATCCCTGCAATAATTTCGTGATTATTGCAGGGATTTTGATTTATTTCGCCCCACGCTTGTTCAGTACATCCGTTATCATGTCTTTTACATCCTGTCCGACTTGTATGAAATTTTTATACAAGATGCGTTCCCGTTCCTCCCTCGACTTAAAGGTGTAGAACTTCGGTAGCGGTACATAGGCCGCTTCCTCCGCTTTTATCTCCTTCATATCGAAATCCGTCTTGCAGAAGAACTTTGTAGTCTTGAACTCTTCCGATTCCTGAATGTTCATCGAGCCTCCTGTACCGGTTTTCGTCTTCACGAAATCCCTGGCCGTCTGTCCGCAAATCCATCCCGTCGCCATATCCGAAATTTTCGAGGCGGGTACAAGGCTGTCCATATTCTCATTGAGATTGATGCTCGTCTTATCCCGGTCGATGGTCACGCCCTTTTTGACCTGTACTACCTTGCCGAAAATGTCATTCGACAACCATTCCAGTGTCTCTTTTGCGCGAGCTGAACCGCTTACCACGTTGCCCACTGTCGTGATGATTTTTTGCATTCCCACTTTTCCGTAGTCAGCCTCCAACTGCGGCAACTCCTGAAAACCCAGCGTTACGCTTACCTTGTTGCTTCTCGCCGTACCTATCAGTCGGTCTATCTTGTGGAAATACAGTGTCGGCAGCTCATCCACGATGATGCTGACCGGAATATTCTTCCCCTGCCCGGTGTTCACACGGGTAACGAGACGGTTCAATATCAGAGCGTTCAACGCTCCGATGATACTTTCCATTTCCGGATCGTTGGCTATCAGCAGATAACTGGGTGACTTGGGGTCACTAACTTTCAGGTCGAAGTCGTCCCCATCCTTGTGGAATATCCAGTAGGATTCCTTGGTGGCCAAACGGCTGGTATAGACACGCAGCGTACCAATCATACCCTCTAATTGTTCCATTGCCTTGTTCTTGAAGGCCGTCTGGAACGGGCCGAGCAACGGCGCGACCTCGTTGTCCGTCTCCAGTACCTCAAAAATAGTCTGGTAGCTCTCATTGAGAAATGAAAGGATATGCGGCATATCCGAGTATTTTCCCAGCCAATAGGCAGGTTCCACGATGCTGCCACCCTCACGGTCACGAACGACACCCGTCGGCTTCCAGAACTTCGTCTGCGGATCTTGCCGTTTCTCCGCATATAGTTTCTTTCCGTTTGCATCGTAGGGTTCCCGCTCGTAGTTCACGAAAAAGTAGATACAGGCGGCAAGAAAGTTCACGGCAGAAGTCTGAAAGAACTGGTCACTGCCTCCGCCTCCCTCTTTCTTGCCTTTCTGCAGGGATTCCAACAGGGTTTCCGCCGTTTCGCTCGCCGCCGCAAGATTATTGATGTACTTTGCCTGAATGGGGTTCACCCGTTTGCTGTACTCCACATCCACGAAGTTGATGATGTTGAACTTGCACCCTTTGGGCAGTTTTCCGAGCTTCTGGTTTTTCTTGTAATGATAGTAAAGTTTAGTGGCAAGTGTCGGAAATTTGTAGTCATAGACCACCATCGCAAAGCCCTTGGCACTATGTTGGCGGATGAACGGTTCTATGATGCTGAACGTCTTACCGCTGCCCGGAGTTCCGACTACCCATGTTCCTCTGAAACAGTTGCTTATCGACACCCATCCCTTGCGAAATTTACCTTTGTAATAGTACCGCATCGGTATATTCACGCTATACTGGTTCTCAACCTTCTCTTCGCTCTGCTCGAAACTTTCATTCTCAAAGTTGAACCGGTCTTTACCCAGTCCCTCCTTGATGAACTTCGAGATGTTATCCAGTGCGATATGTACCAATATCACACCGACAAGCGTGGTCGCCATGTAGAAGATGATATTTAGTGGCAACGTGTAGAGCCTCGTTTCCATCGGATGATGGTACAACCACACGGAGAACACAATCAGGAACAGTCCGCTGATTAGCGGATATAACACCTGTCTCCGGGCATCGAACTCCAGATGCTTCTTGTTCCTCGTACCGATACAGGTGATGCAGATAAGCAGGAACGTCGCAATCTTGCTGTACACAAGATTACCGTCATTGTAAATCATCCACTGCTTGATGCGCCCGTGAATATCAATCAGTATGCCACCCCAGTGGTCGAGCATGGCAGGGTCGATGGCATACTCGAAGAACTCCATCAGCACGGAGATATAGATGACCGCACGGAATATCTTGTAGAACCCTTGTAATTCTTTGCTCTCTTCCATGAATCAATCCGTTGTTAATTCTTGTTTCCGACGATACCAACGGTCGTTGATTCGTATGACATCCATACCGAACCACACACCGTTTTCGTTCAGTTTCGTCTTTATTCTTTCAAGTGCTACCGGTCCTAAACCCCAGATTTCCATGAGATATTCCTCGTTGAGCTGAATCAGGTCGCCGACATACAATATCCCATGAGATTCGAGTTTGCTTCTGACTATAGGCGTCATTTTCATGCTGAATATCGGCTGTGAGAGATAATGCACCTCTTCTGCCTGAATGTTGTCCAAGGCTATCTCAAGCCCTTCTTTGACTCTCTGGACAGAATTGATGTATTCTTCCTGCTGTTGGATTTTAATTTCCTGTTGCTGTATCTCATCACGCAATTCAGAAGCCTTCCTTAAAAGTTCGGCATTGCTTCGCTTCAATTCGTCATTAACATCCGTCATCGACCGGTTGTTTAACTCAAGTTCCTTGCGTTTGCCGTTCAACTCCTTGACAACTTCCTCCAATTTGGCAATCTGGCATCTCAGAGCCGAACCTTTCCCATTGTCTGCCGCCATGTTATCCAAAAGGTAGCTGAAGCGTTGAATCAGATAATCAATGTCCTTTTTATCAGACGCAACAGAATCGGCGAGCTTTTTCAGTTTTTGCCGAGGTGATTCATCTTTGATGGGATAGTATATGAGGAAAGCCCCCAATACCATCAATACTATACAGAAAAGCATATCTATATTCATATCGTTGCACATTTTATTTGTTCATGGTAATTATAGGCCGCAGCTTATGCGCCTGTGTCTTAGGTGTCTCCTGCATCGCGCCGCTTCCTGTCGAGTAAAGCCACGCTTTCGCCGTCTCTTGTCCGGACACTTCCGTCGATGTCCAGTACCAGCAATCGTATTCATCCAACGGCAACGGATGACCGCCGCACCGTTCAATGACAGGATTGACGGTTTCCCGGACAGCATACAGCAACCGCATCTGTGCTACCGACGGGATATAGGCACTCTGTCCGTACCGCCACAGGTCAAAGACCGCTTCCGCCATAGGCGAAGCCGTCTCCCTTGTGTCGTACAGCGCAAAGGTGTTCATGTTCCCGTCCAATGCCCCGATGTCGGCCGACGTCCCTTGTGCGACACCGAGGCTGTCGGCGAATGCCGCCGGAGCAATGTCCCACAGGTAAACCGCATAGCCGTTCCCTTCCGTTCCTTCACGGCGTTCGGTATCAAAGACAACCGCTATTGCCCGCTTCCCCGATTGTTCATACTGCGCATAGGACAATGCCGTGCCGTCCTCGCAGAGAATATGCCCCGGACGTACCGCCGTATCGGGTACGTCGATATGGGCGTCACAGGCAGCGCACAATACCGCCGCCACTACCATTGCAATCCATTGAATCTTTCGTATCATGTCATTTCCGTTTTTTTGTTTTTCCTTTATTTTATCGGCAGTTTTACACCCAGCACGATACCTGTCCGCAGCAAATCCGCCCCTTTTATCATCATGTCACTCTTGACCTGCCAGTACAGCGTCCATCCCGACCGCAGCTCATAATTGTGCTCGTAACCCACATGGATTCCGGCAAGAAACTTGTTCGTGTCGCTCCCTGCCGAAGCTCCGATACGCAAGTTGCCGTAATGGTTGCGTCCACGCACCACACAAGGTTTGTACGCCACACCGAAACCATAAGTGCGGTAGTTGCGCCAGAAGGATTCCGGACAAATATGACCGCAAGATTTACATTCCGTCCATTTCAGATAGCCGTTGGCGAAGAACTCCCACGCATGACGGCAGTTCATTTCATGCTCGTAAGCAAGCGTTACGTCCATGCCGTTCTCATACAGCAATCCCACGCCGAGCGAGAGGCGGCCGCCGTTGCGTTGCGCATGGGCATTGGTGGCAAACCCTATGCAGACAAGCATCAGTAACAAAACTGTTTTCAACGTCTTTTTCATCGTCATTCCTCCTCCAATAAAGCGGTGTTAAATGAATCGGCCGACAGCACATCCTCGTAGTCGATGTTCAGGCTGATATTGCGCCCGCTGATTTGTTGTTCCGTCATTTCGATAGTCAGCAGCTTGTCGTTCGGAAAGGTCATCTTTTTCACGACAATCACGTTCCGGTAGCCGTGCTTGAACGTCTTGCCGTGTTCCAATACCAGGGCAGGAGTCAGCTCGATGGTCTGCGCGTTAGTTGCCTTCGAAAGTTTCTTGTCCGACAGTTTCACCCGTATCTCGTCGATGTCGAAACGGATGTTCGTTTTGTTCTCGATGGAAAAGTCGATGAAGAAGTAGTCGCCCACCGAGTAAATATTGTTCAGGCGCATCACCATTCGGTGCGCCTTGGTCGCCACGTTGCGGATTTTCGCGGGCGAGTTCCACACCCGTCTTGCAAAACGCACCATGTCGGCTGTGGACATCGAGACCGTAGGATTGTTGTAGGCATCCCGTTCCTGTAGCTGAATTTCCTTGTCTGCCACCGCCTCGCTTATCCGCGTGGTGTAGATGAGTGCATACTGCGTGCGATAGCGTTCCGTTACGATGGTGACGATGGCCAGCACTTCACCGTCCTCGTGTCCCGTCTCTTTGGGCTTTAACCGGATGATGTTCTCAATGGGTTGGTCGCCCGCCACCTTGTCTGTGGAAATATCCACGAAGCGGACCGGTTCCGAGGCTGTGATGACGGTCGTTACCTGTTCATTGACAGTCAGCCGTTCCATCTCTTCGTATGTACGCTGAGCCTGTGCGTTCCGTGTGGCAAAAAGTCCTGCCGCCAGAAGAAATGCAGTTATAATTATTTTCTTGTTCATATCGTTTCTGTTGATATTTTTTATTTTTTTATTTCCCTTATTTCGCTTTCTTTAATCCCATGACCACGTTCCAGTTCCTCCCGAATCCGTCGTCCGGCAATTTCGCAATACGTCGGTTCAATCTCGAATCCGATGTAATGCCGTCCCGTGCGGATGGCGGCAATGGCGGTCGTACCCGAACCGATGCAGTTGTCCAGCACCACATCGCCCTCGTTGGTATAGGTGCGCATCAGGTACTCTATCAAGGCTACCGGCTTCTGTGTCGGATGATAGAATGCTCCTGTCTTGTGTTCCTTGGGTATGGAAATGACAGAGGTCGGGTACTTGTCTTCGGCAACACGCACCGGAGCCAGTTTCATTTCACCGTAACAGCGGTTCGTGAAACCGTCCGTCTTGCGCCGTCCATGATTTTTCCGTTCCGGTGGACACGGCATCATCTGAGGATGATATACCGGCTGACGGTCGTAGAACACGATGATGTCCTCATGCTGGCGTAGCGGCATCCGGTTGGCATTCAGGTGACCCGTTACCCGGTCTTTCCGCCACACGAGGTTATACCGCCACATCCGGGGTTGCGAGAGCATGAGCCGCGCCGAGAAGATGCCCTGCGCAAAGAGGATAACGGGGCTTCCCGGCTTGGTGATCCTGCGGTACTGTTCCCACAACGCTTCGAGCGGTATCTGCCTGTCCCAGTGTACCGCCTTGTTGCTACGGTTCAACACGCCGTAAGGCAAATCCGCTATCACGGCATCGACACTGCCGTTCGCCATGAGCTTCATGCCCTCGATACAGTCCATATTATATATGTTGTCAATCTCTATCATGGCTTCCGTTTTTACTGTTTCTCACGTCCGTTCACCAGATAGACGAAAGTGCCGTATTTCAGCTTTACCTTATTTTTTTTGATAGCTTTGCCGATGGCATTGCTCGTTTTCTGGTAGGCATTCGTAGCGGCTTGCATTCCCCATTGCGAGAGACTGTTGCCGTAACTGCCGGTATTCATGTTCAGATTCCCCGACACCGCACCGCTTGCCACATCCTTGCTCGTTTCCCGGAACTGGCTGTTCGGTACATAAAGCCCCTCCATGCCGTCCGTGTCGTAAAGGGACAGGCTGACCTTCACCAGTTCGTCCTCGATGAGAATGCTGGTGATGTTCCCCTTCACACGCCCCGACGAGAAGCCGCTCATGGTGGCATACAGATACGACCCTCGTTTGACCACGCACTCGTTGATCTCCACGTCGTCGAGCAGACGCAACCGCACACGCGAGCCGTCCACCGCTTTGATGTCCTCGTCGATAATGGCCTTTATCAGTTTCGGTTCACGGGCATTGACCGCAAGCGTATTGAAGTAATCCGAAGCCGTCTTTACCTTGCGTACCACTTCGCTGGGCGGTTCGTTCTCTGACGGGGCTTTTACCGAACGGCTCTCTTCCTCTATTTTTCCCTTAACCTCTATGGTTGCCGTCGGGGGTTGCGCCGATGCGGTACTGTCCGTATCGGTCGCCGGTAATACCTCATTGCGTCCTCTCAACCTTGCTTCGGCAAGGGCTTTCTCCAGTTCCGCGAGAGCTTCTTGCTCGCGCGTCTTGGCATCGGCAATTTGCGCTGCCGCAGCCTTTTCCTGCTGTTGCTCATCGAGCAGGGCGATGTCGTCCACCGTGTATTGCGATTCATATTCTTCCTTGTTGTCATCGGGTTCATCTCGTTCTATGTTATCCACTGCGGAGTAATCCTGTATCTTACCCCATGATTTGGCCATGTTCTCGTACTTGCTGCCTATGCCGTCACCGCCTTTAAGCCGGGCATCCGGCAAATCGGGGTTCAAAAACTCCGTTGTCTGCAGCGTCTTGTCCGGAATCTCCGCCGTTTCGGTCTGAAACAGGTCGAAGATGAAGTACGATGCAACCAGAAGCGGGATATACAGGACAGCCGGAAGCATATACTTCGGCTCCCTGAAATTGATTTTATCAAATATCTTCATCATACATCTTTTAATTGAGTTGTACATACTTGCCTTCAATGCTGCAGTTTTTCAGCACTTCTGCGTTTTCCACTCCGAATGCGATCAGGATGCTGCCGCAACCGGGAGAATCGCCGCGTGTTCCGTCCGGGCGGTAAAACCGGATGCGGTGGCGCAGGAATTTCATGCCCGTCGCTTTCTCGAAAATGACGTCCTGAAACATTTTGGAATCGCAACGGTTGAACAACAGCGCGATGCCGTTGCCGTGTTCCGCCAACTTTCGGACAAACTGTTCGATAAGGGGACGCGAGTACGGAGGATTGAGCCATACACGCCCTTCCCATTTCAGGGACAATCCGTCCATGTCCCGGTCATACATGACCTCGGCGGTCGGCCACAACGGATGGACAGGGGCGCAAGGGTCAAGGTCGAACCTGCCTAACGCTTTCAGCACCTCCTTCGGGGTGTACCATTCGTCCGACGAGCGGACTGATTTTTCAAATCGTGTATTCATAAGCACTCCTTTATTGCGGTTCATATTTCTTGTTCTCGTTCCGATTTTCCCTTATTTCACCCCCTTGCAGCCTCTTGTGTCTTTCCCGCAGCACCGAATCCTGCATTTCCGTCGCCGTGCGTGTCGGCCGGCTGTTGCGGTATGCCATCGTAATGCGATAGATGTTCCAAGTGAACCCTCCGATAGCGAAACCGAAGACGATGACCAGAAAAAGTATCCGGTGCGCGTTGGCGAATCCCTGTACCTTGGCGGCAGCCTTGTCGATACGTGTCGCTTGGGCGAACTTTCGTCCGGCGGACACCTCCCGCTCGTAACGGTCTTTGTATTTCGGATCGTTCTTGTCCGGCATCTTTTCACCGAAGAGCATCCGCCTGAATCCCTTGATATTCATAAACTCCGTTGTTTAGTAGTTGATCTTCGTTTTCTGTTCGATGTCCTTGTTCAGCAGGGTACGCCAGTTCACGATAAGCAGCCCATGCGGATTGTTCTCTGTTCGGGGTACACGCTTGAGCTGTCCTGCCGTCACCAGTTCACGCATCAGGATATTGCTCCGTCGCTCGATGCGCTGCCGTCCGTAGTAGGTGAACTCCATCTTCTCCTTGTTGAAAGCCACGCTGTCGCAATAGATGGAGAACACCGAACTCGTACCCAAAATGTTGGAGTAGAAACCCTTTTCCTTGAGCGTGTTGTATTGTGCCAACCCCGTCTCATCGACTAAATACATCGCTTTTTCCATCGTATAGCGGATATATTTGTCATCCGGCGGTAACGTGAAAAAATAATGATGAAACATCTCCACATGGCTTTTGGCTTCCACATCAAGCGTTTCGTCCATTGTCGTGCGATTCACGAGGATAGGCACGTTGCCGTCCAGCACATACACCTTCTTCTGCGCATCCGAGACCATCGTCCGGGCTGTCCAGATGCTTGACAAGCTGATGATGACACATCCCACGAGAAAAGCGGTACAGATGATGCCCACCAGTCTGATTTTGTTTTCCAAATTCTTGATGACCATCGGTTATTCCCTTTTACCGTTCAACATCTGTACATATTCCGTGTGCAGCATGGGTATGACCGCATCCCGAAGTTCCGTCAAAAGATTCTCGAACTCCGCCGAGAATATCTCCACGTAATAGCCCTGCATCTCCACATGGACAAGCACCCACCAGATTCCTCTTTTGCGCTTACCAGCGTTCCGCTGCAGCAGGGCAAGACGCAGCTTGTACGTTAGGTACGTCACTAAGGGGGCGATGTACCGGTCGTCGTACTCGAAGGCTTCGTCCAGTTCTTCATACTGCGGGTCGATGCGGTGGTTCTCCGCCACCTCGCAAACCTCTTTTCTCGCTCGTTCCTGTGCAAAGGACATAAATTTCTCATCCTTGCACCAGCTTTTGATTTTCTCTTGCAATTTCATGTTGTTATGATTTTTATTGGGTTTATATTATCTTTTGCGGATTATCTCATGATGCCGCCCAACCCTCCGGTTGCCGTCATCTTCGCCTGCTGTGCCACGCCCTCGCCGAAGTTTCGGGTAGAGAATGCCGTGTCGCCCTCCGGTATCATCCATGCCGCCAAGTCCGGAACAAGGTTCAGGCACTTGAGAGCTACAATCGAAGCCGCCATCAGGTAGCCCGCCGAGAAGAACGAGTTCTGCAGGTAGGCGGCCATCGTCTGCTCGCTGGCGGTTATCGCCGTCAGGTTCTCGATTTGGATGCACAATACAATGTCAAAGAGCAGCAGCACGTAGAAGCCCACGAAGTAGAGCATCGCCCCGTAGAAATGCACCGTCAGATAGCGTGTCAGCCACTTCGCCCAAGCACCTTCCCATTTTGGCAGGATGCTGAACGCCCACTGTATCGGCCCGAAAATCGTCAGCATTCCCAACAGGATTTGTTGGCAGTAAATCGTAGCCCACCAACCGATTCGGAACACCACGAGGGCAATCAGCATGATAATTTTGTCTATCCCCACGATGACACCTGCCGTCAAAGACGTGAACCACAACTTCGCCGCATCCTTTTCCATGTTCGTCACTTCGTCCACACCGGTCTGCTCCATTGTCGCCTCTATCAGATTGGGATCGGATGTGCCTGTGTGGGCGACATCCGCCTGTGCCTGCAGGTTCGTGTACATCGTGTCACGCACATGGATGAGCTGCTGAACTTCCTCGAACCTGTCCGATATCTGTGAAGCTTCGGCTTCATACAGGTCATGGGTGTACGAACCTATGCAGTTAGGGATGTAGGACAGGAAATCGAGAAAACACCAGTTGTTCCGGCTCCCCGCCATACCCGTGTCCGCAGGCGGATACCACCAGCAGATGATAATCGACACGGCAAGCGGCCTAAACAGCTTCATCACGTCCAACGGCTCGTGCTTTACCATCATCTTGTAGGCGATACCTGCCGCCATGACGATGGAGAACAGTGCCGCGAGTGCCATGCACATCTGCAATATCCACCAAAAAGGTCCCTGCGCACCGGTAAAAGTCGCGTCAGTCAGAAACTCGTTGGTCTGAAAGATGACATCATCTATTTCCTCCTCCAACAGGTTGATGCCGAAATCCGAAAGTATATCTCCGTTTGCCATAGCCCTGTCTTTTTATTTCCCTCTGTTTACACTCTCGTTGTCATCTTCGCCGTTTCCGTTGCTGCCCGATTGCGAACCACGCACCGCAAGGCGTGATTCCTGCCACCGGCTCATGGCATTGCGGACAATACCGCCTTTATGCAGGGTACGGTTGTCCGTTGCGTTCAGCAGTGCATTCGTCACCGTTGCGTTCTGACGCTTGGCAAGGTAGCCCACTAAAATCTCGTTCTGCCGTGCCACATCCTCGTAAATGCGCAGATACTCCTTCTTTCGCTGGGCATTGGGCATATAGGCGTCTTTCGTGGCTTTGATGGCACACTGATAGACGTGGTAGTATTCCGTCCACCGTTCCTTGTCGGCCGGAGTGCCACCGGACAGGAGAATACGGTCGATGTTGCGCCGGAACCGCTCCATCTGTCCGCTGACCTTATCGCCCTCGGCAAGCCATGCGATGTCCACCTGCCGGTCGGCAACGTTCAACGCCTCGACCTTCGCCCGCTTGACCAAGGCCGAATCAATGGCTTCCGCTTCGTCCACCTGGTTGTAGAGATTGATACCGGCAAGCGTGCGGAACGAGAGCTTGTTTTTGGCCGCTGCCGACTTCTTGTATTTGTTGTGCAGCACGGAATAATAGAGGTCGGGCGAGAGTGCGCCCGTACCGGTCTCCATGACCGTTACCTGATTCTGCTTCGGCGAATCATGGTTGTACGTTACATACTGTGCGTGTACGGCTGTCGTTACGGTGACCGCCACCGCCATGAGTAATAGTTTTCTGTTCATATTCTTCTCTTTTTGTCGTTAATAATCCAGTCTTCCGGCTCCGCGCCAACGCCCGAAGGCGTCATCGAGAATCTCCCGCATGGTGCGGGAGCGATATACCTTTGCCTTCCAATAGCCGATACGCACCTGTATATACCGCCATGTCTCGAAATACGCACGGTTCAGATGCCGCTCGATGTTGTCCAATGAGCGGTTGATGGCCTCCAACACCATCAGCAGGTCGGAGGTCGAGCAGGCTGCCGCTCCGGTGGCATACAGCACGAGGTCGCTCACGGACTTGTAGAGCTGTTCCCCCTCACGGGCAATCGCCCTCAGCCCCCTCGCATTGATGGAGATAATCAGGGTATCTGCGGATTCGATGCGTCCCCGTTTCAATATCTTCGCATTGAAATCCTCCAACAATGATTTATAGTCGCCGATACGGTCGCTGACCGATGTGTAGGTATTCTTGACGTTCAGCACCGTGCGCAACGACTGGTACATGACGTCGATGACATCGAACGCACGGGTGTACCGGTCAAGGTCGATATTCAGCTCTTTATAGCCCCCGACTTCCTTACAGCTGTATTCGTGCAACAGTTTGTTGCTGTACTCCAAGGTACTGCGGGCCAACAACAGGCTGCGCTGCTTCTTGTGGTCGTTGATGTAGGCTTCGACGGAGACTATATCGAAAGTCCACTGCGCCTTGGCGATACCGGGCAGCAGGAAGAGCAGCAATGCGGCTATCCGTAAAATGCGTTTCATGGCCGCACCTCCTTTCCGCCGTTTCTGCCGCCATCGTTCCGAAACGTCCGTGCGCTCTCCACCCAGCGGTCATGGCATTCCTCCACGAGCGTCAGCCTGCGGCCTTCGTCCGTGTCCAGTCCGGGCAACACATCCTTCATCACGTCAAGGATGCTCCGCTTGTAGTGCATCATCTTTTCCAGCGATACCAAGTCGGCGTATATCCTTGTGATTCTGCTGTCCACCTCCCTCGCGATTTCGAGGCGGTCGCTCGACCACAGCAGATGGTACACGTCGCCGGACGGAGTTTCCTCCAGCGGTGTGCTGCGGGCGTATTCCGTCGTGATTTTGCAGGACGGGTGTTCACGGGCGATTTCGGCGATGCGGTCGTTCACTAATTTGGTTTTCTCCGCATCCGAAAGCCCCGGATCGAGTGTCAGCACATCGGCGACGTGCGTGTCCGTATAGACCGAGGTCAGTTCCCATTGGATTTGGATGATGGCACGGTGAATCTTGATGCCGAGAAAATATTTCGGCTTGCGGGCAATCGAGACCGTAGCCTTGAATGTGATGATGCCGTTGATGTTCGGCATTGTCGCCTTGCGCACATACGAATAGCCGTTCCACGATCCGCCGTCCTGCCATGTCAGGCCGTAGGCAGCCTTGCAGTCTTGCATGATAGCTGGAATGCGGTAATAGTCATCCGTCGCTACGCTGTTGTCGTCTGCGGCTTCCGACTTCGCCTGAGCATAGTCGGACTGTTTCTTCTTCCACTCCGCGAGTTCGCCTTTCAGACGGTCTATCCGTGTCTTGTTTGCATTATACTGCTGTCGGTAAGCCGCCGCATCCTCAATGCTCGCCGTACTGATTTTCTTCAGCAGGACAGCGTTCTCGTTTTCCAATGTCCCGATTTGCGCTTCAAGATTGGCCGCTTGGCTGTTTGCCTCGTTCAACAGCGCATCCAGTTCCGAAAGGTCGAGGTTGTTTTCCGTCACCGAGGTCTGCATGGCGCACTCCTTGGTGTGGGCATTCAACGAGCTGCCGCATTTACGGCACTTGTATTGTGTCGAGCCCTGTCCGAGCGTAACCCCGTCGGAACAGGTCACGCTGATGGTCACGCTCTCGCATCCCTTCAATTTGGCGGCGTCCGTTGCTTGGTAATAGTTCCGCGTACCGGAAGATATATAATAGGTGTAGCCGTCCTCGTTTTCGTTGAACTCCGCAAGTCGGACATTCAGTTGCGCCCGAAACGTATTCAAGTCCATCGAGTAGGAATCGAAGACTTCCTCATAGACAACTTCTTCCTTATTCCAGCTTTTGCTCACATGGATTTCGTATGCGTATGCCTTTTTGGTCTGCTTGTTTTTCTTGCTGATGATATAGGCACTCATCCAATAGTTGATGCTGTAGCTGAACCCGTCGTTCTGGTTGTTCAACTGCTGCACGCGGTTTCTTGACCAACCGGCATATCCTTCCGAGTTGGCAAGTACCTGTTCCCGTTGCGAGGCGTTGGGATAGAAATTCGGGTCGCTCGTGTTGAACCGCACCCATGCGCCCCCGTTCAGGATGCTGTTGTCGTCCGTCGGAGGATAGTAGTCGCACAGCGATACGCTCCCTTGGTCACGCCGGGCAATGTACCACCGCTGCGTGTAATAGTTCCCCATCGCTTCGTCCAGGTAGTCGGTCATCCATGCCGTGAGGTTGTAGTTGCTGAAGTTGAACAGACCGGCCACGTTGTCCGGACCACCCACCATGTCAATCAGCAAGCCGCCGATGTCATGTTCCGCCTGCTCGAATAGACTCCCGTAGTGTTCATACAGGTTGCCGATTTCTTCAACCTTTCCGCCCATCAGGTCATGGAACGAGCTGCTTTGCAACAGGGCGTCACCGAGATTGGCAATGCCTGCCGTTGCAAGGCCGACACCCGTGTTATAAAGGTTGTCGAGGTCGCTTTTCAGGTTCTCGTGCGTGAAGTTGCCCGGTATGTGGGCGAAGTTGTCCATCATCCGCTGCCAGTCGATGTTTCCCGTTTCGGAGAGCTTTAGCAAGGGGGCAATCTCCGGATTGATTTCGAGAAAGGCGATGTCCGAAAAGGTCAGCGTGCTGTTGGTCACCACGCTCTCGAACTGCATACACAGACTTTTGGTATCGTCGCAGACTTTCATCAGGTAACTGCCCCAATAGATAGCCGTTTGCGGCGAATGGAGCATCTGCTTCGCCACCACCCATATCTTGGGCATGATTTTCTCCGCCACCATCCGGTAGATGCGCCGGTAGTAGTAGTTCTCCGTGCGGCTGTTCCAGATGCCGAGGTCGCTCAGGGCTTTATGCTCCAAGAACTTGGCCGCGAATATCCCGGCGGTAGCGACCTCCGCTGCCGTGTAGTGCTTGAGGATGTCATCGACCTGCTCCCGGTAGTACCCTTCGGCGACCGCTTCCGTACCGAAGGCGGCCACCATCGCCGCAACGGTACGGGTGTCGTAGTTCACGCTGTAATACTGGGCGTGAACCGTCTGGCAGAGTGCGACCGAGGCGATGGTCAGGATAAGGAGTAGTCGTTTCATGGCTGCAATGCTTATTTGGATTCATACACGGGACGGAGGTTGAGCACACGCCCCGTCTCGTTTACTTTTTGTGCAAAAGGCAGGGACTTCCCGATACCGCTGGCATCCCAGTCCCGGCAATATGCCTCGATAGCTTCCTGGTGGCTGCACCGAAGTTCCTTCTTGTAAAGCTTCAGTGCCTCCTTTTCCGCCCGTTCGGTCGTGTAGGTCATGTAGCACTCGTGCGGCTCTTCCACGCCATACACGCCGCTGGTCGTCCCCCGGCGGATGAACACTTCGCGGAAGAAGCTGCGCCCATCCTTGTTCTCCAAGCGGTTGATGGTAAATATCTTCTTGCAATCCACCTCGGTCAGACCAAGAATCTTTCGGATTTCGTCAAAGCGTTCCTTGAACTTGCTTTGATCCAGCAGCATCACCACGTCCGAGTTGTTGATGATGGCCTCCTTCACGATTTCGCTGCCGATGATGTCCTGTATCTCCTGCGTCACCACGCCAACAGAAGCCCAAAATTTACGGGCGGTCTTGTACATGAACTTGATGTATTCCGCCATGAGCGGGCTGGCAATGGCCTTCCACGCTTCCTCGATGACAAGGACTTTACGGTTCTTCTTGATGCGCATTTTCTGCAGGAACACGTCCATGATAATCAGTGTGACAATGGGAAACAGTTTCTTATTTTCCTTGATTGCATCCACTTCAAAGACAATGAATGTCTCGTCAAACAGTGCCGAATCCACTGTCTCGTTGAGAATTTTCTCATACGCACCGCCCTTGTAGAACGGCTGCAGCATGGTCGAATAGGTCGAGTAGCTGATTGTCGTGATGTCGTTTTCGGTGCAGATCTGCTCCAGACGGTCGAATGAGTAGTCAAAGAATGAGTTGAAACTCAGCTCCGTCACTTTGAGGGCCGCCCGCCGTGCCTCAAGCACCTCTATCTGTTTGCGCACCATCTCATCCACCTCTCTGGGTGGTTTGTTTGGGTTCTTTCGGCTGGCCGCCGCAAACAGGTTTTTCAGCAGTACCTCCCGTTGCTCGTCGGTGTATCTTGTAAATCCGTTGAAATAGGCATCATAGTAGTCTATGATTATCTGCTCGACAATGCGGAACTCAATTTCGGGGATTTGGCTGTCCGACCCTTTCCAAATCATCAGGATAAGGTTCTTGAGGAAGTCTATCTTCTCGATGTTGTATTCCTCCCGGTTGATGCGAAACGGATTCATCGTGATAGGCCGTTCTTCGGTATAGCTGATATACTTGCCGCCCAGATACTCGCACAGTCCCTCGTATGAGTTTCCCGTATCGACCATGACCACATCCGTTCCCTGCTCATGGAGCTGGCGCACGACCGAGTTGATATGAAAGCTCTTGCCACTCCCAGAAGGCCCCAGACAAAAGAAATTCGAGTTGTCCGTCAGCTTGTTCTTTCCCTCTTTTCCCGTGATGTCAATAGCCACCGGCACACCCTGACGGTCGGTGTAGTAAATCTTCAGCGGTGTTTCCTCGCTGTGCAGCACGCGCTCCTTGTACATCAGGCACATCGCCGCATCGGAAAGGGTCAGGAAACGGTCGTATTCCTCATTGAGCGTGTAGCAGTTGCCCGGAAACGAACCGACGAACAGTTCCAGTTGGTTGTACGCCCGCTTGCTGATATGGATGCCCATGCGCCCGAATGCGTTTTCCAAGTGGTTCGTACACTTTTGCAGGTCTGCACCGGCAGATACGGCTACCACCATGTTGAAGTGCGTATATACCAGTTGCTTGCTTTCACGGGCAATGACCTCCTGCACACGCTTGATGTCCTCGACCGCCATCTGGTTGTTCGGGTTCGGAATACTCGCGTGGCGGTTCTTCTTTTTGTCGAGCATCGCCAGTTCCCGTTTTTGGTTGGGTAGGAAGATGACTTGGTTATAGACCACCGTCTCGGCGTCCGGTATGTTGTCCACCACCGAAGCCAGATCGACCGGCATTTCCGTGTTGTTCACCTCGATGTTCGTGTACGGACGTATCATCGAGGGCAGTGCGGCACAGTCCACGTCCACAAGGCTGTACACCTTGCAGCGTTTGTCGCCCATCGACACCGTTTCATCGTCCGCCTTGAAGTTCGTCATCGACACGGTGCGGTCTTTGAAGTTCATGGCGAAGTAGCGGTCGACATACTCGCTCGCCTCGGCTTTGTTCAGGAACCTGGCCTGTACGCCGCTGTCATGCAGTTGGTCATGCACCTTGCGGATTTTCACGAGGAAATCGCGCCACTTCTTGTTGTCGAACGAGAACAGGCGGCTCTTTTTCGCCTCCTGCGTGATGGTCAGGTAGCAAAGGCTGTCCGTGTAGGGACGCCCTTTGAAGTAGCGGAAATACGACGCCGACAGGAACTCCTGCCCGTCAGCCGGTTCGCTTGCAAACTGTTTCCTGACGAAGATATCCTGCTTGTGGATGGCGTACCCTTCGCCTAAGGTCTGCGCAAGGGCGGTGAACAGGTGCGTGAAGTCGTAGTAGCTATCTATGTCCGCCGAATATTTCTGTACCGGATTCTCTATCTTAAGTACGGCGGAATATTCGCCGGTCTTGGTGTACAGCACACCCACACCGTCCGTTTCCTCCGCTGAGAAATAGATGTCCTGAAAGATTCGCTTGCGCTTGCCGCCCGTACCGAACGCATAGACCGACAAGGCCATACCCGCGCACAAAGCGACAAAACATAAAATGATGTATAGGGTCATTTCGATATACGTGTAATTAAATAGGGGCAGGTTCGCCTTGCTTCAAGACAAACCCGCCCGCGTTCAACAATCAATAAAGCCATGCACATTGCCGTGATGGTTTTTCTTTCGTCAGATCTTGCGCGAGTGGGCATACACATACACACCCGGAGCGACCTTCTTGCTATGCAGTCCTTTCCGCTGTTTGAGAAGGATGAGCACGATACCGACCGATACGACGGTAGCCAGCACGACAAGCCCGGCAATGAAACCGAGCAGGCAGTAGGCGGCGACAAAGCCGACAATGGCTCCGCACGTCGTCACCGCCGCCCAATATATGTACCGGCCTTGGATGCCCAAAAACTCAAGAGGCCGTTGCAGTCCCTTGAACAGCGGATAGTCCGGATAGCGTTCGTCCTTGCTTTTCATACTTATCCTTGATGTTTAAGCGGCAATACCGAAGAACAGAGGCAACGCCTTGGCCGCCGCAATGAGGAAGATACATGCTCCCACGACCATCATAATCTTCTTCTTGACGTCCTGCTCCTCGTTGTTCATGGCGATATATACCGAGATTGCACCCACGATGGCCACAACGCCGGCAATGGCGTAGCACAATTTCACCATAATAGGCACATACTTGGCAATCTCATCGGCGACAGTGGATAATGCGCTCGTACCGGCGGAATAGTCGCCTGCGGAGTTCTGCGCTTTCGCCACCATGCCGGACAGCAGCATGAAGGAGAACATCATTACTTTGGTAGGGATTCCGTTGACGAATCCGAATGCCTTGCGGCACAGCTGTTTGGTTTTCTGAAACATACGTTTACTTTTTTAGTGAATATTTTATTTGTCTGCGACCTGATACAAGTAAGGTTATATGCGGTAGCCGAAGAAAGCCGGGAAAACATAGAATGCCCCGATCAGGAACAGGCACGCGCCGACAAGCGTCATTATCGACTTGGTGATGCCGTCCTCGCCCGTGTTCATCTTGATGTATATCTGACAAACGGACACGATGACGTAAACCCCGGCTATGGTGCAACAGATATACTGGACATAGAGCATCATCGTCACCACGAAGTCGTGCATCGTGGCCAACGCGTCCGCTCCCCAGCTATAGTTCACGCTGCCGCTTTTGGCAAAAGCCGTGTAGGGGAACGGGAGGCACAGCGCACATAGAATCTTTTTAGCTTTCGACATCTCACAACCGGTCTTGAATTGGGTTCCACTTTATTTCCGGTCGGTTGTCTAACCGTCCCTTGGAAATCATAGCCTTGTACATCTCCTCCGACGTGCGTGCGTCCGACAGGTAAGGCGTGGTCTCTTCCATCTGTTCCTCCGCCTCGGCCTTCAGCCGTTCCAGTTTCTCCTGCGCCGTTCCCGGTTTGTCCTTGATGTCCTCCTCAGGGGATGTTTCGGAAGAGGTAGCCGTACTTTCCGTCTCGTAGTTCTCGCTACCGATACTGAAGCCGCTCTCGCTTTCCGTGACAGCCACACTCTCTTCCTCTTCCGGTGCGCCGAGGTCGAAAACTTCCTCGTCCGGTTTGTCCGTCCCCTTTTTCCCGTAGAGGTCATGCGCTATGATGACGGCGTAGTAAATGATGTAGGCAACCGTCAGGACAATGGCAAAAATGAAATATGAGTTCATGTATTTAGTATGAATATTAAAAATTCGTATTAGTATGATTTTGCAAAGAAACGCACGAAATATAAAACCATAAAATAATTGAGCATTAAACATCTGTTTCGTTAATGAGATTTGTGTAAGTTTCAAAAATCGAACTATTAAATCGTACTATATTGCAGTCTCTATGGTGGGAAATGGAGAAATCGGGGCATAAAAAAAGCTCTCGTGGTGGAGAGCTTTAGGTGGCAAAAGAGAACATTGAATATCAGCGTTTCTTTCCGCGCAGGTAGTCGTTCAGGTCTTTGTATTCCGCATAGTGGCAAGATTCATCGCTGACACGTCCGCCATACATCCCGGCAATGGTCTCTGTGGTTCTCTGCCCGGCAAGGTCATTGTCGAGATAACAGTGAATGTCCGAATACTCCTGTAAACGTGCCAGCGTCTTTTTCAAATTGTTTACCGAGTTCATCACGAGGTAGTCGCATGGTATGGCAAGACAGACCGTCCGGTCGCCTGCCAGTTTCAGTGTCATATAAGAAAGAAAATCCATGAATCCCTCGAAGACACAGACGTTTTCCTGTGTCTCTTCTGTCAGATGTCTTATCAATGAGATGTCCTTGTTATTCAGGCATCCCTTGTAATAGGCGTTTCGCACCTCGTAACCGCCTGATATATTGCCGAATGCGAGAGCGAAGTAATGACGGCCTCGCAGTTCGTAATGCACCTCCTTGCAATACATACGGCTGATGTCCGCGTCGATAAGCCGGGATTGGAGGTAAGAGAACAGGGCGTGATGACGGAGTGGAATCACGATCACGTCTTTCATTTCAGCCTCCACCGGTCGGGGTGGAGCGGTCAGCATACGGGTTCTCGGTAGTGATGCGCCATTCACAAGCCTCTCTATATACGCCAGGGCCTCGCTCACGCAGTCCGTCCGGCAAATGTATTTTGCCAGTTCCACCAGGTCGCCACCGGTCGCCTCGCCGAAATCGTACCATTCATTGATGCGGTCATTCACTTTGAACGACGGGGTACGCTCGTTCCGTAACGGTGAGAGATACCAGTATTGTCCCGATTTTATGTGCTGCGTATGGTGACCGAGACGTGCCAGAAAATCCACGATACGCACTTGTTTTGCTTCTGCTATGGTCATGTCTTTTTTCTTTCACTTGGTTTCACGAAAATGGTTTAGTTTAGTTTTTTCCTATATATATAAATACTAAAGTAAACTAAATCATACAGGCCCGCGCCCGGCATCATTCTTCATCAAAAAGCATGGCCTCGGTAGGCGTCATGTCATAATAGAACAGCTTGTCCCGTTTGATGATGAGCTTGAGGTTGTCTATCAGGTATTGCATCAGTTTTATCATGACGCTCCGACCACGTTTGAACCCGATTGCCTCATAGGAGACCATCAGGCTTTGCAACAGGTTGTCGAATCCCCGGATAGGCTTTTCCCCGAAAGCGGCGGAGAGGGCTTCCCGGTGCTGTTCGATGCTCAGCTCCGTGAACCCCGTCCGAGCCTTGGGCTTCGGGGGCTCTCCGAACGAGTGTCCTTCCGCAATGACGGGCAGCCCAGTCTCGTTGATGGTGAACGCAAACGGCTTGAACTCCTTTTCCCGGATATGGAGCGCATGGACTTCGCTGATACCGGGATTCTCGTTGCTCTTGCTGATGACAAGCACGGTTTCCGCCTTGTTGCTCATTTCCGTACCAATGTGTCCCCGCACATTATTATCCCCTTTGTTCAAATGGAGTACACAATGGATATGCAGGTCGTACCTTGAAGACCATTCCATCATCCGGTTGATGACTTCCACCGATTCACCGGTGCTGTTGATGTCAAGCATCAGGTCGCGGATGCCGTCAATGATGACCAGCCCATAGCCTTTGTTCTGACGCAGCGCATAGTCGATGACCTCGACACGCACCGACGGCGAATATTCACGCAGGCAGAAGAAGTCGAGATTCTCCGGGTCGGTTGTCGTGGGCAGCCCGGCCAGCCGCAATATGCGCTCCAATACCGAGCGGCAATGGAAACGGCTCTGTTCCGTATCGACGTACAGAATCCGCTGTTTGCCTTCGGGCAGATGCGCACGGTAGTTCAACACTTGTTTCCCGGCCAATGAAGCGGCGACAAGCGCAGAGACATTAAACGTCTTCTTCGACTTTGCCTTTCCTGTCGATGCACTGAAATTGCCGAGCGTGGCAATCGTCGAGTTGTCTATCCAGATGATTTGCGGCGGGGTCTCATAAATGTCCGTTGCCTTGATTTGCGAGGCCAGAAGGATGTCCGACAGGCGGTGTTCATCCATTCCCATATCGGCTGAGCGGTCAGTCTTTCTTTCGTTTTCCATTGCGTCTCTTATTAAGGAACGGTTCTGTGGCGGCGGCTTCCGTCGCCATGCGCACGGCCTCGTTCACTGTAGGTTCATAATTCTGCAACAGCCATTCGTCCAATTCCTCCTTGGCGAAATAGACCATTTTACCGCGCGGTTTGTAGTGCGGTATCTCCTTGCTCGATGTGAGCTTGTACAGCATACTTTCAGAAACCCCGATATACATACAGGCTTCCTGAAACGTGAACACTCTCTTGGTCGTGAAGATGGTATTTTCCAGCAACGTGATACGCTCCAAGAGACTTTCGACCGGTTCCAATTTCTTTAGTACCGATTCGATGGCGGCGAGCCGTCCGCTCATCCGCTCCATGAATGTCATTCTATTCGGCATAATAACATGGTTTGATTTTTGACAATGGAGATGCAACCTCCGTTATGCAGCGCGCTAACGGAGGTCAAAGGTATGTCCGGTAAACGAAGATGCCGTGATTTGGGGAATGATACTATGCGCGTATCATTGCAACTCTCATGCTTTTACCTTTCACATACTTCGCTTCTTGTCACTTCCTGTCATTCTTTCAGCCGGTCAATGGTCTTTCGGATGCCGTATGCGACCGATGTCATGTTGTTCTTGATGGATGACAGCGCGGAAGACAGGGTCGATACCGAAACGGAACGTGTCCCGTCCTTGGACTGCAGGAATGCACCCTTGCCGAGAACATTCTGCCACCGGGACTGGATAAGCGAGTTTTCAAGAAGCGCGTCGAACAGGATTACCACACGGCGGATATTGTTCACTCGGATGGAAAAGCCTTTCTTACAGGCGAAAAGAGCCTCCATGTCTTCAATGCGTACAGAAACACAGAACAGATGATAAGTATTGGCACAAGCCACAATACTTTCCATCTGTTCCGGGGTAAAATCACAGCCAAAAGAAAGGGAGAGATCTGCCGGTCGGTCAATGTGGGGCGGACCGAGCGGAGGCAACGATTCCGAGGTATCATACATCCGTTTCAGCTTCATGCACTCGTCAAACGTGAAATTCGGCGTAGCAAAGCAAATCTGGACGAAACGGGCGTACTCGGTCAGCAGCCCCTTGACGATGTGGATGTTCATTTCGTGGCAGTTCCGGCAGGCCGCATGGTCGCAGTCTATGTACCGGTGTCCGTTTACGAAATCGTCCACATAACGGTGGTACTGTTTACCACCCGACACAACATCGTGGAGATAAACTGTTTTTGCTTCGGTTAGCAGGGCGAAAAGTTCATTCGCCACATCCTTCTCCGCAGCGAAGTGCTGCAGGTGTTGGCTCCCTCCAAAAAGAGAGAAGGCCGTCTTCAGGTCTTTTCATGTCGATTTACCTTTTTGAGTTTATAATATGTGATGAAAGCATTAACTTCGGTTGCGTTCACAACCGGAGCAATGCCATAAATTGATGTTTGTAAATTAGACATGAACCACATAGTGCCGTCAATTAGTGAAACAAACCGTTTACAAGATTCACTGCCTCGTCCTTCTTCTTGTTGATAATCTTGGCATACACCTGTGTCATTTTTACGTCGGCATGACCGAGCAACTTCGAGACGGTATATAAATCCGCGCCGAGCGTCAGCATCATGGTGGCGAATGTATGCCGGCTGGTGTGATAGGAGAACCGCTTGGAGATTCCGGCTGCTTTCGCCCAAGGTTTGAGCTGCATCCTGATTGTATTGGCGGACGGCAGGTCGAACACATTATCTTCCGATGATTTTCCCCCACGTTCCGGCATCCACTTCAACGCTTCAGGAGAGAGGGGCAGGTAAATAGGCTCTTTGGTCTTTTTCATGGACACGGCCAAACGGTACTGTCCCCGGTCAACGAACACGTCTTTCCATTTCAACTTGATTATATCGCTGATGCGCAATCCGCAGAAGCAGGAGAACAGATACGCGCATTTTACTATCTCGTATTCCTCGTGGGGCATAGGAGTGTCAATCAACGCCTGTACCTCTTCGATGGTCATGTACGACCGCATACTCTCCGGCTTACGGATTTTCTCCGACTTCTCAAGCTCGTTGAAAGGGTTGGCCTTCATCTTTTTCTTCCTGACGGCAGAGTTCAACGCACCGTTCAACGCACGGTAATAATTGTGAAGCGTGTAGTTTGATATGTCCTTGCCTTTCGGATGATATTCCGTCAACAGATAAGTGATGTAGCCCCGGCAGAAGTCCCCGTCAATCTGATCCAGTGTGACCATTTCTCCGGCATAGTCTTTCAGTATGCGCATGGCAATCTTGATTTGGTTGCCGTCTTTCTTGCCCGCACTCTCTTGGGCTTCCATGTAAACCTTCATCCAGTCCAACAGATAAGTCTTGTCCTTACGGAATACGATTCCTGCCTCATTGCTGGTCAGTTCGATAATACGTTTCGACTTGATGGCATTGGCGGCATCCATTGTCGCCTGATTCTGCCTACGGGCATTATTATCCGTCTCCGGGATAATATACATCTTGAGGTATTCATACGTCCGCTTTCCATCGCGGTATATATCCAGATATAGACTCTTGCTGCCATCGCTCAACGGCTTCATCCGAAGACGAATCGGCTCTTTGACTTTTGTATGATTCTTAACTCGTGCCATAGGGATTCCTTTCTCATTTTTCCTATTGCAAATATACGGATAAGTATCGAGATTAAGAAACAAATAAGAAACAAAATTGCACCAAATAAGAGCCAATTCACTGAAAGTACTGAAAACAACTGAAAATAAAAATAGGCTTATAAAACACTGATTTATAGCTTATTTATTATCACTTTATTGGGTGTTGTTTGCATTTTGTATATATACTGCGTAAATCTGGGAAATTCAAATCAAGTAGCCGGAATAAAGTTTGATGCTCACTGCTTCGTGCGTGGGCTCAATTCCATTATCGGTTACTTGGGTTTTCCAGAACCCCGACAAGCGAGAAGATGGAATTCCGTCCCACGCTTTTTCATTGTAACCCTATCATAATCCTACCGCTCCGCCGGGACGGAGGGGCTCAACACACGAAGCGCCATGACCATAATATTCTTTATCGTCTGCTGGCTCGGCCTTGCGATCATACGCTGAGCGTAATCCGGGTCGCAACCGCACCACCACCCTCAGCACATACGACAAAACAACGGGAGCGGAACCCGAAAGTTCCGCCCCCGATATACGGTTGCGCAGAATCATACCGTCGTCTGCCGCTCCGGATGTCACTTTTTCAATGGGGAGATTCTCATCTGATACCAATCAAGACTCTCACACCCTCCCGAGACGCCTGCCGCGCGTAGTTACAGTACCTCGGCCACGACGAAGTTGCTGCCGCCGATGAAGATCATATCCTCGGCCGAGGCCAGTTCGCGCGCACGCGCCACGGCATCCGCCACACTCTTCACCACCTCGCCTTCGAGACCCATCTCCGCGGCCCGCGAGGCGAGCTCCTCGGCCGGCAGCGCCCGCATGACGGCCGCCTGCGTGAAGATATAGTGTGCCGACGTGGGCAGCACGGGGAGTATCTCAGCAAGGTTCTTGTCCTTGGCGAAGCCTATGACGCATATCTGCCGGGGATATTTCTCGGCCATACGGTTCAGCTCCGCACCCACATACCGCAGGCCGTGGGCGTTGTGTCCCGTATCGCACACGACAAGGGGCTCATGTCCCAGAATCTGCCACCGCCCCGACAGATGGGTCAGAGCCGCGGCCGAGGCCATACCCTCGACATAGGCGCGGCGGCTTATCGTCAGCGGCGTCGATTCGTGCAGGTAATCGGCCGCAGCCGTCGCCGTGATGACGTTGTTGTACTGGTAGTCGCCCAGAAGGTCGATGCAGATGTTATACTTGAAGTTGTCGCGCACGCGCTCGATAACCATACACTGACGGTCGCCGTCGATGTGGTGTTCCTCACAGCGGAACATCTTCTGCGCATATATCACGCGCGACTTGAATGCTGCGGCATACCCCTCGAACACGTCGTCATACTCGGCATTCGACTCACCCAGCACCACCGGCACGCTCTTCTTGATGATACCGGCCTTCTCGGCGGCGATCTTGCGCAGCGTGTCACCCAGATACTCCGTATGTTCGAGCCCCACGTTGGTCACCACGCTCACCAGCGGCGTGATGATGTTCGTGGCATCGAGACGGCCTCCAAGACCCGTCTCTATGACCGCTACCTCGACATCACTCTGGTCGAAGTAGTCGAATGCCATGGCCGTGGTCATCTCGAAGAACGATAGCGACAGCTCGCTCATCTTCGCATGGTGCTTGTCGACGAAGTTCACGACCTTCTGCTTGGGGATCATCTCGCCGTCGACACGTATGCGCTCGCGGAAATCCTTCAGGTGGGGCGAGGTGTAGAGGCCCACGCGGTAGCCCGCCTGCTGCAGGATCGAGGCGAGGATATGCGACACCGACCCCTTGCCGTTGGTACCGGCCACATGGATCGTGTAGAAGTTGCGCTGCGGGTTGCCCAGATAGCGGCAGAAGGCCGTTATGCGATCCAGCCCGGGCTTGTAGGCATCACATCCGATGTCCTGAAACGACGGCATCGACGAAAAGAGATAATCTATTGTTTGTGAGTAGTTCATATATGGACGTTAAATCAGTTTACCAAATGATTGCGGCGTTTTACGCGGTAGGCCGAGTAGCAGAGCAGGCACATCGCCGCCACCACGAGCGACAGCCGCCCGATCCAGTCGCCGAAACGCACGTATGCCGTCATGCGCTGCGACACCTCCACGTCGGAGGTGATCACGCCGCGCTTGTCCCATCCGAGACTCTCGGTCACGTCGCCGCGCGAGGTGATGAAGCCCGAACGGCCGGTGTTGGCGCTGCGGGCCACGGCGCGGCGCGTCTCGATGGCGCGCAGACGGCAGAAGTCGAACAGACGGCGATAACCGGGCGTATCGCCCCACCAGCCGTCGTTCGAGAGTACGAGCATAACCTCCGCGCCCCCGCGTACAAACTCGGCAAAGGCATCTCCGAAGAGGCCCTCGTAACATATCGCAGGCCCGGCCGCCACACCTCCCTTATGGAATACCGTGGCACCGTCGCTGCGGCCCAGCTGTCCTGTTATCCCGCCCAGATCCACCGACTGGAAGCTCAGCCACCGCAGCAGCCGCGGGAAGGGCATGGCCTCGACGCCGATGACAAGGCGCATCTTGTGGTGCACGTCCTCCGTGCTGTCGCCGCGTATGGCCACGGCCGCATTGTAGTAATCGTAATAGAAACCGCGTCCGGCACGCGCCGTCTCGCTGTGGGGCATGCCCGCGGGATATATCTTCATGGTCGTGGCCCCGACAGCGACCATGGCATCGGGACACCGCTCCGACAATCTCTCTCCGATCATGCGCACCGATGTCGCCGCCTGCGGATCCTCATCCGCAAGACGGTCGGGCAGTGCCGTCTCGGGCATAACGACAAACTGCGCGTCGCGCGGCACCTCGTCCACAAGCGACAGCAGGTTGTCCAGCTGTCCCCGCACGTCGCCCTCGAACTTCTCGTCATAGCAGTCGACATTGGGCTGCACGACCGCTATGCGCACACGCTCCGGCTCCGGCTCATACGTAAGGTACATCACCGCCGATACGGCTACGGGCAGCAGCATCACCACGGCCGTACGTACGGCGGCGCGGCGCGTGCGGCACCGCAACGCCTCGAAGAGGGCGAGGTTCGACCCCAGCACCCAGAGCGTGCCTCCGGCTACGCCCGTCCACTCGTACCACTGCACGGCCCACGGAGCGCCGCTGAAGCCGTTGCCCAGCACCAGCCACGGGAACGATATCACCTCCGAGTGCGTATATATGTGTTCCACGGCCAGCCACGCCGTCACGAGGATAGCGTATGCGAGGCCCTTGGGGGCACGTTTCGAAACGTAATGGTAGAGCATGAAGGCCACCATGTACCAGAATGTGGTGAAGAATGTCGCGGCCAGCGGCCCGACGGGTGTGGCTATCCATATCCACCATACGGTTGCGGCGTTCCACAGCACGAATATCAGCGCAGCCCACCCGGCCATGCGCCACCAGTCGCGCGCGGAGTCCCCATAGGATGCGCTTATCGCCAGCATCGGCACCAACGCCACAAGCAGGGCGAAGCCGCTTCCCCCGAGCCACCCCACAGAGAGCAGCGCCACCGAGAGCAGCACATATAATAACTTACGCAACATATCGGATTTTTCAGACGGTGCAAAGATAGTGAAAGCCGAGCGCAGAGACAAATAGAAAAACGCAGTTTTTAATATTTGGCTCGGCCGAGGCGCATCCTATCTAAGACGAAGTCAAAGATAGGGCCGAGCGCAGAGACAAATAGAAAAACGCAGTTTTTAATATTTGACTCAGCCGAGGCGCATCCTGTCTAAGACGAAGTCAAAGATAGAGGCCGAGCGCAGAGACAAATATCTCAATATTTGGCTCGGCCGGGGCGGCTATCCTTTTTCCTATACCGTTACGGTTAATCGTTAATGGCGGCATCGCGCATGACGGGCTCGCCGCCCCAGACGCGCTGTGAGCTCCACGCCTCGGCCGGAGCGCTCCAGAAGGGGTCGTCGGCGGGGAGGCCAAGCGGCAGGAAGACAAACGTGCAGAGATATGCGCTGCCCGTAGAGACATAGCTCTCGGCCACTTGCGGCTGGTGTCCGCAGAATCCGAGCGTAAGCCACCCGTCGCGGTCAAAGGTCTCGGGGACGGTCTGGCGGCGGATTACGGCCGTCAGGGCCGAGCGCACGGCCGCAGGCGATAGCCCCTCTGGCAGCAGGTGCAGCAACGCCGCCTGCGACAGGGCGTGGAACGCCCCGTAACGGTAACCGCTCGAACGCCCCAGCATGGGATAGCTTCCCTCGGGCGATATGAGCATCTCCTGCTGCGCGGCAAAACGCGACAGACGCCGCACCACCTTGTCGTACAACGCCCCGCATGCGGCATAGGCCTCCGACTCGGCGGCATGGGCGCGCATCACAGCCGTCACGTCGAGCAGCATCGGCTGGATGACATAGCTGTTATAGTAGTCGAGGTGGAACGAGGGGCCGTCGCCATACCAACCATCACCTTTGTACCACTCCATGTGGCGGTTGAGGGCATACTCCACGGGGGCCATCTCACACTCGCCCGTAAGTTCCAGCAGTGCAGCCTCGACCATTGCCGAAAATAGAAGCCAGTTGCTCTCGTAAGGCTTTATGCGGCGCGAGCGGCGCAGCTCCTCAACCACACGCTGCTGCGTCACCTTATCCAGACGCGGCCATACGGCATCCTTCGCGCGCAACAGGCCCTCGGCAAAGAATGCGGCATCGACCAAAGGCTGCCCGCCCGGGCGGTCAAAAGGCATATAGTCGGGCGAGTCGGGATCGACGGCGTTGGTGATGGCGCGCACCACCAGATCCGTCATCTCGGCACGCAGACGCCCCTCGGCCGTATCCTCCGCCCCCAGCGCCAGCCACGGGGCTATGCCGTTGAACGAGCGGCCCAGAGCCTCGAGATGGGTCACGTCGGCACGCTTGCCCTCATTCGTCCCGTCATTCACCTCGACAGGCATATTCCTGCGCAGCGTTCCCCTTGCGAGATTCTCATATACGGGGCGCACGATGCGCACCATCGTCTCGACCCAATAGCCGCGCTCGGCGCCACGGCGGAGATGGCGGCCCCGCGGCGCATACTCACGCAGTGTCTCGCTCGACAGATCCCTGACGGAATTCAGATTATCGGCGGCAGCGACACTACCGACCGAAAAGAGTGTGGCAGCCGCTGCCGCCAGTACAATCATACGATATGGCTTCATTACAAAACAGAGTTTCGAGGTTTCACAATCATACACCGCATCGCATCCATGTCGACACGGAACCGCTCTTCCTGCACCGGACGACACGATATCTTCAAATATACGGAATTATTCCGTAACCGCAAGCATCTCGCGGCACATCATACCTTTTCCGGACATGAGACAAAAAAATAACAACCAGCGCACGCATTACCCAAAAAAACGCGATTTTCCTACTGCCGATTGAATTTTTTACCACCACGCCAATACCGTCGGAAACTTTTTTTTATCAAAAAGGTGACTTTTTATGATATTTTTTACGAAATAAAAGTTATATTTGTGAAGCTACTGACTTCTCAACCCTCAATTTGAAATCAATACAACCGAAAACAGACCGTGTCGGTTTTTTCCGTTTATGGTCTGCCTCTAACCTTAAAACTTTTATACATGAACCTGAAACGAACCATCGAATCGTTGCGCCAAGTGATTACCTTCACACGTTACGCACTGGTAATCACGCTATTGACGGGGGGGGGGATTTTTCACCGCTCAGGCGCAGAACACTGTGAAGGGTAACGTCACCGACCCCAGCGGCGCGCCGCTCGTCGGAGCTACGGTAATTATCGTGGAGGACAATACCAAAGGAACGTTTACCAATGCCGACGGCGACTTCGAAATCAATGTGCCGCAGGGCAATTCTCTGCAAATCTCCTCTATCGGCTACAAGACCTCAACCGTCAAGATCGGGAGCCAGACAAATCTCAAGATCGTGTTGGCGGAGGATCTCAACCAGTTGGAAGATGTCGTGGTCATAGGTTACGGTACCGCCCGCAAAGGTGACCTTACGGGATCGATATCGAGCGTAAGCGGCTCCAACCTCACAAAACGCTCGTCTCAACAGATAACCTCGGCACTGCAGGGTCAGATAGCAGGTCTGCAGGTGACCCGCTCGTCGGGCGGCCCGGGCGACTCGGGTTCGATACGCATACGCGGCGTCACCACCATGTCGACTAACGACCCGCTCATCATCGTCGACGGCGTACCGACCTCGACGCTTAACGACGTGCTCGCATCCGACGTGGAGACCATGACCGTATTGAAGGACGCCGCCTCGGCCGCAATCTACGGATCACGCGCCGCCGCAGGCGTCATCCTCATCACCACCAAGCGAGCCCGCTCGAACGAGTTCTCGCTCGACTACAACTACGAGTTCGCCCTCGACACGCCAACCACCCGACCCACAAACGGAGACGCCATCGACTGGCTCAACATCCAGAACGAGATCAAGTGGAACGACGGCGCCTCGGACCCCTACTCGATGTATTCGCAGGAGTATATCAACTCCTACATGGAGAACAACGCCACCGACCCGTACCACTACGCCAATACCGACTGGGTGGACCTCATGCTCAAGAAGACCACCAGCCACCAGCAGCACTCGCTCAGCGTAACGGGCGGCACGGACAAGCTGCGCTCAAAGTTCACATTCAACTACCAGAACGGCAAGGGCTATTACGACAACCGCGGCTATGAGCGCTATGCGGGACGTGTCAACAACGACTACAAGATCACCGACTGGATGCGCTTCAACCTCGACTTCAACTTCTCGGCCTCGCAAAGCAAGTCCCCGGCGTTGGGCAACGCCATATATTGGGCCTACCTCATGGCCCCGATCTACGCCCCCTACTGGGAGAACGGGCAGTATGCCGACGTCAAGGACGGCGCCAACGGTCTGGCCGGACTCAAGGAGGGCGGTATATCGAGAACCAACTACTACAAGTTCGGCGGCAAGGCGCAGCTCGACATCACGCCCGTCAAGGGCCTTACGCTGACGGCGGTATTCTCACCGCGCTACAGCATAACCAAGGGCAAGTCGTTCAAGAAGGCCGTGAACGTATACTATGAGGACGGCCGCAGCGTGCTCATGCAGTCGCTCAAGACCACCAACCTGTCGGAGAGCCGCAACGACAGCAACAACATGACTTATCAGTTCTACGCCAACTACGGCAACAAGTGGGGTGACCACTCGTTCAGCGCCATGGTCGGATACGAGGGCTACAAATACGAGTGGGAGAATCTGGGCGCCTCGCGCACCAACTACCTTCTCGACCGCTACCCCTACCTGAACCTCGGCCCCGAGGACTACCAGTACAACTCGGGCAGCGCGGGACACAACGCCTACCAGTCGGTATTCGGCCGCCTGATGTACTCGTACCGCAACAAATACATGATTCAGGCAAACATCCGTACCGACGGTTCGTCGCGTTTCCACAAGAACTCGCGTTGGGGCACCTTCCCCTCGGTATCGGCCGGATGGGTCATATCGGAGGAGCCGTGGTTCAAGAACGACGTCCTTCAGTACCTCAAGCTGCGCGGCTCGATCGGACAGCTCGGAAATGAGCGTATCGGTTCGGAGTTCCCCTACATGGCCGCCATATCGTTCGGCAACAGCTACATGTACGACAAGGGCTCGCAGACTGTCAGCGCCGTGCAGAACGCCGCACAGGTATACTACGCCTTCCAAGACATAACGTGGGAGACAACCACCACATACGGCGTGGGAGCCGACATGTCGTTCCTCGACGAGCGCCTGCGCCTGTCGGCCGACTACTACTACAAGAAGACCGAGGACATGCTGCTCACACTCGGATTCCCCTCGTACGCGGGATTCTCGGCACCCTCGCAGAACGCCGGCGACATGTACACCAAGGGTTGGGACCTCGAGATCGGATGGTCGGACACCATAGGCGACTTCTCGTACAGCATCTCGGCCAACCTCTCGGACTACCGCTCGCGCATGGGATACCTCGGCGACCGCCGCACCATCTCGGGCAACTACATCACCGAGGAGGGATCCTACTATAACGAGTGGTACATGTACCGCACCGACGGCATCTTCCTTACGGACGAGGATCTCTACGATGCCGAGGGCAACAAATACCCCACCCTGACGGCCAACGACAAGGCCGGTAACATCAAGTATGTCGATGTGGACAACAGCGGCACCATCAACGCCGACGACAAGGTGCGTCTGGGCAACTCGCTGCCCGAGTATCTCTACGGCGGCAATATCTCGCTCGGATGGAAGGGTCTCGACTTCAACCTCTCGTTCCAAGGCGTCGGCCACCAGAGGGTGCTCTTCAACACCAGCTGGATACAGCCCCTCAAGGAGCAGTGGGGCGCCGTACCGTCACTGCTTCTGGGCAACTACTGGAGCCAGCACAACACCCCCGAACAGAATGCCGCAGCCAAATATCCGCGTCTGACATATACCAATACGACAAATACGTATACCGGTTCGGACTACTGGCTCTTCAACGGCGCATACTTCCGCGTGAAGAACATCACGCTCGGCTATACGCTGCCGTCGGATCTGATCAAGCACGTATTCATGAAGTCGCTGCGTTTCTACGTCAGCGTCACCGACCTGCCCGCCATCAGCAACTTCCCCAAAGGATACGATCCCGAGATCGGCTATGGCTCCGACTTCATCTCGACATCATTCGTATTCGGTGTTAATGTGAAATTCTAAAAGCGTATGAACCGTATGAAAAAGATATTATTGGCAACATGCATCGCATCGGCCGCACTGCTCTCGGCGTGTGTCGATCTTGATTTGGCTCCGCTCTCGGAGGGCTCGAGCGAGACGTGGTACTCCTCGCAGTCCGAGATCGAGATGTCGCTGAACGACTTCTACCGCACGGACTTCTTCCCCATACTCGACAAGTCGTGGGGTGACGACGTGACGTGGCGCAACAATACTCAGGCCGTGCAGAACGGCACCATGACTGCCGAGGACGGCACCGTGGCCAACCGCTGGCAGAACTTCTACAAGGGTATAGCCCGCGCCCTGCGACTGCTGGGCAAGATGGACAATGCCCGTGCCATGGGAATCTCCGAGGCCGACATTACCCAATACGAGGGCGAGGCATACTTCTATCTGGGCTATGCCTACGGCATGCTGGCCTTCTTCTGGGGCGACGCCATCCTCGACAAAACGGGCATGACCCTCGAGGAGGCATATCAGGCCGTACGCTCGCCCAAGGCCGACGTGCTCGAATACGCATACCAGTGCTTCGACGAGGCGGCCAACCGCCTACCCACGACATACTCGGGCATACAGCGCGCAACCAAGGGTGCGGCTCTGGCGTTCAAGGCACGCATGGCCCTCTGGAACGGCGATTATGACGTTGCGGCCGACGCGGCCAAGCTCTGCATGGGCCTCGGCATATACAAGCTGCACGACAACTATCAGGATCTGTTCACGGCATCATGGTCGGACGAGTGGATCTTCTTCTTCCGCGGTGACGTCACTCTGAAGAAATACTACTTCGCCGCTGCCGACGTGAACAACATCGTACCCCGTCTGGTAGGCGGTTGGGGCGGTGTGTGCGCACCATCGTACGAACTTATATGCGCATACCCCTGCATCGACGGCAAACCCATCGACGAGTCGCCGCTCTATAACCCGAAGGATCCCTTCGAGAACCGAGACCCGCGTCTTGCCATGACCGTCGTACCCTTCGCTACGGCATACACCAAGAGCGTACTCGACGGTACGTACAAACCCGAAGATTACGGCTGGCTCGGATACGAACACTCTCCCGACCCGACCCGCACGCAGGTGACAAACCTCTCGACGGGTGAGCTCATAAGCAACACCGACTCGAAGGCCCGTGCCGAGCATGCCGCCTACAACGGTTTCATGTTCAAGAAGTATGTCGACGAGTCGTGGCTCGAGAACGGACACAACGGAGCCCCCACCACATATCCCTATCTGCGTTACGGCGACGTGCTCCTGATGTACGCCGAGGCGATGAACGAGCTGGGCGAATGCGATCAGGAGGTGCTCAACCTGACGATCAACGAACTGCGCAAGCGCGCATACCGCGGTACGGGCATCGACTATCCCGTGGCTACGGTCGGCTCGCAGCAGGCCATGCGTACGATGATCCGCACCGAGCGCTTCATCGAGATGGCATTCGAGGGATGGCGCTATCCCGACCTTCTGCGCTGGCGCCTTGCGGAAGTGATCTTCAACCGTCCCACCTATTACCTCAAGCGCGCATGGTCGGGTTCGGCATCATGGGATGGCAACGAGCAGAATGTGAGCGACGACTACAAGGTTCTCATACAGAACTGGAAGGACGGAAACTACCCGATCGGAGGTACGCCGCAGATCGACGAGAACGGTCTTGCCGACCTGCAATATATGGTCGATGCAGGCTATATCGTCATCGCGGCCGAGCGTAAGTTCGACGCTTCGCGCGACTACCTGTGGCCCGTTCCTGCCGACGACAGATTGATAAACGACAAGCTGGACCAGAACCCCAACTGGTAACAGCCGCATGATACCTACACGAGAGAGCCCGACCACAATCGGGCTTCTCGCGGTATCACGGGGAAGGCTCTATACATGACACCTCTCGAATCGGGACATACGGTACGAGGGGTATGGCAATTAAACCGGCAAAAGCAAAAGTCTAAATAACAAAAAACATGACATCCAACAAATTACTGATTCTGGCAGCGGCGGCATCAATGGCCGTTGCATGCGGCGGCGGAGAACGTCCCACGGCCGTCGACCAGACGGGATATCCGTGTTACAGCGGCATATATCCCCACTTGGCATACTACAACTCGCAGGGAGAGTGCGGTACGGGCGCCGTCGTTCCATGGGCCGGCGCATTGTGGGTTGTGACCTACTCGCCGCACGAGCCTTACGGTTCGGACGACAAACTCTACCAGATCAAGCCCGACCTGACGCAAATAGTACGTCCGGAGAGTATCGGGGGAACCCCTGCCAACCGCATGATCCATACGCCGAGCCAACAGCTCTTCATCGGCCCCTACGCCATCGATACGGCCGCCAACGTGCGGGTCATACCCTACGACCGCGTCCCGGGACGTCCGACGGGCAATGCCGCCCATCTTACCGACCCCGAGAACCGCATATTGCTGGCCACGATGGAGGCCGGATTCTACGATATAGATGTCCATACGCTCGACGCCAAAACCCTATATAAGGACGGTAACCAGATGCGGCGCGAGGGCGCCACGGGACGTCTCAGCCCACTGTTGCCGGGATATCACGGCAAGGGTTTCTATTCGAGTCAGGGTGTGGCCGTCTACTCCAACAACGGCGAGGAGGGTGAGCTGGCACAGCGTCAGTTCGATATTCCCTCTGGGTCGCTCTCGGAGTGGGACGGCAAGGATTGGAAGGTCATACGCCGCAACCAGTTCACCGAGGTGACGGGCCCGGGCGGCATCGAGGGCAACGCCTCGACCTCCGATCCCATCTGGTCGCTCGGCTGGGACTACAAGTCGGTCATTCTGGCCTGCCGCGACACCGTGGCCGGGTGGACATTCTACCGTCTGCCCAAGGCGAGCTTCGCATACGACGGCGCCCACGGCTGGAATACCGAATGGCCGCGCATACGCAACGTTGGCACGCGCGAGAACCCCGACATGCTGATGACCATGCACGGCATGTTCTGGCGCTTCCCGCACACGTTCACATCACAGAATACGGCCGGTATAACTCCGCGCGGCGCCTACCTGAAGGTTATCGGCGACTTTACGGAGTGGAATGGGCGTCTGGTATTCGGATGCGACGACTCGGCCCAGAGCGAGTTCCTCAACAAGCGCCGCCAGAAGGGCAATATCGGCGGCACGGGGCAGTCGAACTCCAATATCTGGTTCGGCGACATCTCCACGCCCGACAACGTAGGCCCCACCACGGCCGCGGGATCACTCTGGCTCAAGGAGCAGGTCGAGGCCGGCGTGCCGTCGGATCCGTTCCTCTTTGCCGGCTGGGACAACCGCTGCGCATGGATGGCCAACCGCTCGGATAAGGACGCCACCATAACCTTCGAGGTCGACAAGAAGGGCGACGGGACATGGACACAGCTGCGCACCGAGACACTTGCCGCAGGCGAGTCGAAATTCATACCTTTCGAGCCGCAGGATGAGGGTGTATGGATCCGCGCCACGAGCGACGCGACGATACGTGCCGACCTGACCTTCGTGCTTGCCGAGGCCGAGACCCGTACGACCGAACCCAACGCCATCTTCGACGGCATAGCCGTTGTCGGCGGCAAGGCCGATTCGGAGGGACTCATGTACGGTCTTCCCGACAACCGCCGCGCACTCGGAGTGCTCGCGACGACAGCCGACGGCAAGGCATACTACGAACTCGATGCCGCGATGAACCTTACGCCGCACGACGATCCCGAGATGAGCCAGCATATAGCCGAAAAGTTCGCCATTCCGCACGATGTGGTGGAGGTCGACAAGGGATCGGTGCTCATCGTCGACGCAAAGGAGCGCCGCTGGCGCCTGCCTCTGGGTGACGAGGCATATAATGACATGATCGCCGAGGCTCGCCTGCGTCTGTGCCGCGAGGTGGCCACTGAACGCGACCTCTTCTCATGCCACGGCACCTTCTACGAGTTGCCGGCAGAGAATGCCGACGGCTTTGCCAAGATCCGTCCCGTGGCGTCGCACTCGTTCGCCATCAACGACTACGCCTCGTACCGCGGCATGATGATGCTCACGGGCATCGACCACTCCAAGGCTGCCCGCAACCCTCATGTCGTTCTCTCGCAGGACGGCAAGGCGGCTGTATGGGCCGGAGTCATAGACGACCTGTGGCACATGGGCAAGCCGACGGGACACGGAGGCCCGTGGGTGGAGTCTCAGGTCAAGGCCGGCGTGGCGTCGGATCCCTATCTGATAGGCTTCTACGACAAACGTACGATGAGCCTCTCGCACACCGATTCGGGCAATGTGGTCTTCACCGTCGAGGTCGACCCCACGGGTGACGGCGAGTGGTTCCGTTACGGCAGCTTCGAGGTGTCGGCCGGACAGACCTTCGAGCACACCTTCCCGCAATCGTTCCAAGGACGTTGGATACGTGTCACGGCCGACCGCGACACCAAAGCCACAGCATGGTTCGAATACAGATAGTTTAACGGCCGCGCCACCGGAAGGATTCGTGCGGCCATATACAGAACCGAAACATTATGCAACACATGAGAAGATTAACCGTTATGGCACTTGCGCTCATGGCTCTTGGCGCCTGCACGTCCGCTCCCGCCACGGGTGAAGGCGTGCTCGTCGAGGCCGAGAACTTTGCCGTCAAGGGCGGCTGGAGCGTCGATCAGCAGTTCACCTTCGAGATGGGCTCGCCGTATCTCATAGCGCACGGCATGGGACGCCCCGTCGGGGATGCCTCGACCGAGGTGACGATACCCGCCGCAGGACAATACCACGTCTACGTGCGCACCTACAACTGGACCTCGCCGTGGTCCGACAAGAGCGGCCCGGGAGCTTTCACCATATCTGTCGGCGGCAGCGACCTCGATGCCACGCTCGGATGCGAGGGCTCGCAATGGGAGTGGCAGTATGCCGGTGCGGCAGACCTGCCGAAAGGCACGGCCAAGATCACCCTGCACGACAGGACGGGCTTCGACGGCCGCTGCGATGCTGTCTGGATCACCCCCGACAAGAATATAGTCCCGCCCGCCGGCGGCGAGGCTCTGGCCGAGTTCCGCGACAAGGTCAACCCCCGCAAGATACGCAAGGTGGAGTATGACTTCGTCGTTGTGGGCGGCGGCGTGGCCGGAATGTGCGCCTCGGTTGCAGCGGCACGTCAGGGCGTGAAGGTCGCCCTCATCAACGACCGCCCGATCTGGGGCGGCTGCAACAGCTCCGAAACCCGCGTCCATCTGGGCGGGCATATCGAGATGGAGCCTTACACCAATCTGGGCAACATGATCAAGGAGTTCGGCCCCCTGCGCGGCGGCAACGCACAGCCCGCCGAATTCTACGAGGACGACAAGAAACGCGCTTTCCTCGAGGCCGAGTCCGATAACCTCGACCTCTACCCGTCGTATCGTGTCGAGAAGGTCGACTGCCGCAACGGACATATCAATGCCGTCTACGCGACACATATCGAGACGGGCGAGACGGTAGAGTTCCGTTCGCCGATATTCTCCGACTGCACGGGTGACGGCACGGTGGGATATCTCGCCGGCGCCGACTACTCGATGGGGCGCGAGAGCCGCGCCGAGTACAACGAACCCTCGGCACCCGAACAGGGCGACAGCCTCACCATGGGCGCCTCGGTACAGTGGTACTCGGTCGAGGATGATGCGCCGAGTTCGTTCCCCCTCTTCGAGTACGGGCTCAACTTCAACGACCAGAGCTGCGAGCGCGTAACCATGGGCGAATGGACTTGGGAGACGGGCATGAACCGCGACCAGTGCGAGGAGTTCGAGCGCATACGCGACTACGGCCTGATGGTTGTATATTCCAACTGGAGCTATCTGAAGAACCGCCTCAAGGACAACGACAAATACAGGAACCGTTCGCTCGGATGGGTAGCCTACATCGCCGGCAAGCGCGAGTCGCGCCGTCTTCTGGGTGACCACGTCCTCACGGAGAACGACCTCATAAACGAGGTTGTCTACCCAGACGCATCGTTCACCACCACATGGAGCATCGACTTGCACTATCCCGACCCCAAGAACTCGGAACACTTCCCGGGCGAGGAGTTCAAGTCGATATGCACGCACGGCGCCGTTAACCCCTACGCCGTACCCTATCGCTGCCTCTATTCGCGCAACATCGACAACCTCTTCATGGCTGGGCGCGACATCAGCGTAACACACATCGGTCTGGGGACAGTGCGCGTAATGCGCACCACGGGCATGATGGGCGAGGTCGTGGGTATGGCCGCAGGTCTCTGCACCGAGCATAAGGCCCTGCCGCGCCAGATCTACACCGACCATCTCGACGAGCTGAAGGCTCTCATGTCTAAGGGCATGGGCAAGAGCGGCCTCAAGAACAACCAGCTCTACAACCTCGGCGGCAACTGGCCCACATACCGCAAACCCAAGAATTAGTCTCAAACACCCTCTACGTTCATACAAACCGCTTGTCGGCTCGCGGGCCGGCAAGCGTATTTTTTCACGACGCGCCCACATCTATAACACGCCTGATTCCATACATACCTGACACCACACATATAAAGATATGCCGGATACACACATTATATCACGCATGCCGCGCGCGAGAGGTCTCGTCTGCATCTCGATTACGATTATCTTCCTTCTTGCCGCCGTACCGAGAGCGGCCGCGGCGAACGGGACATACGGGACATACACCCGCCCCGCACGCACCACCATCATGGCCGTGGGCGACTCGATAACACAGGGCGGCACAGGGTTCGAGAGTTACACCGCGCCGCTGTGGAACATGCTCTACGGTGCGGGCTACGCCTTCGACTTCATCGGCCCCAACAGCTTCGCATGCCGTACGGGCAGCGTCGCCAACTGCGGCTACGGCGGCCGCACGGCCGAATATCTCGACTCGAAGATTGACAGTCTCTATGCGCGCTATCCGGCCGATGTGGTGCTGCTGCTCGCAGGCCACAACCACTTCGCCGACGAGAATCCCGTCGACGGCATAGTCACGGCCCAACGCTCCATCATAACCAAGATTCTGGCCCGCAACCCCGAAGCCAAGATCCTCGTGGGCGAGGTCATCCCCGCGGGCAAACTTCCCAAATACTCCTATATCCCCGCCCTGAACAGCGCCCTCGAGCGGATGGTGCGGCAACTCGACAACGACAACGTCAAATGGGTCCCCGCGGCCGAAGGATTCGACTGGCAGCGCCATACCGTAGCCGACAAGGTACACCCCAACCGCGCCGGTGCCGAGATCATCGCCGCAAATTGGATGAAGGCTCTGCGCACAATACTGCCACGGCCCGCGAACGAATACCACCCCGACGTTGAGTGCTATAAACGTCTGGACAACGGCACGAGCCTCAACCTGCACATATTCCGTCCCGAGGGCAAACATCCGCGCGGCGGCCGCGCAGCCATCGTCTACTTCTTTGCCGGAGGGTGGACTTCGGGCTCGCCCCTGCAGTTCTACCGCGAGTGCGCCACGTATGCCGCAGCGGGTATCGTCGCCATAACGGCCGAATACCGCATAGGCATGGTACACGGCTCATCGCCCGCACAAAGCGTCGAGGATGCACGCGACGCCATGGCATGGGTGCGCCGCAACGCCGACACTCTGGGCATAGACCCCGACCGCATAGCTGCCGCGGGCAGCTCCGCAGGCGGACATCTGGCCGCCGCGCTGGCGACGCTGCCCGGGATGCCGGAGCGGCCCGACCTGCTGCTGTTGTATTATCCCGTTGTGGATACCTCCGACCGCGGGGATTCGTTCGGCGGCGAGGAGCGCGCCCGCGACCTCTCGCCCATGCAGCACATATCGCACCCGCTGCCGCCGACACTCTTCATCGTCGGAGACAGCGACCCCATAGTCCCCGTCGCCGTGGCCGAACGGTTCCGCGACCTCACGCGGCAATATGGCGGCTGCTGCGATCTGCACATATTCCGCGGCGGCACCCACCCGTTATTCAACTACCGCCTCACCCCAGACAGCACATATTACAAGATAGAGCTTCTGACAACAGACTTCCTTCGTCGCCACGGCTACCTCACACGCCGTGCCGCCGCCCGCCTGCGGCACGAAACGCAGCTCAGGCTAAAGGCATTGGAGACGAATCACGGAGAGAAATAGGGCCGGAATTATGCAACAAAGGGGGCCATCCCTACGATTGAAAATAGTCCCGGAGAGATAAAAACGCCACGCACCGGATAAAAATGCCTTGAAATTGGAAATTAATCCTTAAGGATAGACTTAAATAAATACAAAAACGGCCTCGGATATTCCGAAGCCGTTTTCGTTTGGGCTTGCGCCCTCGTGCCCCTGACGCATCCTTTCTCGAACTCATTTATGCGGGATTTGGATACGATTTGGGAGATAAGGCGGGTTATACCTAAGCCTTAATGTCATCAACACGGAAGTCAATGATTACGGCATCGCCCTGTCTCTCAATTTCCACATCTATCCATGTGCCCAAATCACATATACTCTGCATCCAATTATCATATCGAGCAAATTGATAAAATATTTTCACTATTACCCCACCCCGCATAAAAGTGAAAAGCCCAAGCAGCGACAAAAAGAAAGAGTGCTGAAAAACAGCACTCTTTTCACTTCTGTACCAAGATACTAAATCTATCTTTTCTATTTGAAACCTTTCACACGCTTGTACCGTTGGTAGGCATCACCTTCATCATACCATGTTACAATGTCGTTTCCCTCAAATTTAAGGTCAATGTGTACTCCCGACACATACAAGCGACCATTCTCAACTGTGAATTTGTTCTCGCCGTCTTCTTCGAAGTCTGACATCGAACAGCCTTGTATATATCCATTGGAAAATGCAAAGCCGGTATTAAAAGATATCCCTTCATCATACCATTTATCATACCATTCTTCAGTAGGAGAATAGCTGCGTATGGTGGTTGGTGTGAAAACTATCAAGTCTTCAACCTTTTGCCCCTCTTGCCATGTACAGCAAACCTCATCATTGTCATCATAGTACAACGAGTTGTCCCAAACACTTCCTATCAAAGCCCATGTTCCCGATACGTTGACGCCGTTAATAACGAGATCGCCTTCACCCTCATCTTTCGAGCAGCTGCCGAGAAGCATCACGGCAAATAATGCTGCAAACATAAAACATTGTTTCATAATAACATGTGTAATAACTTATACTAAAAATAAATCAATAACACTCTGCCACACTGAAAATGTGGAAGATCGCGTTATTCCGCATTAAAAGTATCGAGCTGATAACCTTTGTCCAAAGCAATCTGCTTTATCTCATCGGGAATTCGGCTCTTGTTATAATCACCCAAGCGTATTCCACGACCATCATCAACAGGAAGCAGAGCCTCGAAGAGACTTTGGAACGAATCCACCGACAGCTTCTCCTGCGTGTGCATGCAGATGCCCCATGGCGTACATTTACCCGTAAAGGTTGTACTTTGCAGATTCGGAAGGCTCCAAAAAAGTCCATAGTAATTAGCATCATTTTCACGCAAGACTATACTGTCAATGGTCTCTATGTCGCTTCCATATATCCCGAACATAAAATACACTCCGTTGATTACGGGATATGCAGACAGTTCAAGTTCCTTCAAGGCTTTAAGCGGTGCGATAGGACCAAACATTTCAGTAGCGTTGAAATATCCGTCACCCGAAAACGCTATTGCATCGATATTCTCCAATGCATCGCAATTCAAGAACATATACGAAAAGTCCGCGGGATCCTCCTCTTCATTGTTGATGGTGAAACGCAGGTCGGGAACATATTTCAGAGAAGTACAGCCGTCGAATGCGTGCGTAGCCTTTTGCAAGTTGGTCAAGTGCTCTATTCCCTCTATCGAGACTATATCCGTATTGTTTTGGCATCCGTATGATATGTCCGTAATCTGTTGAGCCTCCTCTACCGAGATCTCTCCATCTTGGTCTGTATCGAAAGCGCCGACCAAGTATGCCTTGAATGATTCGTCGGGGATATTTATAAGTTCAACGCTCGGCTGCTCCTCTTCGGTGTTGTCACCACCATCATCTTCATCACCATTATCGCCGTCGCTGTTGCCATTGTCCCCACCATTGTTTTCGGTATTATCGGTATTGCCGTAATCACCTTCGTCATCTTTACCGCAGGCGATGCAGGCAACGCTGACCATAATTATCAAGACGCAACGCAAAAA
>URBK01000002.1 GCA_900546065.1 uncultured Alistipes sp.
CAGCAGCAGCTCGTGCGGATAATAGCGCTCGCGCACGGCATCCTGCCGCACCAGCGGCGTGCGGCGCAGCAGCTCCTCCCGCGACATCCCGCCAAGCGCGCCCTCCGGCAGCAGCCGCTCCAACACCCCGACATCCGTTGTCGGCTTGATCGAGATTCCGGCACACGCTCCGGCGGCATGTATGGCCTCGATGCAGACATAACTGTCGTCCGTCGCCTCATAGTGAAAGGTGACATACCCGGCCCCCGCCTCGACAAAGCGTGCGACGTAACGCACCGGATCGGTTATCATCAGATGCACGTCGAGCGTCTTGGCCGTGGCGCGGCGTATGGCCTTCATCACGGGGAATCCGAACGATATGTTGGGCACGAACACCCCATCCATGACATCTATGTGCACCCACTCTGCCGCGCTGCGGTCGACCATGCGGGTGTCACGGTCGAGATGGCCGAAATCGGCCGAGAGCATCGAAGGGGATACTATGCGTCTCATGTCTGTTGTGTTTAATTGTTCGGCAAAGGTAGCAATTAACTCCCAATATGAGAAATTATGCAGCCACTGCGTAGCGTCCGGTTTTGGAGGTTGGCGAAAAAATGCTATTTTTGTCGTAAGTTTTATTTAACACTACACACCTATGAAGCGTTTTCTAATTACTGCCGTCGTACTCCTCGCCGCCGCGGGTCTCCGCGCTCAGGAGATACGTGTGGGTGTTGTCGGCGACTTCAACATGTCGTGGCTTCACAACTCGGTCAGCTCTTCGGACTGCTATGTGGGATTCGGCGCCGGCGTCAAGGGCGAATACCTCTTCTCGGATGCCGCGGCCGATGACTTCTACATCGACGCCCGCCTGATCTACTCGCTCAAGGGCGGATCGTGGGCCAACATACACCAGAATCTGGGATATCTCGAGCTGCCCATTCTGGCCGGTTACCGCTACCATATCAACTCCGACCTCACGCTCCTCGGCGGGCTGGGCCCCTATTTCGGCATCGGCGTGCTGGGCAAGCAGGTAATAAAAACGGACGGAGCCAAGGCCAAAACCGATATCTTCGGCAAATCATACAAACGGTTCGACTTCGGTCTGAACTATTCGGTAGGCGTTGAGATCTCGTCGCGCTGGCAAGTATTCCTCACCTTCGAGCACAGCCTCATCGACATAGCCAAGAGCCGCTTCGAAGAGGCCGACTATACCA
The DNA here is from genome assembly GCA_900546065.1 of uncultured Alistipes sp. Classification (GTDB taxonomy): domain Bacteria; phylum Bacteroidota; class Bacteroidia; order Bacteroidales; family Rikenellaceae; genus Alistipes; species Alistipes merdipullorum. The sequence continues at coordinate 1,194 of URBK01000002.1, forward strand.
AAACACATCCGCTCAACCTCTATATCGGCGGAGCGTACCTCTTCTGACGATGCGGCCGGCAACCGCCGCTCATCCATTCCATGCTCCCGCGCAGCCCCTTTTGATAGAGGGCATAAGGTTGTCGGGGAGCTGTTTGGAAAAGGCCGTTTGGTACAGGACGATATAAAAGCAACATAAAAGAGTAAAAAGATGCGGGACCCGACAAGGGTCTCGCACTCTTTTTGCAGAAGCCAAGACGAATATCGTTCTAAAACCAAATGCTATGAAAAAAATTCTACCGTTATTGGCTATTGCGCTTCTCGCTACGGCGACAGTCTCGGCCCAAGGCCCGCGCTACGGCGTCACCGGAGCGCTCAACGTCCCCTCGTTCTCGATGAGCAGCGGCGGCGTGTCGATAGACACCGACTCGCGTCTGGCCTTCAACGCCGGATTCAAGATGGATCTGGCCCTGCCCATCATGGAGGGCTTCTACATGGATGCCGGCGTGCTGCTCAGCGCCAAGGGCAGCAAATACACCTCTCTGGTCGAGAGCGAGTCGGTAAACAACACCGTGCGGCCATACTATCTTGAGATTCCCCTCCACTTCGGTTACCGCTATGAGATCGGCGAGGGCAACATGAAGCTATTCGGATCCTTCGGCCCGTACTTCGCCATCGGGCTCTTCGGCAAGGCCGAGTCCGACGACGGCATGGAGAGCTTCGAGAGCGATGTCTTCGGCTCGGACGGTATGAAACGTTTCGATTTCGGGCTGGGCCTGCGCGGCGGCGTGGAGCTGTTCGACCACTATCAGGTCTTCCTCGGATATGACTGGGGTCTGGTCGACGCCTCGAACGTTACAGGCATCAAGATCCACAACCGCAACTTCTACATCGGCGCGGCATATCTCTTCTGACGTCGCAACCTTGACCGACAACGCAATACGGGATGTCCATTTACATGCACATCCCGTATTGTCATTGTGTCTGAAACATATCCTCGACCTCTATTCGATTTGTCCGGCCGCCGCCTCGGGGTTCTCGCGCAGCCAGCGGCGGTATAGCTCGAAGAAGGTCGGGGCATCGAGCAGCTCCACCGCGGGATCCAAACGCTGCACATGCTCCATAACCTCCACATGCCACGACGGCGACTTGAGTATGTCGCGGTACCAGCCGAACGGGATCGGGCTGCGCCGCATATCCTCAACGATAAAGGCGGCACTCTCCTCGGGCGTACCCACGAGGTCTGCTCCCGCTCGCAGCACGGGCATCTCGCCATAAAGGCGCGTGCGCGGCGTCTTCTGCGGGACGATACCGTCGGGACTGAACGAGGCATAGCATGCAAGCCCCCGCGAATCGAGCGCGGGAGCCTCGCCGTCGATGATGAAACCCGTGATCGTCAGCCCCCGCTTCTCGTACAGCGGGCGGCAGTGCCCGGCCCACACATCCAGACCGTCCGGAAGGCCCGACACGGGACGCGGCGACTGCAACATGCCGGGCATGAGATATCCCGCACCGTTATCTGCCGCGGCAAAGTAGTCGTTCGGCCCCGCCGTGCGGCGCACGTAGTCGAGCACCATAGGGGCGCGACGCTCCAGAACCGGACTTATGCACCACATCAGGGGCAGCTCCCCGCGCGCGGGATCGTTCCACAAATGGGGCAATACGGATGTTATCCACGACGAGGCATCGTAGTCGCCGACATAGAATATCATGAACTTGCGTCCGTCGATCCTGACGCCCCCCGTCTCGTCGATATATCCGCGCCGACGCAGATCCTCGTCGTCTACCCACCGCTGGGGATATCGCTCCGCCGTCGGGTAGTGCTGCCAGAAGGAGGCATTGGCCATGGCGCCGTAACCTATCGCATCGGCATCCTTGAATGCGTTGTAGGCGCTGATCAGACGGCTGAACTCCCACTCCGTAGCCACATCCTCATGGCTGCCGCCCGCATGACGCGTATATTTGTATGCCCACGCGGGGAACCCCCCTATGTGACACATACGGTTCCCCTCATTTAGGCGATACGCCTCCCCGAGCATCTCCAACAGCATCGCCCGATCGCACCCCACACTCTGCGCGGGGTCGTCCGTAGCCGCCTCGTCGCCCCACGGCGAGAGATCGAAGAAGAAGCCGCGGCGGCTGACGAAGAAGTCGTGATTGGTCAGACAATGGGCATTCATCGGCGCCGCAGACGGGCGCTGCAGCCAATACTGGTCGAGATAGTATGCCCCATACTCGCCGCTGCAGCGGCCACGCTTCATGTACCGCTCTACAAACCACACATAAGGGTCCACCTTCACCGACCCGGTCGATGCGCGGTCGGTCTGCGGCACCGTACCCCGTCCCGTGAACATCGACGTCCCGTCACGGTTGACAAGCCATACGCGCACCTTAAGGCGTGGCCCGTGTACGACGAGGCGGTCATAGAGGCTTCCTGCCGTGGTGTCGTAACGTATCGCCACAAGATCCTCCGCGCCCGCCACGGCCGAGGCCACGCACGAAGTCGAGGCCACCTCGGGATCATATACCACGGCGCCGCGCAGACGGTCCGCGAAGCGCTCCACGGCCTGCACCACATCGCCACACGCCACCGTATCGCGTCCGTAGAGCCATCCGCCCCCGCTGCGGCATGTATTCCACCAGAAGCGGTCTACCTCCATGAACTCGTTGGCAACGTAGTCGATATAGAGCAGAGGCTCGCGGCGGTTCACCACGCCCTGAAGCGTGGCCGCACAGTGCAACTCATCCCATAAAAGGCGACATGCCCGTGCATCGTCGGCACGCACCTCGCGCAGATGCGACAGGTCGAGAAAGGTTATCGTCTGTGAGGTGCCATCGTCGGAGCAGCACACCGCCCCGACGCAGAGGCACACCGCCGCCACGATTCGTATAATATGATTCATCGCTTTTGAAAGATATTTAGGGTCAGTCGGTTGGTTTTACGGATACCGTACCACGCCGCTACGCACGCGGCGCACGATACAAACTTACATATTTTTATCCGTTTCGGAAACCCCTCGGCAAACATTTCTTTGCATACGGATGCGGCAGATAGTGTACAAATCGCCCCAAAGCCTCCGCGATATTTCTTTTCAGAGAAAAAAGACGTACATTTGTCTCCGAGAAGAGTCATTATCACAACTCTCCGACATAATCACGAAAATAAATCATACGACCATGAACATACGTTTTACACTTTTTGCTGCCGCCGCTGTTTTCGTTTCGTCCTGCGCACAGCAGCCCACAACCATGAAGGATGCCGCCAAGGATCGTTTCCTCATCGGCACGGCCCTCAACGAGGCCCAGATCCGTGGTATCGATACGGCGGGCGTACGCGTCGTCAAGGAACACTTCAACGCCATCGTCGCCGAGAACTGCATGAAGAGCCAGCCCATACACCCGCAGCGCGACCGCTACAACTTCGACACCGCAGACCGTTTCGTAGAGTTCGGCCTCCAGAACGGCATCACCGTCACGGGACATACGCTTATATGGCACTCGCAGCTGCCCCGCTGGTTTGTCTACAACGACGACGGCACGCTACGCTCGGCCGAGGAGCTCAAGGCCATAATGAAGGAGCACATCTCGACCGTTGTCGGCCGTTACAAGGGTAAGGTCAAGGGCTGGGATGTGGTCAACGAGGCCATCATGGAGGACGGCAGCTACCGCCGCTCGCCCTTCTACGAGATTCTGGGCGAGGAGTTCATACCGCTGGCGTTCCAGTACGCCCACGAGGCCGATCCCGATGCCGAACTCTACTACAACGACTACAACATGTGGGCCGAGGGCAAACGCAATACCGTGGTCAAACTCATAGGCGAGCTTCGCAAGCGCGGCCTGCGCATCGATGCCGTAGGCATGCAGAGCCACATGGGCATGGATCACCCCGACCTTCGGGAGTATGAGAAGAGCATCGAGGCCTTTGCCGCGGCGGGGGTCAAGGTGATGGTTACGGAGTTCGACATGAGCGCCCTGCCCACGGCATACGCCGGTGCCGACATCGCCGACGGCGGCATGGAGTCCAACCGCAAGCTCAACCCCTATCCCGATTCACTTCCAGCCGAAGTCTATGACGCATGGCATGCACGTATGGAGAAGGTGCTGGATATACTTCTGCGCCACAGCGACGACATCACGCGCGTAACCTTCTGGGGCGTATGCGACGGTGACTCGTGGCTCAACGGCTTCCCCGTACGCGGCCGCACGGACTATGCCCTGCCTTTCGACCGGAAGCACAATGCCAAACCCATCGTCAAGCGCTTCATCGAGATGTGCGGCGAGATTCCGGCCGATGGTGGTGCCGACAATGCCGGCGTAGAGGATAACCGTAAATAAACCAGCAAGCAACAACTCCCCGAAGATATGGAAAACATGGTATTCGGCATACGTCCCGTGGCCGAGGCGATAGAGTCGGGACAACAGATCGAACGTCTCTACATACGCAAGGGAGGCGAAGGACAACTTCTCTCCGACCTGCGCGATCTGGCGCTGCGCCACCGCGTGCGCATGCAGGAGGTCCCCGTCGAGAAGCTCAATCGTCTGGTCAAGGGCAACCATCAGGGTGTCGTGGCGCAGATATCACCCATCGAATATGTGACGGTGGAGGATATCATGGAGCGTGTGCCCGAGGACGAAACGCCTCTTATCGTCATCTTCGACGGCGTTACGGACGTACGCAACTTCGGCGCCATAGCCCGCTCGGCCGAATGTGCCGGTGCGCACGGCCTCATCGCCCCGCTCAAGAACGCCGCCCCCGTCAATGCCGAGGCCATGAAGTCCTCGGCGGGAGCTCTGGCCCGCATACCCGTATGCCGCGTAGGGTCGATACGCAACACCGTCAAGGCCTTGCAGGCCGAGGGCATACAGGTCGTGGCCGCAACGGAGAAGAGCCGCAAACTGATCTACGATGCCGACCTCAAACGCCCTACGGCCATCGTCATGGGCTCCGAGGAGAAGGGTATCTCGAAGGAGGTGCTCAAACTTTGCGACGAGCAGCTTGCCATACCCCTCATCGGGGCCGTGGAGTCGCTCAACGTCTCGGCCGCGGCAGCCGTCATGCTCTTCGAGGTTGTACGCCAGCGCATAGGCGACTGACCTCCTCCAGCCCCGACTGTCGGCAAGGCGTCTCCAACCGCCGCGCCAAGGCCATTGCAACAACCTGAAAACAACCCCAAAATACCCTAAAGAGATGGATACGACAAACACGACCGTAGCCGGGCGACTGCGTCGCACGGCCGTCGAGACGGCATCACGCCTGCGCTCGACACTTGCCGCCCACCCTGTCGAGATGCTCATCGCGCTGCACGCATACGCAGCCGTCGTCATCGAGATATACCGAGGCTTCAGCACTGCGCTGCCCGCACTCTTCACGACCTACATCACGGCCCCCATATTCATCGTCACGGCATACTGCCTCAATGTGCTTCTCACGGGCCGCGCCCGACACTTCATATACGCCCTGTGGTGGGTGCCCTACATCGCCACAGCCCTTATTCCGGGCCTTGACGAGTGGTCGAACCAAACGTCATACGGCGTCACCATCGTAGCCCTGCTGCCCCTGCTGCTGCTCTCGTTCCGCATGCGACGCGACAACGGGCGTTACGTCACCGAGGCGGCACAGATGGCCTTCTCGGCAGCCATAGCGCTGATATTCTCGTCGGTGGCGCTCCTGCTATTCTACCTTATATACCTATCGGTGATAGGCATATTCGATCTGGACCCCGTCATGGATATCATGTCCTACGCCGGAGGCTTCGCCTACGTGCTGACTGCGCCCATGATATTCTTCGCCATGCAGGACCGGCGCGACGAGGTGCACAGCCTTACCGCCACGGGCACGACTCTCCTGAACGCCATCGTAACGCCCGCCCTTATAATATACACCGCCATACTTTACCTCTACACGGCAAAGATTCTCGTCACATGGTCGCTTCCGAAGGGTATGGTCGCCGGCATGGTCTTCACCTTCTCTATCGTGGCCGTCGTGGTCAAGGCCCTGCAGCCATACCTCACGCGCCGCCGTTACGACTGGTTCTTTGACCGTTTCAGCCTCATCTCGCTGCCGCTTCTGGCACTCTTCTGGACAGGCACCGCACGGCGTATAGGCGAGTACGGTCTCACCGAGTCGCGTTTCTATCTGGTGCTGTGCGGCGCCGTGATGACGCTCTGCCTGCTGCTTTTCCTTTCGCGCCGCACGGGGCGCTACCTTGCGGTCTCGCTCACGGCATTTGTCCTCTTTGCCGCAACGGCCTATATTCCGCCCATCACGGCCGGCAGGCTCTCCGTCCGCTCACAGATGCGGCGTGCCGATGCCGCAGCCCGCTCGCTTGGCGTGGCCGACGCGGAGGGCCGTCTGCGCCTCGGCACCCCCACAGATACCGACACGGCACAACGCGCACAACACCGCATACTGTACCAGTCTCTCGAATATATCGGCCGTCACGACCCGCAGCTGCTGCAGCAGCGATACGGCGTGGAGGAGTGCGACGACTATCTGCGTACGCTCTCCGACCGTACAGCCCTCTACGCCTCGGCATACAGCGAGCCGGATGAGGAGGTATATCTGGCCGAAACATTCGGATATGCGCTTGATCTCGACTCCTGCCACGACCGTATAGACATCGACATAACCCCATACGACAAACTGTCGCTCAGGGAACAGACATCAATCGTGACCGACAGTCTCGGCCGACGTATGATTGAATACGACGGTATCGGTATTCCGGCCGACGAGATGCTCAACACACAGCTGGCGAAGATTGGCTATACGCGCTCCGAAATGCCGTCACAGGAGGAGATGGATCTGCACGCCGCCGAGATGCTCGTATATCGTACGGATTCTCTGATAGTGGTATTCGACTACATGTCTATCGATATCGACGATCAGGGCAATGCCGCAATCGAGAACGCCATCATAAATTTCATGATCCGCAAGTGAGCATGAAGACGACACTGCACCACCCCACGCTCGGCGACGTGACGCTCTCACGCACGGCACGCGCACGGCGCATATCGCTCTCGGTACGCCCTTCGGGCGAGGTGCGGCTGTCGTTCCCGACATACGTTTCCGAGCGGCGTGCCGTCGTCTTCCTCGAGGCAAAAACAGAATGGGTGGAGGCGGCACGCCGCCGCTTCGCTTCGCGCATAAGGCCTCCTCAATTTACAAAGGAGCAGATCGAGGCTCTCCGGGCCGAGGCCAAGGCCGTACTGCCGCCGCGGCTCGACACGCTCGCACGACGCTTCGGCCTGCAATACGGGCGCGTGAGCATACGCGCCGCCCGCACAAAGTGGGGTTCGTGCTCGTGGCGCAACGACATATCTCTCAGCCTCTACCTGATGACGTTGCCCGAACATCTGCGCGACTACGTCATGATCCATGAGCTGTGCCACACCGTACATCACGACCACTCGCCCCGATTCCACGCCCTTGTCGACCGCCTCACCGAAGGAAAAGAAAAACTCCTCGCCCGTGAGCTGAGGAGTTTCTCGATACGTTGATCCCTGTTTTCGTCAACCGCCCGATCACACACGTTTTGTCTTGCCCGACCACCATTCGGCATCGATGGCGATGACTGCGGTGCGGTGGAACGACTTGTCGATATATTTCTCACCGACGGCCGCATAATCCGGAGCATACTTTCCGACCAGAAGTTCCAGAGCGTGACGCCGCTCGTCGTCCGACACGACCACACGCGCACGCCCCGACACCACGATCGACTCGTATGCCGTAGTGAACTTCTCGGGCACGGGGCGCGTCACGCCCACGACACAGAAACTTACACGTGCATCCGCCGCGATGGCCCGCAGCTTGCGACCCTCGGGAGCGCAATGGATGTATATCGTATCACCCTCGGCCACATAGTTCACCGGTATACCGTAGCCGCCCTCATCCGAGGCCATGGCCAGAAATCCGTACTCGCCGCCGCGCAGCAACTCACGTGCACGCTCCTCGTCGAGCAGACGATCCTGCCGACGTACACTGTCGTTGCGATACTCCATCATCTCAGAGAAGCTTCTTTTTCGACGGTATGACGATGAAATTCTTCAGATAGAAGGGCTCGAAGTAGGCTATATCCTCGGTGCGGCCCTCCGAGAGACGCTGCTGCGCCAGACGCGCCAGACCGCGTGCCGACGGCACCACATCGACATATTCGGCGTCGGGCAGCACCTCGCGGCACTTGGCCGCGCCGTTGCCGAAGATCACAAGCGGAGCCGTACGGCGCCACTCGGCGAAGCTGTCGACCGTAATGATCTCGGCCGAGACCTCGTTCAGAGGATGTCCCGCGCTGTCGTATATTCGCGTATAGACCTCCATGCGGCGTGCATCCACCATGGGACACAGACGCGCCTGCGACCAATTCTCCACGTCGATAATTCCCGCCTCGTGATCCTCCACGGCCACCTCCGCAAGGGCGTCGAGCGAACCCACCGCCACCAAAGGAATACCCAGAGCATAGCACATGCCCTTGGCGAACGACACCCCGATACGCAGGCCCGTATAGGAGCCGGGGCCCATACCCACGGCTACGGCATCCAACTCGTCGGGCGCCACATCGGTCTCACGCAGCAGTTCATCCACGAAGACCGCCACCTTCTTGGCGTGGTCGCGTCCCTCGTCGCTCTCACGCAGCGATACCAGCTCGCCGTTGCGGGCCAAACCGACAGAACATATATCGGTACCCGTCTCAATGCACAATATCAATGACATATCGTATACTGTTTTTTGTTATTCCGATTCTACGTTACTTCTACCCTACGTCAAATCAGCCCGAAGTGCTCCAGCGCGCGGCTAATACCGTCCTCATCTACCGACGACGACACATAGTCTGCCGCCGCCTTCAGCTCCTCACACGCATTGCCCATGGCCACACCCACGGCCGCATCGCGCACGATGGGCAGGTCGTTGCCGCCGTCGCCGAAAGCCATTGCCTCCGACATCGACAGTCCGTAATACTCCATCACCTTGCGCGCCCCGACAGACTTGTCCGTGCCGCGCATGTTTATATCCATGAATGTCGGTATCCAGCGGCTGCCCACACACTCGGGTAGCTGCGGCATGATGCGCCGCTCGATCTCCTCCCCCACATACGGACATACCTGCAGCACGGGATTCTCGGCCGTGATACGCCGCAGGTCGGCAACCTGAGGCATGATGTGGATCATCTCGGCGATGGTCAGCACACGCTCCGACAAACGGTCGACATATATGTCCTCGTGGGTCATGAAGGCCGCCTGAAACCCGATCTCCTCCGTTAAGCGGAATATCCGCTCGACGGTATCATGCGGGAACGAACGTTCGAATATGGTCTTGCCGTCACGCGTGACGCAATAGCTGCCGTTGACAGTGACATACCCGTCGACCTCGATGTCGCGCACGACCTCCGTATAGCGCAGCAGGCGCCCCGTCGAGATGAAGACCTTGATGCCGCGCTCGCGCAGCCGCTCGATCGCACGCCGCGCCGACTCGGGCACCGCATGGGTCTCGAAACTCACCAGCGTGCCGTCTATATCGAAAAAGACGGCCTTTATACTATCTCCTATACTCTTTCGGTCAGTCAATTTTTCCATTTTCATTCTCTCCTTTCCATTCGAGAAACGTATTCCTTCAGAGAAATATCTTCATCCGCGGAACGCCATATATCGAAAATACGCTTCCCCTCCTCCGCTACTCTATACAGCAGAGGCCGTAACAGGCGACATAGTGCTCATCAACACCCTTATCCTCCATCCAGCGGCGCGTCTCGAAGGTCGTGTAGTGCGCCGTATTCTCGCCCTTGCCCAGATCGTTGTTGTAGAGCCACGAGGGCGTAGGCCACAGGCAGGCGCGGAAATTCACCGTGCGGTAGAAACGCTCGCTGCACCCCTGCTGTCCGTGGTGCGCCAGCTGCAGGTAGTCGCAATCCAGATACTCGCGCATGGGCGAATCGAGCAGTTTGTCGCCGCCCTCGATGCCCAGATCACCCAGAAAGACAACCGACTTTACGTCGTCCCACACGCGGAAGGCCATGCTCGAATTGTTGTAGACGTTGACCCCGATCTCGGGATTTATCTCCGAGAGGATCTTGAAATGCACGCCATCGACCGTGAACTCGTCACCCGTATGGCACTCCGTCACCTTGACCCCCTGCGCGGCATCCAGCGCAGCATAATACTCCTCGGCCCAACGGCTGTATTCGGGCTCCGAGGCGATCATTCCGGGCGTAAAACGCGACTCGCGCACCTCGTGTACACGCAGGTCCATCGGCCGCCGCAACAGGTTCGTCATGGCCTCCACATGGTCGTAATGCGGGTGGGTAACGATCCACACATCGACCTCGTCGCCCAGCGCCGCCAGAAAGCCGCGCAGGTAATCGGTCTCGGCGCCCTTGCCGCCGTCGATGGCAACGACACGCCCGTGGGGTGTGCGTATGATGTATGAATTGCCGTGATCGTCGGCCACCGACGGCAGCTGCCACAGCGTGAAGGTCTCCTTTTCGGGGTCCGAATCCTTCACCGCACCGAATATCACGGCCACGCACACGGTCAATACAAGCAGCGTACCCGACGCGAACAATATGATACGACGCACAGCCATCCCCACACCGTTATTTGAAACGTTTCATCGCCTTGTCCATCTCGCGCTTGGCGTCGTTGGCCTTGATATACTCGCGTTTGTCGTACGACTTGCGGCCGCGCGCCAGACCTATGACCACCTTGGCGAGGCCCTTCTCCGAGAGGAACAGACGCAGTGCCACGATCGTCAGCCCGCGATCCTGCAACGCCCGCTGCAGCTTGTTGAGCTCCTTGCGCTGCAACAGCAGCTTGCGGTCACGGCGCGGCGCATGGTTGTTGCACGTGCCCCAGCCATATTCGGCGACGTTCATGCCGCGCAGCCACAGTTCCCCCTTGTCGAAGTAACAGTAACTCTCGGTAAGCGACGCCTTGCCCAGACGTATCGATTTGATCTCGGTACCGACCAGCACAACACCCGCGACATACTCCTCGAGTATCTCGTAGTCGAAGGTCGCACGCTTGTTGCGTATGTTTATATTCTTGAAATCCGTCATCTTACATCTCCATATATGCCCTTCACCGGTCTTTGCCGCGCGGCGGGCCCCCGCATGGCATCGTTTTTGCCCTTACATGCGACGGGCAGGACCGGATAAAGGTAACTAATTCTTTTATCTTTGATATGTTTTACACATCTTTCTGTTTATTTTCTGTTTGCACACGGTATGCGCAGCGATGCGTGTACGATCCGGCTCCTGTCCTTTTTTGACTCCTGCACATACACATCATAAATCGCCCCGCCTCCGCCTCCACGGCCGATAATACCGACTCGCCCGCCTCAGAGAATCAGACGCTGGCTCTGCTTCGAGAGCGCCAGCTTCACCTGATTGAGTTTCGAGAGCTGCTTCATGCACTCCGAAAGCTCCTCGTCGTCGAGGTTCTCATCCTTGAGCCGCTCGCGCACGGCGTTTATCATGCGTTCGACCACCTTCGAGCGGTACAGCATGATGGCCTTGGGTACACCCACCGACATGATCTCGCTCTCACTCTCGACATGCACGTCCTTGCGACGCCATATCTCGCTCGGGACATAGTTGTCGTCCGAAGTGAGTATGTCGACAGCGGCGTTGCACACCTCCGGATCGGGATGGTTGACAAAGACCTGTGCCGGCACCTCCACTCCCGTACCCAGCTCGCGCCACTTCTCGCGGTAGGTCTCAAGGATACGCTCGTAGACGGGATTCGAGAAGGTTATGCTGTCGGCCTCGAGACTCTGCAGGATCTCCTCGGCGATATTTATCTGCACGACGTTGCGCCCCTCCATCACCTCGAAACTCTTGTGTCCCGACTTGAGCAGATACTTCACCAGCTCGCGCTCCAAAGCCTCCTCGCTGCTGCCTGCCGAACCGCCCTTCGTCAGGTCGGGCTCCGTCGCCGGCAAGGCCTTCTGCTCCTCGCGCGCCAACCGCTGCTGCCGCCGTACGAACTCCGCCGCCTCGCTGTCACCAGAACGCATGGCGCGCTTGCGCGCAACCTCAGCGATGAGGACGTTCTCGTCTATATCCATCGTGCGGGCGCACTCCTTGATATAGACCGAACGCTGGATCGAGTCGGGTATCTGCACGATCGACCGCACCATGTCGCTGATCATCTCCGAGCGCTTGATGGGGTCATTGCCCGCCTCGCGAAGCATCAGCTTGGCCTTGAACGAGAGGAAATCCTCCTCGTTCTCATGGATATATGCGTGCACCTCGTCGGCCGTATGCGTGCGGGCAAACGAATCGGGGTCATGCTCCGGCGGCAGCAGAACCACACGCACGTTCATACCCTCGTGCAGGATCATGTCTATGCCTCGCAGCGAGGCGTGTATACCGGCCGAGTCGCCGTCGTAGATGACCGTTATGTTGCGCGTGAAGCGGTGCAGGAGCTGTATCTGCTCGGTCGTGAGCGACGTGCCCGACGAGGCCACGACATTCTCCACACCCGCCTGATGCATCGATATGACGTCGGTGTAGCCCTCGACCATGATGGCATAGTCCTGCTGCTGTATGGCCTTCTTCGCAAAATAGAGACCGTAGAGCTCGCGTTTCTTGCTGTATATCTCGCTTTCGGGCGAATTCTGATACTTGGCCACCGACTTGTCGGTGCGCAGCGTGCGGCCGCCGAAGGCCACAACGCGGCCCGAGATGTTGTGTACGGGGAAGATCACACGGTCGCGGAAACGGTCATAGACATGGCCGTCGCTCTCGCGCTTGAGCGAGAGACCCGTCGAGAGAAGGAACTCCTCCTTGTATCCCGCCGCCACGGCCGCACGCGACAGGTCGTCGCCCTTGGCCGAGCAGAAACCGAGCCCGAACTTGCGGATCGTCGCATCCGTAAAGCCGCGCTTCTGCGAGAAGTAACTCAACCCCACGCTGCGCCCCTCGGAAGTGCCCGTAAGGTACTTGGCCATATAGTCGGCCGCCCAGCCGTTCAGCGCGAACATGCTCTCGCGGTCGTTGTTGCGGCGCACATCCTCCTCGGTCATGGCGTGCTCCTCGACCTCGATGCCGTAGCGTTTGGCCACCATGCGCAGCGCCTCGGGGTAACTGACCCCCTCGTGCTCCATGATGAAGGTGACGGCATTGCCGCCCTTGCCGCAGCCGAAACACTTGAACACGCCCTTCGAGGGCGATACGATGAACGACGGCGTCTTCTCCTGATGGAATGGACAGCATGCCTGATAGTTCACGCCCTTCTTCTTGAGCGTGACGTAGTCGCCGATGATGTCAACGATATTGGCGGCGGCATATATGCGGTCCACAGTGGCGCGGTCGATCATTTCCGAAGCATACTTTTTAGCAGGCAAAGTTAACAATAATCGGCGAGATTCGGCAACCGTATCCCCACATATTGATATTGCGCCGACACGATACGCAGACGCACTCCGGCAAACCGCACAACGGCCGCGGCCCGATATAAAAAGAGAGACACATGATTGGTTTATCGCTATTTTTTATATCTTTACCGAGACATAACAATAATAACCATATTCCAAACGATGAAAAAACTCTTGCTCTGTGCCGCGGTGCTCTTTGCCGCCGCCTGCTCCAAGCCCGGCATAACGGTCAAGATAAGCGGTTTTGACGAGACCGAACTTACCGTAGCGCACATGTATCTGAAGGACTACCCTGTCCCCAACGACAACGACCCCCGCATAAAGAAGCAGCTCGTGACCCTCGAGAACGGCAAGGCGGTCATCACGCCCGATTCGCTGCCGTCGCTCTATGTCATATCTCCCGCCTCGATGCCGCAGATGTTCATACGTCTGACCGTCGAGCCCGGGGACCATGTAACCGTAAAATTCAAATCCTACGGCGACGGATACATATATACGGCCTCCGGCACGGCCGCGGCCGACGGCATGACCGACTACCTCAAGACCGTGCGCAGTACGGATATGAGTATCGACAGCATGGTCCAACTCCTGAACGGCGACCCGCAGAACAAGGAGTACTTTGCCACGTATGACTCATTGTCGACCGTCCGCCGCATTCTCACCGCGGCATGGATACGCCGCAATGCCGACAACCCCACGGCGGCGCTGCTCCTGCGCAACGTACCGCTGGACTCGGTGCCGGCTCTCTACGATGCTCTGGATGAGGACCTTCACAATTCACATTTTGCACCTCTGATCAACACAGCCAAGCAAAGCTCCGACAGACGCATCGCCACACAGAAGGCCACCGAGGCTATCGTTCCCGGGGCGGAGGCACCCGACTTCACGCTCAACGACCCCGATGGCAAGCCCGTAACGCTGAGCTCGCTGCGCGGCAAGTGGGTGGTGCTCGACTTCTGGGGCACGTGGTGCGTATGGTGCGTCAAGGGTATTCCCGACATGAAGAAATACGAGGAGAAGTACCGCAAGAGCTGCACTTTCGTCAGCATCGACTGCTTCGACTCGCCCGAGACGTGGAAGGCGGGACTTGAGAAGCACCAGATGCCGTGGATACACGTTTACAATCCCGACGACGCCCCGCTTGACAAAAACGCGACGGTACTCTACGGCGTACAGGGCTACCCCACCAAGATCATCATCAACCCCGAGGGGCGCATACACAAGATCTTCAGCGGCGAGGGGCCCGACTTCTACAAGGAGCTGGATGCCGTACTTTAATCTCCGGCACCGCATGCCGGTATCGGTAAAAAGGCAGGGTCTCTGAACCCTGCCTTTGTCATTGCGTAAAGATTTTTTCGTTACCTTTGCGGCATGGATTTCAAACTCGTGTCGGATTATGCGCCCACGGGCGACCAGCCCGAAGCAATCGCACAGCTCATCGAGTCGATCGAGAGCGGCGCGCGACACAACACGCTGCTCGGCGTGACGGGCTCGGGCAAGACCTTCACCATAGCCAACGTGGTGGCGCACTTCAACCGCCCGACCCTTGTCCTGAGCCATAACAAGACCCTCGCGGCACAGCTCTACGGCGAATTCAAGAACTTCTTTCCGGAGAATGCCGTCGAGTATTTCGTCTCGTATTACGACTACTACCAGCCCGAGGCCTACCTCCCCTCCACGGACACATATATCGAGAAGGATCTGGCCATAAACGACGAGCTGGACAAACTGCGTCTGCACGCCACGGCCACGCTTCTGTCGGGCCGGCGCGACGTGATCGTCGTATCGAGCGTATCGTGCCTCTACGGTATCGGCAACCCGAACGACTTCCACGCCACCTCGATCAAGATACGCACGGGCGACGTGGTCAACTACAAGCACTTCATGTACCGCTTGGTGGAGGCGCTCTACACACGCACCGAGACCGACATGGCGCCCGCGACGTTCCGTGTCAAGGGCGACACCTTCGACATCATGCCCGCCTTCGGGGACAACTGCTACCGCGTCACCTTCTTCGACAACGAGATCGAGTCGATACAGACCATCGACCCCGTGAGCGGCCAACGCTTCGAGACGCTGGACGAGGTGACCATATTCCCCGCCAACCTCTTCGTCACGACGAAGGAGCATATCAACTCGGCGGTGCAGCAGATATATCTCGATCTGGGCAAGCAGATCGAGTTCTTCGAGAGTCAGGGCCGCATGGTCGAGGCGCAGCGCATAAAGCAGCGCGTGGAGTACGACCTCGAGATGATCAAGGAACTGGGCTACTGCCCGGGTATCGAGAACTACTCCCGCTACTTCGACGGCCGCCCCGAGGGGACACGACCCTTCTGCCTGCTGGACTACTTCCCCAAGGATTACCTCATGGTCATAGACGAGAGCCATGTCACCCTGCCGCAGGTACACGCCATGTACGGCGGTGACCGCGCCCGCAAGGAGAACCTCGTCGAGTACGGCTTCCGCCTGCCCGCCGCCAAGGACAACCGTCCGCTGCGTTTCGAGGAGTTCGAGCAGCTGATGGGCACAACGATATATGTCAGCGCCACACCCGCCGACTACGAACTCGTCAAGAGCGAGGGCGTGGTTGTCGAGCAGCTCATACGCCCCACGGGACTCGTTGACCCGCCGCTGGAGGTGCGTGTGACGCTCAACCAGATAGACGACCTGATAGAGGAGATAGACAAGCGCGTCAAGGTCGAGGACAAGATCCTCATCACCACCATCACCAAACGCATGGCCGAGGAGCTGTCGAAATATTTCGACCGCGTGGGCATACGCAACAGATACATACACTCGGATGTCGACACGCTCGAACGCGTACAGATACTCGAGGATCTGCGAGCCGGCATGTTCGACGTGCTGGTGGGTGTAAACCTTCTGCGTGAGGGTCTCGACCTGCCGGAGGTGGGGCTTGTGGCCATTCTCGACGCCGACAAGGAGGGATTCCTCCGCAACGTGCGCTCCATCACCCAGATTGCGGGACGTGCGGCCCGCCACTCGAACGGACACGTAATCCTCTATGCCGACCACTGTACCGATTCGATGGTTGCGGCCATCGAGCAGAGCAACCGCCGCCGCGAGAAGCAGGTGCGATACAATATCGAACACGGGATGCTGCCGCGGCAGGCGCAGAAGAGCGGCTCGGGCCAGAACCTTCTTCTGGCGCAGCAGCATCAGGAGCAGGCCGCGGCCGCAAATACGGTACTCTATCCCGCTGCCGAACAGAACCGCATGATCGCGGCCGATGTCGAGACGGCGTACAATGCCGGGGACCTCGACTCGCTCATAGCCAAGGCACGCGAGGATATGGAGCGTGCGGCCAAGTCGCTCGACTTTCTCGCGGCGGCGCGCTACCGCGACCGCATGTACGAACTGCAGAAACTGAAGGAGGAGGCTCGCTGATCCTCCTCAGCAATAACCAAACAATCAAACCAAACACATGAAGAAAAAGACAGCACGACAGGGAACTTCCTGCTTCCGACGCTGGAGCCGCAAAGCCTACGGCATATTTGCCTCGCTCGGCCGCTGCGTCAACATCGGAGTCCTCTCGGTTGGCATGTCGATCATCTCATCTGCGACGGCCGGGGCCCAAGACAGGGGTGCCGATACCACAACCGTCTACCGCTCTGTGGAGATGGAGAGGGTGAGCGTCGCGGGGCGGCAAACGACCTCCTCGCGCAGCATCACGTCGCAGACGCCCGTCTTCAAACGCTCGACGGAGAGCGTCGCGCCCCTGCAGACCATCGAGTCTGCGCTGCGCCTCTCGCCTGCCGTCGACGTACGCGAACGCGGCGGTAAGGGGATCCAAACCGACATCTCAATCCGTGGAGGTTCATTCGACCAGACAATGGTCACCCTCAACGGCATCAACTTCACCGATGCCAGAACCGGACACCAGTCACATTCACTTCCCATCGACATCAATGCCGTATCGTCCATAAACGTCATCGACGGCGTTTCGGGCGTGGGGGCCTACGCCGGTGCGGTAGATATACGCACCGCCCCGCTCTACCCGCGCTACGTGAGCGTCGAGGCCACGGGCGGCGCATACGACTACTACTACGGTTCGCTTGCGGGCGGCTACACCACAGACCGGCTGTCGCTTCTGGTGACGGGATCGGCACGCCACAGCGGCGGATATACGCACAACACCGACTTCATGAACTACAACGGTTATGCGCGTCTGAGTTATTCATCGCCGCGGGCAGGGCTCTTCGACATGCAGGTCGGATACCAGAACCGCGCCTTCGGTGCCAACGGCTTCTACTCGCTCTCCTACCCCGACCAGTTCGAACAGACCTCCACGGCGCTGGCGTCGCTGCGGTGGCTGCGGCAGGGCGAGCGGCTGCGGCTCACGGCAAACGTCAGCTACCGCATGAACACCGACCGTTTCGAGCTGATCCGTGGTGACGCCTCAAAGGTTCCATTCAACTACCACATCACCGACAACATCGGGGCCGAGGCCGCAGCCGCATACAGCTGGATTGCGGGCGAGACATCGGTCGGCATAGATATGGCCTACAACTACATCCTCAGTACCGTACTGGGAGATGAGTGTGCCCCGAAACGTATCCGCGGCATAGAGTACAACCACAGCAAGGGGCGCACTACCGTGAACGCCACGCTGCGGCACGAGAAACGGTGGCGACGCCTCTCGCTCACGGGAGCCGCCGGTGTCAGCCGTTCCGACTACGGGACTGATGCTCTGTGGAACATAGGCGCGGACTATACGGCAGGGAGATACTGGAGTTTCGATGCGGGCGTGGTGGAGTCAATGCGCCTGCCGACATACACCGACCTCTATTATACGGCCGCAGGGTACCGCAGCGACCGCAACCTCAAGCCCGAACACGCCCTGACATACCACTTGGCGGCACAGTACGAGCGTGAGGGGTGGCAGGCGGGACTGTACACCTACTACCGCCGCGGCCGCAACGTCATCGACTGGGTCAAGCAGAACGTCGAGGACGACTGGCAGTCGATGCAGATTACGCGCATGAACACCCTCGGTGCCGAGCTGTCGCTCGCATACGTCACCTCGGGATGGATGCGCCGCGCCTCGATCGGATACGGATACATACATCAGGACTCCGACAGCAAGGGCATGATCTCGAAGTATGCGTTGGACTATATGCGCAACAAACTCTCCCTGCGGGTAGACACGGCGCCGGCACGGCGGCTGACGCTCTCGCTGACGGGGACCCTCTACGACCGTATCGGCTCATACGCGGGCCGCGACGGAGCCGTACACTCCTATTCGCCCTACTTTCTGCTCGATGCCCGCGCGGCATACGACGTATGGAAGATGCGCATATATGTCGACGCCACGAACATTACCTCCACCCGCTACTATGACTATGGCGGATTGCGCATGCCCGACTGTTGGGTCACGGCAGGCGTGATATTCACTTTCAGATAATACGATTCAACAATCAGCGAGAAGGACTGACGCCGATCCCCACATAGGGATCGGCGTCGCTTTTCTTATTGTATGGATAGATTATTCCGGATGATATTCATATCATGTCCGGCAAGCCCCGCCCTGTCACCGCCTGCGGTCGACAAAGGTGAAATAGCGCCCCGCAAGATAGCTGTATATGACGCACACGGCCGTCGTGAGCGCCTTGGACGGTGTGGGCCATACGCCGCACACCTCAACGAAGAGCTTTATGCACACATAGTTCAGCAACAGCGACCCCGCAACCGAGATGGCATATCGCACAACCTGTCCCGACGCCCGTGCATCCGTCACGCAGAATGCCACGTTACGGTTGAGCCAGAAGCCCGTAAAGAATGTAATCGGGAAGACCACGACCAGCGCCGCCACGTGGGGCGATACGACCACCACACCGAGGTCGATGTAACGCTCGGCCACGACGAAGTGGTATATGAGAAAGTACCACATCAGGTCGAGCACCATGTTGGCGCCGCCGCAGACAGCATAACGGAACATGCGGCGCGAGACGATACGCGTCAGCGGCCGCACGTAAAACTTGTCTATGATACGTATGAGCGAATCGGCGAGCCTCATTTGACCTCGTATATCCACAGATCGGGATATATGTCCTTATACGATCGGGCGAAAGCGTTGCAGTCGGCACGGCTGTCGCTGCCGAACAGCGCCGCGATAAACTTCCCCTTGAATGGGACGATGCGGCCATCCATATCCTTTATGTTCTTTTCGGCCATCTCCAAAGCCCGCGTAGCGTTCTGCTCCGTCGAGAAGACTCCCGCTACGACCCAGAACCTGTATGCCGTCTTCGCCGCAGCCGTATTGGCAGCAGACGCACCAGCCGCAGCCGAACCGCCCGACACCGCAGCGGCCGATTCCGACACTGCCGTCGAGGCAGTTGGAGACGTTTGGGCAGCAGTCTCCGAAGTCTTCGAAGATACGGCCTCTGCCATAGCCAGCGAATCACCCTCAACACCCTGCACAGCAGAAATCGAATCCGCAGTCACTTGTGCCGTCATCTCCGTCTGCGCGTCGCTACCGACGACGCTGACGCCGCCGAAGAGCTTCTCGCCCCACATCATATATGCCCCGACGCACAGGGCCACGGCCACGCATACGCCGCTCACGGCATAGAGCCATACGTTCGAGCGCTGCCGCACGACCAGCGTCTTGACACCGCCCGGGTTGATCGCCGCATTGAATCCCGCCTCGGGCGAGAAACTCTTGTCGTTCAATACGCCGACGCCGCCGATGGTTATACGTTTGCCCTCGCGCGTCTTGGCAAGCCAGCGGTCATATATGTCGCGTGCCTGCTCCTCGCTGCAGCCCGCAATGGCGACGATCTCGTCTACGATCGAACGGTCCTCTGCCTGCGAGGAGAAGTTCACCGCATTGCGCGGACTCAGAAGTCTATCCTTGGATATGCGTTTGGCACCCTGACGCTCGATATACAGCGTACCCACACCCGGCAGCAGCACTCCCTTGCCGCCGATGAGCATGTTATAGATGATCTTGTTAACCTCTTCTACCATTTTCTCTTGCTTTTTTTCTTTCTTGCCGCGGCATGGTCACCCGTACCATCCATGCCGGACTCCACCGCCGCGGATGTCGTACCATGCGCCGTGCGACCGTTCGCCGTCGGAGGCACCGCCACGGGGAAGGCCCCCTGACGGCTGCGCCATATCATCCATACCCCCGCCAATATGAAGGGTATGCTGAGCAGCTGACCCATATTGAGGGCCATACCCTGCTCGAAAGCCTCCTGATCGGCCTTGATGAACTCGATCAGGAATCGTGTCAGGAAGATGCCGATCAAACCCACACCGAATATCATGCCGGCATGACGGCGTCCCACGTCGCGGCGGCGGTAGAGCCACAACAGCACTACGAAGGTTGCAACGTAGCACAACGCCTCATACAACTGCGCGGGATGCAACGCGGGGATCTGCTCCACGGGCATGCCGGGATAGAGACGCACGAACTTGAATCCCCACGGCAGGTCGGTCGCCGCCCCCACGATCTCCGAGTTGCAGAGGTTTCCCAGACGCACCAGCGCCCCTCCTATCGATACGGGTATCATGATGCGGTCGAGCCACCACACGTACGGCATACGGCACTTGCGCGCCGTGATCCACATGCCGATCAACATACCTATGGCGGCGCCGTGGCTGGCCATGCCGCCGTTGCGGATCTCGGTGATGATGGCCCACGGTTTGGCTATGTAGTAACTGAACTCGTAAAAGAGACAGTGGCCGATGCGGGCGCCGAGGATAGCGCCGAGGGTGATCCAGATGAATCCCGTCTCGACGATCTGCGGGCCGAAGCCCTCGCGCCGGGCAAAGTATGAGAAGAACCTCTCTCCCAGAAGTATCGTCAAGGCCCACGTGAGGCCGTAGTAACGTATGTCTACCGAGCCGATGGAGAACATCACCGGATCGAAATCCCACACGATATAAAACAGGTCGTTAAGCATCTGTCGGCTGTCGGGTTAGTATCTGTCTGCCGCCTGCGTCACTTCTCCGCGGGCGAGGGAGCCTTCTTGAGCGTGAAGGCGAATGTTGTGCCTACGCCCAGCTCGCTGCGCACGTTGATGCGCTCGCCGTGCGCCTCGATTATGTGTTTGACGATGGCCAGACCCAGACCCGTACCGCCCTGCTCGCGCGAGCGGCCCTTGTCCACACGGTAGAAACGCTCGAAGATGCGGGGTATGTCCTCCTTGCTGATACCCACACCCGTATCCTCAACCTCGACCAGAATCTTGTCCATCATGTCGCGGAACTTGATGCGCGTGGTACCGCCCTCCTTGCCGTAGTGTATCGAGTTGATGATAAGGTTCACCAGCACCTGACCTATGTAGTGTTTGTCGGCCGTCACCCAGAAGGGCGAAGGCAGGTAGTCGGCACCCTTGACCGAGATGCGGATCTTGCGTTTCGAGGCCTCGATCTCCAGCTGGTCGGCTATCTCCTTGGCCAGAGCCACGATATCGAACTTGTCGTTCTTCAGGCGGTTCATGTCGCTCTCGAGCTTCGATATCGTATCCAGATCGTTCACTATGTTTATCAGGCGGTCGATACTCTTCTCGGCGCGCTCCAGATATTTGCGGTTGATGAGTTCATCCTCGAGGCCGCCGTCCAGCAGCGTCGAGATATAACCCTGAATATTGAATATCGGGGTCTTCAACTCGTGCGCCACGTTACCCAGATACTGTTTGCGGAACTTCTCCGTCTGTTTCAGGCGGGCGATCTCCTTGTCGTTGTCGTCGGCCCATGCCGTGAGCTCCTCCGAGATCTTCTCCACGTGTTTATCCTTGAGTTCGTCGGCTATCTCGGTGGTATGCACGTCACGCGAGAAGACGATCGAATAGATGGGTTTGAGCTTGTAGGCCACATACGACCGTATCGTATAGAGCGAGAAGAGGGCCAACAGCGCGAACACCACAACCGCCACGCATACGACCATCCACCATACAATGCCGCACCACGCCATCACCGCCGCCACGATGATCGTAGCCACCAATGCCAGCAGCAACGATGCGCTCTCCTTAGTTTTTATAGTCATCATAACCTGCAACTTTTATGTTTTCAAACATTTTTTCCATTCCATCCGGCTCATCCGGCCGCCGGCAAGAGATTCCTTTTATTTCTCCGTTTCTCTCTTCTCCGTTCCGTATTTACTTCTCCTCTTCCTCTTACCTTATTCCTCGTCTTACTCTCTCACTATCCTCTTCTACTTCCGCCCCTTTTTCTCGCCCACACGCACTGTCCGCTCCGTACCTATACGGCCGGCGCTATTTACGTCCTGCGTCCGGCAGAGGAGCGTCCGACTACGGTGAACCTCAACACAGACGCAGCTGCGCCACAACACGGTAGACACACTCCACATCGTCGACCTCTATGCGGACACTGTCGTATCCCGCGTTTGCCGCCTTGAGCGTCAGCACGCGCTCCCCGGCTTCGGCCGCGGGATGTACCTTACGCAAAAGTATATAATTTTGACTTCCGATGACATAAGTACCGCCGGGAATAATCGCCTCGACAGCTATTTTTTTCAGGAATACGATCGTTCCCGGCATTATTTCGCCGCTCATGGCCGTATCGTAGCAGCGCATGGCGCAGTCGCAATCCTCTATTACGGGAACCACCATGCCGCACTCCGGCTCCAGTTCCTCAAGCCGCAGCAGAGAACGCCCCTGCACATCGACATCGAAAAAAGGGATCTGCCCCGACGACACGGCGCTGACCAGCATCTCGCCCTCGCCCGTAAGCAGCCATCCGACGCTTATTTCGGGGAACTTGTCCGCTATGCGGCGGGCCAGATTCTGCGATATCCCGTTTTTGCCGGCCTTGATCTGGTAGAGGTTCTCCGAACGCGACAAACCGATGTAACGCCCGAAATAGTTTATGGTCATGTTCGCCCAACGTATCACGCTCTCCAAGCGCTCCCAATTTTCATTTTTATTTGTCATATAAATTTTTTTTTCGCATCTTTGCACCTGCGGCCTCGTAGTTCAATGGATAGAATTTAAGATTCCGGTTCTTACGATGAAGGTTCGAATCCTTTCGAGGCTACACGTCGGAGGGCTTCAAGCCCTCTTTTTTATACCCCGAGCATTCTCCGTGCCCGCGCCGCGCCTGTCTCAAGACAACCGCCGTACCATAGCAAATACATCCGTCTTCCATGATAACGGTTGCTTCGCGCGCGCCGAAGTACCCCTTTCCCCGACACATCCATCCTTCGCTGCGATGCCGCGCCGCAGACGCAGCCACCACGCTGCCGTCGACGCCTCCGACCTGCAAAGGCGAGCATAACCTTTAATTTTTCAAAGATAGCGAAATTATCCTTACCGATAACAAAAAAAGAGTGGAAAATATATCCTTTCGGCATATTTTATTATTCGCATAGCCACCGTGACGATAACTATGGTCGCATATTCACATGCGCAAGATCTCTACCCGACAAACGAAGCATCACGGCAAGAGATGAATCCTTACACAAACAGCAGGCGTCTCGGCAAAGTCAGCCATGAAAACCGGATCCCGATCCGCCTTTACACTCGACTTACACAATATTCCCAGAATACAACAAGCGCCTCGGCAAAGTCAAATCCGAAAACTGCGTTTTCGATTTGACTTTGCTCTCGGCTTTCACTATATTTGTACCCGTCCACCGCGGGAAACGACGGCAGCCATAGTCGGCAACCGATGGACACCCTACCGCAAAAGGCATCATGGGCACTGACAGAAACATGCGAAACATAGAGAGCGATCTGGAGTTCGAGAACCGCATCCGTCCACAGGATCTGGAGGCATTCTCCGGACAGGACAAGATCGTCGACAACCTGAAGGTCTTCATCAAGGCGGCACTCATGCGCGGCGAGTCGCTCGACCATGTGCTGCTGCACGGCCCCCCGGGTCTGGGCAAGACCACCCTCGCCAACATCATCGCTCACGAGATGGGGGCGCAGCTCAAGGTCACCTCGGGTCCCGTACTCGACAAGCCGGGCGATCTGGCCGGCCTGCTCACTAACCTCAACCCGGGCGACGTGCTCTTCATCGACGAGATACACCGTCTGAGCCCAATCGTCGAGGAGTACCTATACTCGGCCATGGAGGACTACAAGATCGACATTGTCCTCGACAAGGGGCCTTCGGCCCGCTCGATACAGATCGAGCTGGCGCCCTTCACCCTTGTCGGCGCCACCACCCGCAGCGGCCTGCTCACATCGCCCCTGCGTGCGCGCTTCGGCATACAGTGCCATCTGGAGTATTACGACGCCCCCGTATTGGCGCGCATAGTCAAGCGCTCGGCACGCATACTCGACATCTCGATCGACGACGAGGCCGCCATGGAGGTGGCGCTGCGCTCGCGCGGCACGCCGCGTATAGCCAACGCCCTGCTGCGCCGCGTGCGCGACTTCGCCATGGTCAAGGGCGAGGGACATATCGACCTCGGCATCACACGCGTGGCCCTCACGGCCCTCAATATCGACTCGCGCGGTCTGGACCGCATGGACAACCGCATCCTGAGCACCATAATCGAGAAGTTCAAGGGTGGCCCCGTGGGTCTGAATACCATAGCCACGGCCGTGGGCGAGGAGGCCGGGACTATAGAGGATGTCTACGAACCCTTCCTCATAAAGGAGGGCTTCATCAAACGCACCCCGCGCGGCCGCGAGGCCACGGAACTCGCATACCGCCACATGGGCCTTACGCCCGACCGCGGCGACAACACGCTCTTCTGAGAGCATGCCTCCGGATGCACTCCGCAAACAAGACACCCACTTGCCACAAAATGCAAACTACCTAAAACACCACATACGATGAAACGCCTTGCAACCATTCTCCTGCTGCTGACGGCCGCCATGACGGTCTCGGCACAGGCGCCGGTCGGGGAGCCGCAGATACCGGTATACCCCTCACTGGGCGACAAAGAATCCTTTTCGATGATCATGGTGCCCGACCCGCAGAGCTATGTCAAGTTTGCGGCCAACCAGCCGCTGTTCGAACTGCAGACGGCATGGATCGCGCAGAACGCCGAGCGGCTGAACATACGCGCCGCACTCTTCACGGGCGACATGGTCGAGCAGAACAACAAACTCATCGCTGCGGCCATACCCAACCCCAACAACGGCGACCGCACCTCACTGCAGCAGTGGCAGGCCGTATCGGATGCTCTGGCGCGTCTGGACGGCAAGATGCCCTATATCGTATGTCAGGGCAACCACGACATAGGATACATCGCCGCCGAGCACCGATATTCACAGATGCCCGACTACATCTACCCCGAACGCAATTCGGCCTTTGCCGCGACATTGGTGGCCACGGCCCCCAACCATGAGGGCATACACACCATGGAGAGTGCCGCATACGAGTTCCACGACAAGGCGTGGGGCGACCTGCTCGTCATAGCCTTCGAGTTCGCGCCGCGCGACGAGACGCTGGAGTGGGCACGGCAGCTCATCGAATCGGAGGCCTACCGCAACCATCGCGTCATCATCCTCACGCACTCGTTCCTCGCAACCGACGGCAGCCGTATCGAGAAGGAGGGTTACAAGCTCTCGCCCCGCAACTGGCCGCAGGCCGTGTGGGACAAACTCATATACCCGTCGAAGAACATCTGCCTTGTGCTGTGCGGGCATACGGGCGCGCCTCCCAAGTTCGACGCCGCGGGCACGGCCGACTATCGCTCGACCTCGGCGCTGCGTGTGGACAAGGCGGCCGACGGACGCGACATCCCGCAGATGATGTTCAACTCACAGAACGGCGACGGCGACTGGAACGGCAACGGCGGAGACTGCTGGCTGCGCATACTCGAGTTCAAGCCCGACGGCAAGACAATATCGGTAAGCACCTTCTCGCCCCTGTTCGCCATATCGAAACGCACGGCCCACATGGCATGGCGTAACGAAGCGTGCGACCGCTTCGACATCACGGTAGCGCGTCCGTAACATACCGATATTTGCACATTTCGGCATATTTTACTATATTGGCGTGAGAAAATTCCCATGCCATGAAACTGCGCACCCTGATCATTGTGGCGGCGGCCGTCGCCGCCATCGCCTGCGGAACCGAGAAACCCGTGGAGCTTGTCCCCGTCGAACTGCAAACCGTCGCCACGGTCGACCGCATATCCGACACGACCTTCTTCTCCAGCCCGTGGTCGATAAAAGAGAGCAGCGGAGACATATATTTCCTCGATGCCACGCTCAACCGCGTGCTGCGCCTCGACAATGACCTCCGCTTCCGCAACTACATCGGCGCCAAGGGCCGTGCCGACAACGAGTTCGCCATGCCTACGCTAATGGCCATAAGTGATGATTCGGTGGCCGTGTACGACCAGTCGGGCAAGATAAAGTTCTTCTCCGCGGAGGGCAAATACCTCGGTTGCACGCCTCTCGACAAGGATGCCCCGACGGGAGACTTCGCCATGCAGGACGGGTGCATATACTTTCCCACGATAAATGTTGCGCAGAGCGCATTCGTACGACTTTCGGACGGGGTATGCACGCCCTTCGGCACCGTGGACCGTGACGGCGACCCCACCATGCTCTCCATCAAGAACGGCCGCTACATATATATCCACGGCGACAGGATCATCGCCGTATCGCAGTTCTATCCCGAGATAGAGGTCTATGACAGGAAGTCTTTGCAACTCGAGGAGCGCATACCGTATGACGACATACCGCTTGTTCAACAGAATATCAGGCCCGACTACATGCCGTCAAGCCCCTCGGGCTTCGTCGGCATAACACCCGTCATACGCGACTGCTGCGTCCACGGCGACCGCATGTACATGTCGGTCCCCGACCGTATAAACGGCAAATACAACTGCAACAAGGTCATCGCGTTCGACATCGGCAGACGCATAAGGCCCACAGCGCTGTACATACTCGGAGACGGCTCCTACGGATCGATATGCGCCGACGACAAGTACATCTACGCCTTTGACATGAAGAACTCGACTATATGCAAGATCGCACTGCCGTAGACAACATTTTATAGTCGTTAACAAAAGCCCTTTTTCAAAAATAAGCGCGCCATAACTCATTCTGAAATATTCAAGCGACACAGTTAAACCAGCCCCAAAACAAAAATTAAGTTTTTATTATCGATTTACGCGATAACTACAAGTCTTATTTGTTTTAATACGGCATTTTCCCACAATAGCACCACATCCGAACTAATCAAATTAAATATAGAAGCCTTAACAAGATCAGAAGCATCTACTAAAAAAGTTGAAATTCGAACGGAGCATAACATAATCGAAGAAAAAAGGCAACACTGCCAGACGGTTATAGAGATTACGATATTGTCACCGTAAATGAGTTTAAACAAGTAATATGCGAGGCTATTGGGCCTATTGATTGCACTCCATCAATAACTCTGAAAACGACAAATTTTTACGAAGAAGAATGTCCATATAAATCAGAAGCAGACTGTAAATTTTTCCGAAAATAACACAAGCAAGAAAACTCTTCACATTATTTCCATTTCGACATTATTGTTTGCCGTCCTTACTATCACTTGCTTTCTTAAATATGATAGGCAAATGTGTCAATTATTAGACAAAAACATAGAAGCTTTGGCCCAAAATGAGAACGACTGGGATGTTCAAAAAGTCAGAGAAGCAAATACAACAGGCTATACACAAACGCTATATTTTCACTACAATGCAAATCATATAAAGAAACCATCTGTATCGGGATAGGCAATGTACCGTGCAAAGCAGGTATTACCGACATAGACATTAAACACGGAGGATTTACCAATTGTACAAACAAATGCAGATAATCATTATGAAAATTCTCTTGATAATAACAGCTTGTTTTTTTATAAGCTCATGTCACAACACAAAAACTCCAGACGCAGCCTCTACCATAATCAATATCGATATTGACGCAAGAAAACCCATAACTGCATCAGAATACTTCAGCCACACAGATATTGTGGAACTGGAGACCGGTGACGAATCTGTTATTGCCGACATATCGAAGATAATGTTTGCCGACGAATTCATAGCCATAGCAGACCGCCGCGGTAAACAGATATGCCTGTTCGGATACGACGGACACCACATTCGCACCATACGCCGCGAGGGACGAGGCCCGCAAGAGTACATAAGCATGTCGACCGCAACCATAGACCCCGCCAACCGTCGGTTCATAATATATGACGACATGACCGAGAAACTCAAATTCTACACCTACGAAGGCGAATGGGATGGTGAACAATCGTGCGAGCAATTGGTCTGCGACATGACCGTATCCAACAACACCCTCTATATGACGTTG
This sequence comes from uncultured Alistipes sp., assembly GCA_900546065.1. Classification (GTDB taxonomy): domain Bacteria; phylum Bacteroidota; class Bacteroidia; order Bacteroidales; family Rikenellaceae; genus Alistipes; species Alistipes merdipullorum. Next base: position 29,783 of record URBK01000002.1, read on the forward strand.
CACGACACATACAGCAACACGAAAGATTACGTAGCCATGATGCCTCTTACCGATGACGGCAACATTTCTGTCATATACCCGTTCACGGCACCGCAGAAGACAAACATCGGCCTGAACGGGACGACAATAAGCAACTGTTCCACGAACGTTCTCTTGTCACAGCGTTTTGACAATAATATTTACGAGATCATCGGAGACAAGGTGACACCAAAATACACGATGAACTTTGGTACATTTGACTGTACCGATGTCGTAAACAACATGGACGGGGAGCAACTCACCGAAACTCTGTTCGAGAATAACCACGTATACGGAATCACCGACATGATGGAGACCGATAGATACCTCTTGTTTAAGACCAACATACCCGGAATAGTGATATATGACAAGCAGAAACAACACGCGACATATTGTGCTTCGATAAAGGTTGAAAACGTACCCATCAGCACCTCCACCACCGCTGTCGTGGAGAATACGACCGACAAAATCGTGTCGATACTCAGCGCCGGCCATGTTCTGCTGGCGGCCGAACGTTTTGCGCAAAATGGCGATGCAAAAGACGGAACAGAAATAAACGAACAGTTTCAACGGGTGATGGACAACATTACCGAGGATTCGAACCCCGTAATAATGATACACCATTTGAAATAACGACTGAGGCGTCCCCTGCACCGCACTCAGAAAAAACCATGCGACCCGGATGTCTCCAGATCGCATGGTTTCAATCTCTGCGATACCGTATCACGCGAACATTGCGCGGAACTCCTCGAGCGGCATGGGGACAACCTCGCAGGCGCCGATTGCCGTAGGAAAAACGACGTTCAGCACGTCGCCCTCACTCTTCTTGTCCTTCGATACGGCCTTCAGCAGCACACGCATCGCCACGGGCGGCGTCAGGTCGAAGCCCGTACGCTGCAGCAGCGAGCATATACGCTCCTTGTCGGCTGCCGAGAGCAGGCCGCGCCGCGCCGCCGCATCGGATATGAGCGACAGCCCGACGGCCACAGCCTCGCCGTGGTTCATCTTCGAGGATGACTTCTCGATGGCGTGCGCCAGCGTGTGCCCGAGATTGAGCTTGCGGCGGTCGCCATGCTCGCGCTCGTCGCGCTCGACGATGTCGGCCTTCACCTTGATCGCCCGATAGACCACCTCGCCCAACAGATCGGGGTTCTTCGTCAGCTCCGCCAGCGGCGTAAGCTCCAGCTTCGAGAAGAGTTCCTCATCGGCGATGATCCCCGCCTTGATCACCTCGGCCATACCGGTACGCACCTCACGTTCGGGCAGCGTGCGCAGCATACCCACGTCGCAGATGACAAATCGCGGCTGCGTGAATGTACCGACCATATTCTTGTAGCCGTCGACATTGACGCCGTTCTTGCCGCCGACGCTGGCGTCGACCTGCCCGAGCAGCGACGTCGAGACGAAACCGAACTCCACGCCCCGCATGTATGTCGAGGCGACGAAGCCCGCAACGTCGGTGACGATGCCGCCGCCGATGGCCAGCACGAAGGTCGAACGGTCGACCCCCATCGAGATGAATTTCTTGTATATTGCGTCTGCCGTGACCAACGTCTTGCTCGCCTCGCCCAGACCTATGAGCACATGCTCGTAACGGTTCACGAGCGTATGGTAGTGGCGGTCGATGTTGGTGTCGGAGACAACCACGACCCGCTTGTCGGGCAGCAGACGCGGCAGCAGCTCGCCCACGCTTCCGACGATGACCTCGCTGCTATCCTTGATTTTTATGCTGTAATCCATATTAACCGCCCATTGAATAGGAGAACAAAAATAACACATTTTTATGATTAATTATTAACTTTGCGGCGTTAATTTCAATTACTATGCAAAAACTTCGCAACATAGCTATCATAGCACACGTAGACCACGGAAAGACCACGCTCGTGGATAAAATGATCGTGGCGGGACACCTGTTGCGTACCGACAACAACACCGGCGACCTGATCCTCGACAACAACGATTTGGAACGCGAACGCGGTATCACGATCCTCTCGAAGAATGTGTCGGTGAAGTACAAGGACTACAAAATCAATATTATAGACACCCCGGGGCACGCCGATTTCGGCGGCGAGGTAGAGCGCGTGCTCAACATGTGCGACGGCGTGCTGCTTCTGGTTGACGCTTTCGAGGGCACCATGCCCCAGACGCGGTTCGTGCTGCAGAAGGCCCTCTCTCTGGGCAAGAAGCCCATCGTCGTGATAAACAAGGTCGACAAACCCAACTGCCGTCCCGAAGCCGTAAACGAGCAGGTCTTCGACCTGATGTTCTCGCTCGGCGCCACGGAGGACCAGCTCGACTACAAGACCATCTACGGTTCGGCCAAGCAGGGTTGGATGTCGCACGTATGGAACCAGCCGACCGACTCGATCACCCCGCTGCTCGACACCATCATCGACGAGATACCGGCACCGGCCGAGGTCGAGGGTACGCCCCAGATGCTCATCACCTCGCTCGAATATTCGCCCTACGTCGGACGTATCGCCATCGGCAAGATCACGCGCGGAGAGCTACATACAGGCGAGAATGTAACGCTGGCCAAGCGTGACGGCAAGACCATGATCAAGGAGCGCATCAAGGACCTCATGGTATTCGAGGGTCTGGGCAAGGCCAAGGTCGACAAGGTCGGGTGCGGCGAGATCTGCGCCATCGTCGGCATCGAGGGATTCGAGATCGGCGACACCATCTGCGACTACGAGAATCCCGAGCCGCTGCCCCCAATCGCCATCGACGAGCCGACCATGTCGATGCTCTTCACCATCAACAACTCACCCTTCTTCGGCCGCGACGGCAAATACGTCACCTCGCGCCACATCAAGGAGCGTCTGGACCGCGAGCTTGAGAAGAACCTCGCACTGCGTGTCGAGCCCGGGCAGAATGCCGATTCGTTCATCGTCTACGGCCGCGGCGTGCTGCACCTCTCGGTGCTCATCGAGACCATGCGCCGTGAGGGTTACGAGCTTCAGGTCGGACAGCCAAAGGTCATAATCAAGGAGATCGACGGCGTGAAGTGCGAGCCTGTCGAGGAGATGACGGTCGACTGCCCCGACCAGTACGCCGGTACCGTCATCGAGATGGTGACCAAGCGCAAGGGCAACATGACCGACATGCAGTCGGACGGCGAGCGCACGCGTATGGATTTCCTCATACCCTCGCGCGGCATCATCGGCCTGCGTTCTATCATGCTCACCGCTACGGCCGGAGAGGCCATCATGACACACCGTCTGAAGGACTTCGAACCGTGGATGGGCGACATCGAGATGCGTACCAACGGCTCGCTCATAGCCTCGGAGACGGGTACGGCATACGCATACGCCATAGACAAGCTGCAGGATCGCGGCCGCTTCTTCATCTCGCCCATGGACGAGGTCTACTGCGGTCAGGTCGTGGGTGAGAGCACCCGCGCCGGCGACATCACCGTCAACGTCACCAAGGCCAAGCAGCTCACCAACATGCGAGCATCAGGTTCGGACGACAAGGCCGTCATCATCCCGCCCAAGGTCTTCACGCTGGAGGAGGCGCTCGAATATATCAAGGCCGACGAGTATGTGGAGGTGACGCCCAAGGCCATACGCCTGCGCAAGATCCTTCTGAACGAGGTCGACCGCAAGCGCGCCGCAAAATAACGCAACAGCCACACCCCCGCGACAATGAACTACATCACGCTTGCGCTGGTTACGGGCCTTGTGGCCGGGCTGCTGGACATGATCCCCATGTTCACAAAGGGGGTGTCGTTCCGCTGGTGTCTGGCGGCACTTTGCACCTATCTGTTCGCAGCCATCATCGTCTTCTACGGCGACGTGCCCTACCTGCCGTGGTGGGCCGACGGCTCGGCCGTGGCGCTTATGATCACCATCCCCGCCATGCTCTGCTCGGCGGGCAAGGGTAACCGCTACGCTCCGGTGATGTTCATGAATGCCGTGATTCTGGGATTCCTGATCTCGGTATCGAAACATTTTCTGGGATAGAGGTGCAGAGCAGACATACCGGGAATAGAGGCTCAGAGACAGTGCACCGTAAAACAGGACAGACGGGGACGGAGACGATTCGTTCCCGTCTATTTTTTGAGCGTGTCGTATGAGAGTATGTGCCATGTGATGGCCGCTGCAAGGAGCGCGAGTGCGGCCTGCGCCCACCACCACTGCCCGACCACGGCCACGATGCAGAACCCTATTGTAAGCCACACGAGCGATACCGATACGACCTTTACGCGCAGCGGTATGGCGCGGTTCTCGCGGAAGTTGCGGATATACTCTCCCAGATGCGGGTGATTGATGAGCCACGCATACAGTCGCGGCGACGAGCGCACGAAGGCCCAAGCCGCCAGAAGCAGGAAGGGCGTCGTAGGCAACAGCGGCAGGAATATTCCCGCCACGCCCAGCGACAGCGACACCACACCCAATACGGCCAACAGAGACTTCATCGCCGCAAAAATAGGCATTCACCGCCAAATAGCAGCACACTGAGCGCCAAAACCGCGAAAATTTGCTATCTTTGTGACCGTCGGGCGTTTTATTTATGGTTCTCGCGCCGCCGCCCGCAAAAAAACATACAGATGAAAAGCATAGGCATTGCCTGCGACCATGCGGGCTACGAACTCAAGGAGTTTCTTGTGGGATACCTTTCGTCGAAGGGGTACGAGGTGACAGATTTCGGCACCGACTCGGAGCAGAGTGTCGACTATCCCGATTTTGCACATCCGCTGGCCGAGGCCGTAGCGTCGGGCGAGCTGCCCGCAGGCATTGGAATATGCGGCTCGGGCGAGGGTATGGCAATCACGCTCAACAAGCACCGCGGCATCCGCGCGGGGCTCTGCTGGATACCCGAAATAGCCGAGCTGACGCGTCTGCACAACGACGCCAACATACTCGTACTGCCGGCACGCTTCATCTCGAACGACGAGGCCATCGCCATCGTCGACAAGTTCCTCGGCACGGGTTTCGAGGGCGGCCGCCACGAACGGCGCATCGCCAAGATCGACCTGCCGACCCCGGAGCAACAGAAATAACAACCCGAGCTGAAGAAATAACAGCTGCCGTAAAGGCTCCAAATACAAACGACATGGACGACCTTCCCGAAAGAAGATCGTCCATTTGTCTTTCCTGCGCCCCACGCTAAAGACGATATATGAATGAAGTCTGGCCGCGCATGGCTTCGGCCTTGTCGCCATCGTCGAAGAGCCCGAATACGGCCGCGCCGCTTCCCGACATAGAGGCATAGACCGCCCCCGCCTCCAGAAGAGAGTGCTTGACCTGCCCGATAGTCGGATGCGACGCGAATACCGATTTTTCGAAGTCGTTCACCACACTACCCTGCCACCGCTCCACGGGCTCGGCTATACGCTCGGCCAGCGGCCGCGCCGGAGTATGCGGAGTCACACCCGCATAGGCCTCACGCGTGGAGACGTTCTCCGCAGGTTTAACAACGGCTATCCACCACCCTTCGAGATCCACCGCCACGGGTGTCATACGCTCACCGCGACCCTCGCACAGCTGAGGCGTGTTGCGTACGAAGAACGGCGTGTCGCTGCCCAGCTCGGCCGCCGCCTCGATAAGCGCCGCCTCGTCCATACCGAGCGAGAACATCTCGTTCAGCGCCAAGATCACGGCCGTGCCGTCCGAAGAGCCGCCACCCAGCCCTGCCCCGAACGGAACACGCTTGTCGAGCGTTATGCGCACACCACCCACGCCGTAACTGCGGCGCAGCAGTTCGTAGGCCTTCAGACATATATTCTTCTCGGGCGGACAATCGACCTCGATGCCGAGCGTCACAAGCTCCGCCCCGGCCGCAGCCGCAGGCTCAACCTCCAGCACATCGTAAAGGCCGCGCAGCGGATACATCACCGTGGCGATATCGTGGTAGCCGTCTTCGCGGCGGCGCAATACGTCCAATCCCAGATTTATCTTGCAGTTTGCCTCTATCCTCATGTTTTTCCTACGATTATCTCATCTTCAGTATCTTATCTTCGCGTGTGCGCCGACACGCGTCGGCCCGTATGCCGCCTCCGTCAAAAGGGTGCGGCGACACCCTCATACTCCGCGCCGCAGATTACGTGCCGCTGCACGAAACGGTTGCCGAAACGATCCGTCGCCACAACCTCGATGCGTTCGGCGTCGGGATTACGCAGTTCGTATCGGTACATGTGGTGGCATGTGGTCATGCTGCTCTTGCGGCTGCCGCCCTCCAGCGGACTCGACCCGCCCTTGTGTCCGCGGCCCACCACACCGATGTGATAGCCCACGCACCACCAGTCCTTGCTCGACCGCGTCGAGGGCTTCTCCACACCCGTGGTGACCTTCACCGGCTCCATGCGTCCCGTCAGACGGCCGTCCTCATAGACCTCCACCGTCCAGTCGCGGTCGGCATTCCACACGTTGGCCAGTATCACGCCACGGCCGTATGGCATCTCGAAGCGCTCATACTCGCCGCCATATACCGCGTCGCCGCGATAGACGCGCAGCTGGAAATCGGGGTCGAGCCCCGTGCCGCGGTAACGCCAGTCGCGGATCGTGGCCCCATCGATCTCGTAAACGCCGTAGCCGTAAGGCGTGCCGTCGCCGTTCAGGCGCGATATCCACCATGTGCCGCAGACGGCGCCGTGGACATGCTCGTAGACGCCGTTCGGGTGTATGTAATTGCGGTTGTAGTGCGTGTGCCCCGCCATGATGTGCGCCTCAGCAAACTCGCCCAGCATCTCCACCACCTTGCGGCTGTTGGCATCCTTGCTGCCGCAGATGGGTATGTGGACGCAAAGTATCACCATGCGGTCGCGCGGCACGAAACTCAGATCCTGACGCAGCCACTCCACCTGCTCGTCAGTGAAGCCGAGCTTGTAGGCGCTCGACTTGCGGCCGTCGGTATAGTTCACGTCCTTCATCGTGACGATATGCACGTCGCCGCGGTTCCACGAGTAGTCCACGGGACCGAACGCCCCCTCGAATGCACGGCGGAAACAGAAGTTGATCGTGCTGCTGCGCCCGTCGGGCTCAACCGGCACGAAGGTGTTGTCGTGGTTGCCCATGGTCTGGAAGACGGGCATGCCAGTCAGCCTGTAATCCGTAGCACGCAGCATGTGCTCCATCAGCCACATGGCATTGACGCCGTCCGACGAGAAGACCACATCGCCCAGCGTCACGCCGTAGCACGGCGAATCCTCCTCGGCGGCGGCACGCCGTACGTCGGGCACCGTCTCGCTGCGGAAGCGGCTCAGCTGGCGTTCGTCCTGACACTGCGGATCGGCCATGCAGAACAGGCGGAATTCCTTCTCGGCGCCGCCATCGAGCGGCGTCAGCGTAAAGTCATAGCGCGCGCGGTCGTCGTCCAGAGGCGTATAGAACGACGGATTCCCCGTCGTAACGTCGACGGCATACTCCGACGGCAGCGAATAGAATACCAGCTCGGCATCGTCGTTTCGCTCCAGACGGTAACGGCCACGGCTGTCAGTCGCGCAGCAAGTGAAGCCGTCGCTCACGACAACGCCCTCTACGGGGCTCCCCTCACGGTCCGTGACCACGCCGCGGATCTCATCCTCCGCGCCGGCGGCACGGACAACAGTGCCGCCCGACACCAGCATCAGCGCCAGCAGCGGCAAAAACAGAAAACGTTTCATTCTCCTAAAATGTTTAAAATGTTTCAAAAAAAATGCGATTGTGACACGTCACGTCGGAAAGATAGCAAAAACGGGGTTGATTCCCAAGTTACGGACGCCCCTGCCGGACAATGACGCGCAAATGTCACATCCGTCACACGGCTTCGCATGCCAGACTATACGCCCAGCTCCGTCAGCACGCCGTCCGTGGCGGCGATCAGCGCAGGGCGCACACGCTCCAACTTGACGAACCAATCCTCGATCGTACCGTCCACATTGTCGCTCACGCCCTTGATCATGGCGACATACGGCATGCGGCCCCCGTGCTTCGAGGCATGGAAGCGGATGGCACGAAGGATGGCATATCCCTCCATCTCGAAGCAGTCGTAGCGCGCCAGCACATCCAGCTCCTCACGCGGCGTTGCGGGTGAAATGAAGCTGTCTACCGACACGAGCGATACATCCCTATCGCCCGACTCGACCCTTTCGGGCTCCGTGGCGAAGACCGAGTCGAGATACAATCCGCCCTGCCATACAACCGACGGGCGCAATACGGTGCCGGCACGATGCACCAGCGAACCGCACGTGCCGACGTTGACAACGGCGGCATAATTGTGACGTTCCATCGCCGCCAGCGTCGCCTCGAAGGCGCGCAGCTTGCCCACCCCCGTGAATACCACATCGCATCGGCGCGCCAGATCGGCCGCCTCGGCACCCAATTCATCCTCGACGGCAGCTACCATCAACACCCTGCCACCGTAAAGAGATCCTCCAGCCATATAAAAACCTTATTTGTTACAAAGGTAGAATATTAGTCAACAAAAAACAACCTTTGATTGCTATTGAGGGAATTTATATCTAAATTTGCAACGGCTTTTAACCAAAGCCATAACAGGGGCAAACAGACTGTTATACGAACAAATAAACTCTTCTAACTATGATTTATTCACACGAAGTGCAGCAGATGTGCTGCGTAAAAAAGGGCGCCAACCACGCATCGGCTCCCATTCCGCAGGAGGGCAAATGGGTTGTCGCTAAGGAGATCAAGGACATTTCCGGCCTTACCCACGGTGTGGGATGGTGCGCTCCGCAGCAGGGTGCGTGCAAGCTCACGCTCAATGTAAAAGAGGGTATCATTCAGGAGGCTCTCGTCGAGACTATCGGATGCTCGGGCATGACCCACTCGGCCGCCATGGCATCGGAGATTCTCCCCGGCAAGACCATCCTCGAGGCGCTCAACACCGACCTCGTGTGCGACGCCATCAACACCGCCATGCGCGAGCTCTTCAAGCAGATTGTCTATGGACGTACCCAGTCGGCCTTCTCTGAGGGCGGACTCCAGATCGGCGCTTCGCTCGAGGATCTGGGCAAGGGCCTGCGTTCACAGGTAGGTACCATGTTCGGCACGCTGGCAAAGGGTACCCGCTACCTCGAAATGGCCGAGGGTTACTGCACCCGCATGGCTCTCGACAAGAACGACGAGGTTATCGGTTACGAGTTCGTACATCTGGGCAAGATGATGGACTTCATCAAGAAGGGCATCGCTCCCGCCGAGGCTCTCGAGAAGGCCAAGGGCACTTATGGCCGCTTCAAGGAGGCTGTCAAGTACATCGATCCGCGTCAAGAGTAAACCCATTGTGTAACCGAAAAAAGAGAAAATTTAAATATGGCAGCAACATTATTTGAGAGCTACGAGCGCCGAATCGACCACATCAACGAGGTGCTCGCCAAGTACGGAATCAACGGCATCGAGGAGGCCAAGGCCATCTGCGACGCCAAGGGCATCGATCCTTACAAGATGTGTGAGGAGACGCAGCCCATCTGCTTCGAGAACGCCAAGTGGGCTTACGTCGTGGGCGCCGCCATCGCCATCAAGAAGGGCTGCACCGACGCCGCCGACGCCGCCGAGGCTATCGGCGAGGGTCTTCAGGCCTTCTGCATCGCCGGATCGGTAGCCGATGACCGCAAGGTAGGTCTGGGCCACGGTAATCTGGCCGCACGTCTTCTGCGCGAGGAGACCCAGTGCTTCGCCTTCCTCGCAGGCCACGAGTCGTTCGCCGCAGCCGAGGGCGCCATCAAGATCGCCGAGATGGCAAACCGCGTGCGCAAGAACCCCCTGCGCGTCATCCTCAACGGTCTGGGCAAGGACGCCGCCAAGATCATCTCGCGTATCAACGGCTTCACATACGTACAGACGCAGTTCGACTACTACACCGGTGAGGTGAAGGTCGTAGATACCATCGCCTACTCGGACGGTCTGCGTTCGAAGGTACGCTGCTACGGCGCCGATGACGTGCGCGAGGGCGTAGCCATCATGTGGAAGGAGGATGTCGACGTATCGATCACGGGTAACTCGACCAACCCCACCCGCTTCCAGCACCCCGTTGCCGGCACCTACAAGAAGGAGCGTCTGCTCGCCGGCAAGAAGTACTTCTCGGTAGCTTCGGGCGGCGGCACGGGCCGTACCCTCCACCCCGACAACATGGCCGCAGGCCCCGCTTCGTACGGTATGACCGACACCATGGGCCGTATGCACTCGGATGCTCAGTTCGCAGGTTCGTCATCGGTTCCAGCACACGTCGAGATGATGGGCTTCCTCGGCATGGGCAACAACCCCATGGTAGGTGCTACCGTAGCCGTGGCCGTGGCCGTTCAGCAGGCCATGAACAAGTAGTCACGGAGACTTGTAAATACACATAATGGAGACCCCGCAGCCTAATGGTTGCGGGGTCTCTTTTTTTCGGCTGAGGGGTTTCATTTTCCGGTTGCGGGGTCTCTTTTTTCTTTTACCCGATTTCCAGCCCTTACATTTGCCCGATTTATCAATCGCCATGCATACCGCACCGACATCCACAATATCATGCAACACCATAATACGGGCATAAAAAAAGGGCCGTCACCCGTCACGGGTCGGCTCCTTTTGTCAGTTTCACTTGCCTTGGGGATTACGATCTGCCGGCTACCATCTTACGATAGGTGTCATAGCGCTGCATGACCTCCCTGACGTAGCTCTTCGTCTGACGGCTTCCGGTAAATTTGCCGTAGCGGACCAACTCGCTCTCATATACGGCCGGGTCGGCCTTCATGTCGAGATAGCGGGCCACAACCTCCCATGAGTTGGGGTCCTCGCCGTTGCTCCGTGCCAAACGGCGCGCATCCGACACATGGCCGATACCGCCGTTATAGCAGGCAAGGATAATGCTTAAACGATCGTTCGCAGGGGTTGCGGGCGAGAAATTCAGACTCTCGTCGATCTCGTTGAGCAGCTTGCCCGCAAGACGTATGTTCGTCTCGGGATCCATTATGCGCTCCTTGGCGACGTTGAATTGCTTGCCGACGATGGGCATCACCTGCATGAGCCCTATCGCCCCCTGATTAGAGACCAGATCCGACTCGAAGCGCGATTCGCTGTACGCTATGGCGCTCATCAGGATCCAGTCCTGTCCCTCTTCCTCGCCGATGCGGCGCATCATATCGTCATAAGCCGATATGAGATACCCCTTGTCGGTCGTCTCCGAGGACGACACCCGTTCTGCCGCCGCGGCGCTCAGCGCCATATCCTGCCGGCAGGCATCGGATGCGATAAAAGTCATCAAAACGAAAAGAACGATCGAAAAAACTACTGCCTTTTTTGACATATCAAATTGTTTTGCGGGCAGTTCATAGCGTGCCTTAGAGTACGCTAATCATAGAATCCCCACGAGATGCCCATCTTGAACATACCCGGATTGAGCGGGTAACCGGCAACGGTGAAATACTGGTTGTTACCGAACAAACCGGCATTCGCGTGCTGGTACTTCAAGAATATGCGCATTCTCTTCCATTTGGCCGCCACGAACACGTCGATATAGGGATAATTTCCCAATCGCACGTCGCGTTGGTTGTAGAAGGCCGCAAGTGCGGGATTATACGACGGGGCGTAAAACTTGGTGTTGTAACGTCCGTCGAAACCCATCTGCAGGCGCAACACATCGCGCACCACCCACATATCGTAATAATACGACAAGTAGGCGCTGCACAATGGAACGGGGATAACTTCCTGATTCGTACTCCACTGCAACAATACCCTGTGGTCGAAATGGAATCCGCCGAGGCGGAAATCCTTGCGGGCGTACAAACTCGTCAGACTTATCGTCGCTCCCGATTGTGCCACGCGGCTGTCAGCGCCGTAATATATTTTGTTCGACACCACACCCTGCCATGCGCTCAGTTCGAGCGCCCAATCGGGAATCTCCAACGATACTTCGAAACGGGTTTCATTCTCTTTATCGAAAGAGTTGGACCACACATAGTGGTTCGAGAATAGGTTCTCCTCCCAATACGAGGGCGAGAGTCTCGTTTGCGAGAACCGCCCCGAGAGGATAACCGGATGACCGCGGAACTTTGCCGTAAGCGCCACATGGGCGTTCAGGGCGAGGTCTCCGCTCCTGTAACCCGACGGGTAGAACTTCAGGTCAGCTCCCCAGTCGGCGAATTTACGTATCTTGCCGCTCACGGCGCCATAGGCATACCACGCCGTACGGCGGTCGACACCGTACTTGCCTGCGGCGTAATCCTTGAGCGCGAACTGCGTATAGGCATACATGTCGATACCGATACCGCCGTCCAGCACTCCCACCACACCGTTGCGGTCCCACGGCTGCGCCTCCACGAAAAAGCGGTTCGACAGAACCCTTTCGCGTATCGAGTCGCGCGACTCGGCCGGCGAGATGAACCAATCCTTGTAGTATGTCTCCGTTGTGGGGACATACTCGCCGTTCTCGTCGCGGCTGCCGCGGTCGTTGGTATAGGTGGCATACTTGTCGGTATAGAGTCTGCTCCACGTGTTGTACTCGAACACATGACCTATATATACTGCCGAGAGGCCCGCTATCGAGAAGTCGTAGTCGGTCACGGGCTGCAGCGGTATGGCATACGACTGCTTCACGAAGAAGGAGTTGTTGCGGTAGGAGTTCTCGGCTTCGGCCTCGGCCAGCTTCATCGGTACGCCCGACGGGTGTTCGAATACAGTATCGACGATGGCCCACGTACCTACGACGCCGCCGTTCTCGCGCTGGCGTATGCGGTTATTGATGAAGGCCGCATATATCGAGTAGCGCTTGCCCGTATGCGAGAATGCCACCGAGAGATTATGGTCTATCGTCCTCTGCCACTCGTACAGGCCCTTTGTGCCGCGTGCCTTGTAGCTCACGTTGAACCCCGTCGTGGGCGAGACGTTATGCGCCGTAGTGATCTCGAAGTGCTCCTCACGGTAACGTTTCTGACCCGACTCAAGATATGTCAGGTTCAGATAGGGTGTCTTCGAGTTGTAGAACGGCACGTTGTCCATACGGTAGGTATAGGCATCGTAGGCGCGTGCGAACTTGAAGTCGGGGCCCTGCGCGCGGTCGAAGTAGTTGAACGGCATGGTCGACTGTCCCAGTCCGCCGAGCGTCATGTCACCCACACCCTTCAGGTAATAGGGATAGTCTATGCGCCAGTTGTCGATAAGCGTGTCGAGCGGCATGATGTTGACGCTGTTCAGGTCGCGGTCTACGGTCCACGAGAAATTGGGCAGCGCGCGGATCGAGTCGTTGAACAGATACGACTCCAGCGGCCGCTTTATGCGTCGCGTACGTGTCGAGTCGCCCTTCTCCTGCTCCTCGTCGGTACCCGTATCGTAGGGGTTGACACCTCCTAAAGAGACATTCTCGCCGTTGCGCTGCGCACGAGCCAGAGCCGCGGCGTCGAGCTGTGCCGACGCCTGCCGCGGCAACAGCGACAACAGCGCCATTGCAACCGATACGATAAATATGTATGCGCTACGCGTCATTACGTCATGTGCGATCATGATCCGCCCTCCGTGTCAGAATGTCCCGACGGCCATTCCGCACGGCAGACACAGCTAAAACTCTTTTTTGCGGCTTTTTATTGCCCACCGCAGTGTGGATACTACTATATAGAGGGTGATTATCGCCGGTACGGCGGCAAAACCGAACGACACCAACAGCACGGCGCTCACGGCGATGAACAGGTATCGCAGCTGGTTTCCGTACCAACGGAAGTGTTTGAATTTCAGGGCGAACATCCGTATGGGGCTTATGAGCAGCAGCGCCGTCACTACGGCCAGCACCACAACAGCCCCACGGCTCACCTCCAGCGAACCGCGGAATGCCAGCACTCCGAGCGAGAGGCATAGCAGGGCGTTAGCCGGCGTCGGCAGACCGCAGAACTCCGTATGCTGCGAGTCGTCGATATTGAACTTTGCCAGACGCAGAGCCGAGAACGCCACAACGAGGAAGGTCAGATAACGCGCCGCGCGTGCCACGAACGAGGCGGCCTCCTGCGGGGCCATGTCATACATGCAGTAGAGCGCCAACGACGGTACCAGACCGAAGGATACCATGTCGGCCAGCGAATCGAGCTGCACCCCTATGGGAGAGGCGCTGTGGAGAAGACGTGCGGCGAAACCGTCGCAGAAGTCGAACAGGGCGGCCGCCACAATGAGCAGCATCGCCGTAGGAAAGTCGTTGTATGCGATAAGCACCACCGCCGCATACGATCCGCAGAGCAGGTTTCCCAGCGTCAGCAGATTCGGCACCGTAAAGAACTTTACCTTCATCCTTCTATCTCAATTAAGCACCTTGATAATCGGCAAAGGTACGAATTATTTTTTATTTTGATGCATCCGGCCGATATTCGTTTGATTTCGAAGATATTGCAAACAGTCTCACGGCCTGTTTAGCACATGATGTCCAAGCAAGGCGCCGACACGCGCCCCGAAGCGCCGCGTCTTCCACACTCTCCGCAGCCTCGCCATGACTGACACTTTAGCTTCAAGGGCGCACGCGATGTTTGGATATTCGGTTTTTATTTGCCATCTTTGTAAGGATGTTGGCATGCCGACACACGCCGCGCGCAACCGCTGCCCCAAGAACAGTTGCCTCTGCCGGCACACGCTGCCACACACGCCGAAAAAGAACCGTTAAGTACAAAACACGTAAGTATACAACCATAAAGACATGAGCAGCAACACCTACTGCGTAATCATGGCCGGAGGCATCGGGACCCGCTTCTGGCCCATGAGCCGACAGGTCAAGCCCAAGCAGTTCCTTGACATTCTCGGCACGGGGAAGTCGTTCATCCGCTCGACCTTCGAGCGTTTCGCCGCCATCGTGCCGGCCGAGAATTTTCTTGTCGTCACCAACCGCCGCTACCGCGACCTCGTACTGGAGCATATACCCGAGTTGCAGCCGCAGCAGGTGCTGTGCGAGCCCATCGGGCGCAACACGGCACCCTGCATAGCCTATGCGGCCTACACGCTGCGCAAGATCAACCCCGAGGCGGAGATGATCGTCACGCCGGCCGACCACCTCATCCTCAACGAGACCGATTTCCATGCCATCATACGCGAGTGCCTCGAGTTTGCCGACCGCCACGACGCCCTGATGACCGTCGGAATCAAGCCCAGCCGTCCCGATACGGGATACGGATATATCCAGAAGTCGAACAACGACGTCATCAGCCGCGTCAAGTGCTTCACCGAGAAGCCCAATCTGGAGCTGGCGCAGACATTCGTACAGTGCGGCGAGTTCTTCTGGAACGCCGGCATCTTCATCTGGAAGGTGAGCAGCATAATCGAGGCTTTCTGCCGCCATCTGCCCGAACACCACGCCCTCTTCTCGGCCATCATGGAGGATCTGGGCACCGACCGCGAGGAGGCCGCCATCGAACAGGTCTTCTCGGAGTGCCGCGCCATATCGATCGACTACGGCATCATGGAGAAGGCCGACAACGTATATGTCCGCTGCGGCGACTTCGGCTGGAGCGATGTGGGTACGTGGGGTTCGGTCTACCAGCTCTCGCGCAAGGATGCCTACGCCAATGCCAAATCCAACGACGGCTGCTATACCTACGACACGCGCAACTCGATCATCTCGATTCCCGCAGGCAAAATCGCCGTCATCAAGGGGTTGAAGGATTATATCGTGGTCGATACGGACGACGTGCTGATGATATGCCCGCGCAGCGACGAACAGAGCATCAAGAAATATATCGACGACGTTAAGTTCGACAAGGGGGACAAATATATCTGACGTTTCCTCTTGCGGCCGCACGACCTGTCCCTCCGAATAGAGTAGGGGCGACGAATGCAGGCCGTTACCCCGAAAGCCCCGATCCGCCGTGGATCGGGGCTTTTTTGCAGAGGTCTGCGCGACCCGTTCGGGATATTTCCATATTTTTGTTACCTTTGTAGATTGAGCGGCAGGCAGGTGCGTCCACGCGGCAACACTCCCTCGCTGACCGCCCGAAGTAAGGAAACCCTAAACTTGCAATCCATATGGAAGAAAACAGACACGACGTATCTCTGCCCGAAAACGCATACCGCGAACTCAAGCCGGGCGAAGAGTACCGGCCACTGATGCCGGCCTCGACAACGCCGGCCGAGGTAACGCCCTACTCGGTCACGATGGGCATAATCATGGCCGTGATATTCTCGGCCGCGGCGGCATTCCTCGGTCTCAAGGTGGGACAGGTGTTCGAGGCCGCCATACCCATCGCCATCATCGCCGTAGGCGTCGGCACCGCCCTCGGCAAGAAGAACATGCTGGGACAGAACGTCATCATACAATCCATCGGCGCCAGCTCGGGCGTTATCGTTGCAGGTGCCATCTTCACCCTTCCGGCACTCTACATCCTCGGGCTGGAGGCGCACTTCTATCAGATATTCCTCTCGTCGCTGCTGGGCGGCGTGCTGGGCATAGTGCTTCTGATCCCCTTCCGCAAATACTTCGTCAAGGAGATGCACGGCAAATATCCCTTCCCCGAGGCTACGGCTACAACCGAAGTGCTCGTCTCGGGCGAGAAGGGCGGCGACCAAGCCAAGCTGCTGGCCGTGGCGGGTCTCGTGGGCGGTGTCTACGACTTTATCGTCAGCACCTTCGGCGCATGGACCGAAGTCGTATCGACACGTATATGCGAGTTCGGCGCAATGTGTGCCGACAAGTTCAAGGTGGTATTCTCGCTCAATACGGGTGCCGCCGTACTCGGCCTCGGATATATTATCGGTTTGAAGTATGCGGTCATCATCACGGCAGGCTCGTGCCTCGTGTGGTTCCTCATCGTACCCCTTATCGGGTCGGTTGACCCCGCCTCGGCCGCGCTCTCGCCCGAAGATATATTCACGACATACGGACGCCCGATCGGTATCGGCGGCATAGCAATGGCCGGCCTTATCGGTATAGTGCGTCAGGCCGGAATCATACGTCAGGCCGTAGCGCTGGCCGTGGGTGAGCTCGCCTCGAAGAAGGGACAGGCTGCCCCCGCTGCCGAACGCACGCAGCGCGACCTGTCAATGCGTCTGATCCTCTCGGTGCTGATCGCGGCGCTCATCGCAACCTTCGTATTCTTCCACTTCGGTCTGCTCGGAAACGGCATGCAGAGCATCGTGGCGTTGCTTATCGTCTTCGTCATAGCCTTCCTATTCACCACCGTGGCCGCCAACGCCATCGCCATCGTGGGCACCAACCCCGTCTCGGGCATGACGCTCATGACGCTTATCCTCAGCTCGCTCGTGCTGGCAAGCATCGGCCTAAGCGGTACGGCCGGCATGACCGCCGCGCTGATCATCGGCGGTGTCGTATGTACGGCCCTCTCGATGGCCGGAGGCTTCATAACGGACCTCAAGATCGGATACTGGATCGGCACCACGCCCCGCAAGCAGGAGGCGTGGAAGTTCCTCGGTACGGCCGTCTCGGCCGCAACCGTCGCCGGCGTGATGATCGTGCTGAACGACTCGTTCGGCTTCGTGGGCGAGGATGCTCTGGTGGCACCGCAGGCAAATGCCATGGCCGCCGTCATACAGCCCCTCATGACCGGAGGCTCGACACCGTGGATACTCTACTTCATGGGTGCCGTGCTGGCTCTGGTGCTCACGGCCATAGGTATCCCCGCACTGGCCTTCTCGCTCGGAATGTTCATCCCGATGTACCTTAACGCCCCGCTGGTAGTCGGCGGACTTATCGCATGGTTCGTCGCCAACCGCTCAAAGGACGAGGCCCTCAACAAGGCGCGCTTCGACCGCGGTACGCTCATCGCCTCGGGCTTCATCGCAGGCGGTGCACTGATGGGCGTGGTGAGCGCCGTACTCAAATACCTCGACTGCGACTGGAAAATGACCGGCTGGGCCGAGTCAAAGGGTGCCGAGTGGCTCGGTCTTGGGATGTACATCGTGCTAATGGTATACTTCGTGCTGCATACGATGCGGGCCCGCAAAGAGAACAATTAAGAGTCAATACAACAACGGGCGGCCTCCGCGCCGCCTACAAAAAAATAAGATTATGGAACTCAAGGACAGATTTCTGAAATACGTATCGTTCGACACGCAGTCGGACGAGAACAGCGAGACCTTCCCCTCGACCGAAAAGCAGCTCGTGCTGCTCAACTTTCTGGCCGACGAGATGCGTACGCTCGGCATGACGGAGGTTACGGTCGACGAACACGGATACGCCATGGGCACCATTCCCGCGACGCCGGGTCTGGAGACGGCACCCGTCATAGGTTTCATCTCACACGTCGACACCTCGCCCGACATGAGCGGCAAGGATGTGCATCCGCACATCATAGAGGATTACGACGGCGGCGACATAAAGCTCAATGCCGCGCTGACGATGCGTGTGGCGGATTTCCCCGAGCTGGCGCTCTTCAAGGGTCATACCATCATCCATACCGACGGCACGACGCTGCTCGGGGCCGATGACAAGGCGGGCTGCGCCGAGATCATGACCGCAGCCGAGTATCTCATGACACATCCCGAGGTACGCCACGGCAAGATACGCATAGGCTTCACCCCCGACGAGGAGGTCGGCCGCGGTGTCGATTACTTCGACGTGAAGGCTTTCGGCGCCGACTTCGCCTACACGATGGACGGCGGATATGAAGGTGAATTGGAGTATGAGAACTTCAACGCCGCCTCGGCAACGATAGATATTCAGGGCCGCAACGTACACCCGGGCTACGCCAAGGACAAGATGATAAACGCCATACAGGTTGCGTGCGAACTCAACGCGCTGATCCCCGCCGTACAGCGTCCCGAGCATACGGACGGCTACGAGGGCTTCTTCCACTGCGTCGCGCTCAACGGCACGGTCGAGAATGCCCGCATAAGCTACATCATTCGCGACCACGACAGCGAGCGTTTCGAGCAGAAGAAGGTGTGGATGTGGAGCTGCGTCGACCTGTTGCAGAAGCGCTACGGCAAGGATGTGCTTAAGCTCACGCTCAAGGACCAATACTTCAACATGCGCAAGATGGTCGAGCCGCACCCGCAGGTGATCGACAAGGCGATGGAGGCGATGCGTCAGGCGGGTGTAGAGCCTATCGTGCGCCCCATCCGCGGCGGTACCGACGGCGCGCGCCTCTCGTTCATGGGACTTCCGTGCCCCAACCTCTTCACCGGCGGCATGAACTTCCACGGCAAGTTCGAATACTGCTCGCTCGATACGATGCGCCGCGCCACGGACGTCATAATCAATCTGGCACAATTGTGGGCCGAATAAATGTACGCAGACGGCCGCAACATATCATATAAATAGATCGTAAACGACATAAGTCCAAAAATATGAAAGGATTTCACGAAGTCGATCCCGCACAGATCAACGACAACTTCATACATGACATCGGCAGCGACTGGATGCTCATCACGGCAGGCGACCACGTGCGCCACAACGCCATGACGGCATCATGGGGCGGCGTAGGCGTAATATGGGGATTTCCCGTCGCCGTCGCCGTAATACGCCCCCAGAGATATACCTTCGGGCTTGTCGAGCAGAGCGATACGCTCACCCTCTCGTTCCTGCCCGAGCAGTACCGCGAAGCGCTCAAATATTGCGGTTCGCACTCGGGACGCGACGAGGACAAACTCCACAATGCGGGCCTTGCGGTGGAGTTCACCGACAACGATACCCCCGCCATTGCCGAGGCGCGTCTCGTGCTGGAGTGCCGCAAGCTCTACGCCGACATGATCAAGCCCGAGAACTTCATCGACCGCAGCCTCATCGAACGATGGTATCCGTCGGCCGACTTCCACAAGGCATACGTGCTGCGCATAGAGAAGGCATACGTCAAGGATTGACACCGCACGATATGAATCGATACGGATATTTCAAGGTTGCGGCGGCCGTGCCCGCCGTCAGGGTCGCAGACTGCGGCTTCAATGCCGACCACATTACAGGGTTGATGCGGCGTGCGGCTGCGCGCGGCGTGCGTGTCATGGTCTTTCCGGAGTTGTGCATCACGGCATACACATGCGGCGACCTGTTCCTGCAGCCGAAGCTGCTCGATGCCGCCGCCGAGGCGCTCGACCGCATCGCCGCGGCCTCGCGTGACATTCCCGTCGCGGCCATCGTCGGCGCACCGCTGCGCTACGGAAACGCCATATACAACTGCGCCGTTGTAATGGCAGGCGGCAAATATCTCGGTGCCATACCCAAAAGCTACATACCCAACTATGCCGAGTTCTACGAGGCACGATGGTTCGCCTCGGGCGCCGGAATCAAGGATGCCGCAATCACTATCGGAGAGTGTGAAGTACCCTTCGGCACCGACCTGCAGATGGTCATCGACGGCGTAAGGTGCGGCGTGGAGATATGCGAGGACCTGTGGGTGCCCGTACCCCCGTCGTCGCACAAGGCCGCCGCGGGCGCCGAGGTGATATTCAACCTCTCGGCCTCGCCCGAGACCATAGGCAAACACGCCTACCTCACCTCGCTCGTGCGCCAGCAGTCGGCACGCACATCGTCGGCATACGTATATGTCTCGTCGGGCTTCGGCGAGTCGTCCACCGATCTGGTCTTCGCCGGCAACGGCCTCATCGCCGAGAACGGCACGATGATAGTCGAGGGCGACCGCTTCTCGACCGGGGAGCAGATCGTCGCGGCAGATGTCGACATAGAGTTTCTGCGCAGCGAGCGTATGCGGCGCAACACATTCGCCGACTACGGCACAACGCTCCCGCCCCGCCGGATTGCGATTA
This sequence comes from uncultured Alistipes sp., assembly GCA_900546065.1. Classification (GTDB taxonomy): domain Bacteria; phylum Bacteroidota; class Bacteroidia; order Bacteroidales; family Rikenellaceae; genus Alistipes; species Alistipes merdipullorum. Next base: position 50,398 of record URBK01000002.1, read on the forward strand.
CGCTTCCCGCGGCAGCAGAGTCGGCATTCGACCGCACGGTCGACCCTGCGCCCTTCGTGCCGCACGACAGCGGCGACCGCCGCAGCCGCTGCGAGGAGATCTTCGCCATACAGAGTCTCGGTCTGGCCAAACGCCTCGCCCATACGGGCTGCCGTTGCGCCGTCGTGGGCATATCTGGAGGTCTCGATTCGACGCTGGCGCTGCTTGTGACGCTGCGCGCATTCGACCGTCTCGGCCTCGACCGCAAAGGTATAATCGGCGTAACGATGCCGGGCTTCGGAACCACGGGACGCACATACCGCAACGCCGTCACCTTGGTCAGCGAATCGGGGGCCACGCTGCGCGAGATATCAATAGCGGCGGCATGCCGCCAGCACTTCGCCGACATAGGATTGCCCGACGAGGACCGTTCGGTTACATACGAGAACTCTCAGGCCCGCGAACGCACGCAGATACTGATGGATGTGGCCAACATGCAGGGCGGCATCGTCATCGGCACGGGCGACCTGAGCGAGCTGGCGCTCGGCTGGGCCACATACAACGGCGACCACATGTCGATGTACGGTGTCAACTGCTCCGTACCAAAGACTCTGGTGCGACACATGGTCGAATGGGCCGCGTCGGTGGAGACGAACGACGCCCTGCGCCTTGCGCTGGAGGATGTGGCCGCAACGCCCGTAAGTCCCGAGCTGCTGCCCGCAGACGAGAGCGGAAACATAGCCCAGAAGACCGAGGATATAGTCGGGCCGTACGAGCTCCACGACTTCTTCCTCTACAACTTCGTGCGACAGGGTTTCCCGCCCTCGAAGATACTCTTTCTGGCCATGCACGCCTTCGACGGACGCTACGACCGTGCTACCGTGATCAAGTGGCTCAGGATATTCTTCCGCCGCTTCTTTGCCCAGCAGTTCAAGCGTTCGGCCCTGCCCGACGGACCAAAGGTAGGAAGCGTCTCGCTCTCGCCCCGCGGCGACTGGCGCATGCCGTCGGATGCCTCGGCCGCAGAGTGGCTGCGCGAATGCGACTCGCTGGAATAACACGCCACGAAAAGCATTCCCGGAAAAGGTCTCCGCACGGCAAAGGCCATACCCCTTGCCGCCGGGCATAAAATAGATATAGATAAATATTATTCTCTCGGCGGGACGGCTTAATAGGGAAGGGATAAAATATATAGAACATAAATCGCGTTTATATGAAACGGACCGTTATAATATTTCTGCTCATGCTGTCGGCCGCGACAGCTGCTCAGGCACAGAACAATCTCTTCGATATCTTGAAGGGAGCGGCATCGGCCGCCGTGGACAAGGCCACCGACGGAGCCTTCACCTCGCAGCGCATAATCGGCTCATGGAGCTACGCCAAACCCGGACTGCGTCTGTCGTCCGACAACGCCCTCTCGGAGATTGCGGCCGCAGCCGCCGTCTCGACCGTCGAAGACAAGATATCGAAATATTACGAGATGGTGGGCATACGCGAGGGGGCCTGCACCTTCGTATTCAACAGCGACGGCACCTTTACATCGACCGTCGGAACCAAGACCATAAACGGCCGCTATACGATGGACGGGGCGAACCATACGCTGAACATAACATTCGGTACGGCCGAGCGCCCCGCAGCCGAGAAACTGGGACTCAACAAGGGCATTAACGCCTCGGTATATATGAACGGCTCGAACCTGCAGATACTCTTCGCGGCGGACAAGCTGCTGGACGTAATAGAGTTTCTGGGCAGCATAACCTCATCGCTGCAGGCCGCAACCTCGCTGCTGAAGAGCTACGACGGCATGATGATAGGATTCGAGTTCGCGCCGCAGAAATAGACACACCAAACGTATGAAAAGGATATTGACACTTCTGATACTGACCCTCGCGGCGACCTCCGCCGCTGAAGGGCTGCATGCACAGGGGTTGCAGAGTCTGCTCAACCTCTTTGCCAACACCAAGGCGGCAAAGGCCGACGCCCATGCCGCAGGCGAGCCGCTCACGCTCGAGCAGCTCACGGCCTCGACGTGGGTATACTCCTCGCCGCAGATAGTCTATTCGGGGAGCAGTTCGATGGCTACGGTCGCCATAGCCACACTCCGCACACAGCTGCCCGACATATCGAAGGCATTAGGCCTCACCACCGGCAGCGATGCCGTCACCTTCCTCAACAACAATACGGCCGTCATGCAGAGCGGACAACACAAAGGCGCTGTACCCTACATGTACGACCCCGCGACGGGATACGTATCCTTCACCATAACCCATAAAGGGGCGACGGCGGCATTCCCCGCCACGGCCACGGCAAGGGATGGCGTACTGACCGTACTATTCGATGCCAACACATCGATATCGACACTGTTGAAGATGGCGCCCGAGCTCAAGGATAACCCCTCGCTGGTCATCATAAAGGCCGTGGCGGACAAATACCCGGGCATAAAGATCGGGGCGACGTTCGATCCGCGCCCGACGACGGCAGCCGATACGCAGACATCCGCGGCAGATACTCTGCAACAGGCACCCGCAATCGTGCAACAGGCCGATTCGACGGCCCAATCCGCCCAATAGCCCAACGCTAAAACAACAAATGTAGAGATCCGCACGGATCTCTACATTTGTTTATATCAGTGAATCACAAGTTCCATCAGGCGTCGCTCCGCGTCTCCGCCTCCGAAGACGAATCGGCACTCTCCGAACCCTTCTCCTCGGCCGGAGGCGTCTCTGGTGCAGCTAAATGCGATGCCTCGCCTGTCTTGGCGTTATTGCTGCCGTTATATTTGAAGCGGCGTATCTTGTGTGTCGGGGTCTTCTCGAAGCCGCCGTCCTCCTCGACCACCTCCGTGATACGCGAGAACTTATTCACCTTCGAGTTGACGTAACGCATGATCTCCTGCTTGATCTCCTCCTTTTTGGCATTCCACTCGCCCACCTTTCGGTGCCAGTCCTCACGCGTGATCTCCCACTTCTCCATCAACTCGTCCTTGAGTTTCTCGATGGCCTCCTTGTCGAAATGTATCAACGCCACAAGATGGCCATCCTGCTGCGTCACGAGCGACTCCGAGACATAGGCGTTGGTGTTCAACACCGACTCGATCTCCTCGGGATATATATTCTCGCCGCTCGGGCCCACAATCATGTTCTTCAGACGGCCCTTGATGAAGATGAAGCCATCCTCGTCGATATAACCCAGATCACCCGTACGGAACCATCCGTCCTCGGTAAAGGCATCGGCCGTAGCCTCTTCGTTCTTGTAATACCCGCGCATCATCGACGGCGAGTTGATCACGATCTCGCCCTGATGCGTCTCGGGGTTGATATCGTCCAGACGCACCTGCAACCCAACCATGGGCAGTCCCGTCGACCCCACCTTGCGCGGCATGGCCGGTACGGCACCCGCAACCATCGGGGCCGTCTCCGTAAGGCCGTACCCTATGGCGTATGGCATACGTGCCTCGATGAGGAACTGCTCGACCTGAGGATTGAGCTTCGCGCCCCCGATGCCGAGGAAACGCAGGCGTCCGCCGAAGACCTTCATCAGACGGCGGCCCACTATACGGTGGATCTGCCGACGCAGGAAATCGTTGCCGTAGACCTTGCGAAGGAAGGCGTTGGAGGTAAACTTGGCATATATCTGACTGCGGTATATCTTCTCGATTATGAGCGGCACGATCAGCAGACACGTCGGCCGCACCGACTGCAGCGCCGGCAGCAGAATCGAAGCCGTAGGCGGCTTCTCGAGATATGTGACCCTTCCTCCGACGGCAAAGGGATAGAGCATGCCGACCGTACACTCGTATGTGTGCGACAGGGGCAGCACCGAGAGCATCGAGTCATTCTCGTCGATGGGGAACAGGCCGTACATCATATTGACGTTCGAGGCCAGATTGTAATGAGTGAGCATCACGCCCTTGGGCCGCGACATCGTACCCGACGTATATATTATGACGGCCAGATCATCGGGACGCGGCACAGCAGGCGTTCCCTTGCCCGTCGTGCGCTGCGATATGATACCGAGATTCTTCGTGCGTATGACGATGTCGAGCATCGCCACCGTCTCCTTCGACAGCTTGGTAAACAGTTTGTCCGATACGAACAACGCCTTGGCCTCCGAATGGCGTATGAGCATGTCGAGCTCCGCCTCGGTGAAGTCGGGAAGGATCGGCACCGCGATCATGCCTGCTGTCGTGACGGCGAAATAGCAGACACCCCAGTTGGGCATGTTGCTGCTCAGTATCGCCACCTTGTCGCCGGCGCTGAGACCGGCATCGAGCAGCATCTGCTGTACTATGGCCACTCGCAGTCCGACCTCGGCATAGGTCACATTCTCGCCCCCGAACATCGAGAAGGCGATGTTGTCCTTATACTCTTTTATGCTGTTTTCAAGAAGTTCATAGAGTGTATTTGAAGCCCTCATTAAGCAATTGTCTTTGTGAAATTCGCACCTAAGGTATAAAAAAAATATGAGAATTAGGTATATTTGAGACGAAATAGCCTATGTTGGAGTCAATACGCATAAAAGAACTCGCCCTCGAAGCGGGCTTCGATCTCTGCGGCATAACCCGTGCACAGCACCTCGGCCGCAACGAAGAGGTCTTCCGCCGATGGCTGGAGAGGGGATTCGACGCCTCGCTTTCGTACATGCGCAACCACCTCGACGTGCGCTTCGACACGCGGCGTCTGGTAGAGGGGGCGCGTACGGTTGTCGTCTGCGCCGTAAGCTACCGCTCGCACGTGAGCGAGGGCTACGACACCGCATGCCGTACTCGCATCGCCTCCTACGCCTGCAACCGCGACTACCACAAAACCATCCGCAAGATGCTGCAACACATATTGCGTACCCTGCAGCAGGAGAACCCTGCGCTTGCGGGGCGTATATTTGTCGACTCGGCCCCGTTGCTCGAGAAACAGTATGCCGTGGAGGCGGGCCTCGGGTGGATCGGACGCCAGTCGCTGCTCATAACTCCACGTTTCGGGTCGTTCGTGCTGCTGGGCGAGATGGTCCTCTGCGACGAGGCCGACAGCTACGATACGCCATATACCCACAACGGCTGCGGCGCCTGCCGCCGCTGTCTCGACGCCTGCCCCACGGGCGCCATAGTCGCTCCCATGACCATAGATGCCGCGCGATGCGTTTCGTGCCACACCATAGAGGCCGAGCCCGACAGCACGATCGACCTGCACGGCTGGATCTTCGGCTGTGACGAGTGCCAGAGCTGCTGTCCCTATAACCGCCACGCCCCCATACACCGCAATGCGGCATTCGACCCGCTATTCGACCCCGCGTCGATCGACTCCGCGCAATGGGCCGCCATGGACGAGGCGACATTCAACGAACGGTTCGGCACGACACCGCTCAAGCGCAGCGGTCTGGAGCGCCTGCGCCGCAATGCCGCCCGCAATGCCGTCATAAAGGTCGGGGATCAGTCGGACGATAAGAACAATACCCCCGAAACCTCACAAACGATTTACGACAAGGAGTAACCCTACATCTACCGAAAAACGATCCCGGGAATCTCCATAAAGGAAATTCCCGGGACCGTACATTTATCGGCAGCCCTAAATCCGCATGTCTGCCTCCAAGCCTACTGCATATTCACCACCGGCGCATCCATCAGATCACCGGCATCGGTTCCGGGCTGGATAAGCTCCTCGTCCGTATATCCGAACGTGCGGAAATACTCGTTGAAATACTTCACCAGATCGTCACGACGGGCGTATGCCGCCAGATAGTACAACTCATAGAGGCTGTCCAGCTTCTCGGTTATGATATCCGACACCAGAGCCGCCTGCGCACCGTCAAACTGCAGGTAGTATTCGATATACTCCTTGAGCGTCTCAGCGTAATCCTTCAGCAGGGCATCACCCTTGTCGTAATCCTCCAGCAGATAGTAGCACTCGATGAAGGGATATGTATTGGCATCCGTATAACGGATCTTGGGCGAAGGCAGCACCTCCAGACCGCGGTCAAGCATCTCGCGCGCCTTGTCGGGTTGGTTCTCCTGCAACAGCTTGCGGGCAACGCGGGCAAAGGCCTCACGCGCACGCGACGCGCTCAGATTATACTGCACGAAGTAATCGGCATTGACGCCGGGATCCGCCAGATTACCGTAGCGCAGCGTATCCTTCAGCAGCGGATATGCCACGTCGGTGTCGATGCGGCCGATATCCCAAGCCGAACGGTAAGGCGTAAGTATGGGAACCAGACGGTACGAATAGCCGTCGAACTGCAGATAGTCGAGCAGGCCGAAATCCTGCAATATGTAGACCTGCGTAAAACATATCGGACGACTCCAGTCGAACGACGCGAGCAGGTCGAGCAGCATCATCTCGCTCTTGTCGATCGAGCGTTTGCGGTCCGAGATGGTCAAGTACACCGTGTCTACCATCAGGTCGCGGTCCTCCTCCTTGACTATACCCGAGGCTATGGCGTTGTCCTTGTTGACGGGGATGGCTATTCGCCGTGCCGGCACGTAATCTATGAGCGAGCCGTCCACGAGCTGCAGCTTCGTTCCCGCATCCTCGCTGGCGATGAAATCCATCAGCTCCTTTATATCGACCACACGGTCGACCTTGTCCCGTACGGGCAGGACATCGTTCACACGGGTATACTTGCTGCTCGGCAGCGAGAAGGGCACGGGAGCCGACTCGTTCGAGCGCACGCGCATCTCGTCGATATACCAGTCGCCGCCCAGATAGCTCGAGTTCATCACACGGACATCGGTGCGCACACCGTCCACCTCCTGATTGAACCACAGGGGGAAGGTATCGTTGTCACCGTAGTTTATGACGATGGCATTCTCGGGCACCGTTTGCAGATAGTTCCAGCCGATGTCGCGGGCGAATGTACGGCCCGAACGGTCATGATCGTCCCAGTTCTGCGCCGCCAGCAGCGTCGGCACGCCGAGACATATGACAGTGGCGACGATGGCCGCCGCACGCGAGTCGCGACGCATGATGTAGGCGATGAAGTCACGCAGCGCCAACACCCCGAGTCCGATCCACATCGAGAAGGCGTAGAACGAACCGGCATATACGTAGTCACGCTCGCGCGGCTCCGAGGGGCAGGTGTTGAAGTATACCACCAGCGCCACGCCCATCATCACGAAGAGCCACATCACCACCGTGAAGTTGCGCTGGTCGCGGTTGAGCTGATATATCAGTCCGAGTATGCCCAGCAGGAACGGCAGGAAGAAGTATGTGTTGCGCGCGGGGTTGTCGGCCATTTCGCGCGGCAGCATCGTCTGCGGCCCGAGATAGATCTTGTCTACAACATCTATACCCGAGAGCCAGTTGCCGTGGGCAATAGTCTCCTTACCGGCCTGTATGTCGTCCTGACGTCCCACGAAATTCCACAGGAAGTAACGCCAGTACATGTAGTTGAGCTGGTAGGTGAAGAAATAGTAGAGGTTCTCGCCGAACGTAGGCTCGACGAAACTCTCGCCCGTCATCGGATCGTAGACCGTATGCCCGAAGTCCACAACCTCGCCCGTCATCACGCGTCCCTGCTCGTCACGCATCGGTTCGCCGTTCTCGTCACGCACCACATCGGTCTTGGTGCGGTACGCCGCCCACGGCTTGTATTCGGCCTCGCCCTTCAAAGAGTTCCACACGCGGGGGAATATGTGTTTGAACTGCGACGGGTAGGTGTATCCCGTAAGCTCGGTGGCACGCTGGTAGCGGCCGCTCTCGCGGTCGTAGTAATAGGTCGTACTCTCCACATAGTCGTCAATGGGTGACGAATAGTAGGGGCCGTAGAGCAGCGGGCGGTTGCCATACTGGTCGCGGTTCAGCACCGACAGCAGCGCATGCGGGTTGTTGGGGTTGTTGCTGTTCATCGGCGGGTTGGCAACGGCACGGATCGTAACCGTCGCATACGACGAGAAGCCTATGAGGATCATCGTCGTCGAGAGCAGAAGCAGATTCCACAGCTTGCGGCCCGCGCGGTGCGTGCGGTAGATGCCGTAGAAGAGCGCGGCGAAGAGCGCCAGCGCGAAGACCACGATGCCCGAATTGACGGGCAGATGGAACACATTGACAAACAGCACGTCGACCATCGCCCCGACATATACCGTGTAGGGGATGATTATGCCGTTGATGAAACCGAGTATGGCGAGCGACACGAGCGTGGCGATGACAACGCCGCGCAGCGTCACATGGTCATACTTGCGGAAGTAGTAGATGAACACCAGAGCCGGTATGGTCAGCAGGTTCAGTATGTGCACACCGATCGAGAGACCCATCAGATAGGCTATCAGCACGATCCAGCGGGCCGAGTGCGGCTCGTCGGCCTGCTCCTCCCACTTGAGCATGAGCCATACCACCAGCGCCGTGAACATCGACGAGAGGGAGTAGACCTCACCTTCGACGGCCGAGAACCAGAAGGTGTCGGTGAAGGTGTATGCCAAGGCACCCACGGCGCCCGCGCCGAGGATGGCGATCTTGTCGTTGTCAGTAATGGTGCGGCCGCCGGCGCCGTATATGCGGCGTGCGATGTGCGTGATCGACCAGAAGAGGAAGAGTATGCAGAAGGCGCTGGCCAGACAGTTCATGGCATTGACCATGTGGGGCACGTAGTGCGTCGAGGGTGCGAACATGGTGGCTATGCGGGCCATGAGCATGAAGAGCGGCGCTCCGGGCGGGTGTCCGACTTCGAGTTTGTATGATGTGGCGATGAACTCGGCGCAGTCCCACAGACTCGACGAGGGCTCCATCGTAAGCAGATAGGTCATGGCCGCCACGGCGAAGACCATCCAGCCCACGACTCTGTTCCAACGTTTGAAATTCATATTTTTCGTTACGGTAATATTCAAAACCCACAGCCTCGCGCGAGGCCGCCTCCGACGCAGCCGAAGTTACGCGCCATGTCGGTATATTCCGGACAAAGGTAATAAATTAACGCCAAATTTCCGTCATTATTTCCGACATCGGGCCATTTTTACAAATACATTCGTACATTTGTGACAGATGTAACCTTTTCGCCCGCGCCGCGTCAAACATACGGCCACAGTGCGCACGCACAGCCTGCCGGCAGCGACGGGGCCGTCGTCGTTACAGACCCGCAGGAAACGGACATTTTGACAAACCGCACACAGACAAGCCCATGAATACTAATTCCAATCTGCCGACAAGCATCCTCGGAGGACGCTCCGCCACCCTTCTCCGCAGCCTTGCCGCCGCGCTGATCCTCTTCGCGGCCATATCGTGCGGCCGCAGCCGCATGATCGAGAATCCGTATTGCGAGCGGGCGGAGATGCTCCGCGTACTGTGTATCGAGACCCTCGACACGGCCACCGTCGTTGATGTCGCCGTCATAGGCTATGCCGACAAATGGTTCATGATCGAGGGAGACAGGCAGAGCGGAGAACTCTACCTCACGGGCCGCCGGAGCGGCCGCCACTACCGCTATCTCGGCTCGGACGACCTGATCGTCCGCCACCGCTATACGCACGACTCCACGGGAATAAAGCGTTTCACCATGCGTTTCGAGCCGCTCGATCCCGCCGACCGGCAGGTGGACCTTACGGCCGACGTGAGCGCCTCGTTCAACGTGGAGGGGATATTCCTCACGCCGCCCGACTCGCTCCGCAAAGGGCCCGTATGCCGCGTCGAGGGCGTGCTGCACGACCGTCCCGCAACCACCATGCTGATGTTGTGCCGCTGGACTGACTATGACGGCAACGCACGGGACTTGGTTTCGAAATCGCGTGCCATACCCGTCACCGACGGCCGTTTCGGGTTCAATATCCCCGCCGACGACGACCTCTACGTCCTCATCCCGTGGAACGAATATGCCGTCTCGGCGTGGTATGACTGCGAGTTCTTCGCCGAGAAGGGCAAGGTACGCATAGAGTGGGGAGCGGAGGCGCCCACCGCCATCATCGGCGGGCGAATGAATGCCGAGAAATATGAACTCGCCAAACCGTCACGGGAGGTGAGCGACACCTACCGACCCCGGCTCGACGCCTTCTACGATATGCCCGACTTGGGGTACCTGAGCGCCCGCGCCCGCGAGACAACAGCACGGCTCGAAGCCGAGACAGACCCCGACAGGAGGGATTCGCTCATCAAGGCGCTCAACAGCCTTACCGACGAGGAGCGTTACTCGCCCGAATTCCACACCCTGATGAGCGAATTCAAGGCAAAGACCCGAGAGGCCGCAGAAGCCACGTTGCAACACGCCGAGAGCGATGTTCGGCAGGGTTATCTACCATGGGTCATATCGCTCATACAGACCATCGACAGAAGGGAGAACCGCGACGACATAATGCGCGTGGCCGGCATCTATGCCGAACGTTTCGCCGACCGACCGCTCGGGCAGCGCCTCGCAGAGTATATCCGCGCCCTGAGCACCGAGGTCGGAGGCCGCTACGCAGATTTCGAGGCTCCCGACCGCGAGGGTACAATGCACCGCTTCTCGGAGATGATCGAGGGCAGCCGTATCGTGTTGCTCGACCTGTGGGCCTCGTGGTGCGGTTCTTGCCGCCGCGCAGCCATCCGCAACAAACCTATCTATGAACGTTACCGCGACCGTGGTTTCACCGTCGTAAGCGTCGCTCGCGAGTTCGACAACACCGACAACCTTGATGCCGCTGTCGCCAAGGACGGATACGAGTGGCCCGTACTGGTGGAACTCGACGACCGCATATCGCTCTGGCAGACCTACAATGCAGGCGACAGCGGCGGTCTGCTGGTGCTCATAGACCCCGCCACGGGCGAAATCCTCGCACGCGACCCATCGGCTGACGAGATCAAACAGACGGTCGCCCGCTACTGCGACGTGAAACAATAATAAAATGTTGTCCCGCTGTACGGGCTGTCACTCCTCGCACATCTCTACCGTGAAACGTTTGAAATTCATATTTTCGTTACGGTAATATTCAAAACACGCAGCCTTGCGCGAAGCCGCCTCCGACGCGGCAGATGTTCCGTGCCGTGTCTGCATATGTCGGACAAGGGTAATAAATTAACGCCAAATTTCCGCCATTATTTCCGACATCGGGCCATTTTACAAATAAATCCATATATTTGTATCATTGTCCTGCCGTGCCGCACCTTGCGTACGTGGATCCGCGGCAAGGATATCAATCCCGACACAACAACACGCCTCATGAGACTACTGACCGCACTGCTTCTCGCCGCCATAATCATACCCGGCAGCGTAACCCTTCGCGCGAGCGTAAACCGCCATACCGGATATTATGTCGCCACCGACGGCGACGATACCTCCACAGGGACTCTGCGCCGCCCCTTCCGCACCATTGCCCGCGCCCTTGCCGAGGCGCATGCGGGTGATACGGTCTTCGTGCGCGGCGGCACCTATCGCGAGCAGGTGGTATTCCCCGCGTCGGGCCGCGCCGACGCCCGCATTGTGCTCAAGGCATACGGTGACGAAAGGCCTGTCATAAGCGGCGAAGGCATCGCCGTCGAGGGTCGCACCGACATGCTCCTTATCCGCGGCCGCAGCCACATCACGGTCGAAGGACTTGAGATCACGGCTCTCGGGACTGCGGAGGCGGGACGCGAGGCCAACGGCATCGTCGTCGAGGCCGGATCTACGGACATCACCCTGCGCGGCAACCATATACACTCGATACGCAACACGGCTCCGCGCGAGACCTACCCGAGCGCCCATGCCATACTTCTGATAGGGAATACGGAGCAGGCCATGCAACGCATCACGGTCGAGGGCAACCGCATACACGACTGTGTCACGGGCACCTCGGAGGCCGTCACCATAAACGGCTACGTCGACGGTTTCCGCATCGAGGGCAACGAGATATTCCGCTGCTCGAACATCGCCATCGACGCGGCGGGAGGATATGCCGCCAACCGCAACCCCGACCTGAACTACGCCCGCAACGGCGTCATCTGCCGAAACGTCATATATGATATTGACAATGAGCTGGGACAACTGAAAGGAAACTGCGGCGCCATAGCGATCTACGCCGACGGCGCGCGCGACATCACCATCGAGCGTAACCGCATCCACCGCTGCGACCGTGGCATCGGCATCGTGAGCGAGACGGACGCCTACCCCACCCTGCGCTGCACGGTGCGCAACAATATCGTCACATCATGTCGCCGCACGGGTATCTATATGGGAGGCTATCTCGACTATACGGGCGGGGGCACCGAGCGCTGCGCCATCCACAACAACACGCTCGTCGGCAACAACCTCCTGCGCGGAGCCTTCGGCGAGACGGAGGGGGAGCTGCGCCTGACGGAGAACTGCCGCAACAACACCATAGCCAACAACCTCGTCTGCACCTTCACTGCCGACGACCTCTTCGTACACAAGTACACCGCCACGGGCGGCGGCAACCGCTTCGAACGGAACCTGTACAGCGGCCCTGCCGGGTGGCTGTGGCAGCAGCGCGACGGCGAACCTCTGCGGTCGTTGGAGGCGTGGCGCGAGGCCTCCGGAGGCGATGACGGGGCGATATATCTCGCCCGCCCGATCTTCGACTTCGAACCCGAACTGGATTCCGACTTCACCCCCGCAGACGAAGCCGCAGCGGATGGCATCACCTTTGGCAGCAGCCTGCGGGTACTCATCGACCACGCGACGGGCAAGATATTCGTATGCGACATTCAGGTTGACGATATCGAACAGACTCTCGCCCGCTAATGCGACGTGAAACAATAATAAAATGTTGTCCCGCTGTACGGGCTGTCACTCCTCGCACATCTCTACCGTGAAAGGCACACGGTTATCCGATACCGCGAGGTCGCTGCGGCGCATGTGGTGCAGTTCGATGGTGCGGGCGGGAAAATCCTTCGCCACGCGGTTGCCGCGCACCGTCACGCGGCGGCAGCCGTCCAGCCGCAGCGTCGACCGCTGCCACAGGAAGGGTTCATAGTCGAAGGTAGGCTTGAGGCGGTTCCGCTCGAAACGGAGGTTCTCGACCGAGCGAGCGAAGAGTACGGGCGCATCGAAGCACTCGAACGTATTGTCACAGATGGTGATATTACGGTGATACGAGGGGCTGTCGGGAGAGTCGGGACGGAATGAGGGAGATATGGTTATCGGCGCCTCGCCCCACTCCCAGCGGTCACCCGTCTCGCAACCCGACGTGCAGCAGTTGACGAAACGGTTGTTGCGGATAGTAAGGTCGGTATGCGAGCCAGACTCGAACCAATGGTCGAGATCCCCCTCGATAAGTATCGCAGCACCTGCCGTATTGAAATAATTGTTCTCGATGACGACCCGACGCGGCGTTGTCACCAACATTCCGCGGGCACGGTTCTTCTTCTCGAAGCGGCAGTTGCGCACCACGAGTTCGGGCGTCCACGTCTTGTTCTCGAGGAACATGCCCTCCGTGACCTCAGCAGGAACGGTATCCGAAAACTCGACCTCGTAAACGCCGTTGCGTTTGTTTATGCGCCGCACGACAAGCTCCGCGCCGCGGCGCATCGTCTCGCGGTCCACCACCCAAAGCGTATCCGTGGCGCCAATCGTCCAGCCGCGCCCGTCGATAAGGGCCGTACGTCTGTCCTTGAACGACTCTATGCGCGAATACGTGCCGCGCACGTTCATGAAGTCGTCGCCCTGACCCGCATGGGCGCAGCCGTCGATAAGGATGCGGCCGCGGCAGCAGGTGAAGTGCGAGGCGTCGGCAACGGTGCTGAAGACACGCCCCTTCTCGGTGCGGGGCGTGGTGCTAACGCAGTGCAGCGTGATGTTCTCGCATCGGTAGCCGTAGACGCCGTTGCTCAGTGTATGGTACAACGTGATATCCTCAAGCGTGATGTCACGGCTGTAACAGAGTTCGATTCCCGTAAGGATATATGTCCCGTGGTAGAGGGTTATGATCTGCCCCGGGCGCACGGGCACCTCGCGCTCCAGAATCGAGCCGTGGAAACGCACCACGTCGGGCGCGACCTGCTCCGCCTCGCCGTTGAAGATGTTGCCCGTATGGCTGTCTCGCGTGCGGTAGGCAATGGTGCCCGTAGCCTTGTCGTAGATGTTCATGTAGCTGTCGACAACGCCCGCGCTCCAACCCTCGCCCGTGAAACGTATGTGCCCCTGCTCGATGACGTAGGGATACTGGCTGCGGTCGATCCTGAGGTCTACATATTGCGGCGTCACGGCCACAAACTCCCCCTGACTGATATATGGGCGGTCCCAGTCGGTGGAGAAGTTGCGCAGCGTCACATTCTCGCAATCCTCCACGTGAAAGACCTTCATGCGGCCGTGGAAGACGAACTCCGAGCCGCCGCCGTCGACCACGATATTGCGCGCACCGCGCAGGGCCATGGCTATGGTCTGCTCGCTGTCGGGGTCGGGATGGAAATCATACCGTCCGCGCGGGAATATGATGACGGCGTCGTGTCCGCCGCACGCCTCCAGAGCGCGGGCGAATGCCCCGTTCGCCGCCGCGCCGCTGTCGGGCACGGCTCCGTAGTCCGTCACACGTATGCGGCGCATGCGCACCGCACGGCCGGACTCCTCCGCCGTCTCTTGGCGGGTCGAATTATCGGCACAGGTATCAGTTCGAAGGTCGAAGGGTGCGGGCGCGGCAGCGACCGTCTGCGCAGCAGCAACTGCGGCAAGCGTCAGCACGCGCATCAGGGCAGAGAGGTTCATCATACGGGAAAAGATTGTCATGGGACGTAAAGGTACGAATTTATGTTGACTTTCGCGCCGCAGCGGCAAAATAGCCGCACGCGAAACGTATTCTTATGCGAAAAATCGTTATTTTTGCAGAAAATACCCGTTACGGCCGTGTCGCACGGCACACGTACGACACGCCGCGGCGGCAAAGTTTAGAAAATATGGACAGCAAACTCTATTTGTACAATACGCTCACGCGCCGCAAGGAGCTCTTCGAGCCGATCAATCCCGAGCACGTGGGCATGTACGTCTGCGGCCCCACCGTTTACGGCGACCCGCATCTGGGTCATGCACGCCCCGCCGTCACCTTCGACCTCCTGTTCCGCTATCTGAAGGCTCTGGGTTACAAGGTGCGCTACGTGCGCAACATAACCGATGTCGGCCACCTCGAGCACGACGCCGACGAAGGCGAGGACAAGATCGCCAAGAAGGCGCGTCTCGAGCAGCTGGAGCCCATGGAGGTGGCGCACTACTATACGGAGCGTTACCACCACGCCATGGAGGCGATGAACGTGCTCTCGCCCTCGATCGAGCCATGCGCCTCGGGACACATAATCGAGCAGATCGAGTTCGTCAAGCGTATCCTCGACGCAGGCTACGCCTACGTCTCGAACGGATCGGTATACTTCGACGTCGAGAAATACAACCGCGAATACCACTACGGGCGTCTCTCGGGCCGCAACCTCGACGACATAATCGAGAACACGCGCTCTCTGGACGGCCAGCAGGACAAGCACCGCTCGGTGGACTTCGCCCTCTGGAAGAAGGCCTCGCCCGAGCATATCATGCGGTGGCCCTCGCCGTGGGGTGACGGCTTCCCGGGCTGGCACATGGAGTGCTCGGCCATGAGCACCAAATATCTGGGCGAGACGTTCGACATACACGGCGGCGGCATGGACCTCATGTTCCCCCACCACGAGTGCGAGATCGCGCAGTCGACGGCAGCCCTCGGCCACGACTCGGCCCGCTACTGGGTACACAACAACATGATCACCATAAACGGCCAGAAGATGGGCAAGTCGCTGGGCAACTTCATAACACTTGAAGAGCTCTTCACGGGCACACACCGCCTGCTTGAGCAGCCCTACTCGCCCATGACCATACGTTTCTTCGTGCTGCAGGCCCACTACCGCTCGACGCTCGACTTCTCGAACGAAGCGCTGCAGGCTGCCGAGAAGGGTCTCGACCGTCTGATGAAGGGTATCGAGACGCTGGGCAAACTGAAGGCGTCGGATCACTCGACCGTAAACGTTGCCGACCTTGACGAGCGTTGCCGCGCCGCCATGGATGACGACCTAAACTCGCCGATGGTTATCTCGGCCCTCTTCGACTGGGTGCGCACGATAAACCAGATAGCCGAGGGCCAGCAGAGCATCTCGGCGGAGGACCTCGACCATCTGCGCACGACGGTCAACCGCTACGCCTTCGACATATTGGGTCTGCGCGACGAGAAGGCCGCAGGGGCTTCGGGCAGCGACATGGTGCCGCAGCTTGTCGACACGCTGCTCGACATACGCCAGAAGGCCAAGGCCGCCAAGGATTGGGCTACGTCGGACGCCATACGCGACCGTCTGACCGAGATCGGCATCCGCGTCAAGGACCGCAAGGACGGCGTCGACTGGGAGATAGAATAACCGGCCGGCGGCAAAGTCCGCATACCGTTACAACAGAATACCGATATGGCAGACAAACAGAAGAAGTTCGAATGGATACGCTACCCGGGGCAGGGCCGCGGCGTGGCGTTGGGACTGCTCGTGTGTCTGACATTCGGCACGGCGCTCGAAAGCCCCACGGCGGGGATACTCTTCGGAGTCATTCTCGGCGGCGGCATCGAAGCCTCGGCCTACCGCAAGGAGCGCCGCAGACGCCGCCACGAACTCAAACGCGAGCGGGCACAAAGGACCGACGCTGGGGAGACGCGGAAAGAGCACACGGATAAACAATAACACAATAAGGCTATTATCATGATTAGCGAAGAACAGATTAAAGAGGCTATAAGACGACAGGATTCGTTGGGGAGGTGTCTTTGACATCGCCCAGCGGAAAATAGACCTCCAGAACGAGGAGGAGAAGACACAGGATCCCGACTTTTGGAACGACGCCGAGGCGGCACAGAAACAGTTGCGCAAGGTGGCGGCGATAAAGAGCTGGGTGGATGATTACGATGCCGTAGTCAAGGCCGTGGAGGATCTGCGGCTGATGCCCGAATTCGTCGAGGCGGGCCTTACGACCGAGGCCGAGATGGATGCCCAGTACGCCCACACGACAGACCTTATCGAGAAGCTCGAACTGCGCAACATGCTGCGCAGCGAGGAGGACAAGATGGGGGCCATCATGGACATCAACGCCGGAGCCGGCGGCACCGAGGCGCTCGACTGGGCGTCGATGCTGCTGCGCATGTACACACGCTGGTGCGACGCCCACGGCTACAAGTACCGCATGATGGACTATCAGGCGGGCGACGAGGTGGGTGTGAAGTCATGCACGCTGGAGATCGAGGGCGAATATGCCTACGGTTACCTCAAGAGCGAGAACGGCGTGCACCGTATGGTGCGCCTGTCGCCCTTCAACGCCAACAACAAGCGTCAGACAACCTTCGCGTCGGTATTCGTATCGCCGGCCGTGGACGACACCATCGAGATCAAGATCAACCCCGCCGACTGCGAGTGGGACACCTACCGTTCGAGCGGCGCGGGCGGCCAGAACGTCAACAAGGTGGAGACGGCGGTGCGTCTGCGCTACCACGGCAAGGACCCCGACACGGGCGAGCCGGTGGAGTTCCTTATCGAGAACATGGAGACGCGCTCGCAGCTTATGAACCGCGAGAATGCCATGCGTATCCTGCGCTCGAAACTATACCAGCGCGAGATGGAGAAGCGTCGCGCCACGCAGCAGGCACTCGAGGCGACGAAGAAACGTATCGAGTGGGGCTCGCAGATCCGCTCATACGTCTTCGACGACCGCCGCGTAAAGGATCACCGCACGGGATACCAGACATCGAACGTCGAGGCTGTCATGGACGGCGACATCGACCCCTTCATCAAGGAGTACCTCATGCAGTTCGGCGGACAATAACGTCGGCCGCGCGGCGTAGAGGCTGCGGGAAGGGAGGAAATATCCACACGATGACGCATAAAAATGCACAAAAAAAATGTGCCGCGCAAACAACCCAGCGCGGCACATTTTTCATATCTGCCGCCGCCAACCGGCCGCAAAACGTATACAAAGTGCAAAGTTCCGCAGATGATATTCCGAAAATATGGGCGTGATGGTGCCCGGCGCAGCAAAATTGAGTACCTTTGCGCGTCAAAAAAACGGAATTTTCATGAGACGCAATTCGTATATCTTTACCCTCGCCTTCGTGGGCATGATCGCCGCCTTCGGCCCCTTCGTCACCGACTTCTACCTGCCGGCGCTGCCCGCCCTGAGCGAATACTTCGCAACCTCGGCCTCGATGGTGCAGCTGTCGCTCACCGTAAGCATGATCGGGCTTGGGTTGGGACAGCTTGTCGTAGGGCCCCTCTCGGACCGTTACGGACGTCGCCTGCCGCTGCTCGTGTCACTCGCAGCCTTCGTCGCCGCCACGGCCGGATGCCTCACCACCGACTCCATAGCCCGCTTCCTCGTCTACCGGTTCATACAGGGTCTCGCCGGTGCCGGCGGTCTGGTCATATCGCGGTCGATAGCAACAGACTTGTATACGGGACGCGAGCTGGCACGCTTCTTCTCGGTTCTGGGCAGCGTGCAGGGTATCGTCCCCGTCGCCGCACCCGTCGTGGGCGGACTGCTGCTCGCCGTGACCGACTGGAAGGGGATCTTTATGGTACTTCTCGGAATCGGTGTACTGCTTCTGGTCATGACGCTCATATTCCGTGAGTCGCTCTCGGAGCGCAGCCACAGCATCTCGGCCTCATTCAAGGGTTATGCACCCGTGCTGCGAAACCACCGAAGCATGCATTACATAGGCGTACAGGCTCTGGCAATGGGTGTAATGTTCAGCTATATATCGGCCTCGCCGTTCATCTTCCAGCAGCAATACGGACTCTCGCCCGTAGCCTACAGCCTCTGTTTCGGACTCAACGCCTTCGGCATCATGACGGGCAGCATTCTGGTTCTGCGCAGCCGCTCAAGCGAGCGCGGACTCGCACTCGGAACGCGCGGCTTCTTCGTGATGGCTCTGGCCACGGCCCTCATACTGATACAGGGTGGGTCGGTATGGCTTCTCGAGGCGTCGTTCTTCGTCCTGCTTGTGATGCTCGGCACGATCCTACCCACATCGACGGCACTCGCACTGGAGCCACTGCGCGAACACTCGGGCAGTGCATCCGCGACGCTCGGATTCCTCTCGTTCCTCGTGGGCGGCATCTGCTCGCCGCTGGTAGGTATGGGAGACATGGCCGTCTCGACGGCCGCCGTGATTGCAGTATGCGCACTGCTGACGCTGCTTATAGCGCGCGGTGCCGACCACTCGCACGCCCGCATGCAGGCCGGAGGCCACCTCTCGTAGGCTTGTTTTGATACCGAGAACAATAATCGGCAGACGGAGAAAAACCGCCTGCCGATTGTTTTTACGGCGAATAAAGCGTATCTTCGCATCATAAGCCCCATGTAATATGACACGGACGATACTCTTCACGCTGCTGTGGATTGCATCTACCCTATGCGCCGCGGCACAGAATGCCGACACCCCCGCAACCGAGATCAAGGTCGGCGCCGAACGCACCGACCGCTACCTGCCGCAGTTGCGCGGACAGCGCGTCGCGGTGCTAGCAAACCATACGGCCATGGCCGCCGGACGGCATATTGTCGACATGTTCTGCGACGAGGGGATCGACGTGGTGGGCATATTCTCACCCGAACACGGTTTCCGCGGCGGCGCCGACGCTGGCGAACATGTCAAGAGTTCGGTCGACGAGAAGACCGGCATATCAATATGGTCGCTCTACGACGGGGGCTCGCAACGCCCCTCGCAACAGACAATGCAGGCATTCGACCTGCTGATAGTCGATATGCAGGATGTGGGGCTGCGGTTCTACACCTACTACATCACCATGCTGCGCATGATCGACGCATGTGCCGATGCCGGGCACAAGGTGATCATCCTCGACCGTCCCAACCCCAACGGCATGTATGTCGACGGCCCGATCCTCGACATGAAATACAAGTCGGGCGTGGGCGCCCTGCCCATACCCGTAGTACACGGGTTGACGATGGGCGAGATAGCACTCATGGCGCGCGGCGAGGGTTGGTGCAAGCCGTGCGACATAGAGGTTGTGCCGTGCGAGGGATACACCCACCAGACGCGGTATGTCCTGCCCATAGCCCCGTCGCCCAACCTGCCGACGCAGCACTCGATATATCTCTACCCGTCGATATGTCTCTTCGAGGGTACGGTCTGCTCGCTCGGGCGCGGCACCGAACACCCCTTCGAATGTTACGGGCATCCCGATTACAGCGGCGGCGACTTTACATTCACGCCCCGCTCGATGGCCGGAGCCAAGAATCCGCCCCTTAAAGACCGTCTGTGCCACGGCCGTGACCTGCGCGGCATCGATGACGAGACGATCATATCGCGCGGCCTCGACCTCGAATATGTAATCGACGCCTACCACAACCTCTCTCTGGGCGAGGCGTTCTTCACCCCGATGTTCGAGAAGCTGATAGGCGTGGACTATGTACGTAAGATGATAATCGAAGGGTGTACGGCCGAAGAGATACGGGCCGAGTGGCAGCCCGACGTGGAGCGTTTCCGCCAACTGCGCCGCAAATACCTCCTATACGACGAATAGCGTCGGCACGTAATATATGGCTATGCCCGCGACGGCCGAGAGCACGATCAGCAGAATAGGGTTCACCTTGCGCACCGACCCCACGAGCGCGGCGGCAAAGAGCACCCAGCTCCAAGCGTCGATGAAGCTGTGGCCGTCCTCCGACGAAGGGAATATGAGCAGCAGCGCCGCCGACCCGATCATACCGATAACCACGGGACGCATGCCCGCGATTATGCCTTTCACGTAGCGGTTGCGCCGCAGCGAGAGGAAGAAGCGCGTGATGAGGATCATGAGCGTCAATGCCGGCAGACATACCGATATGGTCGCAACAACGGCGCCCCAGAAACCCGCCACGGTATATCCTACGTATGTTGCCGAGTTGATGGCTATAGGTCCGGGGGTCATCTGCGACACGGCCACGATGTCGGCAAACTCGGCATTCGACATCCATGCATTCTGCACCACCACTTCGTTCTGTATGAGCGAGAGCATCGCGTAGCCGCCGCCGAAACCGAAGAATCCGATCTTCAGATAGCTGTAAAAGAGTTGTAGGTATATCATCGCCGCACCACCTTTCTGCGCAGAGCCGCCCACAACGCACCCGCCGCGGCACCCGCCACGAGCAAATATACGGGCGATATTGCGAAATACCACACCACAACGGCCACGGCCGCCGCCACGGCGACCAATATCCAGTGCATGCCCTTGACAAAACCGGCTATGGGGGCTATGATCAGAGCCACGACAGCCGGACGCATACCCTTGAATGCGGCATCGACAACGGCGTTATGACGCACCGAGGCGAAGAATACCGCCACCAGAAGTATCACCGTGAATGCCGGCAGCACAACCCCCGCCAAAGCCGTCACGGCACCGCGGTATCCGTAGAGCTTGTATCCGACGAATACCGACGTATTGAGCGATATGGGGCCGGGGGCCGACTGCGCCAGCGTCAGCAGGTCGAGGAAGTCACGCTCCTCGATCCAGCCGCGTCGGCGTATAACCTCGTTCTGGATTATGGGGATCATGGCATAGCCGCCCCCGAATGTGAATAGTCCGATCTTGAAGAACGACCAGAAAAGTTCCAAATATCTGTTCATCTCCCTATGTGTGATTTACACCTACCGTTGTCTACCGCTGCATGCGGCAGAAGGTTCCCAACGGCAGACGTTTGCCTGCCGTATCGGCGAAGCACAACTCGCCATACTCATACTCACCCGCGCCGAAACACTGCATAAGGGCCGTATGCGCCACAACGGGCGAGAGACCCATCGAATAGAGGTTCAGCACCACGAAGCCGTCGGCTGCAAGCAGCGACGCACAGCAATCAAGCATCTCGAGCAGGTTCTGTTCGAGCACCCACTTCTCGCCTGCGGCGCCGCGTCCGTAAGCGGGAGGGTCAAGTATTATGCCGTCGTAGCGGCGGCCGCGGCGCACCTCGCGCCGTACATACTTCAAGGCATCCTCAACGACCCAGCGTATATCCTTCAGGCCGCTCGCCTCCATATTCTCGCGCGCCCACGTCACGACCTGCCGTACCGAGTCGACATGCGTCACGCGCGCTCCCGCAGCACATGCCGCCAGCGACGCCCCGCCCGTATAGGCAAAGAGGTTCAACACCTCGGGCGCCGTGCCGCGCAATGCCATGCGAGCGGTATGGTCATAGATATAGTCCCAGTTTGCCGCCTGCTCGGGAAAGAGTCCCACATGCTTGAACGACGTGGGCACCAACCGCATGCGCAGCTGCAACGGCCCGCGGCGATACTCCACCGGCCACCCCTGCGCCATGCGCCCGTCACGGAACCACCAGCGGCCGCGTTCGTCGCTTCCGGCGCCCGACAGCCGTGTAAATACGCCGTCGGCAAGGCGCTGCCACTCCTCCTCGGAGAGAGTCTTGCGCCATACGGCCTGCGGCTCGGGACGCCGAAGGACGTAGCGGCCGAAACGTTCGAGTTTCTCCCCGCCGCCAGAATCGAGAAGTTCGTATGCCGCAAAATCGGGTGTCAATATATCCATCATAACATTCGTTTTTCAAATCATCACTTACGCTGCGCGCTGCAGTCGACAAGCGACATCACACACCTCCGGCAATCGAACTCCAGACGGTAGCGCGACGCACCGTGCCGCAGATACAGGTCACCGCGCAGCGTCGGCCGCTCACGCAGACACTCGCCGATCTCGCGACGGATGCAGTAACTCGACTCCATCACCCGCTGCCCCACCGTCGAGCGCGCACACTCCAATGCCGGCTCTATCTCCCGCGCGCCGTGCCGGCGGTAGAACTCCGCCGCCATGCTGTTCGTAACGTTCTCATAGCGGCTTACCTGCTCGCGCGGATAACGCGCAGTGCCGTCATCGGCCATGATGCGATGTTCGCGCGGCAACGCTTCGCGTGCCTTGAGCAGAGCCTCAAGCCCCTCGCGCCGCACTTCGGCCAACAGCGACGCCGGAGCAAAGATATAGGCCCCGTCGACCAGCACCTGATCCATGCGGAATATCGTATCGCCGCACTTGCCCATCACGCGCCGCACCGTCTCGACCATATCCACACCGCCCGTAGCATCGGAGAGTTCCGCCGAATGCCACAGTCGGACCTCCGTACCCTGTTCATCCAAGAGTCTGAGCCCGATGCCACCGACCGACATAGCCACACGGGCTGATACGCCTATGGTTCGTCGCGTGCGGCTGCGGTCCAAAGCCAGTGAGAAGCGGTGGTCGTAGTTGCGGTATACCTCCGTGCCGACCTTGATGCCCGACATACGGTTCGGATATACCACCGGACCGTCGACACGGTTTACATTCGTACCCGCCGCCCCCGATGCCGAGACCGTACATATACCGTCACCAGCCGCCAGCGGCACCGCACAGTCCATACGGAACCCTCCGCGCACGAGGCCCGTCACACGCCCCACATATTCGCCCACGGCCTTCGGCGTATCGAACGACGCCACGCCGCGCCGCTTGCCGTGGAGCATGTACTCCGTCGCCCCGCGCGTGAAGCTCTTCGACGGGTCGGGCTCGAACTCCCGCACCGTGCGGCCGCACGACGAACGTACGTAATCCTTCCAACGGCGCGAAAGAATCTCGTCCAGACGATCGCGGTAATATGAGACCACATTCTTTATGTAGCGAAGATCCTTCAGCCGCCCCTCGATCTTGAACGACGTGACTCCGGCATCCATCAACGCCTCCAGATCGGGCGAGAGATCCATGTCGCGCACCGACAGAAGGTGTTTTCCCGCGATGATGGTACGCCTCGCCTCGTCCGTCAGATCGTACGGCAGACGGCACGCCTGCGAACACTCGCCGCGGTTGCCGCTGCGCGGCGACATCGACCGCGACAGAAAGCAGCGGCCGCTGTATCCCACACATATCGCCCCATGAACGAAACACTCGAGATCGACCGCATGCGTGGCGCGGCGTATGCGACGTATGTCGTCGAGCGTCAGCGCCCGTTCGAGTATTATGCGCGCAAAGCCGCACCCCTCCAGAAAGACGGCATCCTCCTCGGTCATGCACCCCGCCTGTGTCGAGGCGTGCAGTTCGACCGGAAGGTTCATCTGCCGCAGGGCCATGTCCTGCACGATCAGCGCATCGACATCAGCCGCGATAAGTTCGCGCGCCGCGGCCTCCGCCGCCGCAAGCTCGTCCTCAAAGATGACGGTATTCAGCGCGGCATAGAGTCTCGCCCCGTAACGGTGGGCATATTCGGCGGCACGGGCAACATCCTCGACGCTGTTTGCGGCTGCACGGCGCGCCCCGAAGCGGGCGCCGCCCATATAGACGGCATCCGCTCCGTGGTCTATGGCCGCCACGGCCGCCTCCAGATCCTTTGCCGGAGCCAACAGTTCGATACGTCGCATCACAACTCGTTTTACGCCGCAAAGATACTCACATTTGTGAGTAAGGAGATACGCCGCGGCAAGAAAAAAAAGTGACAAGAAAATCGGGGCGCGGCGGAAGACAGCTCCACCACGCCCCGACATTCTCTCTACACGCCACCTCAACGACGACGGAAACGGTAAGTTATATCCTCCATCGTTCCGTTGCGATCCACGCGATACATGCGCTGATTTGTCTCGGGCGACGTCAACGCTCCGCGTGCAGCGTCATACGGGCCCAGCTTTATGTAGTCGAACGTCGCAGCCGCGACGCCCTCCGGAAGATCCGTACGGCCCGAATACCACCCTATGCGAAGCCGCGGCGCCAAGTGCCGCACCTCGGCGGCCAGAGACGCAATACCCTGCGGGTCGCCGTCGCCGCCCATGAAGCAGAGGCACGTTATACCCTCGCCGTAACGCTCCAGCAGCGCCGCCAGAGCATCGGCATCGAGCCGCTCGCCACGATCCTCACGCAGATGGGGACTGTGGCACCCCTCACAACGGTAGGGACACCCCGTGATGTTGATCGCAAGGGTCACCTCGTCGGGGATCTCCGCAAAGACTATGTCGAAATTATAATACCTGATCATTCGCTGCGGCTTTCACTCCATCCTGCCTGAGGTCGACGACATTCTCCGCCGGCGCCATGTGTGCATAGTAGCGGCGTGCGGCCTCCTTCTGGCGTGCGGCCGAGAAGTTCGACACGCGCTTCATGTAACCGATCACACGCGTCAGGTAATCGACATTGTGCGAGTGGCACTCGGGACACTCCTTAAGATATCGCTTGTCGATATGTCCGCACTCGTTGCAGACCGTATTCGGGATGTTGAACGTGAAGTAGTTGCAACCCTCCTTCGCCGCCACACGCAGCAGCTGGCGGTACTGCTCGCGCGAGAGATGGTCTTCGAGGTTCATGTGCAGGGCCGAGCCTCCCGTCAGGTGCTCGATATAGCGGCGGCCGTGCAGGCGGAACTTGTCCAGAACGTTGAGCGATTCGTCCTCAACCACATAGAAATAGGAGTTGTAACAGTCGCGCGGCACCGCATACCCGTCCTCACGGTCCCACTTTGCATGCTTGACGCCAACGTTCTCGGCGGGAATCATCTCGCAGTTGAACATCAGCTCCTTGGTGCGGTACTTGCGGTTGTATTTCTCGACAAGGCCCAGCACCTCCTGCACGAACGCGGCGTAACGATCATTGTCGTCGATACTCATGCCGAGGAACTCGGCCGCCTCGACAAGGCCGTTCACGCCCACCGTAAGATATTGGCGCGAGAGGTTGATATATCCCGCATCGAACAGCGGCAGCATACCCTTTGCCTGAAGGCTCTTGAGGTTCTCGTTATATGCCGTCTGCACCTTGTGCACCAGATCCACCACATCGGCAAGGAAGGTCATGTAGTGCATGTTGTTCTTCACGGCGTACTGTATGCAGCGGTTGAGATTGATCGTCAGCACGCTCTTCGAGCCCGTCGATACGCCGCCCGCCCCGAGCGTATAGCTGAAACCGTTGTCCTGAATCTCGTTACGCAGGCGGCAGCAGCTCGACAACGAGTCGGCATTGTCGCTGATGTAGGTGAAGAACGAGTGTCCCTCGGCATACATCTCGGCCGTGAAGTCGCCCCACTCGCTATCCATCACGTCGCCGTCCCGGGTAAGCAATGCCATTGTCTCGACGGGGAACGTAAGGACCGTACGCGTACGCTCGCGGTTGAACCACTTCATGAAACGTTTCTGCAGCCAGCTCAGAGACTCCCAGTGGGGGCGCGACC
Organism: uncultured Alistipes sp.; assembly: GCA_900546065.1. Lineage (GTDB taxonomy): Bacteria > Bacteroidota > Bacteroidia > Bacteroidales > Rikenellaceae > Alistipes > Alistipes merdipullorum. Next base: position 76,417 of record URBK01000002.1, read on the forward strand.
CGTCGGGGAAGACAAACTCCCCGAAGAGACTCTCGAAATAGTAACGGTCGTAATATGCCACGTTCCAGAAGACGGCTTGGAAGTTACGCGCACCCGTCGGCTGGTTGATCGAATAGACGATCTGCTCGAAGCAGTCGGTGATGACCTTGTCGATGGTGCGGCGCTTCTTCGACAAGTCGACCACATCGTCCGCACGAAGGTAGTAATCCTCGCCGTACTCCTTCTCGATGAAGTAGTTCATGTACATCAGGAACTCAGGCGTGGCGCATGCGCCGCTCAGCATGCTCGACACGATGAAGACCATGTTGACAAAGCCCCCGCAGAACGACTTGAGGTTTGTCGGGCGCTTCGAGTTGCCGCCTATGGATAACGTGCCGTTCAACAGCCACGGATACATCGTAATCGAGGCGCAGTAGTTGGCCATCGACGTCTCGTCGTTCTTGTAGATGAAGTGGTTGTTGAGCAGATAGAGGTATTTGTCCGCCAGCTCTTTGCCGTACATCTCCTTTATGCGGTCCGTCAGCAGACGGCGGTTCAGGCGTATGAAGTTCTGCTTTGGCAGCTCACCGATAAGCGTGGCGATGTTCTTGTTCTCGACGTTGGCATTGGCGTCGTACTTGCTGCCCGTGGCGGGATTCGAGGCATCGCAATAGTTGATCAGGAACTCCAGCTTCTCGCGATCCTCACGATCCTCAGTGTGCTTCTGGCGATAGAGCATGTAACTCTTGGCCACGGCGAAGTAACGCTCCGCCATGAGCGCGACCTCAACCTGATTCTGTATCTCCTCGACGCTCATGCCGTCCGAGACGTGCACGCGGCTCAGCACCGAGATCAGATCCTCGTCGGTGGCATATCCCCCGACCGAAAGAAAGGCCTTGCGTACGGCCCGCTTGATCTTCTCGACCGAAAAGACCTCGCGCTTACCGTCGCGCTTGACGATGTAAAGTTCCGATGTACCCATAGTGTCTATGTATTAGTCCGTATTTATGTATTAATCCGTAAAGTTTTTCCGTCGCACGATGCGGCAGGGGGCGAAAAGGCCCTGCTTGCGCGGCACAAAGCCCGAAAGCCGTCATCGTAACAAATAAATTCCTGAAAAAATGTTGTCGCCGCACCCTCACGTCCCGAAAGGCAGATGGCGTCGCCGCCGAGGCAGGTCTTCTGACTCGTCCCTGCCGCACGCCTTCCCGTCCCGCAGGACAGTGGCGAAGAATGTGCGGCCTCGAAAAGGGGGACTCACAGCTACGGGCATAGTCGCGGTTTTGCACCGCGTTCCCTTTTAATCCCGTGCCGGCTGCTGCCGACGTCGGAACCTCGTGCAGTACAAAAGTAGATACGATTTTCGGCTTCGGGCCAACGGGAGGGCCCCAATTAATGAACAAAATATGAACAAAAGAAAAATAACGGCCCTGCACATCACTCTGCGGCCGTTTCAGCCAACGACAAAAAAACGTCCGGCCCGCATTCACTCGAATACGGGCCGGACGATATCTCACGATCAGCCTGCGCTACGCCTCCTTCTCCTCCGACTGCCAGCCGCCACCCAGAGCCTTATACAGCTCTACCAGAGCAAGATACTTGGCCAGCACAGCCTTATTGACCTCCACCTGAGCATCAAAGAAACTACGTTCGGCATCCAGAAAGTCGATATATCGTATATCGCCCGAGATGTATTGCAGCTGCGTCAGCTCGACATACTTGCGCGACGCCTCGCGCAGATTGCGTTTCAGCTCGGCCGAGCGGCTCGCGCTGCGATATGCCACGATGGCATCGTTCACCTCGCGGAATGCCGTCAGCACCTTCTGCTCGTAACCCAGACGAGACGCGTCGTATGCCGCCATAGCCGCACGATACTTCGCGCGCTTGGCCCCGAACGAGAATATCGGCCCTGCCAGCTGTCCCGACAGATATGAGAACGGAGACGAGATCAACCCCCGCAGGGCATCGTTCTCGACACCGCCCGTGACCGTAAACCGCAGACGCGGGAAACGGTCCGCATAGGCCATGCCTACATCGGCCATGGCCGCACGCAGCGACTCCTCCGCCTCGCGTATGTCGGGACGGCGCTGCAGCAGCGTCGACGGCAGACCCACGCCGCTGCCCTCGGGCAAGGCGGCATCCAGCGAATCGGCTCGCTCCACGGTAGAGGGATATCCGCCCGCAAGCAGCGATATCTCGTTCTCCTTCTGCGTTATCTCCATCTCCAGATCGGGGATCATGGCCGCCGACCGCGCCAGCTCCACCTTAGCCTGCTGATACGGTATCTCGGATGTGACGCCGCCCTCGAAACGCAGCTGCGCCTGTGCCAGACTCTCCTCACGGGCCGCAACAGTGCGGCGTACAATGTCGAGCTCCTGATCGAGCGCCACGAGCTCGAAATATGCCGTCGCCACCTGCGCGATGAGCGTCATGCGCATGGCGCGCGCACCCTCCACCGAGGCCAGATACTCGGCCAGAGCGCGCCGCTTGGCCCAACGCAGATTGCCCCACAGGTCGGCCTCCCAGCTGATCGTGGCCTTGACACTCAATTCGGGATCCACCGAGCTCTTCTCGCCATAGTATGCGTTCGTCTCGCGGTCGCCGAAGACAAGGCCGCTCATCGACGGCAGCAGTGCCGTCTTGTCTATACGATAGAGTTCGGCCATGCGGCGGACGTTGGCCTCGGCCGTCAACATATCCTTGTTGCGGTCGAGCGTACGGCGTATAAGATCGCACAGCGTCGAGTCGGCATACACCTCCCACCAATCCAGATCGGCCATCGTGAGCGAGTCGACCGCACCCTCGACAATGGTCTCCGGAAGATTCAGATCGGGCGCCTGACACCGTTTCTGTATCGAGCAGCCGACCGACAGCAGGGCGGCAGCAACGACTGCCATGAACAACGTCGCACGTTTCATCTCTTAGATTTTTTTGTTTTCAACTTATAGATCCACACGAAGAAGAGCGGCACATATACGATACCCACCGTAATTGCCACCAACATACCGAAGAATACTCCCGTACCGATACTCTGACGGCTTGCCGATCCGGGGCCGCTGGCGAAGACCAGAGGCAGGATACCCAGAATGAATGCCAGCGAGGTCATCACGATGGGGCGGAAACGCAGCCGCGCGGCCATAACCACAGCCTCGACCAGCTCGCGGCCCTTTTCGACCTCATCCTTGGCAAATTCGACTATGAGGATGGCGTTCTTGGCAACCAGACCAACCAGCATCACAAGTCCGATCTGGAAATAGACGTTGTTCTCCAGCCCGCACAACATGTTTCCGACGTATGCTCCCACGCCTGCGATAGGCAGAGGCAGCAGCACCGCAATGGGTATCGACCAGCTCTCGTACTGCGCCGCAAGGAACAGGAAGACGAACAGGAAGGCCAGAGCCAGCACCACGCCCGTCTGTCCGCCCACGTGCTTCTCCTGATACGACAGGCCGCTCCACTCGACACCTATCGTCTGCGGCAGCTTCTCGCGGGCGATCTGCTCGAGGATATTCATCGCCTGACCCGAGCTGTACCCCTGAGCCGCCTCGCCCGATATGGTGGCCGAGGTGAACATGTTGAATCGGCGCATGGTACCGGGGCCCGTCGTGTAGGATGTCGTGCCCAGCGCCGTGATGGGAACCATGGCGCCGTCCTTGCTCCGCACGAAGAAGAGCCCCAGATTCGACTGGTGCGCACGGTACGAGGCATCGGCCTGAATATATACTCGGTAGATACGGTTGAACATGTTGAAGTCGTTGACATAGACCGAACCCGTAAAGGTCTTCACCGTAGAGAATATGTCCGACATCGGCACACCCATCATCTGCGCCTTGTCGCGGTCCACGTCGAAATACAACTGCGGGATATCGTTCTGCAGCGACGACGAGAGACGTGTAAGTTCGGGGCGCATCGAAGCGTAGTGCATCAACGTATCGGCCGCACGCTGCAGGTCGTTATATGTGGCGTCGCCGCGCGCCTCGAGAACCATCTCGAAACCTCCCGACGTACCCAGACCCGGAATCACGGGCGGCGTACTGAGGAAGACCTTGCTCTCGGGATATGTCTCCAGCTCCCGACGTACGGTCTCCATAACCTCGCGTATGTCCCCGCTCTTGCGCTCCTCCCACGGCTTGAGCATCACCGTGAGCTGGCTGCGGGACTGGTTCGTACCCACACGCGGGCTCGATCCCGTCACGTTGAGCACATACTCTATATCCTCACACGACATGAGATACTTCATCGCGCGGTCCGTAACCTCACGTGTACGCTCCAGCGTCGCACCCTCGGGCAGCTCCAGCTCCACCGTAAAGTATCCCTGATCCTCCTGCGGCAGGAAGCTCTGCGCCGCGACCTTATTGAGCACCCACAACGCTATGAGCACCATACCGAAAGCCGCCAGCATACGGCGCCAATGCACCAGCCCGCGGCGGATCATCCGCTCGTAGAAGCGGTTGCCGTCGGCCAGCCACGTGTTTATGCGCGTAAATACGCGGTTCTTGGGTTTGCCCGACTCGGGACGCAGGATGATGGCGCAGAGCGCAGGACTCAGCGTCAGCGCCACGAAGGTCGATATGAGCACCGACACGGCGATCGTGATCGTGAACTGTCTATACAACTGTCCCGTTATGCCCGAAAGGAAGCTCACCGGCACGAACACGGCGCACAGCACCAGCGAAGTGGCTATGATGGCGCTGCCCAGACCGCCCATGGCCTTCTTCGTGGCCTCGTATGGCGAGAGGTGCTCCTCGTTCATTATGCGTTCGACATTCTCCACCACGACGATGGCATCGTCCACCACAATACCGATGGCAAGGATCAGTCCCAGCAGCGTCATCATGTTGAGCGAGAAACCGAATGCCAGCATCACGCCGAAGGTTCCGATCAGCGATATGGGCACCGCTATGACGGGGATAAGCGTGGCGCGCCAGTTCTGCAGCGACAGGAAGACCACGAGAATCACCAGCAGCAACGCCTCGAAGAGCGTATGGTAGACCTCCTCGATCGACTGCGATATGTATGACGTCATGTCGAATGGTATCTCGTATGATATACCTTCGGGGAAACTGCGGCTTATATCCTTCATCGTCTCACGCACCAGACGCGCCACGTCCATGGCGTTGGCGCCCGGGAGCATGTTGACGTTCAACACGGCGGCATTGCCGCCGTTGATACCGCTCTCGGTGTTGTACGACTGCGCCTCGAGCGATATGTGGGCCACGTCACGCAGACGTATGAGCGAGCCGTCGGGGTTGGCGCGCACGACGATATCCTCGAACTCGGCCACCGACGAGAGTCGTCCCTGCGCGATGATCGGGATCGTCACGTCGAGATCATTCATGGGCTGCTGTCCGAGCACGCCGGCCGCCGATTCGCGGTTCTGGTCCTTGAGTACGTTCTGCAGGTCCTTGACCGTCAGTCCGAAGCTCGCCAGACGGTCGGGCTGCACCCATATCTGCATGGCGTAATAGCGGCTGCCGACATTCGAGACGCTGCCCACGCCCTTGACGCGGCGCAACATGTCCACGACGTTGAGCGTAGCGTAGTTACTGAGATATATCTCGTCGAACTTCGGGTCGTTCGACAACAGCGTTATGGTCATCAGACGGCTCGACGACTGCTTCTCCACCGAGATGCCGTTCTGCACCACCTCGGCCGGAAGTCGCGCCTCGGCCTGCTTGACACGGTTCTGGATCTCGACGGCCGCAAGGTCGGGGTCGGTCGATATGTCGAACGTGACGGTCAGCGAGAAGCCTCCCGAGTTGCTGCTCGTAGACTCCATGTACAACATGCCCGGCACACCGTTCAACTCCTGCTCGATAGGGGTCGCCACCGCCTGCGTCACCGTCTGCGCACTGGCACCCGGATACGAGGCCGAGACCTTCACCACGGGGGGTATGATCTGCGGATACTGGTCCACCGGCAGAAGCAGCAGTCCCAGCGTACCCACGATGACGATCACGATCGAGACGACGGTCGAGAATATCGGTCGGTCTATAAAGAAATCGGATTTCATGCCTTGTCGGTTTTATTTCTTGATGCTGTCGCCCTTCTCGGCTGCGGGCGCACCTTCGGATGCTGCTTTCACTGCTGCCGAGTCCGCAGACGGAGCCTCGACACCCCCTTCGGCCGCAGCCTCGCCCATGGGGGCGGCTACACTGCCTGCACCCTCCTCGACAGGCTCTGCGGCCGCCGGTGCGGCATCATCGCCCGTATTGAGCAGAGGCAGGGCACGGTCGCCGTGCGAGAGTTTGTGGTAGCCTTCGGTCACGATATACTCTCCCGGGACAAGTCCGCGCTCGACGATGGTCTTATTGTTCACCTCGGGGCCGAGTTCGATCATACGTCGCTCGGCCGTGCTGTCGGGACGTATCACGAAGACATAGGCTCCACCCTTCTCGATGATAATGGCCTTCGTGGGCACCACCGTGGCATTCTCACGCACGTCGAGCAGCAGCCGCACCTTGGCGAACTGCCCGGGCAGAAGAACCCGATCGGGATTGGGCATCTCGGCACGCACCGAGAAGGTTCCCGTGTTGGGGTCCACCTGCGGGTCGGCAAAGTCGACCGAGCCGCGCAACGGGTACTCTGTATTGTCCGCCAGACGCACCGTGACGTATGGGTTCCACTTGCGTGTGGTATCGCGCTGGCCGAAGTTGACATTGCGCGCCTTGCTGCGCAGGTAGTCTATCTCGGTCATGCTGAAATCGATTAGCACCGTATCGCTCTTGACCACCGTCGCCAGCAGGGACTGCCCGTTGGGGCCCACCAGCGTTCCGATGTCGACATTACGCTCAGAGACGTAACCCGACAGGGGCGAGCTGACGGTCGTATATCCCAACGCCGTCTCGGCCTGCGTAAGGTCGGCCTCGCTCATGGCCACGTCGGCCGTGGCGCTCTCGTATGCGGCAATGGCATTGTCCAGATCGAGCTGGCTGGCGGCCTTGTTGTCATACAGGGGACGTATGCGGTTCAGGTCACGTTCGGCCTTCAGCTCCAGAGCCTTGTCCTTGTTGAGCTGGGCGCGGGCCTTGTTCACGCGGGCGCGGTAGAGTTTGGGGTCGATTATGAACAGAGGCTGATTCTTCTTGACGTATGTACCCTCCTCGAAGAGCATCTTCTCGAGGAATCCCTCGACGCGGGCACGTATCTCGACGAACTGCTGGGCGCGGATACGGCCTACATAGTCGCCGTAGATCTCCATGTCGGATGTCTGTACGGGCTCGACCTCGACTATGGGGTAGACGGGCTGCGGCGGCGCAGGCTTCAGAAGCCAGTAGAGACCGCCTGCAACTACCACTGCGACAATGACGATGATGATCCACGTACGGCGGGAAAAACGACGGATACGGCGTCCTGCAGCCTCTCCGAAATGTATCGTGCGACGGCCGGCCTCGACCGCGCAGTGTTCGATTTTCTCTCGTGATATTCGCATATTTGATCAATTATGCACCGAAGCGTTACGATACATAACGCGATACGGCAGCCAATTATTGGGGGCAAAAGTACAATTTTTCCGTAAAAACAAATGTTAAGCAGCCGTTATTTTACACCTGCCGTCCCCGCCGACAGCATAACACACCATCTGCAAAGCCCCTGAAACATAGTCTTCCCGCCGCCAGAGACACGTTTCCGGCGGTCATTACGACATGTGCAGTTAGATTTGGATGGAAGAAAAAATCTCGGCCTCCGGACCATTCAGCAACGCAGCTTGTACCCCACGCCGCGCAGCGAGACGATCTCGACCGACGGATCGTCCGCAAGACGGTGCCGCAGACGCGACACGAAGACATTCAGACTTCGCAGATTGAAGAACGAGTCGTCGCCCCAGACCTCTCGCAGCAGCGCCGACGAGGAGACCGTCTCGCCCGTATGGCGGCAGAGATATGCCAACACCTCGGCCTCGCGGCCCGACAACACAGATACGCGGCCATCGAGCGTGAGCGTACGGCGCTCGGCATCGAACTCGTAGCGGCCCAGCGTGAAGAGCTCCTGCACGGGGCGCGAGTCGTGCGAACGTCCCGCCAGAGCCTTCACCCGCACGATCAGCTCATCCAGAGCGAAGGGTTTGCGCAGGAAGTCGTTTCCGCCCGTCTCGAAGCCGCGCACCACATCCTCCGTTTCCGAGCGTGCCGTAAGGAACAGCACCGGCACATCGCAACCCTCCTCGCGCAGATGCCGCACCAGCGTATAGCCGTCCATACGCGGCATCATGATATCGGTGACGACGACGTCGGGACGCGCGCGATGCACCGCATCGAGCCCCTCGCGGCCGTCGTAGGCCACCGTCACCTCGAAGCCGCGGTCACCGAGCGTGTCGGCCAGAATCTCGGCCAACATGTGCTCGTCCTCAACCAACAGGACAGATATCTTTTCAACGTTTCCCATCGTCGGGCAATATAACCGTTATTACCGTACCTCGCCCCACACGGCTGCGCGCCGTGATGCTGCCGCCGTGCCGCTCCGCCACGCGGCGGGCATAATAGAGTCCCAGCCCGTATCCGCGCGTGCGCTGCACGTCGCCCGAAGGCACACGGTAGAACTTTTCGAATATATGTTCCAGCGCCCGCGGCTCGATGCCGATGCCGTCATCCTCAACCGCAATCTCGACAGCCTCCCCTGCGCCGCACCGCACACGACGGGCACGAACTGCGATATGCACACTCTCGCCGGAATATTTCACCGCATTATCGAAGAGCGTCGAGAAGAGGTTCGACAGATGGAAGCGGTCGCCCCGCACCACAAGCCCCTCATCGACATCGAACGCGAACTCCACACTCTTCCCTACGGCCGAGAACTTCGCCGCCGCCTGCTCCAGAAGCGGACGCAGCGCCACGGGCTCGACATGCAGCCGCATCTGCTCCTGCTCGGCCACCGAGACAGTAAGGATATGCTCCACCATCGACGAGAGTTGCGAGAGCTGCGCCGCCACGATATCGAGATAACGCGCACGCCGCGCGGGGTCGGCTCCGGCCGGGAAGTTGCGCATGGCATCGTTGGCGGCCACGGCCACGGCAATCGGGGTCTTCAGTTCGTGGGTTATGTTGTGCGTCAGATCGCGCCGCATCTCCTCGAGGCTCTTCTGCCGGAACATCGTCCGCAGCAGCAACACCAAGACCGCACACATCAGCACCACGATCGCCGCCGAGGGCACCACGACGCCCCACATCCGGCCCCATATCTCGCCCACGGGTACCGACACCGTCACACGCAGCGCCAGACGCTCCCCGTCGTCGAGATCGATTTCCGAGACGGCGGGATGCTCTATCGCCACAGCATCGCCGCGCCGCATCACCACACGGCCGCCGTCCGTGCGGTCTACCACCTCGGCACAGTATGGCTGCAGCGTCCCCGTCTCGAGCATGTTGGCCGTGAAGTAGAGCCCGAAGTCATCGAGGTCGACCTTCAGGTCTCCCGACGGCTCCGTCCCGAAGGGATCGGTACGGATCGACTCGTAGACACTCTTGTATGCGGCCGACTCCACGCGGTTGCGGAAGGCATCCACCGCGTCGCGGTATATGCGCCACGCCCACACGCACTGCACCGCCGCCAACAGCGTCAGCGACGCCACCGCCGCAAGCGATACATTGCGGAACCTCATCCGTGTCATCTCCCTGCCCTTCATATTGCATGTTCTCTCTACGGCAAAGGTAATCATTTCGGCGGCAAACTTTTCGGCCGTTAACACTTCTTAACATTTCAACGCTCGGCCGTCGGCACCAAATCGCACGACGTTTCATATATTTGCATCGGGACCAAAACCTTATTGCCATGAAACAGAGAATATACGCCATCACCGCCGTCTTAACGGCCATTATGATTGCCTGCGCGACTGCAGTCACGGCGCAGGGGCAGCCCGAAGGTATTGAAGGTATTAACGGGACGCCTGCCAAGATCTCTGTCACAGACAAGGACAGTGCAATAATCATCATCGACCGCCGCGTATCGACCCCGGAAGCCATGCAGGCCCTCAAGCCAGAACAGATAAAGGAGTTCTCGGTATACAAAATGGGCAAAAACAATTTGATGCAGATCACGACCATGAACCCCGCAAGCGGTGACGGCACCCCGCTGGTTCTGGTCAACGGTCTCGAGATAGACAGCCTGCAGCAGGTGCGCGGAGAATATGTCCGCACGGTGACATCCCTGCAGCCCGACAAGGCGATGGAGATATACGGCAGCCGCGGCGCACGCGGAGCCGTTCTGATAACCATGCACCGAACATACGACGGCAAACCCGTATCTATGCGCGCAGCCCTCTCGGGCAATGAAATCAAGACTCCGGCAGGGGAACCGGAGGTAATAAAGGTGACCGGCACCCGCAAACCCGACGCGGCCGAAATTATCCACGTCATTGGCAAGTCATCCATACAGCCGAAAGCCGACCAACCGCTGACGCTCGGACGCGAGGAGGGCAACGACACCACATATCTGATCCCCGACCTGAACAAGGTCAAACCCGAGGAGATAGCCTCCATATCGGTATTCAAAGACAAGTCGTCCGCCATGTTCGACGCCTACGGCGACACCTCGGGCGGCGTGATCCTCGTCACCTTCAAGAAGGGGCGCATGCCGCTCTCGGCCGTCGTCAAGGCCGGGAACAAGTAGGATACGACCTGCACAGCACAGGAACGGGTCGGAATGCGATCAAGGCATTCCGACCCGTCCGTTATACGCCAAAGAGACAGCGTCAGCCGTATGCGCAAAAAACCGCACGCGCCCCGAGGGGTGCGCACGGCCACTGACGAATACTTATAATACGGACTAAACGATTCCCTGTGCAAGCATGGCGTCCGCTACGGTCATGAAGCCCGCGATGTTGGCGCCCTTGACGTAGTTGATGTAGCCGTCGGGTTCTGTGCCGTACTCGACACAGACGGCGTGTATCTTGGTCATGATGTCATGCAGCTTGGCGTCCACCTCCTCGGCGCTCCACTTCAGACGGATCGAGTTCTGGGTCATCTCGAGTCCCGACGTAGCCACACCGCCCGCATTCGATGCCTTGCCGGGCGAGTAGAGCAGCTTCGCCCTCTGGAATACGGCGATGGCCTCGGGCGTAGAGGGCATGTTGGCACCCTCGACAACGCACTTGCAGCCGTTGGCAACCAACTTGGCGGCATCCTCGCCGTTGAGCTCGTTCTGCGTGGCGCACGGCATGGCGATGTCGCACTTGACACCCCACGGACGCTCACCCTCGAAGTACTGAGCCGTAGGATACTTCACGGCATACTCGCGGATACGGCCGCGCAGCATGTTCTTCAACTCGAACACATACTGCAGCTTCTCGCTGTCGATACCGTCGGGATCATACACGTATCCGTTCGAGTCCGACATGGTCAGCACGCGCGCACCCAGAGCGATGGCCTTCTCGGCGGCATACTGGGCCACGTTGCCCGAGCCCGATATGACTACATCCTTGCCCTTGTACGAGTCGCCGCGCGTAGCCAGCATAGCCTCGCCGAAGTAGCAGGCACCGTAACCCGTAGCCTCGGGACGGATCAACGATCCGCCGAAAGAGAGGCCCTTGCCGGTAAGGGTACCCGTGAACTCGTTGCGCAGACGCTTGTACTGTCCGAACATGTAGCCTACCTCGCGGCCGCCGACGCCGATATCACCCGCCGGCACGTCGGTATCCTGCCCGATATGGCGCTGCAACTCGGTCATGAAGCTCTGGCAGAAACGCATGATCTCCATGTCCGACTTGCCTTTGGGGTTGAAGTCCGAGCCGCCCTTGCCACCGCCCATGGGCAGCGTCGTCAACGCATTCTTGAAGGTCTGCTCGAAGGCAAGGAACTTCAGGATGCTCAGGTTAACGCTCGCGTGGAAGCGGATACCGCCCTTGTAGGGGCCTATGGCGCTGTTCATCTGCACGCGGTAGCCCTTGTTTATCATGATCTCGCCGGCATCATTCACCCACGGCACGCGGAACATCACCACGCGCTCGGGCTCAACGATACGCTCCAACACCTTCATCTTGATCAACTGGGGATTTTCCAGAACGTAGGGAGCAACACTCTCCACAACCTCGTGCACGGCTTGGTGGAACTCAGCCTCGCCCGGGTTCTTGGCCACGACGTCAGCCATGAAACGGTCGACGTACTCTTTTACTGACATGTTCATTTTCGTAGACAAATTGAGTTATAGTAATAGTGAGAACAGCTACAAAATTAATAAAAATTATTATTAACACACCCTGTTTGCAGATAAAAATCGTATTTTTCAGCATATATATGCAAAAACAGCCCATTTTCGCATAAAACAGCCCGCATAAATATCGCCATTAAAATACTTTCAATCTGTAAGTCACGGCATGCCGGCAAGGAACATTCTTATCCTATCGGCACCATCCCGGACAATGAATCGTCGCCGCCGAGGTCTCCGTGAGGCCGACATCCGATGCATCCGCACGGAAAAAATATCCGCCGCCGAATACGACATGCGCTGCAAACCGATACCGTCATGCGTATCGCAACGATACTGCGACGTACGGAACAGACATTGTGTCCGGTTGCAGGATCAATATCGGCGCGCAATCGTTATATTTGTAACTGATATGGAATGACGGCACGGCCGGAGTACGCGTGTAACGGACGGGCAACATATAAAATTAGTAGGATATGGATTTTTCGACACTGGTAAAGGTACGCCAAAGCGACCGCCGCTACAAGCCGCAGGCGGTCGAGGCCGACAAGATCGACCTCTGCATCGAGGCGGCACGGCTCGCACCCTCGGCCTGCAACTCGCAGCCGTGGCGATTCATCGTCGTAGATGATGAGGCTCTGCGCGCCGAGATAGCCGACGCGGCCGCAAGTATGGGCATGAACGGATTTGTACGCGAGGCCCCCGTGATCGTGGCCGTGGTGCTTGAAAAGATGAGCCTCACGGCAGCCATCGGCAGCGTCATACGCGACAAGGAGTTCTCGCTGCTCGACGTGGGCATCGCCGTCAGCCACTTCACGCTGCAGGCCGCAGACCTCGGTCTGGGCACTTGCATTATAGGCTGGTTCAACGAACGGCGCGTGCGCAAGGCCCTCGGCATACCGCGCGGCAAACGTATCCCGCTGCTCATAACGCTCGGCTACCCCGAAGGCCCGACACGACGCAAGTCGCGCAAAACGACGGCACAGATGAGCAGCCGCAACCGCTATTGATATCACGCCTTACGCGTCTCGACCTCGGAAAGATCACGCCGCCGCATCTACTCTATATATCAAAAGCGGGTTTCATAACGAAATAGCGCTGACGGCATACGACAATCGCCCGGCGGGCATACGGGGACCGAGAAGGCGTCACGGAGATTTCGAAAGGCCTCATGACGGCACATTGGCAAGCGCATAATCACACTTGCCTCTGCACATGCAGCATGCAAGATCTCTTTGGCGGCCGCGACAGCATTGCTGCGGCTATATGTATGCCGTCCTCAGCAATGCCCGGCATGCAGCCACGGCATACGGACACAGCATCACAGAGCCTGCAGGCTTCATCAGCTGATCACAAGATCACACAATGTTGGGGATACGCATGCGCCGGAAGGAGGCTGCATGCGACAGGTCACGCTTCGAGCAGCTCCTCGGCCAGAGTCTCCTCCTCACCGAGCGGCTCGCCGTTCGAGTCGACATCTATGCGCGAACGGAAACGGACCGTGCGTCGCGGAGCGATCTTCACGGCGGCGCCGGTGCGAGGATTACGCCCTATGCGTGCGGCCGACAGTGCCACTGAGAAGACACCGAATCCGGATATTACAACCTTCTCGCCACCGCGCAACTTGTCTACCGATATTTTGAACAACGACTCCACGATTCTCTTGACTTCGTTCTTTGGCAGAGCCAAATCTTTCGCGACGGCTTCGATCAATTGAGATTTGTTCATACTACTGAGGTTCTAAGGGTTATAATCTTTGTTGCTAAAGTAAAGTTAATCTTTTTTTTCGAAACCGCAAACATTTGGGATACATTTTATGACTTACGTGCCGCAAAAGCCTACACGCAAAAAAGCAGGCAAAATATTTGGTGGAATCGAAAATCTGTCATACTTTTGCACTCGGAAAGGTGGCAGAGTGGTCGATCGCGCCGGTCTTGAAAACCGATGAGCTGAGAGGCTCCGGGGGTTCGAATCCCTCCCTTTCCGCCAGAATCAACAGCAGAGCTTCCGACACCAACCTCGTCGGAAGTTCTTTTTGTATCCTATTTGCACCCTCTCTGTAATTCTATTTGCCCCCTCACATCATACCCTCCCGGCCGCGTCACCACGCAACCATGCGCACGCACGCCATACGCTCCTACCGCCCGGAATCCTCCGGACAGACCATACGACCGCCGGCGACAGCGGCCGCACGCAAACACCTCCGCAAAGAAAAACACCCGATACGCCTCCGCCGCGAGCGAAAAAAGGCGCAGCGGAAGGTTTTTTCCATATAAATCGCTATTTTTGCCTCGATAAAAACAATTTACTATCTACCTATGGCAATGAAGAACGAAATGGAGAAGCAGGGCGTATGGCTTTTCCGATTCAGAGGCACGCTGCCCCTGATTATTCTGGTGTTGGGCGTATGCGAATACATCATCACCCGCATCGACAACCCGACCTACGTCATCAACGGCGCCTCGTCGCCGCAACTCATACACTATGAGATTCTCTGCTTCGTAGTTTCGCTGCTCGGGCTGGCCGTGCGCGCCTTCACCGTGGGCTACACCCCGGCAAACACCTCGGGCCGCAACGTCGCCGAGCAGGTGGCCGACCAGCTCAACACCACAGGTCTCTACTCCGTCGTACGCAACCCGCTCTACGTAGGCAACTTCCTCATGTGGCTGGGTATAGCCATGCTTACGATGAACCTCTGGTTCATCATATCGTTCATACTCCTCTTCTGGGTATATTACGAGCGTATAATCTTCGCCGAGGAGCAGTTCCTCACCAATAAGTTCGGTTCGGTCTACACCGATTGGGCAGATAAGACCCCATGCTTCATACCCCGACTCAAGGGATACGTGGCGCCCAAACTGCCATTCAGCTGGAAGAAGGTGATCAAGAAGGAGAAGAACGGCCTGCTGGCACTGCTGCTCGTATTCTGGATGATGGATGTAATCGGCGATCTGGTCTCGGGCGTAACACCACGTATCGGTGTGCTCGCGATAGCCTCGATGGCCATGCTGGTCATATACCTTATCCTCAAGTACATCAAGCACAATACCACACTGCTTGACGAGGAGGGCCGATAACCCGCCACACTAAATCCGTCGGGAACCGTTACGTGATCGTCAGATCGACACCCCCACAACGGCACAGAGGCGGAAGAGCCGGATGAAAATCTGCATAAAAATGTCGGTCATAGCAAAAAAACGTTGCTACGACAATAGAATTCCGACTCTGATATAACAATAAGACAAAAAATCACTACATTTGCAGAGCACCGCCGCAAGGATCGATGCTCTGCTTTTTTCAGCCACGGCGGCGACACGTCACGCTGTGGGGCGAGTCTCCCGGACCAATGCCGGGAATAGGAGGGAGAGGGAGGAAGAAGTACGAAAAACCACAAAACTGACCGACCATGATACGCAGGATCTTCATTACGCTATGCATCGCCATGACGGCCGCCGCCATCGGTACGCCGCGCGTCATGGCACAGAGTGTCCGATACGACGTGCGCAAGATATGGGACAACGGCTCGCATTGCGCCTTCACCTCGCTCATACGTTTCAAGGGACAATACTACTGCTCCTTCCGCGAGGGCGAGACCCACATCTTCGACTCTCAGGGCAATGCCGAGGGTAAGATACGCATCCTCACATCGCGCGACGGCAAACGGTGGAAGGCCCTGCCGCTGATCGGCAAACAGGGATACGACCTTCGGGACCCGAAACTCTCCATCACGCCCGACGGACGCCTGATGGTCATCGTCGGAGGCTCGATATACCGCGACCGCCAGATCGTGGGGCGCATTCCGCAGGTACTCTTCTCCGAGGACGGCCGCACCTTCACCCCTCCCGAGCCGATCGAACTCGATTCGGCGGCGTCGAGCGGCACGGACTGGCTGTGGCGCGTGACGTGGAACGGCGATACGGGATATGGCGTCAACTACGCCATGCGTCCCGACGGTGACGCCGACATACACCTCGTCAGCACGAAGGACGGCATACATTACGATCTGGTGGCGACGCTCCCCGTCGACGGATTCCCCAACGAGACTACCCTGCGCATGCTCCCCGACGGTCGCATGGCCATGCTGGTACGCCGCGATAAGGGCGATGCGATGGGATACTGGGGCGTGAGCGAAGCCCCGTTTACGGATTGGAAATTCAAGCGTATGGAGTTCCGCGTGGGCGGCCCCGACTTCCTCCCCTTGGACGACGGGAACATCATCCTCGGCTCACGCAGCTACTATATACCCTCACACAACAAGACGGCCATCTACCGCGGCTCGGCCGACGGCGATTTCCAAGAGGTGCTGCTGCTCCCTTCGGGCGGCGACACAAGCTATACGGGACTTATGGTGGAGGGTGATACCCTTTGGGTAAGCTACTACTCGTCGCACGAGACCCCCAACGCCTCGGTCTATCTTGCGCGAATACCCCTCTCAGTACTCGGCATAAAATAACGTCCCCCCAAAAAGTAACCAATACAACAGAGAAGGGGCCCCGTTTCCTAAGAAGCGGAGCCCTATTCCATTTACCACATTCACTGTTAAGAGGCCATCAGAGACTCTCCAGCATACGCTTGAGCACAACCGTGGCCGATATTTCGCGGTTCGCGGCCTCGGGTATGACGACCGAACGCGGACTCTCGATCACGTCGTCCGTAACGATCATATTGCGGCGTACGGGCAGGCAGTGCATGAAGCGTGCATTATTCGTAACGGCCATCTGGCGTGCGCTGACCGTCCAGCTCATATCCATGCTGAGGACCTTGCCGTAATCCTCTGGGCGTGTAACGCCCGGGCAGCTCCAGTTCTTCGCATATACGAAGTCGGCACCCTCGAAGGCCTTCATCTGGTCATACTCCACACGCGCATTGCCCACAAACTGCGGGTCGAGCTCGTAACCCTTCGGGTGGGTTATGACGAAATCGACATCCGCGGCATTCATCCACTCGGCGAACGAGTTGGGCACGGCCTGCGGCAGAGCCTTCGGATGCGGCGCCCACGTCATAACCACCTTCGGACGCTTGCGCTCCTTGTACTCCTCGATGGTGATCAGGTCGGCGAAACTCTGCAACGGATGCACCGTAGCGCTCTCCATGAAGAAGACGGGACGGCCCGAATACTGTATGAACTGGTTGAGTATCTTCTCATTGTAATCATCCTCGCGGCTCTCGAAGCGGGCGAACGAACGTACGCCGATAATATCGCAATAGCAACCCATGACTGGGATGGCCTCCAGCAGGTGCTCGCTCTTGTCGCCGTCCATGATCACGCCGCGCTCGGTCTCGAGTTTCCACGCACCCTGATTCACGTCGAGCACGATGACATTCATACCGAGATTCATCGCTGCCTTCTGCGTGCTGAGGCGCGTGCGCAGGCTGTTGTTGAAAAATATGAGCAACGCTGTCTTGTTGTGGCCAAGACTCTGATACTTGAAACGGTCAGCCTTGATCTCGAACGCCTCGCGCAGCGCGGCATCCAGATCTCCCAGATCCTTCACTCCTCTGAAAACTCTCATAGCAAATAAATTTATAAGTCACGCGACCGCAAGGCGCCGCCGCCAATGAAACATCGGAACAAACCCCGCAAGAAAACAAAAAAAGCGTACACAGCCGTCACTACATACGCTTACCCCCTTGCGGGGAACCTTCTCACACTTCAAGGTCGTAGCTCCACCGCGACTCGAACGCGAATTTAGGGTTTAGGAAACCCTCGTTCTATCCCTTGAACTATAGAGCCGTCAAACCGCCCCTCGGGCGCGGCGAGTACGACTACAAAGATAATGATTTTTCGCAGAAATCACCCTTTGGCCGTAGAATTCTTCGCATGGGTGACGATATAGACGCCGGCGAAGACCATTGCCATCAAGATGACCTTGCCCACACCGAACGTACCCACACCCATCGCCACCGACAGCACCGTGGCGACGATCGGCTGTACGTAGTTGTACATGCTCACCACCGTCGGGCGCAGCAGCTTCTGCCCGCCCGTGAAGAATATGTACGATACGAACGTGCCGCCGAAGACTATGAACAGCATCTCGCCCCACGCTTTGAGCGGCAGCGAGGCGTAATCAACGGCCACAACCGACGGCCACGTCACCATCGTCACGATGATGGCCGAGAAGAGGAACAGCCACTTCATCAGCGTCACCACACTGTAACGGTGTATCGTGTTGCTGAAGATGACCATATAGAGCGCGCAGCTCACCTGAGCCGTAAAACAGAGCGCATCCCCGAGCAGTCCGCCGCCGGCGCTCGAACCGCCGCCGCCAAAGACCAACGTCAACGCTCCGGCCGCACCGACAGCTATGCCGACGACCTTCATGCCCGTAATCGACTCCTTAAGGATTATCGCCGCGAAGATCATCGTGACGATAGGCAGCATGGTGGATATGACCGTGGCATCTATTGGCGAGGTGTAGTTCACGCCCACGGTGAAGAGCACCTGATTGAGCACTATACACAATATACCCGCCACACACAGACGTCCCAGCATCGACACCGAGACCCTCTCGCCTCCACCGACGAAGAGAGACATCACCCAGAATGCCACCGCGGCACCTACGGCACGCATGTCGGCCACGACGAGTGCCGGCACACCCAATCCCTGAAGATCCTTAATCATGGGAGCGTTGCATCCCCACAGTACGGCCGCTCCCAGAAGCATCAAATGTCCGCGCAGCGCACTCAACATTTCGCTCGTACTCTTTCCTCGCATAACTAACCAACCGAATCGGCCGCAAAGATACTAAAAGCCGAGCGCAGAGGCAAATCGAAAAACAAAGTTTTTCAATTTGCCCCCGGCCGGAACGCATCCAGTAAAAGCCAATACCCAAGATTCGAACATGCGGGGACGGGGACAAACTGAAAACGCCCTATTCCATATTTGAATCAGCCTGTACGCCATATACGCATACGTCGCAGCACCGCGGCCTCCCGCCCCACTGTCCGCCGCATCATATTCCCCCGACACATGTACAAGCACGAAAAAAGGCGGGCCGACAGCTCCATGCCGTCAGCCCGCCGATTATCGGTTGCGCGCCGCGCTACTCCGCAGCTGCGCTCTGGTTCTGATTCTGAAGATTATCCAGATCGGCCTTCAATCCTACGACCAGATTGTCGTACTCTCTCAGACCCGTTCCACCCGGGATGAGGTGTCCGCAGATAACGTTCTCCTTGAGGTTCTCCAGCGGGTCGACCTTGCCCTGAATAGCAGCCTCGTTGAGCACCTTCGTCGTCTCTTGGAACGAGGCGGCCGAAATGAAGCTCGAGGTCTGCAGTGCAGCACGGGTGATACCCTGAAGTACCTGATTCGACGTGGCGGGGATGATGTCACGCACCTGTACGGGCTTCAGATCACGACGCTTGAGCGACGAGTTCTCGTCACGCAGCTTGCGCATCGAGATGATCTGCCCGGGCTGTACGTTCTGCGAATCGCCTGCATCCACGACAACGACCTTGTCGTAGAGTTCGTCGTTCACATCCATGAACTCCCACTTGTCCACTATCTGATCCTCGAAGAAACGAGAGTCTCCCGGATCCTCGATCTTGACCTTGCTCATCATCTGGCGTACGATCACCTCGAAGTGCTTGTCGTTGATCTTCACACCCTGCATACGGTAGACCTCCTGCACCTCGTTGACGATGTACTCCTGCACCTTCGTCGGGCCAAGGATACGCAGTATGTCGCTCGGGGTGATGGCGCCGTCCGAGAGGGCCATACCCGCCTTGACGTAGTCGTTCTCCTGAACCACGATCTGACGCGACAGGGGCACCAGATACTTCATCACGTCACCCTGCTTCGAGGTGATGATGATCTCGCGGTTACCGCGCTTGATCTTGCCGAACGATACCTCGCCGTCGATCTCCGAGACGATAGCCGGGTTCGACGGGTTGCGGGCCTCGAAGAGCTCCGTAACTCGCGGCAGACCTCCCGTGATATCGCCGCCGGTCTTGCCCACGGCACGCGGGATCTTGATCAGGATATCTCCGGCCTTGATCTTGGCGTTGTCCTTCACCATAATGTGGGCCGAAACGGGCAGGTTGTAGGCCTTGACATCTTCGCCCTCCTTGTTGACGATACGGATGACAGGGTTCTTCGTACGGTCCTTCGACTCGATAACCACCTTCTCCGACAGACCCGTCTGTTCGTCGCGCTCGTCACGATACGTAACGCCTTCGATGACGCTGTCGTAAACGACCTTACCCTCGCTCTCGGCGATGATAACGGCGTTGTAGGGATCCCACTCGCAGATCAGATCGCCCTTCTTGACCTCGGCGCCGTCGGCCATGTAGAGAACCGACGCGTAAGGCAGACTGTGCGTATAGAGTACAATCTCCGTTTTGGGATCGACTATGCGGAACTCCGACTGACGCGAGATGACGATATCGACCGTGCTGCCGTTCGAGTGCTTGCCCTTGATGGTGCGGAGTTCGTCGATCTCCAGACGTCCCTCATACTTCGAGACGACGTTGGTTTCGACGGCCGTACCGCCGGCAACACCTCCCACGTGGAACGTACGAAGCGTAAGCTGCGTACCCGGCTCGCCGATCGACTGTGCCGCGATGACACCGACGACCTCACCCTTCTGCACCATACGTGCCGTGGCAAGGTTGCGGCCGTAGCACTTGGCGCAGACGCCGTGACGCGACTCGCACGTCAGTACCGAACGGATCTCCACCGACTCCAGAGGCGATTTCTCGATGGCCTCGGCGATGCTCTCGGTGATCTCCTCGCCCGCCTTGCACATGACCTCGCCCGTGATCGGGTGGATCACGTCATTGAGGGCCGTGCGGCCCAGAATGCGGTCGTAGAGCGTCTGGACAACGTCATCGTTACGCTTGATGGCCGTAGCCGTCAGACCGCGCAACGTGCCGCAATCCTCCTCGTTGATGATCACGTCCTGCGCAACATCCACCAGACGACGCGTCAGATAACCCGCATCGGCCGTCTTCAATGCCGTATCGGCCAAACCCTTACGGGCACCGTGCGTAGAGATGAAGTACTCCAGCACCGAAAGTCCCTCCTTGAAGTTCGACAGAATGGGGTTCTCGATGACCTGCTGACCTCCCTCGACACCCGACTTCTGCGGCTTTGCCATAAGGCCTCGCATACCCGACAGCTGACGGATCTGCTCCTTAGAACCACGGGCTCCCGAGTCAAGCATCATGTAGACGGGGTTGAAGCCGTCCTGATCCTTGACCAGAGTGTCGATCACCTCTTTGGTGAGTTTGTTGTTTATGTTGGTCCAGACGTCGATTATCTGGTTGTAACGCTCGTTGTTGGTGATAAGACCCATGTTGTAGTCATCCATGATGGCATCGGCCTTGGCATATCCCTCCTCGACGAGTTTCTGCTTCGAGTCGGGGATCACCACAGCGTCGAGGTTGAACGACAGACCGCCTTGGAAGGCCATACGGTAACCCATATTCTTGATGTCGTCGAGGAAGTTGGCAACCTTGTCGGCACCCGCCTTCTTCAGCACCACGGCGATGATATCACGCAATGACTTCTTGGTCAGCACCGTATTGATATATCCCACCTCCTCGGGCACAACCTGATTGAAGAGGATGCGGCCGATGGTGGTCTCCTTGAGCTCCTCGTAGGGCTTGCCGTTCTCGTCCACGTCGCGAACAACACACTTCACGATGGCATGCAGGTCGGCACGCTTCTCGTTGTATGCGATGATTGCCTCCTCGGGACCGTAGAATATCAGCCCCTCACCCTTGCTGCCCTTGCGCGGCTTGGTGATGTAGTAGAGTCCGAGCACCATATCCTGCGACGGCACGGTGATGGGGGCGCCGTTGGCGGGGTTGAGCACATTGTGCGAACCGAGCATAAGCAACTGGGCCTCCAGTATGGCGGCATTGCCCAGCGGCAAGTGAACGGCCATCTGGTCACCGTCGAAGTCGGCGTTGAATGCCGTACATGCCAACGGGTGCAACTGCATGGCCTTACCCTCGATCAGTTTGGGCTGGAAGGCCTGAATACCCAGACGGTGCAGCGTCGGAGCTCGGTTCATCAATACGGGGTGACCCTTGATGACATTCTCCAGAATGCCCCATATAACGGGATCCTTGCGGTCGATGATCTTCTTGGCCGACTTTACGGTCTTGACGATGCCGCGCTCGATGAGCTTGCGGATAACGAAAGGCTTGTACAGCTCGGCCGCCATATCCTTCGGAATACCCATCTCGTGCATCTTCAGTTCGGGGCCTACGACGATGACCGAACGGGCCGAGTAGTCTACACGCTTACCCAGAAGGTTCTGACGGAAGCGGCCCTGCTTACCCTTGAGCGAGTCAGACAACGACTTGAGCGGTCGGTTGCTCTCGTTCTTGACGGCATTGCTCTTGCGCGAGTTGTCGAACAGCGAGTCGACAGCCTCCTGCAACATACGCTTCTCGTTACGCAGAATCACCTCGGGAGCCTTGATCTCGATCAGACGCTTCAGACGGTTGTTACGTATGATGACGCGACGGTAGAGATCGTTCAGATCCGACGTAGCGAAACGGCCGCCGTCGAGCGGCACCAGAGGACGCAACTCGGGCGGGATCACGGGGATCACGCTCAACACCATCCACTCGGGCTTGTTCAGACCCTTCGATGCGCGGAACGACTCTATGACGTTAAGCTGCTTGAGGGCCTCGCTCTTACGCTGCTGCGAGGTCTCGGTCGAGGCCTTGTGGCGCAGCGCATACGACATCGAGTCCAGATCCACGGCCTTCAGCAGGTCGTAGATGGCCTCGCCGCCCATCTTGGCGACGAACTTGTCGGGATCGCTGTCGTCCAGCGCCTGATTGCCCTTTGGCAGGGCGGCCAGAACGTCGAGATACTCCTTCTCGGCCAGCGTCTGCAGACGCTCGATGCCCTGCTCGGCGGCAGCGCCGGCATTGATCACGACGTAACGCTCGTAGTAGATGATCGCCTCGAGCTTCTTGGTCGGAATACCCAGCAGGTAACCTATCTTCGAGGGCAGCGAACGGAAGTACCATATATGTACCACGGGCACCACAAGCGAGATGTGACCCATACGCTCACGGCGTACCTTCTTCTCGGTCACCTCCACACCGCAGCGGTCGCAGACGATACCCTTGTAACGGATACGCTTATACTTGCCGCAATGGCACTCGTAATCCTTCACGGGGCCGAAGATGCGCTCGCAGAAGAGACCGTCGCGCTCGGGCTTGTAGGTACGGTAGTTGATAGTCTCGGGCTTCAGCACCTCGCCGCTCGACTGTGCCAGAATCTCCTCCGGCGAGGCCAGACCGATCGAAATGCGGCTGTAACCGTTCGACTGCTTGTTATCTTTGATTGCCATAATTCGAAATCTTTACTTTAATTGTACCACACCTTCATCTTATTCGAGTTTCACCGACAGAGCCAGACCGCGCAACTCGTGCAACAGTACGTTCATGGCCTCCGGCACACCCGGCTTGGGCAGATTGTCACCCTTGACGATGGCCTCGTAAGCCTTGGCACGGCCCGTCACGTCATCCGACTTGATGGTGAGGATCTCCTGAAGGATATTGGCGGCGCCGAAGCCCTCAAGAGCCCAGACTTCCATCTCACCGAAACGCTGGCCTCCGAACTGAGCCTTACCTCCCAGAGGCTGCTGCGTGATGAGCGAGTAAGGACCGATCGAACGGGCGTGCATCTTGTCGTCGATCATGTGGCCCAGCTTGAGCATGTAGATCACACCCACCGTAGCCGGCTGGTCGAACTTCTCGCCCGTGCCGCCATCGTAGAGGTAGGTACGGCCGCTGCGCGGTACGCCCGCCTTGGCCGTGTACTCGTTTATCTGCTCGAGTGAGGCGCCGTCGAAGATCGGCGTGGCGAAGGTCAGACCCAACTCGCGGCCGGCCCAGCCCAGAACCGTCTCGTAGATCTGTCCGAGGTTCATACGCGAAGGCACACCCAGCGGGTTCAGACAGATATCAACGATAGTACCGTCCTCGAGGAACGGCATGTCCTCGTCGCGGACAACCTTGGCCACGATACCCTTGTTACCGTGACGTCCGGCCATCTTGTCACCCACCTTCAGCTTACGCTTCTTGGCGATGTAGACCTTGGCCATCTGTATAACACCCGACGTGGGAAGCTCGTCACCGTTCGTAAGGTTGTACTTCTCGCGCTTGATGCGGGCGTCGGCCTTCTTCCACTCGATGATATAATTGTTTATGGTAGTCTCGATCAGAGAGTCCAGATGCTCGTCTCCGGTCCACTTGCAGCTGCCGAGATTCAGGTAGCTCGTAACGACACCCGTCTTCTCATCCTTGTCGCGCATGGCGATATCCTCGAGCATCTTCTGCGAGAACTTCGTACCCGGGGCATAGAGCTCCACGCCGAAGTAATCCGACACATTGGCCACGACCTTGCCCTCGACAAGCGTCCAGAGCTTGCCTACGAGCACCTTCGTCAGCTCGGCAATCTCGCCGGCGAACTTCTCGTCCAGCTGCTCGAGCTGTGCGCGCTCCGCCGCCTTGCTCTTCTTCTCCTTCTGGGCATGGCTGTAGAGCTTCGTGTCGATAACCACACCGTGCAGCGACGGCTGCGCCTTGAGCGACGCATCCTTCACGTCACCGGCCTTGTCGCCGAAGATCGCACGCAGGAGTTTCTCCTCGGGCGAAGGATCGCTCTCGCCCTTGGGCGTGATCTTACCTATAAGTATATCGCCCGGATTGACCTCCGCACCCACACGGATGATACCGTTGGCATCCAGATCCTTCGTGGCGTCCTCGCTCACGTTGGGTATGTCCGAGGTAAGCTCCTCGACACCGCGCTTGGTGTCGCGCACCTCCATGATATACTCGTCGACGTGTACCGACGTGAAGATATCCTCACGCTGGATACGCTCCGAGATAACGATTGCATCCTCGAAGTTGTAACCCTTCCACGGCATGAATGCGACCTTCAGGTTGCGGCCCAGAGCCAGCTCGCCGTTCTGCGTCGAGTAGCCCTCCGTAAGGATCTGACCCTTGGTGACATGCTCGCCCGTCAGTACGATAGGCTTCAGCGTCACGGTCGTATTCTGGTTGGTACGGCGGAATCGGGGCAGCGTGTAGGTCGTAACCTCGGGAGCGAACGAGCAGATGCGCTCCTCCTCCGTACGCTCGTAACGGATCTGTATCTTCGTGGCATCCGAGAAGACAACCTCGCCGTCACCCTCGGCAACGACCTGTATGCGGCTGTCGATGATCATATCCTTCTCGATACCGGTACCGACGATAGGAGCCTCGCACGTGATCAGAGGCACGGCCTGACGCATCATGTTCGATCCCATGAGCGCACGGTTCGCATCGTCGTGCTCGAGGAACGGGATAAGGCTGGCCGCGATCGAGGCGATCTGGTTCGGCGCCACATCCATCAGCGTCACGTCCTTGGCCGTCACGACGGGGAAGTCGGCACCCTCACGAGCCTTGATACGGTCGGCATTGATGAAGTTGCCCTCGTCGTCGATAGGCTCGTTCGACTGCGCAACGACATGTCCGTCCTCAGCCTCGGCCGAATAGTACTTGATATGCGAATTGTCCATGTCGACCTTGCCGTCGGTAACCGTACGGTAGGGGGTCTCGATGAAGCCCATATCCGAAATCTTGGCATAGACGCACAGCGACGAGATCAGACCGATGTTCGGGCCTTCGGGAGACTCGATCGTGCAGAGACGTCCGTAATGCGTATAGTGCACGTCGCGCACCTCGAATCCCGCACGGTCACGCGACAGACCGCCCGGACCCAGCGCCGAAAGACGACGCTTGTGCGTGATCTCGGCCAACGGGTTGATCTGATCCATGAACTGCGAGAGCTGGCTGGTTCCGAAGAACGAATTCACTACGCTCGACAGCGTCTTGGCATTGATAAGGTCCACGGGTGTGAAGACCTCGTTGTCGCGCACGTTCATCCTCTCGCGGATGGTGCGGGCCATGCGTACGAATCCTACCGAGAACTGGTTTGCCAGCTGCTCGCCCACGGTGCGTACGCGACGGTTCGACAGGTGGTCGATATCGTCGACCTCGGCCTTCGAGTTGATGAGCTGAATGAGGTATTTGATGATCTCGATGATATCCTCGCGCGTAAGTATGCGGATCGAGGGGTCGATATCCAGATTCAGCTTCGTGTTTATGCGGTAACGACCTACGTTGCCCAGATCGTAACGCTTGTCCGAGAAGAAGAGCTTGTCGATGACGTCGCGCGCCGTCGCCTCATCGGGCGGCTCCGAGGCGCGCAACTGCCTGTAGATATATACGACAGCCTCCTTTTCCGAGTTGCAGGGATCCTTCTGCAACGTATTGTATATGATCGAGAAGTCGATGCCCGACGCATTCTCCTTGTGCAGCAGGATGGTCTTGGCGCCGCTCTCTATGATGGCGTCGATGTGATCCTCCGTGAGCTCGACCTCACGATCGACGATGACATTGTTACGCTCGATGGTCACAACCTCGCCCGTATCCTCGTCGACGAAGTCCTCGACCCAGCTCGACAGCACACGCGCCGCCAGCTTGCGGCCTACGGCCTTCTTCAGGTTGCTCTTGGTGACCTTGACCTCGTCGGCCAGATCGAATATCTCGAGGATCTGCTGGTCGGTCTCGAAGCCTATGGCACGCAGAAGAGTCGTGACGGGCAACTTCTTCTTGCGGTCGATATAGGCATACATCACATTGTTGATGTCCGTGGCGAACTCGATCCATGAGCCCTTGAACGGAATGATTCGCGCCGAATAGAGCTTCGTGCCGTTGGTGTGCATGCTCTGGCCGAAGAATACGCCCGGCGAACGGTGCAACTGCGATACGATGACGCGCTCGGCACCGTTGAAGACGAACGTACCACGCTCGGTCATGTAGGGTATCGTGCCGAAATAGACGTCCTGCACCACCACGCCGAAATCCTCATGCTCGTCATCGGTACAGTACAGCTTCAACTTGGCCTTCAGGGGCACGCTGTACGTAAGGCCGCGCTCGAGACACTCCTCGATCGAGTAACGGGGCGGATCAATATAGTAATCGATGAACTCCAGAACGAAGTTGTTCCGGGTGTCGGTGATTGGAAAATTCTCCTGAAACACTTTGTAAAGGCCTTCGTTCTTGCGGTTCTCGGCCGTCGTGTCCATCTGGAAAAAATCGCGGAATGATTTAAGCTGTACCTCCAGCAGGTCGGGATAGGGAACCCTGTTCTTGACCGTAGAGAAGCTAATTCTTTGTTGTTGTTTTGATGTGGACATCTTAAATCAGTTTTGTTGAAGTGTGAGTACTCACGGGGTGCGCACCCCGAAAAAGCGGGTCTCTCAATATCCCGCTAATGCCCTCAGTGCAAGTACCATACACAGTGAGAGCATTCAATAATTCCAAAGTAGGGGCACAGCTCCGACGGCACTCCCGAACTTTAGACCAGAAAAGGTATAGGGCTTACACGGGCGTGTAAGCTCTATACCCGAGTTGTCTGAAACTTTATAAGCAAAGTAACTACTTAACCTCAACTTCAGCACCTGCCTCCTCGAGAGTAGCCTTTACAGACTCGGCCTCCTCCTTAGAGACACCCTCCTTAACGGCCTTGGGAGCGCCGTCTACCAGAGCCTTGGCATCGCCCAGCGAAAGACCTGCGATATCCTTAACGGCCTTGATAACCTGAAGCTTAGCCTGTCCTGCGTTTACCAGAATCACGTCGAACGTGCTCTTCTCGGCAGCAGCGGCCTCACCTGCAGCGGCAGGTGCAGCAACTGCAACAGCGGCAGCAGCCGGCTCGATACCATACTCCTCCTTGAGGATAGTAGCCAATTCATTTACCTCCTTAACTGTCAAATTTACCAATTCTTCAGCTAATACCTTTACATCTGCCATAGTTGTATAACTTTTTTTAAATTTTGTTTTTGTTTTGATTAATTGTTTCTCTCTTCGAGTGCCTTCACTAAGCCGGCAATCTTCTGACCCGCATTAGCCTGCAATGCGGAAATAACATTCTTTGCCGGAGACTGCAGCAGCGAGATGATATCGCCGATGAGTTCCTCGCGGCTCTTGATGTTGCAAAGCGTCTCGATCTGATTGTCGCCCACATATACGCACCCCTCGACATACGCAGCCTTCAATACGGGCTTGTCGCATGACTTGCGGAACTCCTTTATAACTACGGCGGGCGCCTTACCCGTTTCGGTGAACATCACCGACGTAGAACCCTCGAGTACTCCGACCAACTCCGACTCGGCCTTCTCGACGCGCTCCAGAGCCTTGGTCAACAGCGTGTTCTTGACGACGACCAGCTTGATGCCGTTCTCGAAGCACTTGCGGCGCAGCGAGGCGGTCTGCTCGGCGTTCAATGACTCGATGTCCGTAATGTAGAAGTGAGGGTAGTGATTGAGCTGCTCGGTAAGACCGTTGATGACGGCCAGTTTCTCTTCTCTTGTCATATCGTTCTCCTCCTTCCTTTACTTGGTTTCTACTGACTTGGGATCGATCTGCACACCCGGACTCATCGTCGTCGAGAGATAGATGCTCAACACGTATGCGCCCTTTGCGGCAGACGGCTTCAGCTTGATGATAGTGTTTATGACCTCCTTCGCGTTATCCACGATCTGATCGGCCGTGAACGAGATCTTGCCGATAGAGGTGTGGATGATACCGTACTTGTCGACCTTGAAGTCGATCTTTCCGGCCTTGACCTCCGATACGGCCTTGGCTATATCCATCGTAACGGTACCCGTCTTGGGGTTAGGCATAAGGCCGCGGGGACCCAGAATACGGCCCAGTGAGCCGACCTTACCCATTACGTTCGGGGTACAAATGATTACGTCTACGTCGGTCCAACCGCTCTTGATCTTATCGACATACTCGTCCAGACCTACATAATCGGCGCCGGCTGCAGTGGCCTCGGCCTCCTTCTCAGGAGTACAGAGTACCAACACGCGAACCGTCTTGCCCGTACCGTGAGGAAGCGTGACAACGCCACGAACCATCTGGTTGGCCTTACGAGGATCGACGCCCAAACGAACGTCGACGTCTACCGAAGCATCAAATTTCGTAAAGGTAATTTCCTTCAGAAGAGATGCCGCCTCGGCAAGCTTGTAGGCCTTGTGGGGCTCGACCTTTGCGTAGGCTGCTTTTTGATTTTTTGTCAATTTACTCATCTCGTAACTAAATTACAGGTTAGGAAATTCCCCCACTACGCTGATACCCATACTGCGGGCAGTACCGGCTACCATGCGCATTGCGGCTTCGATGGTGAAGCAGTTCAGGTCCGGCATCTTGTCCTCGGCGATAGCCTTGACTTGATCCCACGTGATCTCCGCAACCTTCGTACGGTTGGGCTGCGCTGATCCGCTCTTGATCTTGGCTGCTTCCTTGAGCTGGATGGCTACGGGCGGCTGTTTTACAACAAAGTCGAAAGACTTATCGCTATAAACTGTAATGATGACTGGAAGAACCTTGCCTGCCTTGTCCTGCGTGCGTGCGTTGAACTGCTTGCAGAAGTCCATGATGTTGACTCCCTTGGAACCCAACGCAGGGCCGACTGGAGGCGAAGGATTGGCAGCACCACCTTTGATCTGCAATTTGATAAATGCAGCAACCTCTTTTGCCATAATTTTCCTTGGTTAATTATTCTTTTTCAACTTGCATAAAGCTCAACTCCATAGGAGTCTTGCGGCCGAAAATCTTCACCGAGACCGTAAGTTTCTTACGCTCGTTGTCGACTGCCTCAATAGTACCTTGGAAGCTTGAGAATGGACCGTCCGTAACCTTGACGATCTCGCCGACAACGAAAGGAACTTCGTTCTCTTCCTCCTGCGTGCTGAGCTCATCGACACGGCCGAGGATGCGGCTCACCTCCTGTGGACGCAGAGGCGTAGCTATCATCTTGCGGCTGTCCTCCTTGGTATCGCCGAGGAATCCCAGCACATTGGGTGTATTGCGAATGATAATCGGTATCTGACCTACGAAAGCTGCTTCTATCAACACGTATCCCGGATAAGAGACTCTCTCCTTCGAGATCTTCTTTCCGTTGCGGATGGTATATACCTTTTCAGTCGGGATGAGTATCTGTGAAATATACTCCTCCAGATGATTGTGGCGCACTTCGGACTCGATATACTCTTTGACCTTCTGCTCCTTACCGCCTATGGCGCGGATAACATACCACTCCTTCTTTATTTCGCTCATCGTCTCGTGTAAAAACAATTAACGACCAATATTTCCCAACGTGTCGTAGATTGCAGCCATGATGTTCTCGAACGAGATGTCCATAACCAGCACTACAAGCGCAAAAATGACCGAAGCCACCATGACTACGATCGTTGAATTCTGCAACTGAGCGAACGACGGCCAAGACACCTTGTGAACAAGCTCGTTATAGGATTCTTTTACGTAATTGAACATAACGTTTTCTGTTAATTTGCAGGAGCAGAGAGATTCGAACTCCCATCAACGGTTTTGGAGACCGCTATTCTACCCTTGAACTATGCTCCTATTAAGAGGCGGCCCGAGAGCCGCCTCGTATATATTCCGAGTATTACTCGAGAATCTTCAGTACCTGACCTGCACCTACCGTACGGCCACCCTCGCGGATTGCGAAACGCAGACCCTCGTTCAGGGCTACAGGGTAGATCAGCGTTACGGTGATGGTTACGTGGTCACCCGGCATAACCATGTCTACGCCTTCGGGAAGGGTAATCTCACCCGTTACGTCCATCGTACGCAGATAGAACTGGGGACGATACTTGTTGTGGAACGGAGTGTGACGGCCACCCTCCTCCTTCTTCAGGATATAGACCTCGGCGGTGAACTTCGTGTGGGGAGTGATCGAACCCGGCTTGGCTACAACCATACCGCGCTTTACCTCCTTCTTGTCGATACCACGCATCAGCAGACCTACGTTGTCACCGGCCTCACCCTCGTCGAGCAGCTTGCGGAACATCTCCACGCCCGTGCAGGTAGAGGTAAGGATCTTCTCCTCCAGACCGATAATCTCGACGGGGTCACCCACGCGGATAACGCCGGTCTCGATACGGCCCGTAAGAACGGTACCACGACCCGTGATCGAGAATACGTCCTCGACAGGCATCAGGAAGGGCTTCTCGTTGTCACGAGGAGGAATGGGAATATACTCGTCTACGGCCTTCATAAGCTCGCGGACCTTCTCCTCCCACTTGGGCTCGCCGTTGAGGGCGCCGAGGGCTGAACCGCGGATAACGGGGCAGTTCTCATCGAAGTCGTACTTGGCCAAGAGATCGCGAACCTCCATCTCTACGAGGTCGAGCATCTCGGGATCGTCTACCATATCGCACTTGTTCAGGAAGACTACGATACGGGGAACGTTCACCTGCTTTGCAAGCAGCACGTGCTCGTTGGTCTGGGGCATGGGACCGTCAGTAGCGGCTACCACGAGGATGGCGCCATCCATCTGGGCGGCACCCGTTACCATGTTCTTCACATAGTCGGCGTGTCCCGGGCAGTCTACGTGAGCGTAGTGACGCGTAGCGGTCTGGTACTCGACGTGAGCGGTGTTGATGGTGATACCACGCTCCTTCTCCTCGGGGGCGTTGTCGATAGAGTCGAACGAGCGGAGCTCTGACAGACCGTCCTTAGCCAGAACGGTGGTGATTGCTGCGGTAAGAGTGGTCTTACCGTGGTCTACGTGTCCGATGGTACCAATGTTCACATGGGGTTTCGAACGGTCAAATTTCTCTTTTGCCATAGTATTATAAGTATTTAAGTTAAAAATTACTCTTTCATTTGTCGGCAACGCTACTCCTTTTTGCAGACAAACGGGTAACACGCTCCCGCCACACAGGCTTGGAGAAACGTGCTACCGTCTCTTGAGCGGAAGACGAGGCTCAAACTCGCGACCCTTAGCTTGGAAGGCTAATGCTCTATCAACTGAGCTACTTCCGCAAAAACAAACCGCATCAGAGCATGCATCCTTCATTTGTCAATGATATTGCAACCCCGACCGGTTCAACAAGTGGGAAGAGATGGATTCGAACCACCGAAGGCGTACGCCAGCAGATTTACAGTCTGCCCCATTTGGCCACTCTGGTATCTTCCCATTTTATTTTGCAGTCGAATGTCGGCTGGCGCTCGGCACAGAGCCGATGGAGGGATTCGAACCCCCGACCAGCTGATTACAAATCAGCTGCTCTGGCCAACTGAGCTACATCGGCATTTCAACCGCTTCGGGATGCAAAGATAGGGAGAAAATTTCAATTTCCAAATTTACCGGCTCTTTTTTGTTGTGATCCGGTGATTTTTCTCCTCAAGCTCCGCATTGCTCGCTCAAAGAACCGTCGATTTTCGCCACGCCGATTACGGGACGGGAAAATCGACTGCAAATATAAACACTTTCCGTAAATTAAAAAACAAAGAGACGGTTTTTTTATCTTTTTGCATAAAAAAACCGCCTTTGGGGCTATACCTTATTATATAACGAAGCGCGGCCGTACGTACCATACCGGCGGCTGACGATGGTGTCAGAAGCGCAGTCCGACCTTGATGCCGCCCTCCGACGACTCGAAATTAACCGCCACATATACGCCGAAGACCACACGCCGGTGGACGCATCCGATGCCGCCGCCGACCATCGGGCGCACGTAACCGTGGCTGTGGCCGCCGCCTCCGGGCCACTCCATCATACCCTGCACGCCACCCTGAAGGTTCAGGTAGGGGCAGAAGCGCCTGTCGGGGGTTATATAGAGTTTCACGTCGGCGAAAGCGGCAAGGCCCGCCGTATTGAGTTTGCGCTGCACCTCCTCGGAGGTTATCTGCTGGCCGTGGTATGTCGTGCGCACGCCGCCGCCCAGAAAGAATGTCGGCGAGAATCGCCGTCCGTGTACCGTTTCGATCATGGCGAATGAGTTGTCACGATAGACGAGGCCGCCTATACTCAACTCCCCCTCATATACCTTTCCGCTCTGAGCATGCGCCGCCGTGAAAAACAGCACCGCCGCCAACAATGACACAATCTTCCGCATAAGAAACAAAATTTACTGTTCGACAAACACTCCGCGCATCCACCGTGCGGACACAGTTTCTACGTACAAATGTAGGAAAAGCCGCTGTCAAAGGCAAATTTTCATCCGCCCCGTCCAAGGCCCATCCTGCATTCCAAATATACGAATAAAATCCGATTGCGGCAAGATCCCAAACATTTTATGGTATTGCACCGACCGCATGACGCATAGCCGCGCGCATGGGGCGCCGACTTCTCCTCCGCACGGCATCGCCGAAGTTGTCCGGTATCATTTCCCACCGACAGCCGACCGGAGCGAGTAGTCTATAATACGTCAAGCGACATGGCGGCCATGACGACCATCGACACCATCACGCCAAGAACGATAAACAGATATACGCCGTACATGACCAACGATTTGACGGCCGTACGCACCCATCCGTAACCGTAGAGGCGGTGGAACGAGGCTATCATGTATAATTGGAATAGCAGGGCCGGTATCAAGAATGCGTGTTTGGCCGGCACGCTGCACCACACGCCCGCCACGATTGCGGCCGTGATGAGCAGCAGCAGAACCGAATGCACGTGCAGCGCCATGACGAAGTGCGCCATATACCGCAGACGACGACGGCGGAAGAACCACTGCAGCAGCAGTGCGAATACGGGTATCAG
The DNA here is from genome assembly GCA_900546065.1 of uncultured Alistipes sp. Classification (GTDB taxonomy): domain Bacteria; phylum Bacteroidota; class Bacteroidia; order Bacteroidales; family Rikenellaceae; genus Alistipes; species Alistipes merdipullorum. Next base: position 110,132 of record URBK01000002.1, read on the forward strand.
CAACAGCACCACGATCGGCAGCCACTTTGATATCCATCCGACAAACTCCGAGTACATCATCTCGTTGCGCAGACGTCTCGTCTCATGTGTCTGCAGCGCCTCGGGCGGACAGTCGGCATCCGTACGGCTCCAATAGACCGTATCGCCGGGCAGCGCGACAAGAAGGTTCTCGTCCAAGAGCAGCGACGGCACATCGACCAGAAGCGTATCGCGTCCCGCCACGTCGTGTATCGTAACCAGCGAATCGAGCCCCTCGAACACCTCGCGCGCCGATGCCACCCACACCTGCTCGCGCTCGTCCAGACCTATGTCGTGCGCCACGGTGCGGAGCGGGTCCTGCACGGTCGAGTCACGCAGGTTTGCCAGCGACGCCATCTCCGTCAGCCCCGCCTCGTCCAGTTCGCCGTAGATCGACTTGGCATCGGGCACGAAGAAGAATACAAACGTAAAGAAGAGCACCGACAGGAACATGAAGAGCCGCAGCGGGTGGACATACGAATTGATCTTGCCGGCGTTGAACTCCTGCGTCAGGAAGCCCGGGCGGCGCACCAGCAGCCACAGCGTCCGCCACACCTTGCTGTCGAACTGGTAGACATTCTCGAAATACTGCTTCACGTATTTCCAGAATGGCTGCTCTATGTCGAGCGCATACTGTCCGCAGCGGTAACAATACATACCCATGAGCGGCTCGCCGCAGTTCTTGCAATGGGTATATGCCGGCACGCTCCGGCGGCGTATGCGGCGCAGACGCTCATACTCCAGACGGCGGCTCAGCTCGCGGCGGCGACGGCGCGCGTTTTGCCGCAGCGCAGCACGCATACGCGCAAAGAGACCTCCGGAGACCGTATGTCCGGTATCATCCCATCCATTTTCAGCCTCGTCATCCGCCATATTATCCTCATCGGACTCCGCCTTCCCTTCAAGCTTGAGGCATCTCCGCGCACTGACCTCCGTGCCGGGCTTCGCGTTATCCTCTTCGCCCTTCCTTGCCTCAGCACAAGGCGCATGGGCGGCCGATCCGCTCTTTTTATCACATCCGGATACCTCCGCATTGCTTTTATCCGTCACATCCGCTCCGTCAGCGGCGGCGCGGATGTCCCCTATATCGCTATTCTTCATTTTTCGCAGGTTGCAGGCCATACGGATAATCAATCCCGAGGCCCGTAATCAAAAAAAAGCGTCCGCCGCAACTGCGGCAGACGCATCTCTCAAGGAGAGGGGTCACGCGATCCTCATCGAGGGAATCGCCGCCTCCGCTACTTGTTCTTCTTATCGTAACGTTTTGCGTAACGGCTCATAAACTTATCCACACGACCGGCGGTATCCACCAACTTCATCTTACCCGTATAGAAGGGGTGCGACGTGTTAGAGATTTCCATCTTATAGACAGGATAGGTTTCGCCGTTCACTTCGATGGTCTCCTTTGTCGAAACGGCGGACCGACACAAAAACACGTGGTCGTTCGACATGTCCTTGAACGCCACCAAACGATAATTCTCCGGATGAATTCCCTTTTTCATTTCGTTTTTGTTTTTGACTGTTATTGCTTAAGCGGGACAAAGGTACGAATTTATTTTCAACAACCAAGTGTCGGGCCGAAAAATTTACCCCCACACGGCGCATTCTGCTACCGCCGATGGCACGAAAGCGTGTATTTGCACCATTTTTCGGGCGGAAAATTTCTTTTTCCGATTTTTTGTCATATCTTTGCACTCGCAAAAAGGCCGCCTCAGGGCAGTCGTTCTGCGGGCCCATAGCTCAGTTGGTCAGAGCAGCGGACTCATAATCCGAAGGTCGGGGGATCATGCCCCTCTGGGCCCACAACAGAAAAGGTCATCGACGCGCGATGACCTTTTCTGTTGTCTCTAAGCCTCAGACAAGAGTCGACATATAATCTCATATCCGCAGCAAAGCACCCTCCGCTCAGCACGGCCCGCTGCCGAAACCCTTATCTGCTCCACCTCCGGCACTTCGCGCGGATCAGTCCTTGAGCAGGTAATCCACCGAGGTCACCACACGCACCGTCTTGATATACGGCGTATTGGCGTCACGGTCCGAGATCGAGAACTGGCCCTGATTCGCGCGTTTGATCTTGCCGAGGCGGCTCTCCGAGTCTCGGGCGAACTTCTCCGCCGCAACACGGGCGTTGCGCGTAGCCTCCTCGATCATCACGGGCTTGATCTCATTGAGCGACTCCGACGTATAGAGGAACTGCGTACGGTAACGGTAGTCGTCGCCGCCCACGGCTATACCCTCACGCAGCAGGTCACTCTGACGCGACATCAGATCCACCACAAGATCGACCTTCGAGGTCGAGACCGTCAGCACCGAAGTGACGTTGAAACGATACTTCACGCCCTGCGTGACATAGCGTTCGGTATCCATGTCGACAACCTCGGCGGGCGAAACGGTGATCTCATCCTCCGAGATGCCGTTCGACAGCAGGAACGACACGATCTTGGCATTGGTGCTTTCGATAGTGTTGTAGAGCGAGCCCAGATCATTGCCCGCGAGTTTGTAGACCAGAGGCCAGATGGCCCTGTCGGCCTTGACCTCCTTCTCCGAGAGACCCTTTACGGATACCACGCGGTCACTGTCCTTGAAGTGAACCACGCCGCGATAGAGCAGCCATCCCGCGATGACGATACCCACCGCCAACACGGCCGCAGCCGCTACCGGTTTTCCTGTTTTGTCCATAATTTTGAGAGTATTTTTGAATTAGGTGTTTCGGTACGGTTCAGCCCCCGGCGCGGAACTGTCCATTCTCTACGTAAAGGCAGCCCTGTTAAGCATAACCGCCCCCGCGTCTCTTGTACATCTCTCCCGCGTCTATTGACATCGCTCCCGCGTTTCCCGCATCTTTTCCATCTCCCGCGTCTATTGACATCTCTCCCGCGTTTCCCGCATCTCTTCCATCTCCCGCGTCTCTTCCGCACAGAGATTATCTCCCCGCCGCTGAAAGTTTCTGTTGCCGCGCAGACGCAGCAACGATCCTTAATTCACGCGCTTCAGACGGAAGCGGTACGTAGTCGAGATGCTCTCGTCGGTATATTCCAACGACATCTCGTTCTCAGTTATACCCGATATGCGGGCAAAGAGGATCGAATAATCATTCTCGTTATTGACGCCGGTCATGCTGATGTATTGAGCCTTCTCATCCAAATCGTAGGCTATCGTCCAACGTGTCGACGAGAAATATCCCGCCCAGTTGTTATCCAGCGTAAGCGTCATGTCTGAGTTGAGCACGAACTCGTCGCCGGCGACAAAATATTTCTTATCCGGCAGTTCGGGGTTGACGCTCTCCACATGCCAGCGGCCCAGCATCAGATCGACATAGTTGGTCTCGACCTTGGTATTGCACGATGTAAGCGAGGTAAGAGACAAAAGTGCGGCTACGGCCGCCACGCATACAAATGATAAAAATCTTTTCATACGATATCAAATCCAATTTTCGGAGGCAAAAATAGCCATTTTCACCTTAACGCCCAAACATCGGCCGCCGACCGCGACATGCCGTATTTGGGAAAATGCGCAGCCCCCACGTCGACATAACGCGACTACCGCACGGCTTATTGTCTCGGCTGCCGCATTTTACATCCCAACACAAACATACGCGCAACGGCGTCCGCAGCCCTGAGCCCTGCCCCCCCTAATCGAGGTTTGTGATCATCTCATTCAGCCACGAAAGGCGGCTGGCAAAACGCGAGGCCATGAGATTGACTGCCCCCTCGTACGAAAGGCCCTGATCGCCGTTGGGGCTCACCGAGTTGGCCCACAGCTTCCAATCCGCCTGCGCCGACTTGGCCAGCATCTTGCGCTGCGCGGAGATATAGTTTCCGGTGGCGGCGAAGACCGGATAGAGCGTCTGCCACCGCTGCTTGAGCAGCGCGCGGAATTCGGGATCCTCGAACAGTCGCGGATACCACAGATAGTTGCGGCAGTGCCAACCGCCCTCCTGCGTGAATGTCAGCCAGTCGTAGTCCCACATGGGGCCTGCACAGAGCTTGCCCCCACGGTCCTTGTACATGTATGTGCTTTTGGGATGGATCCACTCGTAGTGATATATAAGCTCCGAAATCAGATACATGTCGGCAAAGGAGAGTATGTCGATATAGTTCTTGTACCCGCGCTCGGGGTCGAGCCAATAGTCGCTGTAAAGTACCGTCTCGGCCTCGTTGAAATAGTTGCGTATGTAGATGAACTGCGGCGATCCGATATCGTTCTCGTCGGGAGTGTTGACATTCACCGGAAACGCCTTGACCGCCGAGCGGAACTTGTTCACCTCGTCGTAGTAGGTATCCAGCTCGAGGATATAGCCGCCCGAGATGTCGGCATCTGCCGCCATCTCCGAATATGGCGGCATCTCGTTTATGGCCAGACGGTTCTCGTCGATTCGTATCTGCTCGCAGAGGTAGTAGCACCCGCGGTGCTCGCCGTTGAGGAACAGCTCCACGAAGACTCCGTGCGGCGTCCACGCCAGAGCGCTGCGCTGACCCAGATAGAAGGCCACGTCGTTACGCAGCAGCGTGCGGTCGATGTAGTTTGCCAATAGCACCCACCGTTTGTGTTCGGGCATGCCGAGCACCTCGGTGCGTTTGTCGAACTTTATCTTGTACGGCTTCTTGGGATAACCCCACGTTGAGTTGCCGCGGCCCGCAATCTCGATATCCGCAGCGGCCAGATCGTCGTAACGACCCACGCCGTCGATTGTGATCGTAGCCTTGCTCCACATATCCTTGCTCGTGACGGGCATGCCGCTCGCCGTCGAGATCGACACTACGGGCAGCCCCGTGAATGAGAACGACAGCGACACCACATACTCCGCAGCCTCACCGTTGACATTCTCCACACGATATGTCACCGGCGAGCTGAAATCCACACGCGAGACTCCGCTCCACTGCCTTGCGCCGTTGACATATACCGTCTGTCCCTCGGGCACGGTAAACGTGGGCGAGAATGTACACATACCCTCCACGGCGGTCGTAGCGCCGTCGATAGCGCCCGTGATGGCGTGCGAGGCGGCATCTATGCGGCACGTCACGTTGCTGCTCATGCGCGGATTGTTGCGCGTGTCGAACCAGAAACGTTCGATTACGGGCGCCTCGGCATCGGGATCGACTATTTTTATCCCCTCGTCGGTCGCATCCTTACCGCACCCCGCAATGAACAGAAGCGTCAGCAAAAATGTAATGGCAAAAAATATTCTACGCATATAGTACGCTGTTTTTCACTATATTATCAACAATACGGTTTATCTGCACGCTGTACAGTAATGCAATGTACGAAAAATTTTTCGTTCCCGATGCAAGATTTCGCCTCCGGCGTGATTTAATGATCAGAGAAAACCAAAAGATTCGGAACACAAAAAAGATTCGAAACCATGAAAAGAATAAATTTTATCTTATGCGCATTCGGCCTTGCACTTTCGGCCCTGTCGCTCGGGTCGTGCAACAACAACGACTACTATGACTACGGATATCTTCGACCCACGGCTGTGGTGACGGTGCGTCCTCAGGCCGACGGTTCGTTCTTCATGCAGCTTGACGACTTCACTGTCATCTACCCCGACAACATGGACAAATCGCCCTTCGGAGACAAGGAGGTCCGCGCGCTGGTAAACTACACGCCGAGCGTTGCGAATGACGCAGATCCCGAATCGTCGTTCTCATACGCACGCATCAACTGGATCGACAGCATCCGCACCAAGCAGCCCGTAGAGAATCTGGGTGAGGAGCAGAATAACCTCACCTACGGCACCGATCCCATCGAGATCGTCCGCGACTGGGTCACCGTAGCCGAGGACGGCTATCTCACGCTGCGCATACGCACCCGCTGGGGTGAGCGCTGCCGTCCCCACATCATCAACCTCGTGGGTGGGGTCAATCCCGACAACATCTATGAGTTCGACCTTCACCACGACGCTCAGGGCGACACCTACGGCAACATGGGAGATGCGCTCATAGCCTTCAACCTGAACGGTCTGCCGCGCGACGGCGGTAACAATGTGACCATACGTCTCAACTGGCGTTCGTTTACCGGATACAAGAGTTTCGACTTCAAACTCCGTCTGCGTCCCGAGCAGGGCGACGGCAGTGACAACACGGGTGAGGGCGACAATACCGGCGGCACGAACAACGGTGAGGTCGATCCCGCAAGCATCGCCTACAACGACTACGTCGAGTAACAGAGGCGATGCCGGCCCGCCGCCAACCATACGCGAGGCGGCAACAACCGATCAACCGATCATGAACCTTCCCAACGGGGCGAGCCGACATGACGGCGCCGCTCCGTTGGTCTCATGCAGAGGGAAGGGTTGCGCGGCATATCTGTAACGGGGACGGAGGATACTCCCACACCTGCGTACAACACCACGTACGGGCCACACACAACAAGCGGAGCAGAAATCCGTTTATAGGGCGTCGGCCCTGCACTGGGCCGATGGCGGCAAGGGAAGAAAGAGGCACCCGCGCCGCCGCGAAAAGCAAAAGCCCGCATGCGGCAGAGCCTCGACGCAGAACGCAGATATGACCGACAACCAGATACGGAACGAAGAGCAGATCATCCGCCTTGTACAGAGTGGCGATACGACGGCCATGAGGTCGTTGTACAACCTCCACATAAGGTATCTCACGGCCGTCTGCGCACGATATCTCGCCCGCGACGAGGATGTGAAGGATGCGCTGCAGGAGGCGTTCCTCAAGATCTTCTCGTCGATCGGCCGCTTCGAGTACCGAGGCGAGGGGTCGCTCCGGGCATGGATGACGCGCATCGTCATAAACGAGGCGCTGAAACTCCTGCGCCGCGAACAGCGGATAGACACGGTCGACCTGCGCCGCGAACATAACGACACGGCCGACGAGGAGCCCGCGACGGAAGAGATCCCGGCCGAAGCGCTGCACGAGATGATCCGCACGCTGCCCGCAGGCTACCGCACCGTATTCAACCTCTATGTCATGGAACAGAAGAGCCATAAGGAGATCGCCGCGTTGCTCGGCATCAGCGAGAGCACCTCGGCCTCGCAGCTGCACCGCGCCAAGGCGCTGCTGGCAGAGAAGATAAAACATTACAGAACCGCAAACGCCGCATCACGATGAAAGAGGAGCCGCATACACCCCGTCGGGAAGATTGGCTGCAGGATATACACGACCGTCTGGCCGACTTCGAGACCGAAGCCCCCGATGGCCTCTGGGAACAGATAAGCCATCGCCTCGAGACTTCGGCCGACACGGACAACGTTGCAGACACGACGCATAGGGTCATTCCATTGTGGGTACGCCGCACGGCGGCCGCTGCCGCGGCTGTCATCATCCTCGCGTCGGGAGCGCTCCTGCTGCGGCATGACGACCCCGTGCAGAGACTTCACGAGCACCTTCCCGCTACGCACAACACCATTGCATCCACGACGCCACGCTCGGAGCAGCCAAACGACGACAATACAGTCTCCACACGGCAGGGCCGTATCCAAGCAACCGCCGCAACCGTTACACATACGGATGTCGGGACGACAGCCAAGAACGTGCTTGCGGCCAATACGACACCGGCGATATCCGCCGAAAATAGTACCTCGCATATCGACCGCACGACAGATAGCGTGACAACACCTTCGGCGGAAGACAACGCCGAACACAAGGCCGGCAACGACATATCGCCCAACCGAAAGGATTCGGAGCCTCAACAAACTCGACCCGCGAAGCAGAACAGAAGCGATGTCAAGCGGCGTCAAACCACCTCTGCGCGCGCCATGCGCATAGGTGCATACGCCTCGGGCGGAGCCGCCGCCTACGCCATGCACAGCCGTTCAAACGGCATCATATCGACGGTCATGGCCTCGAACGACACCCATTGGGAGGACAGCCCGCTGCTGGGAATGCTGCTATACAACCGCGGCAAGGACACGGAAACCCACCTTCGCCACCACCAGCCCATACGTGCGGGTATATCCTTCACATATATGATAAACGACCGCCTCGGCATCGAGAGCGGCCTCACATATACGCTTCTGGCATCGGATACGCGCGACGGCAGCGACATGCACTACTACGAAGGGCGGCAGCGACTGCACTATCTGGGCATACCGCTCAACGTGAAATACGAGTTTCTGCGGTGGCGACGTTTCGGGCTCTACGGCTCGGCCGGAGTACTTGCCGAACAGTGCATTTCGGGACGCATGCGCAAGGAGTACGTCCTCGACGGGAGCAGCTACCGCACAACTACGGAGGGCATCCCGACCCACCCGTTCCAGCTCTCGGCCAACATATCCGCGGGCCTGAGGTACGACTTCACCCCCACGGTCGGCATATACGCCGAACCGGGCCTGAGCTACTACTTCGACGACGGCACCTCGCTCCAGAGCGTCTACAAGCAGCGGCCCCTAAATTTCAACCTCAACGTCGGCGTACGCTTCACCGTAGGAAGGTAAAAGGCGGGATATAATTATAGACAAATAGCGCAGCCGTTTCACAGCTGCGCTATTCTTTTTATAGGTTGTATGGATCAACGATGGAGCGTCACCTTAAGCGGCGAGGCGGCCCGGATACTCTCCTCGCGCACCATACGCTCCCACTCTTGGGCGCTGCTCACGCCGCCCTGACTCCATGCCGAGCCGCTGCGCATGCGTATGCGCTCGCCCGCCTCGACACGTTCCGAAACAAGGATATGGCCGTCGGCCTCCGAGACCGCACCGCCGCCCTCGACCACGACGCCCAGCATGATGTCGCCGTCACGCACGGGATCCGCCGAGTCGGACGCGGCCTCCGTCACGGCCGCATAGCCGTCTCCCGAAGCCTTCGACCGCACGTCATGCAGTACGATGCCCGCGGCAACATCCATCTCGCCGTCAAAGCCGTCGAAGAGATACTCCTGCACCGTGAACCGCGTATTGGCATCGAGCCATATACGGCGTGTCATCGTGACATCACGATCACCCACACGCACAGGGGCATACGTAAACTCGGCCATCGTACGCACGGGACCGTTGGCCATGCAACGCTGCGTGGCGTAGTTGCCCGTCAGCACGATATGGCCGTCGGCGACGGGAGCCATGGCGCCTCCGCCCAGCGTCGATGCCACCTTGTAGCAATCCATGCCCTCGCCGTAGTTGTGGTGATAGTCGTTGCGGCCGTACCACTCGTTTATCACGAGGCGCGGCGTCGACTTGACCCATACGTCCACACCCTGCGTCCGCGGATCGGCGAGTGCCGGGCCGTAGATGCGGTATGCGACAAGGTTGTTCTCCCACGCATAGTCGTCGGCACGCTCCGGGACATAACGCCCGTATGCCTGCGGCTCGTACGCCTCGCGCTCGCCCGCCTCTATACGGTACGACGTGCTCGCCGCCGGAGCTACCGTCGCCTGAAAGAGCAGCGTCACGGGCTCGCCCGCACTGTCGAATATAACCTGCGAAGGTATCTGCTCGCCCTCCGCGGTCGTCACCACGACATTGTCGGCCGTAACACCGGCACGCCGCAGATCGCCCCATGCAATCTCGACAGTCTCGCGGCTGCGCTCCAAATCTGTTTCATTAGTTACTTCGGCCACCAAGCCGCCGCCCGAGCCGCACGCCGTCAAGGCACACGCGGCCAGAAAACATATCACTCGTCTCATCTTCATTCGCTTTATCAGTTATCGAAACTACCTCGCCCCGCCTCTCACGGCTGCTTGCCTATGTAGGCGAGGATGCCGCCGTCGACATAGAGTATATGTCCGTTGACGAAATCCGACGCCGCCGAGGCCAGAAACACCGCCGGTCCCATCAGATCCTCGGGCGTACCCCAACGCTCGGCGGGGGTCTTGGCCACGATGAACGAATCGAAGGGATGGCGCGACCCGTCCGCCTGACGCTCGCGCAGGGGCTCCGTCTGCGGCGTGGCGATATACCCGGGGCCCAGACCGTTGCACTGGATGTTGTAACGTCCGTATTCCGAAGCTATGTTGCGCGTAAGCATCTTCAGTCCGCCCTTGGCCGCGGCGTAGGCCGAGACCGTCTCGCGCCCGAGCTCCGACATCATCGAGCAGATGTTGATTATCTTGCCGCCGCCCTTGGCTATCATACCCGGAATGACGGCCTTCGATACGATGAACGGGGCCGTAAGGTCTATATCCACGACCTCGCGGAACTCCGACGCCGACATCTCGTGCATCGTTATGCGCTTGATGATACCGGCATTATTTACCAGAATATCGACCGTACCCAGCTCCTCGGCTATCGAGGCGACCATGGCGGCTACGGCCGCCTCGTCCGTCACGTCGCATATATATCCGCGCGCCTTGATCCCTTTTGCCGCGTATGCCGCCAGAGCATCGTCCATGTGCAGCTGCGAGCGACAGTTGAAGGCTATTGCAGCCCCCGCGCCAGCCAGAGCCTCCGCTATGGCGAAGCCTATGCCGTAGGCCGCGCCCGTAACCAGCGCGACCTTGCCTTTCAGTGAAAAATCGACCATATATGTCTATCTATCGTTATACTTATTAATTACGGACAGCGCCGCCCCGCCCCCGCTAACGCAGGTCGGTGATGGCGAAAAAGTCCTGATCGCCATAGTCGAGGTTCTCGCCGCCCATACCCCAGATGAAGGTATAGTTGTGTGTGGCGGCCGCGCTGTGTATCGACCACTCGGGCGACAGGACGGCCTGCTCACCGCGCATCCAGATGTGGCGCGTCTCGTGCGGCTCGCCCATCATGTGGCACACGGCCTGATCTTCCGGAAGCTCGAAGTAGAAGTACGCCTCCATACGGCGCGAATGGATATGCGCCGGCATGGTATTCCACACGCTGCCCGGGGCCAGCTCCGTCATACCCATCTGCAAGCGGCACGTCGGCAGCACCTGACTTACGATCATCTTGTTGATGTCGCGTTCGTTCGAACCCTCGAGCGACCCCATGTGTGCGACGACGGCATCCTCCTTGGTGATCTTGCGGTCGGGATAGTTGCAGTGCGCACATACGGAGTTGAAATAGAACTTGGCGGGCGCTGCCGGATCGATGCTCTCGAAGAGCACCTCGCGGTCGCCCATACCCAGATAGAGCGCCTCCTTGTATCCCAGACGGTAATCCTCGCCGCCGACACGCACGACGCCCGCGCCGCCGACATTGAAGATACCCATCTCGCGACGTGTCAGGAAAAAGGGCGCCTTGAGCGGGTCGATCGCCTCGAGACGCAGCGTCTCGGCTACGGGCATGGCCCCGCCCACTATCATGCGGTCATACATCGAATATACCATATTGACCTCGTCGGTGGCAAAGACCCGCTCGATGAGGAAGTCGCGGCGCAGACGCTCCGTATCGTAGCCCTTGGCGTCGGCCGGATGCGCGGCATAGCGCACTTCGTAGTTTGTCTTCATATCCCGGTATTTTAATTACATATTCTATAACGCGCCGCATCAGAATCCGAAGTAGCGCTTGGCATTGTTGTATGCGATGTCCTCCACCATGCGGCCGAGGAAATCCATCTCGCTCGCAGGCAGCAATCCCGCCTCGACGTCGTTGCCTATGAGGTTGCATAGCGTGCGGCGGAAATATTCATGCCGCGGGTAGCTCAGGAAACTGCGCGAGTCGGTCAGCATACCCACGAAGCGGCTCAACAGACCCAACAGCGACAGGGCGTTCATCTGACGCTCCATGCCCTCCTTCTGGTCGAGGAACCACCATCCCGACCCGTACTGTATCTTGCCCGCGATCTCGCCATCCTGAAAGTTTCCGATCATGGTGGCCACCATCTCGTTGTCGCGCGGGTTGAGGTTGTAGAGTATGGTCTTCGTGAGCTTGCCCTGCGAATCCAGACGGTCGAGGAAGCGCGCCATGTTCTTTGCCAGCGTGAAGTCGCCGATCGAGTCGAAACCCGTATCGGGTCCTATTGCGGCCATCTTGCGCGAGTTGTTGTTGCGGATGACACCGAAGTGATACTGCTGCGTCCACCCCGTCTCCCAATCCATGACGGCCATCTCGACGAGCATGGCGCTCTTGTAGCGGCGGCGCTCCTCGTCGGTAAGCATCTCTCCGCCATATACCTTGGCAAATATGGCCTCTATCTGCTGCGACGTATAGTCCTCGGCGTAGAACTCCTCGATGCCGTGGTCGCTCAGGCGGCAGCCGACACTCTCGAAGAAGCGGTGACGCACGCGCAGGGCATCCACGAGCGTGGCGAACGAACGTATCTCGACACCCGACACCTCGGCCAGACGGTCGATATATGCACGGAACGCCGCCGGGTTCTCCACGGCCATGGCCTTGTCGGGACGCCACGCCGGCAGCACGCGGCAGCCGAACGACTCCTCGCGGCAGCGCAGATGGTGTTCGAGCGAGTCGACGGGATCATCCGTAGTGCATACCACCTCCACGTTATAACGCCGCAACAACCCACGCGCCGAATATTCGGGCTGCGCCAGCAGGGCATTGCAACGGTCGTATATCGAACGCGCTGTGGTGGGACTCAACAGCTCCTCTACGCCGAAGGCGGTCTTGAGTTCGAGATGCGTCCAGTGATACAACGGGTTGCGCATGGTATAGGGTACCGTCTCGGCCCACTTCTCGAAACGCTCCCAATCCGAAGCGTCACCCGTACAGTAACGCTCCGCCACGCCGTTCGTACGCATGGCGCGCCACTTGTAGTGGTCGCCGTCGAGCCATATCTCCGTAAGGCTGCGGAAACGGTGATCCTCGGCTATGTAGCGCGGGTCGAGATGGCAATGGTAATCTATGATCGGCATCTTGGCCGCATGGTCGTGATAGAGGCGGCATGCCGTCTCGGTCTGCAACAGGAAGTTCTCGTCGTTGAATTTTTTCATAATTTCAGGCACACAGGTTAGTAAACGGTGCCACGCATGGCGGCACACGTGAGCAAAGATACGAAAACTAACACGCAAAGCCAATATCCTAACGGGCTTTTTGCTATGCGGCAAGCGATCTAATACTCTTTTAACCTTCCGCCCTGCATCTTTTTCATCGTTTATTGCAACCGCGGGCGGGAAACACTCATATCTATTCGGTCGATCCACGCCTTTGCGTATATCTTGGATATAATAATGCGCCTCGGCCGGACAAATTCAGAAAACTGCATTTTCGATTTGCATCTGCTCCCGGCTTTCACTATATTTGCATACAAATCGTAAAATTATCACATTATGGAGTTCGAAGGAGTAGTATACAAGATATTGCCCCCGACCAAAGGGGTCTCGGCACGCGGCGAATGGCAGCGTCAGGAGGTGATATTCGAGATGCCGCAGGAGTTCTCGCGCAAGGTGTGCGTGACATTCTTCAACAAGGAGTCGGAGGTAGCCCGTCTGAAGGAGGGCGCCGCATATACCGTCTCTGTCAACATCGAGTCGCGCGAATACAACGGCCGCTGGTACACCGACGTGCGTGCATGGCGCGTACAGCCCAAACAAGAGGCCGCACCGGCACCGGCACCGACACCCGAAATGCCGCCTCTGGGCGACGAACCCTCATACCCGGCATCTGCCTCGACTGATGTAGACGACCTGCCCTTCTGACGCCATCCGTCGGTACGGACGGAACAAGGCATACGGGAGAGTATATAATCTCACGGGAGCAATCTTATCAAGATGACAGACACTGTCCCGGCCAGAGTATCGGATACAATACGACAGCGGAGATCCAATTGGAAAAGGATCTCCGCTGTCGTTTTGTCTGAGCAGTGCGTAATGTCAACGTTTTACTGACAGTTCATGACGGTGTATCACCTTACCCGCGGCGTCCACCACGTCAATGGCGATACGTGACCGTGTTACCTCCACATCGAGACGGTCGTTGTTCGAGTTGACAAGGATCGGGAAATCATTTCCGCGCTCGCCCCGCTCGATGAAGTCATACAGATGCAGGTGGCCGCACAACATCACATCCACACCCGCCTCGTTCAGCAGAGGCACGAAAAGACGCATGATCTCACGGCTGCCATGCCAGCCGTCACTCTCGGGAGGCACGTGCAGGAAGACTATACGCACGGCCGCCGAACGGAACTCATCACTCTGCAACGTCTGCCGCAGCCACTCGGCCTCCCGCTCGCGGTGGGCGTCGTATGCTGCCAGACCGCCGTACTCGATGTCGCTGTCGGGTTTGTCCTCGCCGCAGTCGAGCACCAGAAATGCCGCAGGACCCTCACGGAACATATAATAGGGCTTGCCCGTAGTTGTCGGGAACAGATTCATGAACTCGACCGATGCGGCACCGCGCGTCTCGTGGTTGCCGCGCACCACGACTATGGGCGTATCCGTAGCGAAAAGCTCCACCGACCGTCCCAGATAGTCCTTCTGCAACTGCTCCATCGAGCTCATGAGGCTCGACATGTCGCCGTTGAAGGCTACGAAATCGACCTCACGCTTTGTCGCGTCCGCCGTCAGAGCCCGCAGGATAGAGTCGCGGCCGTGTATGTCGTTCACAACGGTAAAGCGGCACTTGTCGGCCGCCGTGTCGAACGTACGTACACGGTACGGCTCGCGTGAATAGACATTGCTTGCAGTGGTACGTCCCAGAACGGGTATCGCCCCGCTGTCGTCGACACCCTGCTGATATATGCGGTAACGGTATGCCGTCCCGGGTTTGAGGCCCTCGATACGCACACTGTGCAACGTCGAGACCACATGCCGGCCCAACAGATCCTCATAATACCGCGGGCGCTCCTCCGCATAGAACGACGTGCCGTCATCGGGGGCCGTCTCGACCCACCCTATCGACCTCTCGGTCGACATCCATACGACGGTAAAGCCGTCGTCGGTCATGCCCACGACCCACGGGCCGCATGCGGTAGATGCCGTCGGCACCTGCGCCGCAGCCGCCACTGCCGCCAGCACAAGCGGCACAAGCATTGCAAAAAATCTCTTCATATCAAGGTTTTGTAAGGTTAGTCAGCCGTCTCCGAATAGACGGGTTAGGCGAATACCCGCCTGCATGTTAAGCACATACACGCCATCTTGTCAAGCGCATACCCGCCCACATGCCGCCATGTTACTTATCCTCGGGCGCCGCCTGCGCCTCGGCCGGAGATGCTACCCCGGCGTTCTCCACGTTTCCGGCACCGGCCGGTATGAGACTGCGGTATGAACCGTGTCCCAATACGGTGAATACGATCACCGCCAATACGCACAGTGCGAACACCGCACCTATGATTCTCTTTATCATGGTCGCAATATCATTTTATTTTGCCTCTTCGGGCTCTGGCCCTGCCCCGCTAACCGTCCTGCCGCTCTCGCGCTCCGGAACCACGGGGGCCTCGCCGCTTGCGGGATGCTCCTCAAGCCACTCGATCGTGCGGCTCACGACGTTGTCGATAGGGAATATGTTGTAATAGAATCCGTCCGACTCAAGCGGCGTGTTGCGTCCGATGTATGCGCGCAGCTGCGCCTCCATCACCTTGCGCGAACGGGCTATGTCGCGCGCGACGGGTGCCACGCCCTGCGCCGCGGCGTAACGCACGAAGTCGTCGAAGAGACTCTTGTCGCTGTCGAGCAGCGCCGTCAGCTCGGGAATCGTATGCACGGCATTCAACGCGTCGCGATGGCGGTCGGCATAGTCGAGCGTGTAACGATAGAGTATGTTGCGGCCCGAGACCTCCATATAGTACGGCGTGAGGTCGGTCGTATCCATCGGGATGAATATGTCGGGCATGATGCCTCCGCCGCCATATACGACCTTGCCCTTCGGCGTGACGAAACGCAGCGAGTCGGCGAAATGTATGCTGTCGGCCGAGAAGAATTCGTTGTTGCGGTAGCGGCGCACGATATCCATCTCGTAGTCATACTCGTCGCCGTTGACATAGGGTTTCTGTATCGAGCGGCCCGTCGGGGTGTAGTACCGCGCCACCGTAAGACGCAGGGCCGAGCCGTCAGAGTACGGTATCTGGTGCTGCACAAGGCCCTTGCCGAACGAACGGCGGCCGACGATGGTGCCGCGGTCGTTGTCCTGCACCGCACCCGCCAGAATCTCGCTCGACGAGGCGCTCCCCTCGTCTATGAGCACCGCCAGCGCAATGTCGGTAGCCGTACCGCGCCCGTCGCTGAACTCCTTTATCTGGTGTTTGTTGCGATCCTCCGTATATACGATCAGCTCACCTTCGGGAAGGAATTCGTTGGCGATGAGTATCGCCTGATCCATATACCCGCCCGAATTGCCGCGAAGGTCGAATATGAGTTTGGTCATACCCTCGCCGCGCAGACGCTGCAGAGCCTCCATAAGCTCCGTATGCGACGTGCGGGCAAACTGCGACAGGCGGATGAAGGCTATGTCGGGTGTCACCATGAAGGCCGACTCGATACTCTTTATTGGGATGGCGTCGCGCACGACCGTCACGTCAACCAGATCCTCTATGCCGCGCCGCTCGAGCGAGAGCTTCACCTCCGTGCCGCGGGGGCCGCGCAGACGCTTGACTATGTCGTCCTGCGCCATCTTCACGCCCGACACCAGCGTGTCGTTAACCTTGATTATGCGGTCACCCGCCGCAAGGCCCGCCTTGGCGCTCGGGCCGTTGGGGATGACGCTCAACACCAATACCGTATCGGTCGCGGCGTTGAACGAGACGCCTATGCCGTCGAACTCGCCCTCCAGAGGCTCGTTCACGGCCTGCATCTGCCGTGCGGGTATATATACCGAGTGAGGGTCGAGCTCCTGCATCATGAGCGGTATGACCAGCTCCGAAAGCGAATCCATCGAGATCGAATCGACGAACTGGTGCTCGATCAGGGCACACGTCTGCATGATCTTGTTTGTGGTTTGCAGGCCGCTGCGGCTCAGCAGCGTCCGCAGCTGCGACTCGGCACGGTTGCGGCCCACAAACTGGCCGAACAGTATGCCGAGGACGATACCTGCCGCAAGGATAAGCGGGAAGAGTATCGTATGTTTCGAGTTTCTATACATCTTGCTTTCAAAAAATATGTCTTGTCGTCCGTATGCCGCAGCAAAATACGTGCGGCGGCATCACCGCCGCAACTCTTTGTGCCACGTCATGAACCGAGGTATGCGCCCCGTACGGCTACCAGCGCAGGAAGCTGAACGAAGGTTTGTTCTTGAACGAATAGCTTATGCCGAACGACAGTGTCGAATACATCTGCAGGGCGGTATTCTGCGCCTTGTCGTAGTTGAGCTGCACGTATATCTTCGTCTCGAGGAACTTTGTCGCCTTGATGGTGAAGGTGTTGCACCACTGCACCGTGGGATCCAGCGCCACGATGTTGGGCACCGACGGCGGCTCCTGACCCTCGGGCGAGCCGGCGTTGACCCACTTCTCATGCTCCGTCAGGTAATTCTTGTAAGCTCGGATCTTGTCCGCACGCCCCACGTTGGTCATCCAGCCGTAGTAGGCATAGACCGAGGTCTCGTACCGCAGCCAGTTGTTCTTGCCCCAATAGCGGTCGAAGGTGATGTTGATAGACGAACCGCCCGAGAAGAGCATGTGTTTGTCGATATCGACACCGAAATACGACGTGGCGTTCTGTGCTTCGTAATATTTCTTCACCTTGTTGCTGAAGACCAGCGTTCCGTTGGTCGAGAGGGGGTTGAGCGAGAGCTTGATGGGGAACTTGCCGTTGGGCGAGGTATAGGTCATACCGATCGAGACATCGAGGTAGCCCGGGGCCATGAGTCCCGTCACCACGTCGTCGCTCGTCTGCTCGGTACGCGACTTGTAGCTGTTGAGGAACTGGCTGCGCAGCGATATGTTGGCACTGTATGCCCAGCTGGAACTGATGCGGCGCTCGGGCAGCGTCGAGATCGAGAAGTTATCTATATTCTTGAACCATATACCTTTTCGCACGCCCTCCTCGACGTCGACCCTCACACGGTTGTATCCCAGATTGGCGCTGGCGGTGGTGGTCAGACGGAAAGGTTCGTTGTTGTAGACGTGCTTGAGGTTCATCGAGCCGCTTATCGAGAAGGTGTTGTCACCGCCTCGCGAGTTGGTCCACGGGTCGTTGTACGAGGTCATCGCGCCCGAGAGGCCCAGACGTATCTCTATTTCGTTATGTTCCTTCCGTATGCGTTGGCGTTCGGCGCGGGCGCGGGCGGCATTGTAATACTCGGTGCTGGCGTCGATACCCTTCATCTTCTCCTCGAACTTCACCTCCTCGCGCGTGGTTTTCGTATCGTTCTCCACCGTGAACTGCGCCATGGCGCCGCTTGCCGACAGCACGGCCGCGAGGGTCAACAAAATCGAAAATCTGCACATATCCGTCTCATTTACCGTACCGACCCTTGCGGGCAGGACGCATTATGGGAACAAAGTTACTATTTTTCACAATATTTGTTACATTTGCAGAGGTAAAATTACTTCCGTCATGAAATACATAGGCGCACACGTCAGCGCCGCGGGCGGTGTGGAGAACGCCCCGCGCAACGCACACGACATCGGAGCCACGGCTTTCGCACTCTTCACCAAGAACCAGCGTCAGTGGGCCGCCCCGCCCCTCACCGACGCGCAGATCGAACGTTTCAAGCAGGCGTGCGCCGAGTACGGCTACACGCCGCAGCAGATATTGCCCCACGACAGCTATCTGATCAACCTCGGACACCCGACGGACGAGGGGCTCGCCAAGTCGCGCGCCTCGTTCCTGCACGAGATGCAGCGGTGCGAGGCTCTGGGGCTCGACCGCCTCAACTTCCACCCGGGCAGCCACCTGAAGGCCATCTCGGAGGAGGAGTGCCTGCGCCGCATCGCCGAGTCTATAAACATCGCCCTCGAGCAGACGCACGGCGTCACGGCCGTCATCGAGAACACCGCCGGCCAAGGCTCCAATCTCGGATATGACTTCGCCCATCTGGCGCGCATCATAGACCTCGTGGAGGACAAGTCGCGCGTAGGCGTATGTATAGACACCTGCCACGCCTTCGCCGCAGGTTATGACCTTACGACCGACGAGGCGTGCGAGCAGACCTTCGCCGACTTCGACCGCACTGTCGGCTTCCGATACCTTCGGGGCATGCACCTCAACGACGCCATGAAGGACGTGGGCAGCCACGTCGACCGCCACTCTCCCCTCGGCGAGGGCAAGCTGGGCATCACGGTCTTCCGCTACATCGCCGCCGACGCCCGCTTCGACGGCATACCTCTCATCCTCGAGACCCCCGACGAGGCCCGCTGGCCCGAGGAGATAGCCCTTCTGAAGAGCTTCGCCGAAGAGGGAAAATAGAAACTGTACATAAAACAGTTCGGCCGCAGATCAACTCTGAAAATGATCTGCGGCCGAACGTTTTTTACAGACTATATACTATTCTGCCTGCTGTTTATCGAAATTGGGAAGTTCGATACGCTCGTTCATCACGCCGAAGCGCCACTTGTAGATGCGGGCCAGAATGACGACAGCCACCGCACCCACCACCACAACCGACACGAAGTCGGTCACAGGGTCCGTCTCCTTTGCCATGAACAGCGCCGCCGTGGGCAGCACCGAGCCCTTGAATGTGAGCAGCACCGAGGCGAAAATATTGTTCGCGGCGTGTATTCCCATAGCGACCTCGATACCGTCGTCGAGCAGCGTCACGACTCCGAGTATCAGGCCCATCGTTATGTACTGTGCCATCATTATGCCGTAGCCGTACTCCTCAACCTCGGGGTTGGCGCTGTGCATCAGGCCGAACGCCACCGACGTGATTATAAGCACGGCCCAGCGGTTGCGCATCCACGAACCTATGCCCTGCGCCAGATAGCCGCGGAATCCGTACTCCTCGCATGTGGTCTGCAGGGGGATCATGACCACCGATATTATCACGAGCCAGAGGAACTGCCATCCGTCGAAGCGGAACTCGTAATCCTCGGGGGAGATCATAATACTTACGCCCATAAGCAGGATATTCAGCACGCCCCATACGGCAAAGCCCGCCAGCGCGTGACGCCAGCGCACGCGCGAGGTGCCGTTTACGACCTGCGGCCACGAGCGTCCCTGTATCTTCCTCACCAGAAATATCATCGCAAAGAGGAATACCACAAAGACGAACATCATGCTCGCCAGATATAGGTTGCTGTCCACGCCGGCCGCGGCGATGTCGCCCTTGGCGATTGCGGCCGCAACGCCCGCGTCGCCGCTCTGCATAGTCTTCGAGAAGATCAACGCCATAAGAGGTATCGACCCGATGATGTTGGCAATCAAATAACTGAGTCCGAACACAAGCAGATACCAGTACCAGCGGTTGCGTTTGGGGGAGATGTTTTCGAGATGGTTCATAAATTTCAGTGTGTGTTTTATATGTTTGTAATATGGATTTCAATTCTTTCGGTTCATGCATATGATGCCGCCGACCGTTGAGCGACCATCCCGCGACGGATCGCGGCACATGGCGCGGCCGCACATGCGGCGACGGCATGTCCCGCAGCCCGATGGAGCGCTACCATGCGGGGGGGGGAGTGTCAAGCCGGAAGTGCAGCGAAATATTTTCCATGATGCGCAAAGTCATTGGTTGTCCAATCGGATGGCGGCGCCCTACAGCAGTCCGTCCATGCAGCGGCGGATGATGGCGGCGCTGTCGCGCACCTCCTCCTCCGAGATCACCAGCGGCGGCGATATGCGGAAGGCCGTATCGCAATAGAGGAACCAGTCGCTCATGATACCCTCGCGCTTGAATATCTCCATTATGCCGTACAGCCGCTCCGAGCTCCCGAGCTCCACGGCCAGCAGCAGGCCGCTGCGGCGTATCTCCTTCACGGCGGGGTGGTCGCGCAACAGCTCCTCGTAGAGGGCGCCCATACGCTCGGCCGAGGCCGCGAGGTCGTGCTCTTCGATGTAACGCATAGCCGCCAGACCCGCAGCACAGCATACGGGGTGGCCGCCGAAGGTGGTAATATGCCCCAGTGCGGGGTCGTGCGAGAGCGCCGACATCACCTCGCCGCGCGCTGCGAAGGCCCCGAGGGGCATACCTCCGCCCAAAGCCTTAGCCAAACAGACTATGTCGGGCGTGACGCCGTACTTGGTCATGGCGAACATCTCGCCCGTACGGCCCATGCCGGTCTGTATCTCGTCGAATATGAGCATCGCCCCCACCTCGTCACAACGGCGCCTCAGAGCCTCGAGGTAACCCTTTTGCGGAGGCCGCACTCCCGCCTCGCCCTGCACAGGCTCGCACAGCACGCACGCCGTGCGGCGCGTGATCTGCCGCAGATCCTCCACACAGTTGAAACGTATGGCCCGCGTATCGGGCAGCAGCGGACGGAACGCCCCCTTCCACTCCTCGCCCTCTGGCGCGCCCATCATGCTCATGGCGCCGTGCGTCGAGCCGTGGTAGGCACACCGCATGGAGATCATCTCCGTACGGCCCGTATATCGTTTTGCGAGTTTCAACGCCCCCTCGACCGCCTCGGCACCCGAGTTGACGAAGTAGACGCTGTCTATGGGGGCGGGCATCGCCGCCACAAGCCGCGTGGCATACTCCACCTGCGGCCGCTCGACAAGCTCGCCGTAGACCATAACGTGCATGTAGTCGGCCGCCTGCCGCTGCACGGCCCGTACCACATCGGCATTGCCGTGACCCACGTTGCTCACCGACACACCCGCCACAAGGTCATAATATCGCTTCCCCTCGGGCGTGTAGAAGAAGACACCCTCGGCACGCGCCACCTCCACCATCATGGGCGAGGGCGAGGTCTGCGCCACGTGCGAAAGAAACTGTCGTCGCAATATATCGCTCATCCTCCTTATTATTTTATCCTTCGAATTATCATTTCCGGTATTATTTTACATGCCCGGACTCCGCACCGAAACGGCGATCGAGTATACGCCGCGCGTCGCGCACCGACGACATCACCCAACGGAACATCACCTCGCTGCACTCGGCCTCCGAGAGCCTCCACGCCACATCCGACAGCCGCATGCGCTGCGAGAGCATGTATATCAATATTGCGGCCGAGGCCGAGACATTGAGGCTTTCGACCATGCCGCACATGGGTATGCGCAGGAACTCGTCCGCCGCCGAGATGATCTGCGGCGACACGCCCGCATGCTCCGTCCCGAAGACAAGACAGAAACGGCCCTTCTCCACGTCGAAGGTCTCGGGCGTGCAGCTCTCGCGGTGGGGCGTTGTGGCCACGATGCGGTATCCCGACGCCTTGAGTGACGCAATGGCCTCCTCGGTCGAGTCGTGGCGTATGATGTCGATCCACTTGTCGGTGCCGCGCACGATGTTGACACTCGGATCGAAGCGGCACATCGTCTCCACCGTATGCAGATCCTGCACACCGAAGGCCTCGCAGTGGCGCACCAGCGCGCTGGCATTCTGCGGGTGGAAGGTGTTCTCGGTAAGTATGGTCATGTAGCGCGTGCGCATCGCAAGCGTGCGGCGCAGCGTCTGGATCCGCTCACCGGTCAGAAATCCCGACATGTAATCCGTACGTTCGTCATACCACTCGGGCGTATGTCCGCCGTAGCGGCGCCGCAGACTATTTCCTGTATTTGTCATCCTCGTCCAGTATTTTCAGATAGCTCTCGTAACGCGACAGCGCTATGTCGCCACGCTCCACAGCCTCGATAACCGCACAATGCGGCTCGTGCGTATGCGAGCAGTTGTAGTAGCGGCACTCGGGCAGCCAACGCATCATCTCGGGGAAGTAGTGCGCCAGCTCCGCATCGTCTATATCGATAAGTCCGAATCCCTTTATGCCCGGCGTGTCGATTATGTATCCCCCCTCCGAGAGCGGATACATCGTCGAGAAGGTTGTCGTATGGCGGCCTTTGTGGTGGCTGCGCGAGATCTCCGCCGTGCGCACCTCGGCCGTACGCTCAACTGCCGCCACAAGCGTCGACTTGCCCACGCCCGAATTGCCCGACAGCAGTGTCGTGCGTCCGCGCAGCAGATCCCGCACCGTGTCGACGCCCTCGCCCTCGGTGGCCGAGACGTCGATGACGCGGTAGCCCGCACGCTCGTACGTATCATGGAATGCGGCCATAGCCTCGGGCGCCGTACGCGCCAGATCGGCCTTGGCCAGAAGTATCGTCACTGGCACCTTGTACGCCTCGCACGTAACCAGAAAACGGTCAATGAACTCCGGAGCCGTCTCGGGCGAGAAGAGCGTGGCCACGAGCAGCGCCTGATCGAGATTGGCGGCAATGATATGCGACTCCTTCGAGAGGTTCGACGCTCGCCGTATGATATAGTTGCGGCGCGGTTCGACGTCGGCGATGACGGTCTCCCCCGTCTCGTCACGCTCGCAACGCACGATGTCGCCAACGACGACGGGATTTGTCGACCGCACCCCTTTCAGGCGCAGCCGCCCGCGTATGCGGCACGAGACCGTACGTTCGCCCAGCAACACCTCGTAGAGGCTTCCCGTGGCGCGCAGGACCACGCCGCAAAGTGCTTCTTCTCCGGCCATAAGCGTCATTCTGTTATTTTCTGTTTCAGTTCCTCGAAGTATGGAGTCAGGCTCTCCGATATTCCGGCAACGGGACGGAACCAGTGCGAGTCGTCGATCGTCTTTCGTCCCACAAGATCGTAATCGGCATTCAGGGCGTCGAACCATGCGAACAGCACACTCAGTACAAGCAGCACCTTGGCTACCGAGAAGACCACGCCCAGCAGGGCGTCGAGTGCACCGAGGCCGGCAAACTGGAATACCGTCCGCAACAGGCGTGCCGCCACGCCTGCGGCTACCAACACGGCGAGAAATATGATTATAAAGCCTGTCACGCCGGCCACGGAGTCATCCATACCGAGCAGTTCGCCGAGGCTGCGGCCATACGCCGCGGCAACGAACAACGCCGCCACCACGCCCGCCAGCGAGAGCAACTGCACGGCCAGACCGCGCCACCAACCGCTCACGAGCGCCCACGCAAGCGCCACATATACTATGATATCGAAAGGGTTCATTGTCACAAAGGGCAAAATATCGCACGAAGTTAGCATATTTTTTTCATTCTTCGTATATTTGTCTTTCAAAACCTATTGCTTATGAAGCGTTACATCATTGCCCTGCTGATCATGGTCTCGGCGACGGCCGCCGCAGCCCGCACGGTATATTCGCTCAATGACAACTGGCAGTTCTTCTACAAACTCGAAACCAGCAGCGACTACGCCCGCCACATATCCCTGCCCCACACGTGGAACCTCGACGCTCTGGCCGGGTCGGGACACTACCTCCAGACCACGGCCAACTATTCGCGCGACATATACGTTCCGTCCGAGTGGTCGGGCAAGCGCCTGTTCCTGAAGTTCTACGGTGTGCAGAGCATAGCCGACGTCTTCGTCAACGGCCACCACGCGGGCGAACACCGAGGCGGATGGACCGCCTTCACCTTCGAGATCACGCCCTTCATACAGTACGGGCAGAACAACTCGCTGGTGGTGGTCGTAAGCAACGCCTACCAGAACGACGTGCTGCCCACCTCGTCCGAGGTGAACCTCTACGGCGGCATCTACCGCGAAGTGGAGCTTATCGTCACCGAGCAGACCACCGTCTCGCCCCTCTATTACGGCTCGGACGGCGTGCTCATCAACCAGCTCAACTTCGCAGACAACAAGGTGGACGCCACGGCCTCGGTGTGGGTGACCTCGACGCTGGACCGCGCCTGCGACCTCTACATCACCGTGCGCGCCCCGACCGGCGAGGTTGTCTATTCGCGCTACCTGAAGGGTCGCATCGAGGAGGGACGCCCCATCGACATACCCTTCTCGATAGACGAGCCGCTGCTGTGGAGCTGCGAGGAGCCCAACCTCTACACCGTGACCATAGGCATCGGCCCCCGTCAGGAGGATGAGGTGACCGTCACGACCGGATTCCGGCAGATAGACTTCTCGTCGCCCTCGGCCCTGAAGATAAACGGCACCCGCATACCCATACACGGCGTCACGCTCTACCACGACCGTGCGGCCATAGCCTCGGCGCTGCGCACGCTGCACTATGACGAGGATATGGAGCTCATCAACGACATCGGCGCCAACGCCGTGCGTTCGGCCACAGGCCCCCATTCGCAATACTTCTACGACTGCTGTGACCGCAACGGCACCCTCGTATGGATCGACACGCCCTTCACGCGCGCGCCCTTCCTGAGCGACGTATCATACTTCGCCACCAACCGTTTCCGCAACAACGGCCTGCAACAGCTGCGCGAGATAATCATACAGAACTACAACCACCCGTCGGTGGTCATGTGGGGCATCTCGTCACTTGTATGGGAGCGCGGTGACAACGTACTCGAATTCCTCCGGCAGCTCAACTCCACGGCCAAGACACTCGACCCGTCGCGCCCGACCGTTGCGTGCAGCAATCAGGACGGCGACATAAACTTCGTCTCGGACATGATCGTCTGGCAGCAGGATCTGGGATGGGAGCGCGGCACCATCGACGACATCAACGTCTGGCGCGAGAAGCTCCACGCCGACTGGGGCAACCTCCGCTCGGCCGTAGCATACGGCGCCCCCGGATCGATCGAACAGCAGAGCGACGAGGCCGTCAAGCCCGCGCGCATCGACCCCCGCTGGCTGCCCGAACGCTGGCAGACGGAGTTCCATGAAGGCTATGCACGCAACATCCTCTCCGACTCGCTCTTCTGGGGCGTGTGGATAAACAACATGTTCGAGTTCGGATCGGTGCGATACACCGACGGCATAGCGCACGCGGGACTCGTCACCTTCGACCGCAAGGACCGCAAGGATGCCTACTATCTGTACCGTGCCCTGTGGAACCGCCGCAGCCCGACGCTCCACATAACCGAGAAGCGCCGCAACATGCGTCAGGATACAATCCAGCAGGTCAAGTTCTACTCCTCGGCGGCCGAAGCACCCGTGCTTACCGTAAACAAGGATACCATACCCACGCGGCAGATTGCCCCGTGCCAGTTCATATCGGATTCAGTGGTTATGAAGGGACGCAACGAGATCGTCGTCCGCGCCGGAGATCTGAGCGACCGCAACAGCATAGTTATTGTCAATGCCCTGAAACAACATCAATAGCGGCGGGGCCCTCGCACAGGATCAGGTCCAGCACCGAGAGATCCACCACGAAGGGCATACGGTCCGCGAAGACCTGAATGTAAGGCTCGGCCGCCTCGGCCGGGCCTTCATTGTGCCGCGGCCGCAGGTCTATGTCCCCCGCCGCAGCCTCGACATATACATCCGACACACGCAGCGGCCGGCTCACGCCCAGCATCTGCAGCAACGCCTCGGTGTACTCCATGTTGTAGTCGAGAAGATATCGCCACTGCCGCCGGTAGAAGGGTTCGATACGCTGGGCGTAGTAGTCGAAATATGGCGCCGAGCGGTATGCCGATACGATCGAGACCCAATGCTGGTGCTGCCACCGCTTCGAGTAGTCGATCCTCACATCGCGCATCGGCCGGCGCGGCGTGTTGGCATGCTCAACGTTGACCGTAAGCGGCAGCGGGCCGTTGGCCGAGAGTATGACGGCGCGGTTGCGTTGCGAACGCTTTATGAAGTGCTCGCCCGTGTCGATTACACAATCCTCGCGCAGCAGATGCGCGAAGTAGCTCACCGACCCCATGTATGCCGAAGGGAGTATTACCATATCGACCGCCTCTACGCCTTGTACTGGCCGCGTGCGCGGCGTGATGCAACTATCGCCCAACCGTCACACGCCTCGACCATCTCGCGTTCGAGACCTGCTGCGGCGGCCGCAGCCTCGACGGCAGCGGCATCCCCGGCCAGAAAACCGCTCATGACACACCGCCCGCCTGCGGTCAGCATCGCGGCGAATGCGGGCATCATATCCACTACTATGTTGCGGCCGATATTGGCCAGAATGAAGTCAAACTCACGTCCCGCGACGCTCTCAACAGAGCCGCAAAGGGTCTCCATACGATCCTCGACACCGTTCAGGGCGGCGCTCTCACGGCAGCTGCCGCAGGCCCACTCGTCGATGTCGACGGCGGTCATGGCCGCGGCGCCGAACTTCAGCGCGGCGACCGAGAGGATACCCGTACCGCACCCCATGTCAAGTCCGCGCAACCCCTCGACACCCATGTCGGCAACGCGGCGCACCATCATCGAGGTTGTGGTGTGGTGTCCCGTCCCGAATGACATGTGCGGGGCCACGACTATATCTACCACGCCCTCAGGTGCGGGCACATGGTGTGCGGCGCGTATGCGCACGGGGTGGCGGCCGCCGACCTCCACGGGTTCGAAGTCGCTCTCCCATTCGGCATTCCAGTTGCTGCGTGCAATACGCTTCGCCCCGGCATCCGTCACCCCCACCTGCGCGAGAGCCTGACGTGCGGCCGTGCGGCACGCCTCATCATAAAGGTCGGCCGGTATATAGGCCTTCAAATACCCTGTTTGCTCCTCGAATGCCTCGAACGGCAGGTCGGAGAGCATCGCCGTCACGATCTCGGCCTGCGCCGAATCGGATACGGGAACCGAAAGCTCGATATAGTCCATATTATGTAAAATTTTGTTATCTTCGCAGACAAAGTTAGCAAGAATATGGCAGAAGCAGTGAAAATATGGAAGGAAATTTCGCGCAGCTACCGTGCCTACCTCCGTCTGGAGAAGCACCTCGCGGCCAACACCATCGAGTCCTATATGCGTGATCTGGAGCAATTCGGACACTTTGTGCTGCTCTTCCACGCCGTGCCGCCGCGCGAGGTGACACGGCAGATGGTCGAACACTACATGTCGTGGCTCTACGAACACGGACGCGAGAAGAGCTCGCAGGCACGCAGCCTGAGCGGCATCAAGAGTTTCTTCAACTTCATGCTTCTGAACGAGATGATCGAGACCTCGCCCGCGGAGATGGTCGAGGCGCCGAAGGCGGGGCGTCCGCTGCCCGACACCCTTACGGTCGAGGAGATCGACCGCCTTATCGGGAGCATCGACCCCGCGACAAAGAAGGGCCTGCGCGACCGCGCCATCCTCGAACTGCTCTATTCGTGCGGGCTGCGCGTGACGGAATTGTGCGACCTGAAGATCGGCGACCTCTTCTTCGGCGAGGGCTACATACGCGTCACGGGCAAGGGCGACAAGCAGAGGCTCGTCCCCGTAAGCGACATTGCGCGCGACCGCATACAACTCTACCTCGAGACCCGCCACTCGGCCCGCAGCGGCGACGACACGCTCTTTCTGAACAACCGCGGCACACGCCTCACGCGCGTCATGATATTCACCATCATACGCCAAGCGGCCAAGCGTGCCGGCATCGACAAACACATCAGCCCCCACACCTTCCGCCACTCCTTCGCCACACACTTGCTCGAAGGCGGCGCCAACATACGTCAGGTGCAGGAGCTGTTGGGGCATGAGAATATCCTCACGACAGAGATCTACACCCACCTCGACTCGACACACCTGCGCCAGACCGTCGAGGAGCACATGCGCATACCTTAAATAGCCATCCGAAGGGCCAAATAAGAAGAATATTTGCAGGTTACGCATATTTTCGTTATATTCGTCATCCGCAACCTACAATAACCGCAGCCATGAAACGACCCCTGTCACCGGCCGCCGCACTGCTACCAGCATTGGCCGCCACCGCCTGCGCCCCGCAGAGCGCCATCGAGCCCAAGCCGCTCAACATCATCCACATCATGACCGATGACCACTCCTACCAGACCATCAGTGCATACGGTCATCCCATCTCGCAGCTTGCGCCCACGCCCAACATCGACCGTCTGGCGGCCGAGGGTGTGACCTTCACGCGCGCCTATGTCGAGAACTCGCTCTCGACGCCGAGCCGCGCCTGCCTCATCACGGGACTGTACAGCCACCAGAACGGACAACGGCGTCTGGGTGCGGGCATCGACACCACCCAGACCTTCATCTCGGAGATACTGCAGCAGAACGGCTACCAGACGGGTGTCGTCGGCAAGTGGCACATGCGGTGCGACCCCAAGGGCTTCGACTACTACCACATACTCTACGATCAGGGCGAATACTACAACTCGCGTTTCCGCTCACCGGAGTCGAACGGCGAATATGTTCGCGAGGAGGGCTACTCTTCGGCGCTCATCACCGACCACGCCATAGAGTTCCTCGAGGGGCGCGACAAGAGCAAACCCTTCTGCCTGCTCGTACACCACAAGGCGCCGCACCGCAACTGGATGCCCGAACCCAAATATTACGACCTCTACGAGGATGTGGAGTTCCCCATGCCCGAGAACTTCTATGACGACTACTCCGAGCGCGGCACGGCGGCCCATAACCAGAAGATGAGCATCGAGAAGGATATGGAGCTTGTCTACGACCTCAAGGTCACGGAGCTTAAGGATCGTCCGTCGTACGTTCCCGAGCCCAACAGCTACTGGAGCCCCGCCGCCGCGGGCCTGACGCCCGAGCAGCAGCAGGCATGGGAGGCCGCATACAGACCCAAGAACGAAGCCTTCATCGAGGCCAACCTCTCGGGCAGGGAGCTGGCGGAGTGGAAATACCAGCGATACATGCGCGACTACCTGCGCTGCATACGCTCGGTGGACGACGAGGTAGGGCGTCTTATCGACTACCTTGAGAAGAACGGACTTATGGAGAATACGGTCATCGTCTATACATCGGATCAGGGCTTCTACATGGGCGAGCACGGATGGTTCGACAAGCGATTCATGTACGAGGAGTCGTTCCGCACGCCGCTCATAATCCGCTACCCGGGCGGACGTCAGGGCGAGGTGTGCGACCGTCTGGTGCAGAACATCGACTACGCCCCGACATACCTTGCGGCTGCGGGCATCGAGCAGCCCGAATACATGACGGGCCTTCCGCTGCAACCCCTCTGCAAGGGACAAGAGCCGCGGCAGTGGCGCGAGGACCTCTACTACCACTATTACGACTATCCGGCCGAACACCGCGTGCTGCGCCACGACGGCGTAAGCGACGGCCGCTACAAGCTCATACACTTCTACGACAAGGACAAGGATGGCAACGTGGTGATGCGCGAGGACGAGCTCTACGACCTTGAGGCCGACCCCTCGGAGATGCACAACATCATCGGCCGCAAGGATATGGCCGAAGTACGCGACCGCCTGCAGAAACGCCTCGACGAATACCGCACGCAGCTGGCAGTGGACGAGTATTGACATTGCGGAATAACCGTCCGCAATACGACACGGCGGCTTGGGGATATCGAATCTCCAAGCTGCCCTCTTTTTATCCGTAAGCAGAATATAAATGCAGCCAGCAGCCACCTATACCACCGAATACGAGACTACAAAGTCATAAATATGTCGAAATATTGCATCATTAGCGAAAATTTACCCTTTCATGTGCGCTCAGTACGGCACAAAACTGTTAATTTTACATTCACGTCCCGCGCGAAACGCCTTCGGGAAGGCCGCCCGTGCCGGCATATACTATAAGAACATTAACCCACAGCCATGATAACATTTGTCGCGGCCCTTGCGGCCCTCATTCTCGGATACATACTCTACGGCGCCTTTGTCGAGCGGGTCTTCGGCGCCGACCCCGCACGCAAGACCCCCTGCTACACCCACGGCGACGGCGTCGACTACATCCCCATGCCGACATGGAAGGTCTACCTCATACAGTTCCTCAACATCGCCGGCACGGGCCCCATCTTCGGTTCGATAATGGGCATACTGTTCGGCCCGGCGGCCTACCTGTGGATCGTCCTTGGCTCGATCTTCGGCGGCGCCGTGCACGACTACCTCTCGGGCATGATCTCCATACGCAAGGGCGGCATGAGCCTTCCCGAGATCGTCGGCGACGAACTCGGCAGCGGCGTGCGGCAGGCCATGCGCCTCTTCTCGCTGGTGCTGATGGTGCTGGTGGGCACGGTCTTCGTGACCACACCCGCAGGTCTGCTCGCAACGATGACCGTAGGCTGGGGGCCCTTCGGCTCGGTGGCGTTCTGGTCGGTCGTAATATTCATATACTACATTCTGGCGACGCTGCTGCCCATCGACGCCCTCATCGGCCGCATATACCCCGTCTTCGGCGTGGCGCTGCTTATAATGGCGGTGGGTGTTCTGGTCGGCATATTCACACACACGGGATGGATGCCCGAAATCACGGAGGCCTTCACGAACCACCATCCCAACCACTCGCTGCCCATCTTCCCGATGCTCTTCATCACCATTGCGTGCGGCGCCGTGAGCGGCTTCCACGCCACGCAGAGTCCCATGATGGCACGCTGTATAAAGAACGAGCGCATGGGCCGCCGCGTATTCTACGGCGCCATGATCACCGAGGGCATCGTAGCGATGATATGGGCCGCCGCCGCGATAAAGTATGCCGGCGGCTACGACGAGCTGCAACAGATGCTCACCGCCGAGGGCAACTCGAACCCCGCCCTTGTCGTCAACTTCATCTGCAACGACTGGATGGGCGGCATAGGGCCCATTCTCGCCATCCTCGGCGTCGTGGCCGCCCCCGTCACCTCGGGCGACACGGCCTTCCGCTGCGCGCGCCTCATAGCATCCGACATCCTCAAACTGCGGCAGGATACCATCTGGCGGCGTCTGGCCGTCTCGCTGCCGCTCTTCGTCATAGCCGCCGTGCTGATGAACGTCAACTTCGACATCCTGTGGCGATACTTCGCATGGTTCAACCAGACGCTCTCGATATTCACCTTCTGGGCCCTTACCGTATGGCTTGCGCGCAACGGCCGCAACTTTATCGTCACGCTGCTGCCCACACTCTTCATGACGGCCGTATGCACATCCTACATACTCGTGGCACCCGAAGGCTTCCGCCTGCCGCAAGCCGCAGGTGTCGCCGGAGGCATCGCCGCCGCCATGATCCTCGGTGTGCTGTATTTCCGCTGGCTGAGGCTCTTCAAGGCAAACCTGCATAACGTAGGATAATCCCCCCGTTCAAACGAAACGACGCCCCGATCCTTATTATGGATCGGGGCGTCACTATAGTACGCGTTCTATGTTACAACACGATCGGGCGGTACTTGGGCACAAATGCCTTCATTGCGAGCCAGCTGGCCAGATATGCCACGGCGCAGAACGAGAAGGCTATCATATATCCGGCCTCGATGCCGTGATAGCCCATGAACGACATGTTTGTATTGGCCGCATGGTCGAACAGGCGTCCCGCACCCGTCTGTATGAGGAACGAGCCGACACCTCCGGCCATACCTCCGATACCGGTTATGGTTGCGATCATCGACTTGGGGAACATGTCGCCCACGGTCGAGAAGATATTTGCCGACCACGACTGGTGCGCGGCGCAGGCTATGCCGACGAATATGACAGGGAACCAGTACGAATATCCCGACAGGGGCTGGGCCAGAAGCGCCAGCAGCGGGAAGAAGGCGAAGATCAACATTGCGCGCATGCGTCCCGCATAGGGGTTCATGCCGTAGCGCTCGATGAAGATCGTGGGCAGATAGCCGCCCAGAAGCGAGATCATCACTATGAGATAGAGCACACCCAGCGCCACTTGGAACTCGATGCTCGTAGAGGACATGCCGCAGGCATTCTTCAGGTACGACGGCATCCAGAACAGATAGAACCACCATACGCCGTCGGCGATGGCCTTACCCGAGATGAAGGCCCACGTCTGACGGTATCCGAAGCAGCGCCACAGCGACACCTTCGGGCCGCGCGACGACTCCGAGGCGGGCTTTTCGGGCTCCGAGTCGGAATTTATATACTCCAGCTCGGCGGCATTGACTGCGGGATTGCGGTCGGGTTTCTTGTAGAGGAACTGCCAGAAACCCATCCATACGAAGCCCAGCGCTCCGATGATGATGAACGAAGCCTCCCAGCCGTAGCGCGCCGCCAGCGTCGGGATAAGGAACGGCGCAGCCAGAGCCCCGACGGTAGATCCGGCGTTGAAGATACTCGTGGCATAGGCACGGTCCTTCTTGGGGAAGTACTCGGCCGTGGCCTTGTTCGCAGCGGGGAAGTTGCCCGCCTCGCCTATCGCCAGCACGCATCGCGCAAGGATGAAGAGCGTGAGCGATACGACGGCTATGCGCGAGATCAGTTCGGCGTTGTCCACGACGGCACGCATGGCCGCCGCATCCGGAAGGTCGACGACCCACTCCGTCGCCACGCCGCAGATGGCATGCAGGCAGGCGCCCACAGACCAGATGCCGATACTCCAGAAGTACCCCTTCTTGGTATCCAGACGGTCGACGACACGTCCGGCAAAGAGCATCGCGATGGCGTAGACAAGCGAGAAGATTCCCGTCACAAGACCGTAGTGGCTGTTTGTCCAGTGGAACTCGGGACGTATAAACTCCTCCCATGTCAGCGACAGCACCTGTCGGTCGAGGTAGTTTATGGTGGTGGCGAAGAAGAGCAGTGAGCAGATCACCCACCTGTAATTGGTCATTTTCGTGGTTTTCGATGTAGTCATAAGGTTTGGGTTAGTAATTGAAGGCATTGAGTCTGCGGAATCCGATTTCGTCTCCTAACGTCGGATTCCGTATCGTTCTATTTGGTCTTGCGTCTTGCTGCGGCGATTATGGCCAGAGCCTCACGGCAGCGCTCCGTGATGGCATCCCACCGACCCTCGGCGATATCGGCCGCGGGGAAGAGTTTCGAGCCCATACCAACGACATCTACTCCGGCACCGAACCACGCCTCGAGATTCTCACGCTGGGGCTCCACGGCACCCGTGGCCATAAGCATCGCCCACGGCAGCGGAGCCTTGACGTTCTTGACGAACGACGGGCCGCCGACGTTGCCCGCGGGGAATATCTTTATCAGGTCGCACCCCAGTTCCTGCGCCATGCCGATCTCGGTGACAGACCCGCACCCGGGAGTATAGGGGATGCAGCGGCGGTTGCACACCTTCGCCACATCGGGGTTCAGCAGCGGGCCCACGATGAACGAGGCGCCGAGCTGTATGTAGAGTGCGGCCGTGGGGGCATCTACGACACTGCCCGCACCGAGAACCATCTCGGGGCACTCCGTCGCCGCCCACCGCACCAAAGGCCCGAAGACCTCGTGGGCAAAGTCGCCGCGGTTGGTAAATTCGAAGGCGCGCACACCGCCTTCGTAGCACGCCTTGACCACATGTTTCGTGCGGTCCAAGTCGGCCGAATAGAACACAGGCACCATCCCCGTCGAGAGCATCGCCGTGAGGGCCTCTATCTTCGTAAATCTTGCCATGACAGTTTATTCGATCAGTTTTCTATGATTCACACATTATATGATCTGCCGTTCGGCTCGTCGCTCCGGATCCTAACGCGCCACGCGGCCCGAGCCGTCGCCCTTCATGAGGTTCTCCACCTCCGCGACACTCACCATGTTGAAGTCGCCGTAAATGGTATGTTTGAGAGCCGACGCCGCCGCGGCGAAGTTCAGCGCCCGCTGGTCGTCGTCATACGTGAGAAGTCCGTATATGAGGCCGCCCATGAACGAGTCGCCTCCGCCCACACGGTCCACGATGTCGGTTATGTCGTATCGGGGCGAACGGTACAGCGTCTCGCCGTCGAACAGCACGCCGCCCCACGTATTGTGGTCGGCATTGATCGAGCCGCGCAGGGTTATAACCACCTTCTTCGCACGCGGGAAACGGGCCATGAGCTGCGTGCAGACGCTGCGGAAGGCGGCGGCATCGACCTCGCCCTGCGTAGAGGCGGCATCGAAACCCTCGGGCTTGATGCCGAAGACCTTCTCGGCATCCTCCTCGTTGCCGAGGATCACGTCGCAGCACTCAACCAGCGCGGGCATAACCTCCGCGGCCGTCTTGCCGTACTTCCACAGATTCTTGCGGTAATTCAGGTCACACGACACCTTCACGCCGAGGCTGTTTGCCGCACGGCACGCATCCAGACACACCTCTGCAGCCGAGGCGCTTATGGCGGGCGTAATACCCGTCCAATGGAACCAGTCGGCACCCGCAAGCACCTGCTCCCAGTCGATCATGCCGCGCTCGACGGTGGCGGCCGACGAGTGTGCGCGGTCATAGACCACCTTGCTCGGACGCGCCACGGCACCCGTTTCGAGATAATATATTCCGAGACGCTCGCCTCCATATACTATATTGGACGTGCCGACGCCGAAACTGCGCAGTTCGGCCGCACACGCCGCACCCAGATCGTTCTGCGGCAGGCGCGTCACATAGTCCACGTCGATGCCGTAGTTGGCCAGCGATACGGCGACATTGGCTTCGCCGCCGCCGAAGGTGGCGTTGAAACTGCGGGCCTGACGGAATCTGAGATGTTCGGGGGTGGCAAGCCTAAGCATGATCTCCCCGAAAGTGACAACTTTGCTCATATTGAAAATTAAGGTTAGTTGGTAGGATTTATGCTACAATTAAGACAAAGTTATGCAAAAAATATTTATCGGGAAAGTCTTTTCGGGCATACGCCCAGAATAATCCGCATTTTTATACGATATTCCTTTTCCGGAAAATTATTTCCGCACATACCTCACGCGGCAGACGGCAGCTATTTCCGGGTCCGTACACACATGCACGCACCCAAAAGGAAAAACATCAGTTGACAATCAGAATACCTCCTGCAATATGCGTATCGACTGCACCGTGTGGATCGTATCGAGGTGATAGGCGTAGTATGCGAGCAGCGACTCGAGGAAATCGACCCTCTGGCGGCGGTTCAGGCCCACCTCGCCAAGATAGCGGACATCACACTCGAGCATGTCGCGCAGGATCATGGCATTCTCCTGCGACATGGCGTGTTCGCGCGGCGGCGCGGTGACGGTATAGAGCCCCTCGGCGATATCGAACCACGCCGCGGGCATATATTCGTTCCCGGGCGAGAAGCCCAGAAAACGGCACAGATTGGACAGAAACCACAGATGGAAGTTGGCCACGCCCTCCGAGGCGGCATCCAGTGCTTCGACCGAACCCCACACGAAGTCGAACAACATGGCATTCGCCTCGCTCTCCTTCACAAGACGGTAGAGCACCTCGGCCATGAACAGCGCTATGGCCGACTTCTTCACGTCGAAGGGTATCGACTGCAACACGATGCCGGCATGCACCTCGCCCAGACGGTGCATCTCCATCTTCGGGGACTCCAGCCCCTCGAACTCCAGAGCGAACATCGGCTGGAACAGGGCCTGCCTTGATCCGTGTCCGCGGCGCGACCCCAGCCCCTGCACCATGTAGCTCTGACGCCCGAGCGTCGAGGTGAGCATCTGCACCACCATACCCTTCTCACCGTACTTGAGCGTCCCGATAACGACGCCCCGCGCGGTGTAACGCTTCATCGCTGCGCCCTTCATCCGCTACTCGGCCTCCACCCAGTCGCCCCCAGCCTTGATCAACGCCACCAGATGATCGATGGCCTGCTCCTGAGGTATGTTGCGCTCGACAATCTCGCGTCCCTTGTATAGGGTGACACGTCCCGGCGCAGCACCCACATATCCGTAGTCGGCATCGGCCATCTCGCCCGGGCCGTTGACTATACACCCCATAACGCCGATCTTCAGGTTCTTCAGATGCGACGTACGGCTTTTGATGTCGGCCAGCGTCTTCTCTATATCGTAGAGCGTGCGGCCGCAGCTCGGGCACGCTATGTACTCCGTGCGCGAGAAACGTACGCGCGAAGCCTGCAATATCATCAGTTCCATATCGTGCACCTCGGAGGCCGAGAGATGCGGAGCATCGATCCAGATGCCGTCGGCCAAGCCGTCGAGGAACAATACGCCGAGATCGGCCGCCGCCTTCACCGCCACGGCCTCCGCATCCGTATCGTCATAACGGCAGCGCACCATGACAGGCACCGTGTCGTCCATATTGAGTATGGCGGCACGCAGCTCGGCCGTAGGGTTGCCGCTCACGGCCTCCACCACACGCATGCCCTCATGCGGCTCGTCGTGCGTCAGCGGCACCGACACCGCACTGCGGCGTACATACTCCGTAGGATGGTAGCGTTCGGGGTGGTGCACCTCGAAGTGACCCTCGCGGCTGGCAAAGTGGTCGACTATCATCTGCGCCACGGGCACCTCGTTCTCGGGGGGCTCGGTCAGCGATACGCGGATCGTGTCGCCGATGCCGTCGCTCATCAGCGCACCTATGCCCACGGCACTCTTGATGCGCCCCTCGATGCCGTTTCCGGCCTCAGTGACACCCAGATGTATCGGATAGGTCATCCCCTCGCGGTCCATCGCCTCGACCAGAAGGCGGTAGGCATGAACCATGACGCGCGTATTGCTCGACTTCATCGACACCACGACCTGATCGAACCCCTCGCGGCGGCATACGCGCAGGAACTCCATGGCCGAGACCACCATACCCTGCGGCGTGTCGCCCCACTCGTCGAAGACGCGACGTGCGAGCGACCCGTGGTTGACACCTATGCGCAGAGCCACGCCCCGCTCGCGGCACTGGGCGATGAGAGCCTCCAGCTCACCGTGCGAGGTACGGTAGTTTCCGGGGTTGATGCGCACCTTGTCCACATACCGTGCGGCTATGGCCGCCACCTCGGGCACGAAGTGTATGTCGGCCACTACGGCCGTCGTGTAGCCGTCCTCACGCAGACGGCGTACGATATTTTCGAGATTCTCACCCTCGCGGCGTCCCTGCGCCGTGAGGCGTACGATACGCGCTCCGGCATCGGCTATGCGCTCGCTCTGCGCCACACTCGCCTCGGTGTCGGCCGTAGGGGTATTGGTCATCGACTGCACCTCTACCGGATGCGCCGATCCTATCGTCACGCCGCCTATGCGCACGTCGTGCGCCTTGCGGCGGCTGTATTGGCTCAGATCCATCACTCGAATGTTTTTAGGGCCGCCCGCGCGGCCGTTCCTTACTGCAAAGATAGAAATTGGAGGCCGTAAATCCGCCGCCGCGACAAAATTAATCGCCGAACGGATGGCCGTCACGCAAAATTAACTTAACTTTGGACGAAAATCAATATCAACACTCCTACAAAGATGAAAAATATCGGTTCATTAGCCATGGCCGCCATCACCGCGGCCGCACTTGCCGTGACGGGCTGCGACTCGGCACGTAAGGCCACGGCCCCGACGCCGCAGCCCGCCGCAACCGCACAGGCACCCATAGAGCTCAAGGCTACGCCCGCCCCGCGCGACGACTCGGGCGCATACGTCTGCCAGCGTCCGGCCGAGGCGGAGCGTCTGTTCACCTCGCAGGCCATCGAGCAGCAGATCGTACGCATACAGAAGATGCTCACCAACGCGCGTCTGGCGTGGATGTTCGGCAACTGCTTCCCCAACACTCTCGACACCACCGTCCACTACCGCAAGGATGCCGACGGCAGCGACGACACGTTCGTCTACACGGGCGACATACACGCCATGTGGCTGCGCGACTCGGGCGCGCAGGTGTGGCCCTACGTCCAGTTCGCGAACGAGGATCCCGCCCTGCAGGCGATGCTGGCGGGCGTGATAAACCGTCAGATGAAATGCATCAACATCGACCCCTACGCCAATGCCTTCAACGACGGCCCCACGGGCTCGGACTGGGAGAGCGACCAGACCGACATGAAACCCGAACTGCACGAACGCAAATACGAGATCGACTCGCTCTGCTACCCGATACGTCTGGCCTACTACTATTGGATGGTTACGGGCGACGAGTCGGTCTTCGGCGAGGAGTGGCTCTCGGCCGTGGCAAACATACTCAAGACCTTCCGCGAGCAGCAGCGCAAGGAGGGCAACGGCCCCTACACCTTCCTGCGCAAGACCGACCGACAGTTCGACACACTCTCGAACAACGGCCTTGGCGCCCCCGTCAAGCCCGTAGGTCTGATCGTATCGAGCTTCCGTCCGTCGGATGACGCCACCGTTTTGCAGTTCCTCGTGCCGTCGAACTTCTTCGCCGTCTCGTCGCTGCGCAAGGCCGCCGAGATCCTCACCAAGGTGAACAAGAACGAGGCTCTGGCTGCCGAGTGCACGGCCCTTGCCGACGAGGTGGCCGCCGCCCTCGACAAGTATGCAGTCTACAACCATCCCGAATTCGGCCCCATCTACGCCTTCGAGGTCGACGGCTTCGGCAACAGCCTGCTCATGGACGACGCCAACGTACCGAGCCTGCTGGCCCTGAAGTATCTTACGCCCGAGGTTATCGACGACGGGATATATGCCAACACGCGCCGCTTCGTCTGGAGCGACAGCAACCCCTACTTCTTCCGCGGCAAGGCGGGCGAGGGCATCGGCGGCCCCCACATCGGATACGACATGGCATGGCCCATGAGCATCATGATGAAGGCCTTTACGAGCGATGACGACGAGGAGATCAAATACTGTATCGAGATGCTCATGTCGACCGACGCCGGCACGGGATTCATGCACGAGTCGTTCAACGTAGACGACCCCACCAACTTCACCCGCGCATGGTTCGCATGGCAGAATACGCTCTTCGGCGAGCTCATCATAAAGCTCGTCAACGACGGCCGCGTGGACCTTCTCAACTCGATAACCATAGAGTAACGGCACCGCGCACGCCCGGCAATCGGCCGACACGGACGATGCCTGCCAACGATAAAATCGCATTCACTACGTGTGTAGGAATGCGATTTTATCTTTCGGCCGCCGCCGGATTTGTCTCTGCGCCCCGATTTTCATATCTTTGTATCATGGCAGATATTCTCCAGAGCAGCGTCAAGTATGTCACGGGCGTAGGCGAGGCACGTGCCCGGCTCCTCGAACAGGAGCTCGGCATCTTCACCGTGGGCGACCTGCTGCGCCACTACCCCTTCCGCTATATCGACCGCACGAAGATCTACACCATCGACTCCATTGACGAGTCGATGGCCACGTCGCTGGTACAGTTCCGCGGCCGCGTGACGGGTGTGGCATACGCCGGCGAAGGCCGCCGCCAACGCTTCTCGGCCTATGTATCCGACGCCACGGGCTCGGCCGAACTGACTTGGTTCCACGGCATAAAATGGATCGAGAAGAGCATCGAGGTCGGGCGCGAATATATCATCTTCGGACGCCCCTCGTTCTTCCGCGGACAGCTTTCCGTAATACATCCCGAGCTGGAGATGGTCGAAAAGGCTCTGAGCCGCACCGCCCGCAGCGGCATGCAGGGCATATACCCCTCGACCGAGAAGATAGCCTCGGCGCTGGGCAACAAGGGCTATTACCGCATCCTCTGCAACGCGTGGGCGCTGGCCAAGGATCGCATCACGGACCCCATGCCCGAGTCGCTGCGCCGCCGATACGACCTCATGCCTCTGGCCGAAGCCATCGGCAACGTACACTTCCCGCAGTCGCCCGAGCTGCTGCAGCGGGCACAGCGGCGTCTGAAGTTCGACGAGCTGCTCGGCGTGCAGCTATCGGTACAGGCACAGCGTTCGGAGCGCATGAGCCGCCGCGACGGATTTCTCTTCCCGCGCGTGGGAGAGCTCTTCAACGACTTCTACCACAACCGTCTGCCATTCGAACTCACTGCGGCGCAGAAACGCGTCATACGCGAGATACGTCAGGATACCGTCTCGGGATTCCAGATGAACCGCCTGCTTCAGGGGGATGTCGGCAGCGGCAAGACGATGGTGGCGCTCATGTCGATGCTGCTGGCTGTGGACAACGGCTACCAAGCCTGCATGATGGCCCCGACGGAGATACTCGCACGGCAGCACTTCGCAACCGTAAGCCGCCTCACGGAGGGTATGGACCTCAATGTAGCCATACTTACCGGGGCGTCGAAGACGGCCGAGCGGCGCCGCGCCATCGAGGGCATAGCCTCGGGCGAAGTCAACATACTCATCGGCACGCATGCCCTGATCGAGGACAACGTACGTTTCGCCAATCTGGGATATGTCGTAATCGACGAGCAGCACCGCTTCGGTGTGGAGCAGCGCGCGCGCCTCTGGACCAAGAACCACCGCCCGCCACACATTCTGGTCATGACCGCCACACCCATACCGCGCACGCTGGCCATGACCCTCTACGGCGACCTCGACGTCTCGGTCATAGACGAGCTGCCGCCCGGACGCCGCCCCATAAAGACATACCACTACACCGACGCGGCGCGTCTGAAGTTGTGGGGGTTCCTGCGGCAGCAGATAGCACTCGGACGTCAGGTATATGTGGTCTACCCGTTGATCAAGGAGTCGGAGTCGATGGACTACAAGGATCTGGAGGACGGATTCGAGTCGATCATACGCGACTTCCCGCTGCCGCAGTACCGTGTCACCGTCTGTCACGGCAAGATGAAGCCTCAGGACAAGGAGGAGTCGATGCGTCAGTTCAAGGAGCATGAGGCCGACATCCTCGTCGCCACGTCGGTCATAGAGGTGGGGGTCGACGTACCCAACGCCACGGTCATGGTTATCGAGTCAGCAGAGCGGTTCGGACTCTCGCAGCTGCACCAGCTGCGCGGGCGTGTGGGCCGCGGCGGCGAACAGTCATACTGCATACTCATGTCGGGCGACAAGCTCTCGCGCGAGTCGCGGGCGCGGCTGCGCGCCATGTGCGAGACCAATGACGGCTTCCGCCTTGCGGAACTCGACCTGCGGCTGCGCGGCGCCGGCGACATAAACGGCACGCTGCAAAGCGGCGAGTCGTTCGACCTGAAGATCGCCAACCCTACGCTCGACTCGGAGCTGCTGCTCTCGGCGCGACAGGCCGCCGAGAGCATCCTCGCGGCGGACCCGCAGCTCGAGAGCGCGGAGTTCCGGCCGTTGCGGGAGCTGCGCGCACGCCACGCCGCAGGGCGCCGCTTCGACTTCTCAATGATATCCTGAACGGCAATAAAAAGCCTACGCATACCGTTTTATAACCAAGACAACCTGCAAAACGATGAAAAAATTACTGCTCGCAACAGCCTCCCTGCTTCTGGCCACCGCCGCCGCGGCACAACTCTACGTTCCGGGCGAGACGCTCAACTACCGCATGAGCTACCGCGCCCGATTCTTTCCCAACACCGAGGTTGCGAAGGTGGTAATGCAGACGACCGAGACCACGCTCGACGGCATACCGGCATATAAGGTCTACGGTTACGGGCAGACTACGGCCGCCTTCCGCTGGATCCTCCCCGTGCGCGACGCCTATACCGTATGGGTAGATCCGCAGACGCTGCGCACACGCCGCTTCGACAGCGACCTGCACGAGGGCGACTACACCTTCCGCAGCACATATATCTTCGACTGGCACAACCTCAACGTCCACACACGGTGGCAGCGGCGGCAGGATCCCGAGAAGTTCCGCACCATGAAGATCTCGGACAAGAGTATGGATGCCATATCGCTCTACTACAACCTCCGCACCGAGGACGATGCCAACATCAAGGAGGGCTACGAACGCGATCTGGAGATGGTCCTCGAGGACACGGTGCGCTACCTGAAGTTCCGTTACGAGTGCCGCGAGGTGAAGAAGATCAAGAACCTCGGCTACTTCAACACCATCAAGTTCCGCTGCAAGATAGCCACCTCGGACGGCTTCGCCTTCAAGGACGGCACGGAGTTCGAGGTGTGGATCTCGGACGACCGCAACAAGATCCCGCTATACATCAAATCGCCCATCAAGGTGGGGAGCGTATGCGCATATCTCTCTTCGTATGAAGGTTTGCGCTATCCGTTGGAGAGTTTTATCAAAAAATAGTTTATATTTGCACGTGGCAAACTTTGCCAAACCTTTCCCGTAAACCATAAATATCGAAAATTATGAAAGAGGAATACAACGACTACGACGATGCGCGGTACGACGACGAGTACGACGACCAGATGCCCGACAACAAAGCCGTGCGGGGTTACCGCATAGTGATCATCATCCTTGCGGTCATACTCGTAGCGCTGTCGGCACTCTATTTCCGCATCCACCGCCAGCAGCAGGCCGAGTACGTGCTGCTCGAGGAGGACCGTGACAAGATTCAGAACGATCTGGACAGCCTCATAGTGTCGTTCGACGACCTGAAGATACAGAACGACTCTATCGCGGCCAACCTTGACGAGGCCAACAAACTCATGGAGCAGCTCAAGAACGAGCGGCGCCTCAACTACGCCAAGATCCGCGCCTACGAGAAGGAGGTGGGTACGCTGCGTACCGTCATGCAGGGTTACATTCGCCAGATCGACTCGCTCAATACGCTCAACAAGCGTCTGGCCAACGAGAACGTCAGCTACAAGAAGCAGATTTCGACGGCACAGCTGCGCGCCGAAATGGCCGAGGAACGCGCCGAGGAGCTCAACAACAAGGTGCGTGTGGGTGCCGTCATCCGCGCCCGCGACATACGCCTCGTGCCGCTCAACGCCAAGGACAAGGCCGTCACCCGCGTCAAGGGAGCCTCGCGCCTGCGCACCGACCTCGTGCTCGCGGCCAACGAGTTGGCCGAGCCCGGACAGAAGACCATCTACGTATGTATAACCTCACCCGACGGATATGTCCTCTCGACACCCGAGGCGGCATCGTTCACCTTCGAGGGCGAGCCCAAAATCTACTCTGCGGCCCGTGAGGTCGAATATACCAATTCGGACCTTGAGGTGAGCGTCTTCTACAACGGCAGCGGCTTCACCGCCGGAACATACCATATCGAACTCTACACGGACGGCCGTCTGATCGGCTCGACCGACGTGGCTCTGCGATAGATCGGAACTTTTGCGACGCCCTTTTCGGATACAGGTCTCAGCCTTTGCCGGAGAGGGCGTCGCATTATATTTATACGGTTTATATTATACCATTCCACCGTTCAGCCGCCGGTTTATCCTGCCTTTTTCCTACACCTAACCCCACATACATACGTTTGAGGCGGCAATAATACACAACTGTGTTATTTTTCAAACTTCAAAACATACACACATGATACAACGCCTTGCTCCCGCACTT
Organism: uncultured Alistipes sp.; assembly: GCA_900546065.1. Taxonomy (GTDB): domain Bacteria; phylum Bacteroidota; class Bacteroidia; order Bacteroidales; family Rikenellaceae; genus Alistipes; species Alistipes merdipullorum. Next base: position 153,674 of record URBK01000002.1, read on the forward strand.
ATGATCTGCGCTTTGGCGCTGTCGTGTTCGCCCGACGGCACTGAATACACGCCGCTGCATTTTCCCGAAGAACATACGGCCGACATCACGCCTCTCAACAGGGAACTGGTTATGGATATTCCGTCGCGGTTTCTTTTGTACGATACCGTCACCGTGATGAACAGCCGCAATGCCGACAACGACAATATCTTCCAAGCGCTGTCGACCACGGACGGAACATTGTGCGCAAGTTTCGCGCACATGGGACGCGGCGCGAACGAGCTTTCGGACTGCTACGGACTTGCTCTGGATCAGAATACGGCAACGATGTATGCCCTCGGCAGCGACAGCAAGCTGCTGGCCATCGACCTGCGCAAGGCATTGTCAGGAAGCGGCGATTTTGTCACGGCACGCTACAATGCCGACATTGCACGCAGCGCCAAGAACATATACGTCCTCGGCGAGGGGAAGATTCTCTATGAAGGGTTGCCGCGATTCTCCGTCATCGAACTGTCACAGGGCGATACCCCGACCGAACTCTTCTCATACAACGAATATCCCGAACTGCCTGCCGAAATAGCATCCGCTACAGACGGTGCGGCAAACTACTTCTACTACAATTCCGATACGGCCGTCAAGACTGACGGGACAATGTTCTGCAACGCCACAAGCAACGGCATGATTCTGGAGATATTTTCGATCGGCAAAGAGGGGATAAGGTCGGACGCCGTAAGGAGAATATACGAGCCGAACAAAGAGAGCCAAAACAGTATTTTCGGCACCATACAGGCACAGGCCACCGACCGTTACATCTATCTGCTCTATATAGCGACCACGGTCGGCAGCTACGACTACGCCACCACATGCCCCGAACTGGGAGTGTTCGACTGGAAGGGGCGCGAGGTTGCGCACTACACCCTCGGCAAACGGGTTGTCCGCTTTACCGTCACCTCGGACGACAGCCGTTCGTATTGCTGGTATCTGGACGACGAGGGAATACCCGTCTACGGATATTTCGACATGACACATTAGACGATATCTCATTTCTCGACAGCGCGTGCGTATGCACATCCCGACAGGATCGGCCGACGCGAATCTGCGAAAGTTGATAGCCAAGTATCACACAGCAACGAATAATAAAAGGGACTCCTTGAAAAGAAGTCCCTTTTTATGTGTTGTCAGCCACGCACCATCACAACTCTCATAATTGTTTGACCGGCGTCTCACGCCTCAGTATCACGGGGCCCAGCAGTCCGCTCTCGCGCAATGGGGCGTTACGGTCGGGCCAGCGCAGCACCCACGTCTTGCGCCCGGCCTCGGGACGGGCTGCATCATAGACAAGGCGGTTGAACCACGACCCCGTCACATCCACCGTCAGCGTATTGCGGCCGTCGACGACGAAATCGGTTATATCGGCCTCGTAGGGATATGTCCAGAGCGTCCCCACACGATGGCCGTTGATACGTACCTCGGCAATACGCTCCACCTTGCCGAGTGAGAGTACCAGCCTCTGCCCGTCACCGCATCGCTCCGCCTCGAAGGTCGTCTCATAACGCGCCGTACCCGAAAAGGCGCGTCCCTCCTCCGACATGGGCATGTCGCGCCATGCGACAAGCCGCCCGAGCGACAGCGAATCGGGCGCGCCCCACCCTTCGGGGAAACGTATCGTCCAGCCGTCGGTCGGAAGGTCACTCACTTCGGCACGCATTTCGGGCGCGGGACGGCTCTCGCCTTCAGTAAACACCACAAAGCAGCACCCCGCCTGCGGCAGCGACAGCCGCACCGACGTTGTACCATCGGCAACGGCACCTGCCATATCATTCACCGTGCCGCTTACGGGATCCCACACCTGCACGCGGCCGCGGCCGCAGCGGAAACGCACCTCACCGTCAAAGCCGCCTCCGACAGGTGCTGCCACGAAGTATATGTCGGCCCCTTCGGCCTTGCGGTGGAGCCACATCACATTGCCGTCGGCAGATTGCGTCTCGACATCGGGATGCAGCCCGGCTACGGCGAGAGCCTCGCCGAGCGGCATCCCCGAAATGACACGCCCACGTCCTACACGGCGCACGTCCTTCCCAGCCTTGCGGCCCCACAGACGCGCCGCCACACGCTCCACACGCTTGTCGGCACTGCGGCCTCCGCGCAGCGTCGCGGCTTGGCGCGGAGCCTCGCCCACAACCGTGGCACCGGCACGAACCAGAGCCTCGATACGCTCGGCCGTCTCGGGAAGCATGCGCGTCGTCTCGGGCAGCCACAGCACCGCATACTCCACCCCTTCGGGGGTAACAAGGCGTCCGTCGCGTACTTCGAGGCGGTTGATCAGCACATCCGGATTACAATAGTCATATCGAAAACCCTCGGGGAAAGGGGCGTGCTGCGGCGGCTTGTGATCCACCTCGTCACCCAGATACCACAACACGTCATTTGCCGGGCAGCCGCGCTCGAGCATGTAGCTGCAGCGGGCAAGGTAGGTCGTAAACTCGGGCATGTGGCGCCACCACGTCTGCCCGCGCAGGAACGGCGTGCCGATACCGGCGCCGGCGAAAGAGGTGCCGGGCGGCAGGAACCCTACCTGCGGGTTGTGGGTATAGGTATGGAAAACCAGATGGGTCACACCCTCGGCCATATTGACGTTGGCCACCTGCTTCAGGTCACGCCAATCCTCGTCCCACGTGTGCGAGAACGAGGTGAAGGCTTCGGCCGCAAGGCGCGGCTTGCCGTACAGATGTGCGGCCGAGGCCGCGGGCTTCACAGGCTTGAAGTCGAGCGAACCGACATATCCCTCCGAGAGCGGCTGCCAGAATTCGCACATCGGCACATCGGCATAACGGTAGTATGCCATTATGTCGGCCGGGAAGACATCCCCCGCCGCCGTCTCATAGGCTATCGACATACCTCTCGAGGCGGCATGACGCGCCATGTTGCCGAAGAAGTTCTCGGCCACCATATCGCCAACCGTACGGCGCCAGTCGTTCAGGAAACGTGTCGTAGATTCGGTATCGTCGACGACATATCCCATCAGGGCGGGCATCCACCGCCGCAACGGATAGCCTGCACGGCGGCCGAACTCGGCCTCCATCCCCGGTGTCCATGTCTGCGTCTTGCACTCCCAGCTGTCGAACAATACGCCGTCGAGCATACCCTCGATCGGGCCGCCGTCGGCCGTGAGGCGCCCGAGATAGCCCTCGAACTGAGCGTCCGATCCCGCCGTCGAGAGCTTGTCGCACTCCCAACCCGTACCCTCGGCCGGAGCCGGACCGTTCTTCATGCCCGTATTTACGTCACCTATGCGCAATATCGTCCAGCTACCGGCAGGCACCTGCCACGCCAGTGAACCGTCCGTCGACATAAGGTCCGTCAAATCTACAATATCATCGGGATTGACATAGAAACGGTCGTCATAGGATACCTCCTGTCCGCGGCGTTCGATGCTGCGCAGCGTCCATCCAGCCTCCGACTCCCAGCTGTTCTTGCGCACGCCGGAATAGAACCGCAGATACGGCAATACAATGTCGTGCCCGTTCACCAAACTTACGCGATAACGTACGGCCCCCTCGACCTCACGGCACGAGAGCGTAAGCGGACGGTCATCCTGCCAGTTCGACTGCGGGAGTTCGGTATCGAGCACCTCGACGCCATTGCCCGAGGCGTCGAACGCCTCGACACGCACCCGTACCGACGGCTCATAACACCACGCATGGTTCAACGCCTGCACACACGGGAACTCCAGCGTGCGCACACACACTCCCCCGTCAAACCATACATCGACCGTATATGGCTCCGCCGGTGTTGTCGGTGCCAGACGCAGAGCCTCACCGCCCCCGCCGCCGAGCAGACGCATCCAGTCGGCCCCGACACTTCCTTCGGCCTTCAGCGGCACAAGCGGCCTGCCTGTATCCTCGGCCGGAGTTGGGAATGCGAGTACCGCCACATCACGGTAATCGCGCCACTCATCGGCACATCCGTCCGGCAGGGGCAATACGATGCCGTTGTCGCCGCACCCCACGTCGGTACGGCTCCATGCAAGATGTCGCATCGCATTTTCGGGTTTGATCCACGGGCCGCCCGCCATGGCCCAACCCGGACACCCCTGCATGGTGAAACGCAATCCCAGACGCCGGCACTCGGCCGCCGTATGGCGTACGGCGTCGTCCCACCGCTCGCTCAGACACGTTATGCGCGAATCGTTGCCGGGCCACATGCCGTCATAGCCCGCCTGCCCGTGAAACAGCTGCACGCCCGAGAAACCGGCCGCCGCGATAGCCTCCAGATCGGCCGTAATACCCTCCGTCGAGACGTTGCCTCCGACATAGTGGAACCACGTCTGCGGGCGGAATACCTTCGGAGGATCGGCAAAGGCCGCTACGTCATCTGCTCCGAATTTCCCGTAGAGAACCGTCTCCGACGGCACGGCCTCGGGTGCTGATGTCGTTTGCGCGGCTGCCGTAGCAAAGTCTATCATGACGGCCGCCGCAAGTACTGGCAAAAACAGGGCTCGTTTCATATCATGCACAAATATTTTACAGTTACTTACCGTATATCGCCGCTACAGGGCCGCTATCAGAAGTCCAGTATAGGCTACATAAGCTAAGACCATGACCACACCCTCCGGGCGGGTTATCGTACGCTCCTTGTAGTATTTTCCCGCCACGAACATCAGCACCGACGCCCCGAGCAGCCACAGCAGGTCGAAGTTCGTGATGCCGCCCATGGGCAGGGGCGAGATCGTCGCGCTCGCGCCCAACACAAAGAAGACGTTGAATATATTCGAGCCGATGACGTTGCCGATGGCGATCTCGGGATTCTTCTTCAGCGCCGCCACCACCGACGTCGCCAGCTCGGGCAGCGAGGTACCCATGGCAACCAGCGTAAGGCCTATGACCGACTCGCTCACACCGAGCGAGCGGGCTATCTCGCTGGCACCGTTGACGAAGAGCGTGCCGCCGCCTATAAGCGCCGCCAGACCGCCCACAATGTATATCAGGCACCGCCACAGGGGCAGCGACTTGATCTCGGGCTGACCCGCACTATCGCCGTCACGCGCGATGGCGAAGGTGTAGCCCATGAATATCGAGAAGAAACACAGCATCAGCAAGCCGTCGGCGCGGTCGATGACGTTGGCCGTTCCCGTCCCCAGCAGCACGTCGTTGGCACATATAAGCACCACCACCGACGAGAGCACCGCCAGCGGTATCTCCTTCGTAAGGGTCGCGCGCCGCACGGCTATCGGCGCGACGATGGCCGTGATGCCCACGATCATGAGGATGTTGAAGATGTTGCTTCCGACAACGTTGCCTATCGACAACTCGGCATTGCCCTCGAGAGCCGAGAGCACACTCACCGACAACTCGGGCGTCGAGGTGCCGAAGGCCACCACCGTCAGTCCGATGACCATCGACGAGATACGGAAGCGTTTGGCCAGCGACGAGGCGCCGTCCGTAAGGAAATCCGCGCCGAAGAGGATCAGGGCCAGTCCGGCAACAAGTAAAAGCACGTTTATCATAATCTTTTAAGTTTTTTTCCTCCCTTTCCACTTCCCGCAATACGTCCGCATGAGAATAACCTCCTGTGGCAAAATGCGGTTACGCACAGCGTACATACGGATTCGAGATTGTAAATATACGAAAAATATCCCTTCCGCACAGCCGCTCCGCGCGGCATGTCGCATGCCACACGGAGTGCGGCGCACCGCCACGCTTCGAGGAGTCGTCGCGCAAGAGAAGCCCGCACGCCGTTTTAGGCGGAAAATCAGTTATTTTTCCGGTGCGATGGCAATCTTTGCAAAAAATTTTCTTACCTTTGCCCGACAAACCCGCCGTGTAGGGTTGCGTTTAATATTAATCAACTAAATTTTATAGCAAATGGCTGTTAAAATTCGTCTGGCACGCCATGGTAAGAAGGGTGCTCCTTTCTATCATATCGTTGCCGCAGATAGCAGAGCGCCACGTGATGGTAAATTCATCGAGAAATTGGGAACATACAATCCCAATACGAATCCTGCTACGATTGATCTGAAGTTCGACCGGGCTTTGGATTGGTTGCAAAAAGGCGCACAACCTACCGACACCTGCCGTGCCATCCTCTCGTACAAGGGTGTTCTCTACAAGAAACACCTTCTGGGGGGCGTAGCCAAGGGCGCGTTCTCTGAGAGCGACGCCGAGGCCAAGTTCAACAAGTGGATGACCGAGAAAGAGAGCAAGATCGCAGCCAAGGTCAGCCGTCTGGCTACGGAGGCCAAGAATGCCGAGAAGGCTGCCATGGCCGCCGAGACCAAGGTCAAGGAGGATCGTGCCGCTGCCATAGCCGAGAAGAAGGCTGCAGCAGAGGCAGCCGCCGCCGAAGCCGCAGCGCAGGCTGCAGCCGAAGAGGGCGCCGAGGCCGCCGAGACTCCTGCCGAGTAACGCAGGGGCGATATGCCGAAAGATACCCCTTGCGGCCGCGCCGCAGGGGTATTTTTTATATATGTTGAAATAACCCCAACCACCCACCATGAAAAAGAATAACGACCGCGACATGACACCGCATGCGGGATGCACGTTCGAGAGCGTGGCCCGCGTCACCAAACTCTTCGGCGGCAGCGACGGCGGAGGCGTCGTGCTCTCCCTCTACGACTCCTTTCCCGAGGATTTCGACCCCGCAGAGGATCCCCTCTTCGTCCAGATCGACTCGCTCGACGTACCTCTGTGGTGCGCCACATTCGATCGGCGCGGCGCCGCGGGTGCCGTCGTCAGCTTCGACGATCTGGATACGCCGCACCGCGCCGAGGAACTTGTAGGCCGCGAGCTGCGCATACCCGTCGACGAGGAGCAGGACGACGAATTCTACATGGAGGATCTCATAGGTTTCACCGTCGAGGCCGATGGACATAACGGTATCATGACCGACTATTACGACAGCGACGCCAATCCCCTCTTCGGCATAGACTTCGGCGAGGGCGAGCGCCTTATCCCCGCCGTCGAGGATTTCATCGCCTCGATCGACTTCGAGCGGCGGCACATCAGGATGGTGCTGCCCGAGGGGTTGCTCGACCTGTAACGCTACGCACATACACAATAGCGGCGTCCTTCTTTTTCGGAGGACGCCGCCATGTTTCTACAATCGCCGCAATCAATATACGGCTATGCGCTCTATGGTGAGCGGGCCGCGCGAGTCGGTGAAGCGCACGCGCACCGCCGTCGTCTCGACACCGCCGAGGGGCATGATACGCTTGTAGCCCACCGTAGTGCCTTCGGCCGCCTTGCGCCATGAGCCGTTCTCCATAACGTCGACCTCGAACGCACGCACACGCTGTCCGAGTTCGATATGTTCCTGTATCGATACGTAGTTTATCTTCTGCGGATTCTGCCACGAGAGCGTAACATCTCCCGTAGTTACATCATCAGCCGTAGCCCAATAACAGCCGCCCTCACCGATAACACACTCGGCGCCGTATCCGCGGCCGCGTGACGACGACGCCTCGGCCTTGGCCCCGGCGGCAAGGTCATTCGCAAAAGTCTCGTCGACCATCTTGCGCCAAGCCATAAGCGACGCCACATCCTCCTCGGGTATACGGCCGCGAGTGTCGGGCGCAAGGTTCAGCAGCAGCGTGCCGCCGCGGCCCACCGACGTGAGGTATATGTCGAAGAGCTGTTCGGGAGTCTTGGGTTTCTGGTCGGCGTGGTAGAACCACCCGGGACGTATCGACACGTCGGCCTCGGCAGGGGCCCAGCGGTTGCCGTCCTCCATGCCGTGTGTCAGCACCTCCACGTCGTCGTGGCCGCCCGGGTAGAGCTTCTCGGGCGTAGCCATGCACCAGTTGGTCTCGGCTATGACGCCGCGCTCGTTGCCGCACCAGCGGGCATCGGGCAGCGACGAGCTCCAGACGATAGTCTCGGGCGAGAGCTCGCGGATGATCTCCACGACCTTCGGCCAGTCGTAATAGAGGTATCCCGATTCGAGTATTCGGGTCTCGTTGGCGCCGCCGTAGTAGCCGTCGCCGCCGTTGGCCCCGTCGAACCACATCTCGAAGACAGGCCCGTATGCCGTCAGCAGCTCGCGCAGCTGATTGCGGTAATACTCAAGATATTCGTCCGTACCGTAACCGGCATGGTTGCGGTCCCACGGCGAGAGATATATGCCGAACTTGACACCCTGACGGCGGCACGCCTCGGCAACCTCGCCCACGATGTCGCCCTTGCCATCCTTGTATGGCGAGTTCTTGATCGAGTGCTCGGTGTAGGCGCTCGGCCACAGGCAGAATCCGTCATGATGTTTGGCCGTAAGGATCAACCCCTTAAGGCCCGCGTCCTTGACGATCCGGACCAGAGCGTCGGCGTCGAAGTCCGTCGGGTTGAATACCGACTCGGGCTCGTCGCCATAGCCCCACTCGCGGTTTGTAAAGGTGTTGACGGTAAAGTGTACGAAGGCATACTGCTCCATGCGGTGCCACTCCAGCTGCCGCGGCGCAGGCACCACGCTCATCGGCGCAGGCGGCTCGGGGGCGCAACTCCCCAACATAAGCATCGCCGCTACGGCCGCAAGGGTAATCCGTTTCATGTTCATCATCGTTCAGGTTTAGGTTTAGGTTTGAATTTATGTTTCAGGTTATCGGTTCTCCTGCCGTCACGCCGCGCCGCACGGACTGTCGTCCGCACATCTTTCGACCCGCGCTCACCCACGCCCCCTGCCATCGGCCCGCGACGGAAAAAATATGACTTCTGCCGCCGCTTCTCCTCCTGCGTGCGGGCTACATAGACCTCCTTGCCCGTATATGGGTCCTCGCCCGTGTAGAACATCACCGACGAGAGGGTCATGGGTGTCGGTGTGAGGTCCTGCACCTGCTCCAGATCGAAGTGCAGACGTCCGAGCACCTTCTCCGCCAGCGCCTGCATGTCGCACTCGCGGCATCCCGGATGCGACGATATGAAATATGGGATGAGCTGATAGCGCAGGCCGTTCGCCTCGCACACGCGGTGGAAGTTGCGGTTGAGGCGCTCGAACAGCTCGAACGACGGCTTGCGCATAAGCCGCAGCACATGCTCCTCCGTATGTTCGGGCGCGACCTTGAGACGGCCCGAAGTGTGGTGTACCACAACCTCCTCGAAATATGGCGAGTCGTCAAACAGATCGTACCTTATACCGCTCGACACGAAGGCCTTCTTCACCCCCTTCACCTCACGTATGCGGCGGTAGAGCGCCAACAGACGCGAATGGTCGTTGTCCAGATTGGGACAACGCTTGGGATGCAGGCACGACGGACGGCTGCAACGCCGGCACAGCTCCCTGTCGCGCCCGCCCATGCCGTACATGTTGGCCGACGGCGCCCCGATGTCTGATATATATCCGCGGAAGTCGGGCATACGCACCACCTTCTCGACCTCGGCCAAGATCGACCGCTCGCTGCGCGAGTTGACAAACTTGCCCTGATGTGCCGATATGGTGCAGAACGAGCAACCGCCGAAGCAGCCGCGGTGTATGTTGATCGAGTGTTTGATCATCTCCCATGCGGGGATTGCGCCGCGCCCCTCGTAACGCGGGTGCGGGGCCCGCTCGTAAGGAAGGTCGAACGAATGGTCCAACTCTTCGGTCGTGAGCGTAGTGTTCGGAGGCGTGACGACCACATACCTCCCGCCTACGGCCTCCACGAGCGTCGTATCCGTATGCATGCAGTTGCTCAGGCGCTCCTCGACGACGAAATTACGCCCGAAGGCGTGCTTGTCGCGGCAGCACTCCTCGTATGAGGCCAGATGTACCGTCGTCGCCGGGTCGAGCCGCGAAACATAATCCCCGTCTGCCATGAACGCCACCTGCCGCAGCTTGCGCAGCAGTTTGGCGTTGAATCCGTTGCGCATCGACCGAGCAACCTGCTGCACGACCCGTTCGCCCATGCCGTATATAACCAGATCGGCACCGCTGTCGACCAGAATCGACGGATAGAGCGAGTCGCTCCAGTAGTCGTAGTGTGTCAGACGCCGCAGCGAGGCCTCGATACCGCCCGCAACGACAGGTACATGCGGGAAAAGGCGCTTCAGGATGCGGCAATAGGTCGTCACGGCACGGTCGGGACGGAATCCCGCCTTGCCGCCGGCCGTATAGGCATCGTCGCTGCGCAGACGCAGATTGGCCGTATAGTGGTTCACCATCGAATCCATCGCACCGGCCGTCACCCCGAAGAACAAGCGCGGCGTACCCAGCTTGGTGAAGTCACGCAGGTCGTCCCGCCAGTTGGGCTGCGGAACGACAGCAACACGATACCCCTCGTCCTCGAGCAGACGCCCGATGACCGCCGCCCCGAAGGCCGGATGGTCTATATAGGCATCCCCCGAGAAGAGGATCACATCCAAGTAATCCCATCCCCGCTGGCGCACCTCGCGTATCGACGTCGGCAAAAACATTTTCGGTGATTTTTCGGTCGGCCGTCCTAAAGTCCTCAGATCGCCCAACCCAAATATAACATATAATATCGAGATTTACAACCTCCCGCCCCGACTGCGGCCTACTCCTCGTCTATGCCGCGTGCGGCCACATATCCGTCCCACTTGGCGATGACGGAGCGGAAGTCCTCCGGCAACTCGCTCTCGAAGATCATCTCGCGCCCCGTCGTCGGATGCACGAAGCCCAGTGAACGGGCGTGCAGCGCCTGCCGCGGCAGCAGCGCAAAGCAGTTCGAGATGAACTGGCGGTATTTCGAGAAGGTCGTACCCTTCAATATGCGGTCGCCGCCATAGCGGGCGTCGTTGAATAGCGGATGGCCCTGCCACGACATGTGGACACGTATCTGGTGCGTACGGCCCGTCTCAAGGCGGCACTCCAGCAGCGTGACATAACCGTAGCGGCGCAGCACGCGGTAGTGCGTCACGGCATGCTTGCCCTGCGAGCCGTCGGCAAAGACGTGCATCAGCATACGGTCACGCGGGTCGCGGCCGATATTGCCCGTAATCGTACCCTCATCCTCCGTAAAGTTGCCCCACGCCAGAGCCACATAACGGCGGTGGATCGTGTGGTCGAAGAACTGCTTGGCCAGACGCGTGTGCGAGCGTTCATTCTTGGCCACAACCAGCAGACCCGACGTATCCTTGTCGATACGGTGTACCAGCCCCGCACGCATGTCCCCCTCGCGGAACATCTCCAGATGGCGCAGATGGTATGCCAAGGCGTTCACCAGCGTACCGTTATAGTTGCCGCATCCCGGGTGCACAACCATGCCCGCAGGCTTGTTCACGATCAGCAGGTCGTCATCCTCATATATTATGTCCAGAGGTATATCCTCGGGCACGATCTCCACCTCCCGCTTCGGGTAGGGCATCACAAGCGATATGCGGTCCAGAGGCTTGACCTTGTAGCTGGCCTTCGCCGCCACGCCGTTGACAAGGATATTCCCGTTGTCGGCCGCCGTCTGGATACGGTTACGCGAACAGTGCTCCATGCGGTCGACCAGAAACTTGTCCAGACGTATCATCGACTGTCCGCGGTCGACCGTGATGGCAAAGTGCTCATACTGCTCCGCCGCGGCACCGCCGTCACCGAATCCATCCTCGTCGAAGTCGTCCCCGTCCTCAAGGTCGACATCCCCCGCGGCCGCATCCGCAGTCACTGCCTCCGCCTCCGTGCACGTCTCCTCCATACCGATATTAACGATATTATCGATACTCTCCGTGCCGTGTTCCTGTATCTTCTCCGCCATCGCTAAAAGAATTCGTCCTCGTCGGTCTCGGTGACATTGTCATGCAGCGAGCCGCTCTCGCGCAGCGCCCGCACCACATCGTTGCGCTCGGCCTGCTCGAGCGAGTCCTGCCGCTCCTGCTCCTCCTGAAGCCGCTGCTCGGCCAGCTCCTTGGCCACCTTGTCGGACGCGGCGCTGTTCTGCTCCACGATCTTGTCGTCAAGCGTCAGCCACAGATCCACCGCAGCCCCCAGCGACGCCGTAGCATTATGCGGAACGGACTGACGGTAGACACGCGCATCCTTCTCGTTCAGCAGGTCGATGCCATCGTCGAAGGTAACCTTGCCGACGTTGAGACCCTCCTCCCACAGACGGCTCTTGGCCGACTGCAGGCTCTGGCCTATGGCCTTGGGAACGATGGTCGTACTCTTGTCGGGCTCCATGCCCACACGCAGCGTCACGCCCGAGCCCATCTCGATCTCGAGCGACGACGAGCGCGACACCTCCTCGCCGCCGACAAACTCCGCCAGCACGTAGTTCGTCGCCATATCCTCGACATAGACAAGCTTCTCGATACCCAGACCCGCAACCTCAAGCATGTTCTTCGCCTGACGCAGGCTGCGGCCCGCAACGTAGGGGACCTTCACGCTCTTCTGACGGAACGAGTTGATCGTAACGTAGACCTTGCGGCCGGCCTTCACCTCGACACCCGCCACGGGCAGTTGGTCGAGCACGATGCCGCCATCGTACGTAGGCACATAGAGCGAGTCGTTGATTATGATCTTCAGCCCCTTGTCCCGTGCGACGCGCTCGGCATCCGAGAGCGTTATGCCAGTCAGGTCGGGCACCGTACGGTGTGTGCCGTGCCGCGTGAGGATCATCATCAGAAGGCTGCACGCCGCAATTATCGCTACAAGTATGAGCACTATCGACACCAAGTTATACGCTATGGGCGACTCCTTGAGCCGTTCGATGGCACCGTCTATGCCGCCTTTCCCCTGACGGTGCTTGCGTGTATCGGGTTTGCGTTTCTCCATGTCTCGTTATATCTTATTTTTCAATCTCGTTATAAAGCGTATCGCGCTCAACGGCACGAAATCCCGCATGCGCCACCATCTCCCGCATCTGCTCCACGCTCATGCGCGGGCGGCTGTCGTCGGCACCCGCCATCGAGTAGATCTTGGTCGAGTCGTCGATCGTACCGTCGATATCGTCGGCACCGAATGCCAGCGCCGCCTCGGTCGTCTGCCTTCCGTACATCACCCAGTAGGCCTTGATGTGGGGAACGTTGTCCAGAATCAGACGGCTCATGGCCAGCGTCCGCAGATCCTCTATGACCGACACCTCGCCGATCTCCGACATCGAGTTGCCGTAATTGCGGTACTTGAGCGGGATGAAGGCATTCAATCCCCCCGTCTCATCCTGCAGCGCCCGCAGACGCATCAGATGGTCGATGCGGTGCTCGATACCTTCTATATGTCCGTACAGCATCGTCGCTCCGTGGTGTTGGTTTTTATAAAACAGCATCGGGTAATGACTCAGAATGACCAAGCGGTTTTCGTCATTGACTTCTGCGTACTGCGCTATGCTTTCCCAATAAAGACGAAGCTTGCCCTTGACCCGGTCATGATTGCCTTGAATCAAATGCTTGTGTC
>URBK01000003.1 GCA_900546065.1 uncultured Alistipes sp.
TTTCAAAAAACCGTGTAATTGACTATATTTCAATAATTTCAAAGAACTATTTATCCACTTTTACGGGACAGTAGTGATTTTACATCAAACCACAACGTGGCCGAGACGAACTTGATGTTGAACGTCGTTGTATCTTATTGAAATTCTACATCAAACCACAACTTGGAGTAAGCACCTTTGCCCTGCCATAGGTTGTATCTTATTGAAATTCTACATCAAACCACAACGTAGGGTCACCCGTGCAGATCGGAACGAAGTTGTATCTTATTGAAATTCTACATCAAACCACAACGGGACGGACGAATCCTCGCCATAACCAGAAGTTGTATCTTATTGAAATTCTACATCAAACCACAACGGCAGCGATGATTCTAATTCATTTCGTGGGGTTGTATCTTATTGAAATTCTACATCAAACCACAACAGAACATCGATCGTACCCTTCAGGCGATTAGTTGTATCTTATTGAAATTCTACATCAAACCACAACGGCGATCTGGCCATGTGGGACACCGCGCGGTTGTATCTTATTGAAATTCTACATCAAACCACAACTTGAGGCTCTCGGTATTGTTCGTTGAACAGTTGTATCTTATTGAAATTCTACATCAAACCACAACACGTGAATATTCTTCAAGAAACCGCCATAAGTTGTATCTTATTGAAATTCTACATCAAACCACAACTTATACTCATTATTTCTTCGTCCCGAATCGTTGTATCTTATTGAAATTCTACATCAAACCACAACTATGATCCTGCCATACCAGATCTCTCCTTGTTGTATCTTATTGAAATTCTACATCAAACCACAACTTGTATGACATCCTCGCGGGTTGCCATATCTGTTGTATCTTATTGAAATTCTACATCAAACCACAACGTCAGGCCTTGAATCGGCTGATATATTGCATTATATATCAAGATTATCATCATTGAAAAGTTCGAATTCACACTTTGACGAAGTCAATTTGATGTATTTCAGCATGTCAAAGAACAAGACAAATATACGCAAAATATCTAAAAAAACTCCAGCTGCTGAGGTATATCCGGTTTGGCCCGTTCGACCTTCCCCCAGAAATTCATAATATCACCGTACTGTTTGTCCGTCACGGCAAGAATACTCGTATATCCCGACGGCGGCATTGATCTACGCACCCGATTTATATGTACCCGCATATTCTCTTTCGATGGACAATGCCGGACATAAACCGAATATTGCATCATCGAAAAACCATCCTTCTCCAATGCCTTGCGGAATTGTGCGGCATGACGCCTCTCAGCCTTGGTATTGGTCGGCAAATCGAAAAATACAAATAACCACATAATACGGTATGCATTCAAACGCAACTCTGACATATTTCTATTCCAATAATGGATATGCAATCTTTTTCTGTATTCCTGCAAAACATTTTGCCAATGACGAGGAGGTAAAAGTCAACCCGACATCAAGCGGACGTACAACCTTGTCAAATCTTGTATCTACAAACAGGAGCCGAAAAAGAGCCCCCTTAACATCTTTGGTCAATTGCTTATGACCTTGTTGGAACAGATTATAAACAATCTCATCAACATAAGGCCTGTAAGGTTCCATCACATCATCCGCCAATGGAAAAGCGTTGTATCGGTTACGGTGGAATATCCCGAATGCAGGGAACAATCCCGAACCCATAATTGCCCGGGCAACCGCAGCCCGCAAAATGGTATAACCATAATTGAGAAGGTTGTTGGGACAGACGCCATCGCGCGATCTAATAAATCGCGACCCAAAAAGTTCCGCCCAATAGATCTTGGCGGCGACACCTTCACGATTATCCGCATCAGCGCTCTTGACATTCATGTAATAAGGCTTCAACCTATCACCGTCACGCCCCAACTTTCGCAACAGAGACGCCTGATTCCGAATCTTGGCCTCCACAATCTGTTTCCACAAACCTTTCTTCAACGGTTCGCTCGCCTCGATCTGGATTCGATACACTTCACCCTGCGTCCTGTTGGAATCAAGATTCATCAACATGGCGTTGGGCATACGGTTCTCCCCACATATAATCACTGCGACATTGTTATCCGACAGTGCATTGAGCAACGGCAGCGTCACCGAGATCTGCGCATCTTCCAACACGACAAAACCTATATCTTCAATCGGCACACTTCTCTTCATCCCGGGAGCTTCCCGAGTATGGACAATCATCTGCCCGTTACGCAAGCTCAGGCAGTAGGGTGTAGAGAAGAACAAAGCCCGTTTCAGCATGGCATCTCGTGTTTGAATTTTATCTCCCCGGTAACCGTCAATTCAAAATCGTAACCCTCAACATAAGCATTTAATTGAGTATGTAACAATGATATTACGGGTCTGTATTCTTCGGCACTATTCCACTCACCACTCTTTGCCTTCAATTCTCCAGCCGGACGAGCCTCCTGATGGAATTTCAAGGTAAGCCGACCATATGAGTTACTGGATACCGTTAGCGTACTAAATCCTGTTACCTTGTACAATCGTTTCACCAAATCCTTGCGAGAGCATTCATACAGTTCAGCCGGCGACTTCTCGTAAAACAGAACCATTGTCCCTATCTTCAAGATACACTTCAGCGGATAGCCGTTCGAATCGGCCATCGGCACCAGATCGGGACGGCCCGCTCGATCGGCACTGCGCTTAAAGTATCTGGCGGCTTCCAGATTGCTGATTATCTCGAATGTACGTTTAGTCTTGCCTCGTTTGTCCTGCCCCTCGTATACGGCCATGCAATAGTTCCCGTCATTGGCTACATGGTAATCCTGTTTATACTCCTTATCGGACAGATCCCGTTGTTTCCTCAACGCTATAGGTTGAGTTATACTTGGAGTAAAGATACGGACCTTGCGTATGGGTATCCGTTTCGCTTCATTCATCCATATAGTGTACTCCTCGGGATCCATCGCCTTGGCAAAACCGACTTCCCGTATTGCCTCCTTTACCCGCGACTTAACCACATCGTCCACAATCTTATCCACGTCCGACTGCTGAAGCTGACCGAGAGACTTCCGCACGACATATTTCACCTCATCTTCACGTTTGATGGCTCCATAGAAGGTATCCTGATGCAGTTTACGGCGAGCCGTGTCGCCTTGTATATATATCGGGTTACCTTCGGAGTTAAATTTCACCTTGCCTCTGACGCGCATCTTCTTTCGCGTCTGTTTTTCCATGTTGTCGGGCGTATTGTGCGATACAAGCAGTTCATCTGCCACAGCCTTGACATCCTCGGTAAATGTAGGCCATGGTTTTTCAAAACGGGGTTTGCAACTCTCCCCATAATTGTATCGTTCCTCATCGGCCGCATACTGCGCCCACCGGTCATACTCTTTGCGACCGATACAGGCAATAGTAATGGCATCGATACAATGGTGAACATGATTGGTTCGTTCCTTCTTGGAGTATTCATCTTGCAACCCCCACATCTTGCGAAAAGCAGCTGTAGTGGCACCCTTAACCGTATAAATACGATCGAAAACAGTCTTCAAATAGAGCCTCGCATAACGGCCTATTATACCGATATCCACACCTTGTCGGTTACTGAATCCATCGGGGACTTCCGTCATTGTAAAACGCTCACATTTCCCTCGCCAATAGTCGAGCTGAATCTGAAGGTAATGGCGCCGCTGTATAGCCCCGTCTTTTTCCGTTTTTGTTGCGGCCCCTTTACTCTTCCGTACCTGTATCTCGATCTGTTTCTGCAGATCCTCCACTCGCTTAAGCCAACCGAACGACTCGATACGTTCCATAATATCAACATGGTTGGATAATTCCGACGGCAACTTGGCACGTTTCCGTTCGCGGTTGAACCTGCTATCACAAAGCGTCTTGTTCATCTGCGAATCATCGCCACCTCTGGCTCGGGGAACGGTATGCTCAATATCAAACACGGGCGACGAACCAATAAAATCCGAAATCCCGATTTGCCGCCCCGTATATGGACATATATGATGTTGCTCCTCCCACATGCGATATTTCAATATATCGTCCTCAGACGGCACAATCTCACGACCGCTTTCCGTCAAATATTGCTTGCGGATTTCGTCGGCATATCTTCTGTTTTCAACTTCGCGTTCTCGCAGGTACTGCTCAATCGCCTTACGGCGGTTGGCATCATTGAGACCTCTTGCGAATTCGATATTGATCTTTGTGTCACGGTCTATCTTACCATCACGCAGAAGACGATTGATCAAAGCCCTCAACCGAAACAGGGACCGCATTGCCATCGGATTACGGATCGAAGACGTACGTGGAGAGCCGAGCTGCATGCAACCTTCCGCATCGGGCATCACCCGACGATAGGTATCAATCATCGATGGGTGGTAAAGTCTGTCAATACGGGAAGTATCAAGACCTTGGTCGCTGAAATAGTCCGTTATGCGACGCTCCTTGGTATCATATTTATCATACGGATTACGCCTGTAGCTGCTCAACAGGTTGGCAATATCATTTTCAATTTCACCCCGGCGTTGCCCGTCTTCATAAATATAGTGCGGAAGAGCCGCCTTGAGATTAGCCAGAAATACAGCCTCATCATAACGATAGCCTCGCCGCAAATATGGTAAAATCTTATTTATGGCATTCAGGCTCAGCGCTGCATAATCCTGCGGCAACCTTATGGAAGCGAAATCCTCGGCTTGCTCCTCCGTCAGTTGCAGATTCTCTTGTGCCCACGTTTTAAGACGCGTCTCATCATCAAAAGAGAATAGGGCATGCCATACGTCATTAATCACCTGCTCTTCCGTTTTCCCCTCTCCAAGCCGGTACAGGCTGCATATCTCGGAAATCCAATCTGATCCAAATACTGCTACTATTGCCGCTGTTACCGGACACCCTGACACGGTAGCTGTACGGGCATAATTAAAGCGATATGGGGCCTCATTACGATCGTTCCTACAAGCATATTTTCCTTTGCCTGCAATCTTGCGCGCAATCTCTTCAAAATCAAAATACGGTTTGCTTTTTCGCAAAAACAGAGGCGTGATGGTCGTGATCTCGCTTTGAGACAATGGCCGCGGTTCTATCTCGCCGGGAGATGTAACTCTTACATTGTTCATCAAAGACAACATACGGAACTCCTCAAAGCGAGGATGTGATACCGGGCAGCGACTCTTTTTAGGTTCAAAAGTACATTTACCGACAAGCCCTTTCTGTGATTTCAACGGCCGTTGATAGAATATGGCGCGGTACATGTTTTTTCGCCACTCCTCAGGCAATTGTTGCCGTTCGCATATAGCGTCGAACTCAGCCCTGTAATGCTCGTTTCGCGATGTATGTCTACCGCGAATCTTACCTTTATGCTGATATAGCTTGTAAAAATATTCACCTATATAGTGACATCCCGCCTTCTCCATTTCCGTCGACAGACTTTTGATGCCATCTTTTACGACACCGTCTTCCTTGTCCTTGCCAACCTCTTTACGGTTACTGATGAAGCCCCGCCGCTGAGCCAGATGATAAATCGCACGGCCAAGCATATACCTGTGCTCCATCTTTTCGAGATTGAGCGTTTGTGTCAATGCGACATAACGATCGTGGTATGGATTCTTGTCCTTGTTATCATCCGTACGCTGCCATTGAAGGAACCCATCATCAAGAGGGTAATGTTTCTTCATGCGCCACAAGTCCAACTGCTCGTCTGTCAAATACGGACATAAACCATATTTCACGAGAAGCCGAAGCAGTTCTATCTTACGCAAGCGACGGCGGAAATAATGGCGACGCAACGCCCTTGCTTCGGTTCTGTCTTGCACCGAAGGTTTTTCATTATTTTTGTCGCGGGCTACGCCCTCCTGAAAGATGTCAACACCTCTATCCTTCAAAATATATCCTTTATCGGTATCTTCAACTATAGCCCATCCAATTGAATTGGTGCCAAGATCAACCCCCAGAATTTTCTCCATAATTAATAATAATCAAGTGTTTTCTGTAAAATTAAATAAAAAATTGCGAAGTTCAGATAATATATATATATTTGTGACGTAAGAATTCTACATCTTACCACAATAAGGCTATATGCCGAAGGTTTCAAACCTACTGTCTCCGCGTACTCCGTGGAGACTTTCTTTTCATATTTCATAAATTGGAATACATCATAAAACAAACAACAAAGGCAAACAATACGTATAAAACAATATCTACTGGAATATAATATCTCGGACTACACGACTCTTATATAATTGACTATGATAAAGAATAACAAGAAAATATATGTCAATGGTGGGATCATTATAGATACGCCGTTCTTCAGGTATAACGATGCCAAATGCCTGTGCAGCACACCCCCCCGAAGGCTGTGAACAGATCGAATGCAACAGTGAGATAAATGGACAGCCCTGTATTATAATTACAGAAACATCGGCTCCATCTATTTTCAATGAATATTATGCAAAGACATTCTTTAGCACAAGGAATGAGTGGGCCCCATTTCTGCGGAACTCTTATGATGACTGCTACGCGGAATACAGACAGCGAATTACAGACATAACCGAACTCTCGAAGATCCAATGCTGCCAACATACCATGCAGATTCTGTTACGGCAAGTCTACTTAGGAATAATTGCAGCTGTCGATACATTCGTATGCGACACCATATTGACAAAGATTGCAGGCAGCAAGGAGAGTTTCTTCACATATTTTCAGGAATTTATATTAGCCAGATGCAATGACAAAGAAAGCAAGCAAAAGCTATATGCCTTGGAGCGCATGTGGGATGACAACGAGATGGGCAACAGTGAGCAGAATGTTTTTGACAATGTTTTGAAGGAATCGTACAGCAGTATATCAAGAATAAAAACCACATACACAAAGCTGTTTGGTATATCAATATGCGACACAAATGGGGATATGAACAAACATTTTCGCATTCGCCATGTAATAGCACATAGAAACGGCCGTAAAAAAGATGGTGGGCTATATGAATTTACTCTAAGAGATATTGACAACCTGATTAATGACGCAAATGGATTCGTCAAACAGATTTTAGACAAAATAAAGATGGCATAGCAACTCTTCATAGTTGAATATTTCGAGAAAATATCCATCGCGTTAAAAATATCATGTCATATTAACAGCAGCCGGAAAAATCGCCCTATACCGAACCGTAACAGCCAACCCGATAAAATTTACTATCCGTCGGTTCGAGGCTATTATATGGGCTGAAATAAATTAACAGCAAGACATTTACCGCCAAAAAATGACTATCCACAAGATTCTGGCAATCCATGTTCCACTTGTGTTCCACCGACGGCGGAAATGGGGTAGTGATGAAAAGAAAAGCCTCGATATTCGACTGAATATCAAGGCTTTTCGATTAGTCGGGATGACTGGATTCGAACCAGCGACAACACGCCCCCCAGACGTGTACTCTAACCGGGCTGAGCTACATCCCGAACTTGACGCTGAGACCTTCGTCGGGGTGATCTCCGCGTGTAGCGAGAGAGAGACTTGAACTCTCGACCTCATGATTATGAATCATGCGCTCTAACCAGCTGAGCTATCTCGCCATCTTTCAATTGCGGTGCAAAGATAAGCCAAATTTTTATTCCTGCAAAACTTTTTCCGAAAAAATATACGTCTTGCCGAAAATTTACCCGGCACGACATTTGCCATCGATAACGGCAAATCCGCCGCTGCATGTCTCGACTGAACTCCATATTGCGCATAGCCAGCCTCATAGCAGGCATCGCCCTGCTGACGGGCATCTCGATCGAGGTACTCACGGGCGACCACCGTGCCTACTCCGACTGGTACATGCGCCTGCAACTTGTAGCCTGTGTGGTCTTCATGGCCGACTTTGCCGGCGAGATCGTCGCCGATTACGGGGCACACCGGCGCTTCGCCCCGAAGATTCTCTTCCTGCTGCTGTCGATACCGTATCTGAACATCCTGCGGTGGTGCGGCGCCGACATATATCGCAGCGCCGAGGTTGCCGTAGCCGCACTGCCGCTCATAAGATCGTTCGTCGCAATGGGGGTGGTCATACGCTGGCTCATCGGACGGGGAGTCAGACGTCTGTTGGCGGCGTATGTATTCACCGTAGTTTGTTTCACATATCTTGCAGCCCTCATCTTCTACGACTACGAGGTGACGGTAAACCATGCCCTGCACGGCTTCGGCAACGCCATGTGGTGGGCATGGATGAATGTCACGACTGTCGGCGCCGCGATATTCCCCGTAACGGCCATAGGCAAGACGCTGGCTGTGATGCTGCCGTGTCTGGGCATGATGTTTTTCCCCATATTCACGTTATACGTCACCGACATATACCGTAAACGGCACGACGACACGGAATAGCTTGCAATAACCCCAAATTGTATTAATTTTGCAGGAAAGAAACCCCTGCCCGATGAAACGCATCATAACCGTAATAATATCTCTCATCTACGCCGCTACGCTCCATGCCAGCGAGACGGAACAGCAGCCGACAATAGACGCCGCATGGTTCAAGGCACACTACGTCAAGAACGAATACATGATACCCATGCGTGACGGCATACGTCTCTATACGGCCGTATATACGCCGAAAAACCGCCGCTCGCACCATCCGATACTGCTCACGCGCACGCCCTACGGCTGCGGGCCATACGGACGCCGCAACGCCTCTTTCTGGCAGCAGGCCATATTCGAGGATTACCTGCGCGCCGACTACATCATCGTCTTTCAGGATGTGCGCGGACGCTGGCGCAGCGAGGGAGAGTTTGTCAATATCCGCCCCTATGTCGCCGACAAGAGTTCCGGCGCCATTGACGAGAGCAGTGACACGTATGACACCGTCGAGTGGCTTCTGCGCAAGCTGAAGCGCCATAACGGCCGTGTGGGCGTCTTCGGCAACTCCTATTCCGGGTTCTATGCCCTTATGGCCGCTGCGAGCGGACATCCGGCCATACGCGCCGTATCGCCCCAAGCACCGATATGCGACTGGTTTCTCGGGGACGACTTCCACCACAACGGAGCCTTAGCCCTGAGCGATGCCGTAGGGTTTCTGCCCAACTTCGGCACGGCGGCGCGGACAAAGCCCACGGATAGGCCCGAACCGTTCGACACGCCCGTCAAGGGCAATCCCGTAGAATACCTGCACGACAACACCGTCGCCGACATAACACGTGCTCTCGGCGGCAGCATTCCATTCTGGGACGAGATGGCCGCGCACCCCGATTACGACAGCTGGTGGCAGCAGCGCAGCGCCCTGAATGCCACGCACGACATACGTCCCGCCATCCTCATGGTCGGCGGCCTGTTCGATGCAGAGGATCTCTACGGCACATGGAACATCTATCGCGCCATCCGACAAAACAACCCGCAGACCGACTGCCGTATCGTGGTGGGCCCATGGACACACGGCGCATGGCGCTCGAACGGCGATGCCAATGCGGTCGGGCATATCCGTTTTTCGGAAGAGTCACTCTCGCAGTTCTACCGCCGCCAAGTCGAGTTCCCATTCTTCGACCACTACCTCCGAGATGCCGAGCATAGCGGCGCCACGACAACCGGAGCGCTCATATTCTTCTCGGGCGAGAACTGCTGGCGCGAGATGGAGGGGTGGGATCCCGAGAACCAAAGCCGCCCGCACACGCTCTATCTGGCCGAGGGCGGCTCTCTGACCACCGCGCCGTCCGACATATCGGAGGCATACAGTTTCTACACCTCCGATCCGAACGACCCCGTCCCGTATTATCCCGACATGCCGTGGCCACGCCGCAAGGAGTATATGACCGTGGGGCAGGAGTTTCTCGACGGCCGCCACGATGTGCTGACCTTCCTTTCGCCGCGCCTTGAGAACGATATGGCCGTAATAGGACCAATAGACGTAACACTCCATGCCGCAATATCAACCACCGACGCCGACTTCGTGATAAAGATCATAGACGTGGGCCCGGACGGAGAGTATGAGATGATGGTTCGCGGTGACATCATGCGCGGACGCTACCGCAACGGCTTCTCCTCTCCCGAAGCCTTCACTCCCGACAAGGTCGAACGCATAACACTAACGCTGCCCGACGTTGCCCATACGTTCATGGCCGGACACCGCATAAAGGTACAGATACAGAGTACGTGGTTCCCGCTCTTCGACCGCAACCCGCAGCAGATGATCGACACATACACCTGTACAAAGGAGGATTTCGTTCCATGCGACGTTAAGATTTACCACGACGCCGAACGGCAATCATCCGTAACGCTGCACATCATGGAATAGGGCAGCGGCCTGACATTCGCAGGACAACCAAGCCGTCGGCTGCACTGTTTAAGCCCGTTTTCGCACGATATGACGCATTTCCCACATCAACAGCAGAACTCCCATCGAGCACACAAAGACGCAAAAAAAGCCCGCAATCCGGCTGGATTGCGGGCTTTTCATTTATTGCAGCGGCACACTAACCGATCTCCACCATCGGGGCTTCGGTAGGTACGGCCTGATCCTTCTCGACGAAGATGCGCGTCACGACACCGGCATAGTCCGAAGTGATCGAGTTCTCCATCTTCATGGCATCGAGGATGACAACAGACTGTCCGATCGACACCTTGTCGCCGACCTTGACCTTAACCTCGATCACGCGGCCCGGCAGCGGCGCTACAACGGCATTGCCCTTGACATCCGTAGGCATTACATAAGGTGCAGCCTCGGCCTTCTCCTCGGCCTTGGGTTTGTCGGCAGCCTTCTTCGCATCAGCAGCAGCCTTCGCTGCGGCAGCGGCCTGTGCGGCCTCGTATGCAGCCTTCTTCTCCTTGGTGAGGAAGTTCTTTGCCACCAACGGGAAGAGCTCCAACAACAGAACCTCCTTCTCGTTTGCCGCCAGCTTCACGCCTCCGGCCTCGGGAAGTTCGGGGTTGGGCTGCATCTTGTATTTCGAGGTATCGTAGGGAGTCTCCTCACGCACACCGCATATCTTGAAGCGGAACTCAGGATCTACGGGCACGGGCGTGTGTCCGTACTCACCCTTTACCAGGCCTACGAACTGCGAACTCTTGTTCGTGTACATCGGACGTCCGGCCTTCTCGTCAAGGGCGCAGTTCACGGCCTGAGCACCCACGATCTGCGAGGTCGGGGTAACCAAAGGCGGCAGACCTGCAGCCAGACGCACCGAGGGGATAAGCTCCATGGCACGGGGAAGAATATCCTCCGACTTGAGCTGCTTGAGCTGAGCCACCATGTTCGAATACATGCCGCCCGGGATCTCGGCCTTCTGCACCAGCTCGTTGGGAGCGGGGAAACCGAAGTAGGCCTCGATCTTCTGGCTTACGGCGAGCAGCTCCTCGAAGTTCTCGCTCTGTGCAGCCTTGACGGCCTTGTCGAACAGGGCGTCCACCTCGGCGGGAAGGGTATCCTTCATGGGGTCGAAAGCCTTGGGTGCGGGCTTCTCGGCACCGAATACCGACAACTCCAGCTCCTTGCGTATACCCATGAGCTGGGCGTTTATCTTCGACACGGCATCCATGTTCACACCGATATCGATACCCATCTTCTTACAGAAGATATAGATGAACTCCAGAGCAGGCGCTCCGGTGCCCTCGCTAAACCACCAGCAGTTGGTATCCACGATGTCGACGCCGGCGGCGATGGCGGCAAATACCGAAGCCAGACCGTAACCCGGAGTACAGTGCGTGTGGAAGTCGATAGGCACATTGATATTCTGCTTGAACAGCTTTACCAGACGGCTGATGCGCTGGGGCGGAATCAGACCCGACATATCCTTGATGGTGATCATGTCGGCACCCAGAGCCGCCATCTGCTTGGCCTTGTCGAGGAAATACTCATCCGTGAAGACCGGCTTCGGCGCACGCTTTCCGAACAGACGCTCAAAGAACGAGGGCTGCGGATACTTCGGGTCGACCGTATAACATACGGCGCAGTCGGCGATGCCGCCGTACTGCTTCACATACTTAACCGTCGACTTGACGTTGTTCACGTCGTTCAGCGCATCGAAGATACGCATGATGCCGAGTCCGCTCTCGATGGCATTGCGGCAGAAGCCGTCGATGATCTCGTCCGTATAGGGCGAATATCCGAACAGGTTGCGGCCGCGCGACAGAGCCGTCAACTTCGACACGTCGCCCACAGCCTTATATATCGTCTCAAGACGGGTCCACGGGTTCTCACCCAGATATCGCATTACCGAATCGGGCACCGCACCGCCCCAAACCTCCATGGCATAAAAACCGGCATCCTTGTAGTAGGACAGACAGCGGTTTATCTGCTCCTGCGTCATACGGGTAGCGAATGACGACTGCTGCCCGTCTCGCAAAGTCAAATCTCGTATCTTCAATGATTTAGCCATATTAAATATATTAATAAACAATTAATCCCTGCTTTTATCGTTTCGATTCGCAAACTGAAGGCAAAGATATTAAACTTATTCGACACTACAATTATTTTGTGGCGAATTGTTATCTTTGCGCGGTAAATGATCCCGTGAGTTATGTCACCGATAGCGGTTTTGCTGACACTTTTCGCCTATTTGGCCGTACTTTTCACTCTGGCCTACATATCGGGGCGGCATGCAGACAATGCCGGATTCTTCATCGGCAACCGCCGCACGACATGGTATATGGCCACGCTGGCAATGATCGGCGCCGCGATGTCGGGCGTGACATTCATCTCGGTGCCGGGCTCCGTCGCCGCCGACTCCTTTTCATATATGCAGATGACCGTGGGCTTCACCATCGGACAGATGATCGTAGCCTTCGTGCTCGTACCCGTATTCTACCGACACGGCGTAGTCTCCCTGTACCAATATCTCAACGATCGTTTCGGAATCACCACACACCGTACGGGGGCGTGGTGCTTTTTCGTTTCGAAAATCATAGGCTCCTCGTTAAAGATATATGTCGTATGCGCTGTGATGCAGCTGCTTGTATTCGATCACTTCAACCTGCCGTTCATCGCCAACATACTCTTCACGATGCTGCTCGTATGGCTCTATACGCGTTGGGGCGGCGTCCGCTCGCTCATACCGACCGACACGCTGCAGTCGATAAGCCTCGTAGCCGCCATCGTCGTCTGCATTTGGTGTATATGCGGCTGCATGGATCTCTCCTTCACGGAAGCCTGCCGCGCCGTGGCCGCATCGCCATATTCGCGCATGTGGTTCTTCGACGACCCGGCCTCGGCTCGGTATTTCTGGAAGATGGTCGCCGGCGGCGCCCTCTGCCTCGTAGCCATGACCGGGCTCGATCAGGACATGATGCAGCGTAACCTGAGCTGCCGCACCATGCGCGACTCGCAGATAAACATCGTACTGACGGCCCTCTGCCAGATAGTCGTCATACTACTGTTCCTCGCCTTGGGGGCGCTCATATATCTCTACATAGCCGCCGAGGGGCTGCCGCAGCCCGCCAAGGGCGATCAGGCCTTTGCTCTGGTGGCCGTTCAGGGCGGGCTGCCCAAGATCGCGGGCATAATGTTCGTCGTGGGGCTTGTGTCGTGTACCTACTCGGCCGCCGGATCGGCATTGACAGCCCTCACGACATCCTTCACGCTCGACATTCTGCGTGCCGACAGCCGTGACGAAAAACGACTCGAACGCCTGCGCAAACGCACCCATATTGTTATGGCCGCCATCATGACGGCAGTGATTCTCATCTTCGACCGTTTCGGCAACGACAGCGTCATAAACCTTGTATTCAAAGTTGCGGGATACACATACGGCCCGATACTCGGACTCTTCGTATTCGGACTTGCCACACGCCGCAAAATACACCAGCGTTTCGTGCCGCTCATAGCCGTCGCGTCACCCGTGGCCAGCTACCTGCTGCAGTGGTGGGCAGCCGAGAGGTGGAACTACGCTATCGGATTCGAATTATTGGGCTATAACGCATTATTTTGTATCTTTGGGCTGTTTTTAATATCTTATCCCCGAAATGAGACTGCACAGTAAGATAACTCTCATCGTCCTTGCGGCGCTGATGCTCATGCCGACACCGTCCGACGCGGCGGGCATCAATGCAACCCAGAAACGCGAGATAGGCGAGATGCTCACGCGCATCGTCGCGCGCGAGGTGTCGGGCGGCTCGGTACGCGTCGACCGTACGCGCATAACCAACGAACGCATAGAGATATACGCATCGATCGGATTGTCATACTATCCATTCCGTGAGGAGAACGTCGCCGCGATATATGACTCCGTACGCACCGTGTTGCCCGCGGAGTATGCCGACCGCAAGCTCTCGATCATCACCGACAATCACCGTATCGAGGAGTTCATCCCACACTATTACCGCACATCGAATCTTTCGGGCACGCGTTTCACCAACCGCTCGAAACGCCCCCTCGTGCGGCCGCTCTCGTCGCAGAATGCCCCCACCGAAGGCCTTGCCGGGCGGCATATAGCCATGTGGCAGAGCCACGGCCGCTATTTCGACCAGAAGGAGAACGTATGGCGTTGGCAGCGCTCACGCCTATGGGAGACGGTCGAGGATCTCTTCACGCAGAGTTTCGTGCTGCCGTATCTGGTGCCCATGCTCGAAAATGCCGGTGCCAACGTCCTGCTGCCACGCGAACGCGACACGCAGTTGTGCGAGATCATCATCGACAACGACAGCGGGGTAGACGACACCACATACGCCGAGAGCAACGGCTCACAGGCGTGGGGCGACGATGTCGTCGGATTTGCGCATCTGAAGGATATATACATGAACGGCGAGAATCCCTTCCGTGACGGCACGGCGCGCGCCGTAAAGAGCATCACCTCCGGAAACGAGAGCCGGGCCGAGTGGCGGGCCGCAATCCCCGAGACGGGCGAATATGCCGTCTATGTGTCATACGCGAGCCACGGCACGGAGAGTGCCGACGATGCCGTCTACACGGTACACCATCTCGGCGGCGAGAGCCGTTTCGCCGTAAACCAGACCATGGGCGGCGGCATGTGGATCTACCTCGGACACTTCCCCTTTGCCGCAGGCGAGGAGCAGACGTTGGTGTCACTCTCGAACATAACGAACGAAGGCGGCCGCACCGTCTCGGCCGACGCTGTCAAGATAGGCGGAGGCTACGGCAATATCGCCCGCGAGGTGTCGCCGTCGCTGCGTGACGACGCAATCGAATACGAGCCCCTCACAAGCGAATATCCGCGTTTCTGCGAGGGAGCGCGCTACTGGCTCCAGTGGTCGGGCTTTGAGGAGGATGTATATACGCCCAAGGAGGGCGCCGACGACTACAAGGACGACTACATGTCGCGCGCGCATTGGGTCAATGCCCTCATGGGCGGATCGGAACGCCTGCCCGACGAGAAGGGAAAATCAATCCCCATAGACATGGCGCTGGCATTCCATTCGGATGCTGGCGTAAGGCTTAACGACGATATAATCGGTACGCTCGGAATATTCTATACCAAGGACAACAAGGGGCACTTCATGGGAGGTGCCGACCGTTACCTTTCGCGCGAGCTGACCGACATCGTGATGACACAGATGGTCGAGGACATACGCTCCGTATATGAACCCGCATGGAGCCGCCGTGGCATGTGGAACCGCTCATATTACGAGGCGCGCGTTCCGTGCGCCCCGACAATGCTGCTCGAATCGCTCTCGCACCAGAACTTCGCCGATATGCGTTACGGTAACGACCCGCGCTTCAAGTTCTTCGTGAGCCGCTCGATATACAAGGGTATATTACGCTATCTGTCAAGCCAGTACAATGTTCCATACACCGTCCAGCCGCTGCCCGTCGAGGCCTTCAGCGTGGAGTTCGCCGATGAAGATACACCCGACGTTGTGTTGAGTTGGCAGCCCGTTACAGACAGTCTCGAACTCTCGGCTGACCCGGATTATTATATCGTCTATACGCGGCAGGATGACGGCGGCTTCGACAACGGCATCCGCGTCGACGGCACCACCGTGCGCATGACACAGCAGCGCGGACATACCTATTCATACCGCGTCACGGCCGTCAACAAGGGCGGCGAGAGCTTCCCGAGCGAGACCCTTGCGGCACACCGCGCCGCAAACGAGCGCGGCAGCGTGCTTGTCATCAACGGTTTCGAACGTGTCAGCGCCCCGATGAACATACAGGGTGACTCGCTGGCCGGATTCTACAACGACTACGACTCCGGCGCCGCATACATCAAGGACATATCATTCATAGGCCAGCAACGCAACTTCGACCGTGCCCTGTCACGTTCCGAGAACGATAACGATGCGCTCGGGTCGTGCTACAGCGACTACGAGACGCGCGTCATTGCGGGCAATACATTCGATTATCCCGTCATCCACGGGCGGTCGATCGCCGCGGCGGGATACTCCTTCTGCTCAGCCTCGGTGAAGGCCGTCGAGCGCGGCGACGTCATCCTCGGACGATACGATGCCGCAGACCTCATTCTGGGCAAGCAGCGCTCGTGCGCCATTGGCCGCGGCACGTCGGGATACGACTTCAAGGTCATGTCGGAATCTCTGCAACGGCTCATTACGGACTTCACCCGCCACGGAGGCAACATATTCGTATCGGGATGCCATGTCGCGGGCGACTTGTGGAAGGGACCCGAAGCTACATCCGCAGACAAGGAGTTCGCACGGCGCACGCTGCACATGTCATATAACGGCGACATGGCCACGCGTCGCGGTGAAGCGCGTATCGTCGCCTCACCCATGGGCATGACACGCAGTACGATAGAGTTCAACCGCGAACCCACGCGCGACTTCTACGGCGTAGAGTCTCCCGGATGCATATCACCATACGGACGCAACGCATACATAGCCATGCGATACGCCACGAACAATCAGCCGGCCGCCGTATGCTACAACGGCAACGACTACCGAAGTGTAGTTATGGCGTTCCCGTTCGAGTCGATCCTCGACGCCTCACAACGCGACATGCTCATGCGCGGCGTGCTGGCCTTCTTCGAACGAAGCGGCGGCGGCGAGTAGGCAATGGATAAGAAAGAAAATGCAGAAACAAGTAGCAAGATATAAAGTGAAACTATAAATAACTGAAGTTATGTCATTGGAAAAGACCATTTCGAGTGAGATTATGGCGGCCATGAAAGCACGTGACGCCGTCCGTCTGAGCGCACTGCGCAACATCAAGAAATATATCATCGAGGCCAAGACGTCGGGCGCTGCCGTCGACGAGTTGCCCGATGCCGACGTCATCAAGATCATCACCAAACTCGCAAAGCAGGGTACCGACTCGGCCGCAATATACACGCAGCAGAACCGAGCCGATCTGGCCGGGGAGGAGCTGGCACAGGTCAAGGTCATGCAGGAGTTCCTGCCCAAGCAGCTGACACCCGAGGAACTTACGGCAGAGGTCAAGGCCATCATTGCCGAGACGGGAGCTGCTTCGATGAAGGATATGGGACGTGTGATGGGCGTTGCTACTAAACGTCTTGCAGGCCGCGCCGACGGCAAGGATATATCGGCCAAAGTAAAGGAGCTGCTCGCATAGCGAGTATTCCCATACAAACAAATACGTTCCACATGCAAACGGCCGCCGCAAGCGCGGCCTCTTTTTCAACATACGACTGCTATGCACATTCAAGAATACCTGCACCGCAACGTCAAGACCGTAGCCATGCCTTTCGCCATGGTCGTAGGTGCCGTGCTGTGCCGTTCCGTTGCCGCCGTGGACGACATGTCGGGACACATGGTGACGCCCGTACTCATATTCCTCATGCTATTTGTCACCTTCTGCCGCGTGCGGCCGCGAGAGATGCGCCCGTCAATGCTGCACGTATGGCTCCTTGCCATACAGATTGCAGGATGCGTGGCCATATATCTCGCGCTTAGACCGTTAAATCCGGTCGTGGCTCAAGGGGCAATGATATGCATACTTGCCCCCGTGGCAATGGCCGCCGTCGTCATCGCCGGCATGCTCGGCGCCAACGTCGCCACGATGGCCACATACAGCCTGTTATGCAATATGGCCGTGGCGGTTGTGGCACCCGTCGTGCTGTCGTTCACCGGTAACGGAGAGTGCACCTTCGCGCAGCTCCTCGCCCGTATTGCGCCGCTGCTTATAATGCCATTCGCTGCGGCGCAGTTTTGCCGTCTTGTCCTGCCTCGCGCAGCCGGATGGGTAGGCGACCACGGGCAAATATCGTTCTATATGTGGCTGCTGTCGCTGGCCTTCATCATAGGACGCACGACCTGCTTCCTGCTTGACCACAACGAGGCCGACCGACGTGAGGAAATAGCACTCGCGGCCGTAGCTCTGATTATATGTCTGGCACAGTTCTCGATAGGACGCCGCCTCGGACGACGCTACGGCGACGTAGTGGCGGGAGGACAGTCGCTCGGGCAGAAGAATACAGTACTCGCCGTATGGATGTCACAGGCGTTCCTCGACCCCATATCATCGGTAGCGCCGACGGCGTATATAGTATGGCAGAACTTCGTAAACTCATACCAGATATACCGCAAGGACAGACAAAAGGCCCGACAGCAGGCGCAACAGCAGGCATGACCGCACAGGAACACCATATAGAATACTCGTCGCAGGATTACACCACACAGCTGCCTGCGGCCGATTATATCGCCATTTACCGCGATGCGCGGCGTACGGCGGCATGCTGCCGCGCATGTCCCAATTACGGCCGCAGCTGGGCCTGTCCGCCATTCGATTTCGACATGGAGCAATATCTCTCGGGATACCGCACGGCGCTCATAATCGCAACCAAGATCACGCCCCGACACAGCGGGCTGCCGCTGTCCGAGTCTGAAAATCTCCTGCGGCCGGAGCGCATATCTCACGAGAAGCTGTTGCTCGACCTCGAACGCCGCTACGACGGCCGCGCCTTCGCATACGCCGGCAGATGCCTCTACTGTCCCAATGAGAGTTGCGCCCGTCTCGAAGGCAAGCCGTGCCGCCATCCGGAGTTGGTACGTCCGTCACTCGAAGCGTGCGGATTCGACCTCTGCCGCACCACCGAGGAGTTGATGGCAATTCCGCTGCGATGGGGCGAAGGTGACCGTATGCCCGAGTACCTTACACTCGTGAGCGGATTCTTCCACAATGCCGACCGGATCGACATGAATGACATCTGGAAAAACAATATGCAATGAAACGCACGGCGCTCTACATAACGTTTCTTACGCTGCTCTCGTCGCTTTTCTGCTGCACGCCCC
The DNA here is from genome assembly GCA_900546065.1 of uncultured Alistipes sp. Taxonomy (GTDB): domain Bacteria; phylum Bacteroidota; class Bacteroidia; order Bacteroidales; family Rikenellaceae; genus Alistipes; species Alistipes merdipullorum. The sequence goes on from URBK01000003.1 coordinate 19,073, forward strand.
GCACACATACGGGATTTACCGTTGACAGTCACTTTGTCGAGGACCATCCCGACAGTGCCATGACACTGCTGCGCGGGATCGACACGCAGCGCCTCAGCCGCCGCGACCGTGCTCAATGTCTGTTGCTCAAAGGGTTGGCCGAAGCTTATACGGGAGATACGACGGCCAGCAAAGAGACGTTGGAACGTGCCATGCAATATTTCGACCGTCACGGTTCGGCCCACAAACAGGCCGCAGCGTGGTACACCTACGCCAAGGCATACATGCAAACAGGCAACCTCGAGGAGGCCATACGCGGATATACGCAGTCCGCTATAATCGCCGAGAATGCTATCGCCAAAGGCCGCAACCGTGACGACTCGACGTACGAATATACGAAGATGCTGCTTGTTACCGTCTACCACACTCTGGGACTTATATACTTCGAGCAGGGATACGACGCCGTGGAACCCTTTGCGAAGGCCGTAGAGGCGGCCATTGCTAACGGCAACGCGGAGCAGGAGGGATACAGCCGTTTCATGCTCGCCTCGGCCTATTGTGCCAACGGCAATTACAGGCAGGCCATCGAGACGATGGAGCCGCTCGTCGATGCGGCCGATACCATCTCGTTCCGATATTTCGCACAACAGATCCGCCTGCAAAACCTCATATTCCACACCTATCTTGGCGACTGGACGCACGAACAGCTTCTGGAGGCACGCCGCGGCATCGACCTCGACGTAATCCGTAAGGCTCCGCTCACATACGGACGCGCCGCTACGGATGATACGGGACGTTCGTTCTATGACGTAGCCTCAGCCATCATCTTCCAGCAGGATCGTCAATTAGACTCGGCCCGATACTACATAGAGAAGGCATTGGATAATCGTGATACGTTCCATCAGGGGAATGTCGGCCTTTACGCTCTGGCAGCAGGGATATACCACGACCGCGGCGACGATGCCCGCGCATACGAATTCATGCAGCAATATGCATCGGTGAAGGATTCGCTATCCGAGGAGCAGCGCGGGGCGCATGTAGCCGAGCTCGAACGACGCTTCCGCACGGCCAACGAGGTGGCGCTGCGTGAAGCATCGCTGCGCTACCGCGTGTGGATAGCCATATTGGGTGCACTGTTGGTCATCATAGCGGCTGTGTGGGCTCTTGTCGGCTACCGCCGCAAACTGCGCCGCCGCGACGAGCAGCTGAACGAGTCGCTTGCACTGCTCGACTCGTACCGCGAGTCACACGACAGCCTGACATCGCGTCTCGATGCCTCGAATGCCCGTGAAGCGGCCGTAAAACGCCTGCTCGAAGGACGTGTGGCCGCCGTGCGCGACATTGCCGCCACATGCTACACATACGGTGACGGCGAGCGTCTGACGGCCAAGATGCGAGAATTGGCCCTTAGTCCCGCCATGCTTAACGATGTGGTCGACATGGCCGACCTGTACAGCGACCGCGCCGTCTCGCGTCTCCGCGAGCAGTTCCCCGACTGGACACGACGAAACTACGACTTCGCGGCGCTCGTCATAGCAGGCTTCTCGCCGCAGGAGATATGCGTTATGCTGGGCATGTCGCTCAACGGCGTCTATACGCTCAAGTCGAAGCTCAAGCGGCGCATAGCCGAATCTCACGCCACGGACCGCGATACGCTGTTGGCATTCTTCGCATGAGAACGCCATTATCTTGGACATGAAGCAAGGGGATAAAGCCCAAAGGCAAGAAATTTGCAGACATCTGTTATTGTATATCAACGCATTACGGCAACAGAAGCAAGATAAAATACGCACAGGCAAGGCCATTTGGGAGGTAATTTTGCAGTACGAACGCAATTCGAAAAGACTGCAATGAAAATGAATATGAAACCTCACATCTGGAAACTCCTGCTGGCTGCCGTCTCCATGTTCATGGCCGTGACGGCTGCAGCCCAAACCCCTCCAACAACCAATCCACAAACTGATGACCGCATACACGGCCGCCTGATCGACACGACGGGTATGCCCGTTGCGGGTGCCGCAGTCGTATTGTTCGACCAAGACTCCACATTCATAAACGCCGTCTCATCAGCGGCGGACGGGAAGTTCGAACTCCACTCGTCGCTGCGGCCCTACATGCTGCAGATTCAGCATCTGGCCTACGAACTCCGCACCGTGGAGTCCGACCGATCGGATCTGGGAGACATAATCCTCAAGGAGAACTCCGTGGCCATGAATGCCGTCGTCGTCGAGGGTGAACGCCCCGTCGTGAAGGTTGAGCAGGGCAAACTGAGCTACGACCTCGAACGTCTCACCGAAGGGCAGGCCGTAAACAATGCCTACGAGGCTCTGACGCGTCTGCCGGGAGTATCCGAGCAATCGGGCGTGCTCTCGCTGGCAGGCAGTTCGTCCGTCACGGTGATACTCAACGGACGTCCCTCGACAATGACGGCCGAGCAACTCGCAACGCTGTTGCGGTCGACACCCGTAAATCGGGTGGAAAAGGCCGAAGTGATGTACAGCGCCCCGCCGCAATACCATGTACGCGGTGCGGCGATAAACATCGTTCTGCGCCGCAGCCACGACACCGCCTTCTCGGGCGAGGTACACGGCAACTACACCGACCGCTACTACGGCGGTTGGGAGATGGGCGGCAACTTCATCCTCACCTCACCCAAGTGGTCGACCGACGTCACATATTCGGCCTCGCGCGGCAAGGAGCTGCACCGTTTCGACATGCACTCCCTGCATACGGTAGGGGAGCAGCAATACGACATCCGCCAGAACGAGTCGATAACGGGACAAGGGTGGAACCATCAGATGCGCGCGGCATTCGACTACTCGCCCAATCAGCGCGGCCGTCTGAGCGCCGCATATACGGCCGCATTTACACCCAACAGCCGCGGCCTGTCGGTATCGAACGGCACATACGTCGATTCCCGTTCAGAGACCTCGGGAGACAAGACTCTGCACAACGTCTCGATGCGATACACGGCGCCATTCGGGCTCGACATCGGCCTCGACTACACCCACTACGACAACCCCGAAACCGCGTCGCTGACAAACAACTACACCGACGCGCAGGCCACATCGTTCGACATCGTATCGGGACAGCGGATCGACCGTCTCAACGCCACGATCGACCAGTCGCATACATTCGACTCGGGGTGGCAGATAACTGGCGGCGGGGCCTTCGCCTTCTCCTCATCCCACGACTGGCAGCACTACACCATCCTTGAAGGCAACCCCGTCACCACCGATACCGATTCGCGTCTTGACGAATATACTGGTAACATCTACCTCGGCACGGGACGGCAATTCTCACGTGCGGGCTTCTCGCTCTCGCTTGCGGGCGAGTATTACCGGCTGGGCGACTATGAGAACTGGTCGCTCTATCCGCAGGCATCGTTCAACTGGATGCCCTCCGACCGGCATATCGTGCAGTTGAACTTCTCGTCCGACAAGAGCTACCCCTCGTATTGGGAGATGCAGGGCGCCGTATCCTATATCGACGGCTACTCGGAGATACACGGCACAAAGGGACTGCGTCCCTCGCGCAGCTATGAAGCCCAAGCCGTATATATCTACCGACAGAAATATATCTTCGTACTCTTCTGGAACGGGATGCCCGACTACTTCGTGCAGGCCGCATGGCAGGCCTCAGACCGTCCGGCCCTCATATACCAGACCCTCAACTGGAACATGAACCGCCATTTGGGCGTCAATGCCGTCATTCCGTTCCGCATAGGCAAGTGGCTCGATTCGAGACTCACGCTCACGGGTATACACATGCGCCAACGATGCGACCAATTCCATGACCTGTCGTTCGACCGCACGAAATGGGTTGCTGTCGCCCGCCTCGAAAACACCTTCCACCTGAGCAGCAAGCCCGACCTGTCGCTCGAAATCAACGGCTCCTTCCAGTCGAAGGCCATACAGGGCACATTCGACATAGATCCTCTCGGGTCGGTGGACGCGGCCCTCAAATGGACCTTCGCCGGCAAACGCGCCTCGCTCTCGGTGCGATGCGGCGATATCTTCGAGACATCATCCCCATACACCCGCATACGTTACCGCGGCCAGTGGCTCGACATGGGAAGCTCACACTATACCCGCACCACGACTATCAACTTCTCGTATCGTTTCGGCGGCTACAAGGAGCGCAAACACAAGGAGGTCGACACCTCACGCTTCGGCCACTGACAACGTTCAAAAACAGTACTCACGACATACGCCTCCGATCAGCGACAGATGCCCGTATTCAGAAGCGGGCATCTGTCGCCGTTTTATCGTCAGCAGAGTATGAAATGGCTGTAAACAGCTGTAAATTCAGACAAATATTTCATCCGGCAGCCCGATCGCAATATGCTAAACCTATTGCATTTAGGATATACGAATGTTTATTTGAAGAAAAAATGACCAACGTCCGATATATTATTTACGCATAAAAAACGTTTTATTCGGGAACATTATACAGACGCCGCCCGATGAAACGCACAAACAGGACGACCGAATCCCAATATGGACATTGCAGTACGAGAGTATCGGCTGCATCACATGCGCATACTCAACAACAAGGTTACGATAATATTTACAAACAATTAATTTTTCCAACAAACAAAGCATGAAAAAAACTTTTTACTGGCGACGGCCGCAATCGGCCTTTTGACCTTCAACGCCTGCACGAAAGATGATGCGGGCCACGGCGTCGGCACGGAAGACCCTGCTCAGGTCATAACTCTTACCGTATCCAACACCAACAGCAGCTCCACGGCTCGCGCCGGACGGCCGATGCTCGGTTCGGAGGCCAAGCACTCGATCGAGAACATTTATATTGTCGACGCCTCGACCAAGGAGGTCAAATATACCAAGGACATAACCAACTGGCAGAGCAACTCGTCGGAGTATGACAACGGCCGCACCACGGACTTCGTACTGGAGACCAAACTCGACGACGGCAACTACCGTATCTTCGCCGTGGGCTACCACAGCGACAGCAGTTACAGCGGCAACGATATCAAGGGTGCGCTCGTTTCGGGCTCGACCTTCAACGAGAATGCCGTACTGTCTCTCGCGACGGATGGTGGCGCCGAGGAGATCTTCGCCGGCTCGACCGAGTCGATCGCAGTCGAGAAGTCGAAGGGATTCAAGCAGAAGGTCATCCTCAACCGTCAGGTTGCAGGTGTATATGTCTATGCCAAGGATGTTCCCTACATCGCCGATGCCACACAGCTGCGGCTTGTCAGATCGAACGAGCACAACCGTCTTGTCCTCGGACAGTTCGACAACACAGACCTGCAGAACAACGGTACCGACAACAGCGTCGCAAAGGCCGTGATCAACGGTTTCACCGAGTCGTCGGCATTCGACAAGACTCTCCTGACCATCGACCTCAACGACTGGTTTTCGTCGATCGAGGCGTCGGGCAATCTTATAAATGTCGCACATTGGAAGAAACCCGAAAAGTACAACGGCAAGGCCACCTTCGAGAAGGGTGCAGTCTTCGGCGGCGAGTTCATCATACCCTTCGCCAAGACCGGATCGGAGCAGACGCTCAAGCTGCAGCTTACGACCGCCGGAGGCGAGGTGAAACGCGAGTGGAACGTCAACCTGCCCTCGAGCCAGACGTCAACTACCTATACGCTCTACACGTGGGACAGCGGCTCGTCGGCCTTCACCCAACAGGAGTCGGTACAGGAGGATGCCAACGCATACAACATTGTACGTAACCATCTCTACGGTCTCGGAAAACGTACGACCGACGATCCGGGCCACGGCACCGACACCGAGCCCACGCCGGGCGGAGACGACGAACCCGTATTGCTGAACAACAAGCACGAGGTGGAGCTTGCCCTCAACGGCAACTGGGACGTTATCCATGACATGGAGCTGGACTAATCTGCCTCTTACGCATACGCATGTGCCGCCCGATATGGCGGCACATCTTTTTTAGGCCCAATACTATATTCGATACCTATCGACACCCTTGCTTATGCGCATGGCAGGACTTCACCGCATTGCCATCGCAGGACGCTTTACGGCAATATTATCGGACGGGGCATAACGATACCATCTTTTTGTTACATTTGCGGCCGAGATAACGTTTGAAAAACCGGGATATATATCTCGACTAACATTCAGCAACATGTCAAAGCAGAAGATCGAAAAGACAAATGCGGCACGCCTGCTCGACAAGGCCGGCATACCGTATGAACTTGTACCCTATACCGTTGACGAGGAGAACCTCGCCGCAACACATGTGGCCGAGGAGCTGGGCGAGGATATCGCCACCGTATTCAAGACGCTGGTACTCACGGGCGACCGCACGGGACACATCGTATGTGTGGTGCCGGGCGACCACGAGGTGGATCTGAAGGCCGCGGCCAAGGCTTCGGGAAACAAACGCGTCGAGATGCTGCACATGAAGGAGCTGCTGCCCACGACGGGATATATCCGCGGCGGCTGCTCGCCCATAGGCATGAAGAAGCGGTTCCCGACATACATACATTCGAGCTGCATGGAGCACGGCCACATATACGTAAGCGCCGGCGTACGCGGACTGCAACTTAAAATCGCCCCGTCCGACCTCATACGTTTCGTGGGAGCCGAGGTCGCCGAGATCAGTTCGCCGATGCAGTAGGGTATAGCCGCAGCGAAGAAACATTGCGGCGCACGGCAATAAAAAAACTTTTTATTTTGGAGGAACGAAAAATTATCCATACATTTGCACCACCAAAAACTTAACGTCACACGCATGTGCGCCATTAGGTGATTGGCACGGGAGAATCCGTAGCTCAGCCGGTAGAGCACAACACTTTTAATGTTGGGGTCCCGGGTTCGAACCCCGGCGGGTTCACTCCTAATCCGGATACGATCCGGACAAATAACGACAAACCTCGCAAAACACAGGTTTTGCGAGGTTTCTTTCTTTTATGCTTCAACTGATTCAAGATATCCAAAAGCAACTTCCGATCAATCCCAGCACATAACCAAAACCTTGTGTCAGGATCCTGCATAAGAGGAAGTAAAGTCGCAAATGGAATGTTTTGTCATTTCCCTGTCACTGCACGCAGGCATCACACCCGCACGCTTCGCGCAGCCAAACGACAGAGAACGAACCGTATCCGCCGACTCAAATGGGATTATCGTCCTTCTATCACTTCGCTGGCCCAGTTCCAGACCGCATTCCGGCCGGTTCCGTTGAGCAGTTTGCCATCATGCCATTCCAACTCGGGATATGCCTTACGCAGCTCCTTTACGCTATTGGTTATGCTGCTTCCTCCCGATGTGGCAAAAGGCACGAGCTTGCGGCCCTTCAGGTCGTGGCTCTCGATAAACGTATTGACAACTCGCGGAGCCTGATTCCACCAGATAGGGTAGCCGATGAAAATGACATCATAATCACCGATATCCGCCTTTGTCGGCTTTAATGCCGGACGGGATTTCGGATCGTTCATCTCAACGGAGCTGCGCGACTGCCGGTCATTCCAATCAAGGTCATCCGACGTGTAGGCATGCTCCGGTTCAATCTCATAGAGTGCGCCTCCAGTAACATCAGCGATTGTACGGGCTGCTTGGGCGGTCGTTCCCGTAGCGGAAAAATAGACCACCAACGGTTTGTTTTCGATTTGCATACTATTTCCTCCTCTGTCTTGTGCGCAGGCGGCAAAACCGATACCCGTTACTGCCGCCATTGTAATAATAATTTTGTTCATAAACATACGAATGTTATTTGATTTTCAATCCCGGTATTAGCGGTTTCACATCCACCAGCTCCAGCTCCTTCACCATCGAAAGCGTACCATGCTTGTACTTCTGGAAATGAGGCGTTTTAACGTGACGCTCGTACGCTTCACGGTCGGCATATATCTCAAGGATGGTCACCTTGTGCGGATTGTCCTTCTCGGCCGTGGCATAGAGCGTCAGTACACCCGGCTCCAAACGCATCGAGGCCTCGATCTCCTCTTTCAGGAAGGCATTGTAGGCCTCCAACTGCGCCGGATCAACCGTAATCTTTGACAAGCGCACCAGATTGTTTTCCGCAGCAGCGGATTTGGCATATTCCTGCTTGATGATGCGCAGCGCCTTGATGGCAGCAGGGAAACCGATATAGGGCAGACACTGGATAATGGCTGCAGTCAGCGTCTCGGGCGTGTTGCCGACGTTGATGTTGCCGTGATAATGCGACTGGAGCTGACTCTCGGCCTCCAAGGTGGCCAATACACAGTAACCCAGCAATTCACGTGTCTTCAAATCTATTGCGCCGCGGCTGTATATCTCGCCAAAGAAATAATCCGTCAGGAACTTCTCCACATCCTCACCCATGTCTCCGGGCAACCCCTCCATCACCGAGGCTATGCCGCCGGGGTAGAGCTTGTCCTGAATGGCCTTGCCTGTCTCGTGGCGTGTCTCCTCCGTCACCGCGCCCTGCGCCTCCAACGGCAGCGTGATACCTCGCTCCCGAAATACCTCATTCACCGCAGCCACGGCATTCAGCATCTTGGGGAACCCGATGAACGGCGCCGTGAGATACATCACCTCACGAAGCTCTTCGGGCGTAACCCCCACATTGAGTGCCGCCCCTGCATGGGCCTTCAGTTGCGGAAGCGTCTGCATCGTAGCAAGGGTGATGCAGGTTATCATCTCGCGCTGTTTCAAGGTAAGGTCTCCCGTTTGGAACACCTCACCGAAAATAAACTTCTGCAGCATCTCCATCATCTCGGGGTCCGTACCCTCTCCGGTCAAGGCTTCACCGCCAAATAATGTGTGGTAATTCTGTTTACAGGCATCTATTCTGTCCATACCTTTGTTTGTTGTCTGTGCCATCGCTGACAGGCTGCCTGCCACGACGATGGCTATTATACATATTACGTTTCTCATATCGCCAACCATAAAATTAAAAATCTTGTCCGCCCCAAAACGGCTTCTTATTTCATGCTTTTTATATCTGATACAAAATTACACCCCGATGCCGGAAGCATTTATAACCATAAACTCGCAAACTGTACCATTTTTACTGATTTTTCACACAGCGGGACCCTGTTGAACACACGGCATTATGCATGATATTCAATTTCCAAACGACAAATCCCCGCATTCTGCTCGAAATTGATATTTTATTGCCAAATAATACTTTCTCATATAAATTTCTTATTTTTACCAAAATTCAAAATCCGAAAAACACCACACCATGACACCCAAAACAATTCGTATTATCCTGCTGTCGTTTTTATTCACAGCAGCGGCGACAGCCGTTCATTCGGCCTCGCTTGTTCAGGGGCGCATCTATCTCAAGGACGGGCGTGTCATCGAGTGCGAGGAGAAAGACCGTCTGAAGATCCCAAAACACAAGAAAGACGTCAAACTCTTCCGCCGCGCATACTACAAGGACAAGAGCAAAGAGGTCTACGCCTAAGGTGGGCAAGAACGCAACAACATATTGGTGGAAAATATGGGTTGCATCAGGCGTAAACGGCATGAGCAGATCTCTCCAGACAAACTACGGCGTACGTTTCCACAACGACCCCGAAGGCATCGTATATCCCTATATGCTTGTCAATTCGGTGTTGATGAAAGACCGTTATCCGGGTCTGAAGGAGTTCTGCAAAAAGTGGTTCAAAGGACCCGAAGGCAAGGCCCACAACAAGGAGGCCGACGAGAGCGCATCATGGATTCTCGACATGTATGACGCCTATCTGGAGCAGATGGGTGACGAAGCGGCAAATCTGCCGTATCCCATACCCGGAAATAAAGCAGGCGGAGGTGAGGCCGACGAATCGGTTGATCAAGGAGAATAAAATCGAGGCAGGCAATATAGAGGAACAGCATCGGCAGGCCCTCGATATAATCGCCCTACAAGTTTAATGGCTTTCGACTGACTCAGATACACAAACTAAACACAAAAAAACTCCTGCACATTTTCAGTACAGGAGTTTTTCATTTCATCTCTTCGCTTTGGAGCCGCATGCAAAACGATCTCAAGCCCCACGGAAGCGGAAGCGCAACTGCGTCGGCATCAGAATATATGCCCCGAGCTGTTTTCCCGGAAGGTTCTGCCGTTGAAATCCTCGAGTGTTCCGTCACCGCGGTCGCGCAATTGCGTTACCGAGCCGTCGCGATTACGCACGAAAGGCGTACCGTCGGCCGATCGTTCGACCAAGCCGCCTTCGATTGAGCCGCCGCTCTCGTCTGCCACAGGCGAGGTCTTGATGCTCGCGAAGCCCGAAAGCAGGAACAGCGTCAGCGCCACGATGATGATCAAGCCCAGCACCTGCATGAAGAAGATGATGAAACCGCCGAATATGACACCCGTAACCAGCATCACACGTGCTGCTGTTGCGCCGTCGCCGTACTCGAACTTGTAAAAATAATACCACACGGCGGCCAACACGACAGGCGCCGTCCAGAAATATGTCTTGGCCGCGAGAAGCATCGTCACCGACGCGGCTATGGCGAAATAGATCACATAATAGAGCACCTTCTTGAGGAGCATTCCGTCACTGCGTCGGTTGACGAATCCCATCAGGAGACCCGCCTGCTTCATCAGCAGACGGAACATGTAGCAGAAGCACACTATGGTAACGATCCATCCCACGATGTCGAAGTCACAGAACCACGGATATACTCCGGCACCCATACCGGCATTGCCCACGCCGAATATGAGTTCCGAAAGGCCTAACATGAAGAGTTTGCGTTCGTCGCCCCAGCCGCCCGTGAACTCCATCCAAAGGCTTATGGCCAGTATAGCGAACGGCATAAGCATATATAGCGCGAAATAGACCTTGTGCAGCAGCGAATCCTCGGCAAGGTTCGCCTTGATGTAGCTCACAAGCACCGAAGGCTGAGCCTCTCGCTCGGCAGCCTTCTGTGCAAGGCGCTCTTCGTTCACGCCGTAGGTGCGCCGCGCCTCACCGCCGGCAACGGAATCCGCTTCGGCGCCCAATGCCGAAGCCACCGCCACGGTAAGCATGACAAGGCATATTCCGGCAAAGAAAATTGATGCTAATTTCTTCATTTATCACTCTCTGGTTTCAAGTTGAACATATACCGCAAAGATAACCATAACGGCTTTTGCGGCAAAACATCTGCATACGTATTTACCTTACGCGACATGAATCGTAACATAAATATCATCCCGGCAGTCGGCTTCAGGACTTGTTTCGGGAAAATATCACGGTTTATCTTCACTCTGCCGACGTGCGGCTGAGCGCCGCGTAACCCGTCCGCGCCGTAAAACAAAACGCTATTTATCTCCACACTCGGCCTCGCAGCGGCCGATATTTTGACAAATTCTTCGTATCTTTGCACGATTTACAAAACCTCTGAACGATTATGAAAACCGCCATAATAGGATACGGAAAGATGGGCCGCGAGATCGAGAAGATCCTGCGCGACCGCGGACATGAGATAGCCCTCACGATAGATGTCGACAATGCCGCCGACCTGACGGCCGAGAATCTTAAGGATGTGGATGTGGCCATCGAGTTCACAACCCCCTCGACGGCATACGGCAACATACGCACATGCCTCGAGAGCGGTACTGCCGTCGTGAGCGGCACGACGGGGTGGACGGCGCGTCTGGGCGAACTGCAGGATCTCTGCCGCCAAAAGAACGGAGCGCTCTTCTACGCCTCGAACTACTCGCTGGGAGTGAACCTCATGTTCCGCCTAAACCGACAGCTTGCGGAGATGATGAACCGTATTCCCGCCTACAATGTCTCGATCGAGGAGACGCACCACACCCAGAAGAAGGATTCGCCCAGCGGTACGGCCGTAACTCTGGCCGAGGACATCATCGCGCGCCTCGACCGCAAGAGCGGCTGGGTGAACGAACCGACTGACGACCCCTCGCTCATAGGCATCACGTCGTACCGCATAGGTTCGACACCGGGCGACCACACCGTAACCTACACCTCCGAGGACGATACCCTCGAGATACGCCACTCGATCAAGAACCGCCGCACGCTGGCCCTCGGTGCCGTCATCGCGGCCGAGTTCCTCTGCGGCAAGCACGGTGTATATTCGATGGACGACCTCTTTTAGGCGGCACGGCATCGGAAGGAGGGTAGCATAAAGCCGGAAAAGCCTCAGCAAGACTCCTTCGGCATACTCCACAACGGCATCCGACCGTTTATTATGTGCGGCGTGTAATTTTCCGGCCGCCCGCGCGACTGACTTAGAGAGTACAAAAACACAAGACCTATATGGGAAAGATCAGAAAATTCTTCGGCAACAAATGGGTGGGATTCTCGCTCGCTACCATACTTTACGTCCTTTGGTTCGTGGTGTGGACAGGCAATCTGTGGCTTCTGCTCGGCGTGCCCGTAATATACGACCTCTACATCTCGCGTCTCTTCTACCGTTACGTCTGGAGCAAGAATGCCCGTCTGTGCGAGAAGAGCTCCGCATACCGCACCGTCTACGAGTGGGTCAGCGCTATAATCTTCGCTACGGTCGTAGCCTCGCTCATACACCTGTTCGTATTCCAGATGTATGTCATCCCATCCTCGTCGATGGAGAAGACGCTGCTCATAGGCGACTATCTCTACGTCAGCAAGGTGACATACGGCCCCCAGATGCCCAACACCCCCGTATCGTTCCCCTTCGTACACCATACCATGCCCTTCTCGCAGACCAAGAAGTCATTCAGCGAGTGCATCAAATGGCCGTACCACCGTCTTAAGGGTCTGCGACAGATCGAACGCAACGACGTGGTGGTATTCAACTTCCCGGCAGGGGATACGGTTCTTCTGGAGAATCAGGCCGTGACCTATTACGACGTGTTGCGCGACTATCAGCAGCAGTACGGGCCGGAGCAGGGTCGCCGCGAGCTGGAGAAGAACTACACCATAATAACACGCCCCGTAGACAAGCGCGAAAACTACATCAAGCGCTGTGTCGCACTGCCCGGGGACTCGATACGCATAGTCGACTCGGAGCTCTTCGTAAACGGCCAGCCGCAGCAGACCATCCCAGAGAAACAGTATTGCTACACGGTGCGCACCTCGTCGCCGCTGACGCAGTACACATTCGAGAAACTGGGCATAACCGAAGGCTCGGGCAGCGGGAACCACTACTTCCTGCCACTGACGGACAGCGACGTGGAGCAGCTGCTCAAGATGGATAACGTCATCAGCGTCACGCGTTACACGGCCGAGGACGAGGCTTTCCCGCATGATGCGCGTTACCCGTGGACAGCCGACAACTTCGGCCCGCTGTGGATTCCCCAGAAGGGCGCCACGATAGCCCTCACGGAGGATATCCTTCCGCTCTACGGCCGTATAATAGATGTCTATGAGGACAACAACCTCGAGGTGCGCGACGACGGCATCTACATCAACGGCGAGCGCCGCGACAGCTACACCTTCAAGATGAACTACTACTGGATGATGGGCGACAACCGCCACAACTCGGCCGACTCGCGTTACTGGGGATTCGTGCCCGAGGACCATATCGTGGGCAAGGCATCGTTCATCTGGCTCTCGATAGACCGCAGCGGCAACAAGGGCTTCCCGTCGAACATACGTTGGGACAGACTGTTCCGCAAGATAGAGTAAACGATGTCAAACCGTATGGGCGACATATCGGACACATATCTCACGATCGAAGGTGAGGCCGAAACGGTGATGCGCGAACGCAGCAGCAAATTCTACTCCTTCGCCTACCATGTCGAGAGCGAGGAGCAGATATCGCAGCACCTCGACGCCCTGCGCAAACAATACTACGACGCAACGCACCACTGTTATGCTTGGCGTCTCGGCCCTGCGGGTGAACGCTTCCGCGCCAACGACGACGGCGAGCCGTCGGGAACGGCCGGACGACCCATACTCGGACAGATGCTCTCGCACGGCATAACTGACGCACTGATCGTCGTGGTGAGATATTTCGGCGGTACGAAACTCGGCGTTCCGGGTCTCATCGCCGCATACAAGCAGGGGGCGGCCGACGCCATCGGGGCGGCACAAATAGTGGAACGCACGGTCGACACGCGTCTGCGTATCGATTTCTCCTATACGGTGATGAACGACATCATGCGTATCGTCAAGGAGGAGCAGCCCGCAATCGAGGCGCAGACCTTCGACAACCTCTGCACCATGGTGCTCGCCATACGAAACAGTCGCGCCGCCGCGCTCGAAGGACGCCTGCGCAAAGTCGAGGGTGCGACTGTGGAACTTCTTCCGTAAAGCCGTAAGGCGGCCGGCCCGATTGAGGCCAAAGTAAACCGACAAAAAATGGCAAACGACAACTGCATACATATCAAGGGCGCGAGGGTTCACAACCTGAAGAACGTCTCTGTTACCATCCCGCACGATACGCTCACCGTCATTACGGGACTATCGGGATCGGGCAAATCGACATTGGCCTTCGACACCATCTTTGCCGAGGGGCAGCGCCGTTATGTTGAGAGCCTGTCGGCATACGCCCGACAGTTTCTGGGACGCATCAACAAACCCGACGTAGACGACATATCGGGCATAGCCCCCGCCATAGCCATCGAGCAGAAGGTCAATACGCGCAATCCGCGCTCGACGGTCGGCACTTCGACCGAAATATACGACTACATGAAACTGCTCTTCGCCCGTGTCGGACACACCTTTTCGCCCGTATCGGGACGCGAGGTGCGGTGTTACGGCGTCGATGACGTCGTGGACTACATCACCGAAGAGGGAGACGGTAAACGTGTGGTCATAGTCTGCCCGATACATCTGAAATCCGGTCAGGGACTTATAGAGAAGCTGCTGCAGCTGCTCTCGGAAGGTTTCCTGCGCGTATGGGTCGACGGACAGGCCCTCACCATGGAGGAGTTCATGCCCACAATCAACATCGAGACCGATACGTCGGCCGTACGCCTTGTCGTGGACCGTCTGCGCGCCGCTTCGGACGACGACACGCTGCTGCGTCTGCGCGACTCCGTAACACGTGCATACAGCTACGGCGACGATGTCTGCAGCGTCATCATCGATGGCGATGAACGCACCTTCTCGGCTCGTTTCGAAGCCGACGGCATAGCTTTCGAGCAACCCTCCGAACACCTTTTCAGCTTCAACAACCCGATCGGAGCATGTCCGCGATGCGAAGGCTACGGCAAGATCATCGGCATAGACGAGGATCTGGTCATACCCGACAAGAGCAAGACAATATACGACGGAGCCATAGCCTGCTGGCGCGGCGCCACGATGAAGTGGTGGAAGGAGCAGCTTGTGGACAACGCCTACAAGTTCAACTTCCCGATACACGAGCCGTACCACAACCTCACGCCCGAACAGAAACTGCTGTTGTGGCGCGGCAACGAATATTTCCACGGTCTGGACGAGTTCTTCGAGTATATCGACAGCGAGCGCCGCAAGATCCAGTTCCGCGTGATGAAGGCACGCTATACGGGCAAGACTACATGTCCCGAGTGCGGAGGGTCGCGCCTGCGCAAGGAGGCACTCTACGTCAAGGTCGGCGGCCGCAACATCGCCGAGCTGGTACGCATGACGGTCGACGAACTGATAACATTCTTCGACACGCTGCAACTCGACAAACATGACAGCGAGACGGCAAAACGCATACTGATCGAGATACGCAACCGTCTGGGATACCTGTCGGACGTAGGATTGGGGTATCTGACGCTCGACCGTCTCTCGTCGACGCTATCCGGAGGCGAGAGCCAGCGCATAAACCTCGCCACGTCGCTCGGCAGCAGCCTCGTAGGGTCGCTATATATACTCGACGAACCGAGTATCGGCCTGCACCCGCGTGATACGCACCGTCTGATAAAGGTACTCAAGCAGCTGCGCGATCTGGGCAATACGGTCATCGTCGTAGAGCATGAGGAGGAGATCATACGTGCCGCCGACTACATAGTCGACGTAGGGCCACGCGCTGGCGAGCATGGCGGGCAGATCGTCTTCAGCGGCCCGATATCGGAGATAGACAAGGCCGCCGACAGCCTCACGGCCGACTATCTGGCCGGACACCGCCGCATAGAGCTGCCGTCGAGGGTGCGGGCATGGAGCAATTCGATCGTCATACGAGGCGCCCGCGAGAACAACCTCAAGAACATCGACGTACGCATACCGCTCGGCGTGATGACATGTATAACTGGTGTGAGCGGCAGCGGCAAGTCTTCGCTTGCGAAGGGCATACTTTACCCTGCATTGCGGCGCATGCTCTTCGATACTGGTATCAAGCCCGGTGACTTCGACTCCATCGACGGCGATACGGGCATGATCGGGTCGGTGGAGATGGTAGACCAGAACCCCATAGGCAAATCGTCACGCTCGAATCCCGTTACGTATCTGAAGGCATACGACGAGATCCGCAAGCTCTACGCCGACCAGCCGCAGGCCGTGCATACTGGACTTACGGCCGCCAGTTTCTCGTTCAACGTGGCGGGAGGCCGCTGCGAGGAGTGTCAGGGTGAGGGTACGATCAAGGTGAGCATGCAGTTCATGGCCGACGTGGAGCTGGTATGCGAGGCGTGCAATGGCAAACGTTTCAAGGACGAGATCCTCGAAATCAAATACCGAGGCAAGAACATATACGATACGCTGGAGATGACCGTCGATGACGCCATCGACTTCTTCGGCGAGGACAAGGATAATGCCACCTGCCGCCGCATAGTCGAGAGGCTGCAGCCATTGCAGGATGTGGGGCTCGGCTACATACGTCTGGGGCAGTCGTCATCGACGCTCTCCGGAGGCGAGAGCCAACGCGTGAAGCTCGCCTCGTTCCTGTCGAAGGACAACGACAGCAAACACATAATGTTCATCTTCGACGAGCCGACGACGGGACTCCACTTCCACGACATAAACCGACTGCTCAAGGCATTCGGTGCCCTCATATCGAAGGGTCACACGATAGTGGTCGTCGAGCACAACATGGACGTCATAAAGTGTGCCGACTGGGTTGTCGACCTCGGGCCCGAGGCCGGAGACGGCGGAGGAAATGTGGTATTCGAGGGTACTCCAAAGGATCTGGAGAAGTGCGAGGCAAGCTACACGGGACACTTCCTGAAAATACATACGCGGCAATGACGGTGACTGGAGTGCACTCGTAATAAATTATAAATAGCAAAAAACAGGAACCGACGTAAGGATGAAGCAACTGGTTTATGTAATCGCACTTGCCTCGACGGTGCTGGTCTCATCGTGCAGCATATACCATAGACATCGTTATGAGACAAACCCTTTGATCGGGGTCCAAAAGATGACCGACCCCACGACGGGTAAGGAAGTTATATTGGTTCCCATGCGCCATCTGTCAACGGCCGACAGCTATGCCAGATTGCGAGACTATATCGACATGCTTAAGGCCGGCGGTTATGTTACATTTTGCGAGGGGGTTATGCGAGTACCGTATCACTTGGATACAGTAAACGAGATCTCCATGTCCGAATTGTACAGGTTCTTCGATACCGTCACCTTTACTGCGGCAGAACTGCAACGATTGGATACAATCATCCGAAAGGATCGTCGCGTTATGGGCAGTTACATAGGGAGGGGAGGGTATGCCGATCCGGACAACAAATCGCTGCCCGAAAGGAATAAAAAGCAGAAGTATGTGTCACAGACATTGGAATTGCTGGGGTTGACCACCGACAGGGATATATGGATAGACTACTCGATATACGACATGATGGATCTGTACGAGAAGCGGTATGGCGAGGTCAAACTCTCCGAGTATGATTTTGCAACCGACCTTATGGAGCGGTATGAGCCGATGGATGAGAAGCCGTCAACAACCGGAATGCTGCGCCTTGTACTATATCCTCGCAACGAGTATGTTGTACGCCGAATCGTCGACTCGCAGCGACCGCGCATAGCCGTGATATATGGCAGCGGACACATGCCGGGAATAAAATACTACCTGAAAAAACACGGCTTTCGTCCGACGAGGGGCTACAAGGCCGACAAGCAATCGAAATGAAGGAGTTCGAAACATACACACTGCCCAACGGGATAAAGGGCATACACCGGCGCGTTAAGAGCGCCATAGCGCACTGTGCGCTTGTGATAAACGCCGGCAGCCGCGACGAGCGGCACGACGAGTACGGTCTTGCGCACTTCACCGAACACGCGCTGTTCAAGGGTACGCACAAGCGCAAGGCCTATCAGGTGAACTGCCGTTTGGAAAACCTCGGTGGCGAGCTGAACGCATTCACCACAAAGGAGGATACAACCATCCACGCCACGACGCTGCGCAGCGACTTTGCGAAGGCCGTGGAGCTGATAACGGATGTGGCGTTCGACTCGACATATCCCGAACGCGAACTTGCCAAGGAGCGTGAGGTCATAGTCGACGAGAT
This sequence comes from uncultured Alistipes sp., assembly GCA_900546065.1. Taxonomy (GTDB): domain Bacteria; phylum Bacteroidota; class Bacteroidia; order Bacteroidales; family Rikenellaceae; genus Alistipes; species Alistipes merdipullorum. The sequence continues at coordinate 37,322 of URBK01000003.1, forward strand.
AAACACCTACAAGGACTCACCCTCGGACATGATCTTCGACACCTTCGAGGACATGATTTTCGAGGGCTCGGAACTCGGCCACAACATCCTCGGCACGAAGGCCGCGCTCGCACGCCACGGCACCGACTCGATACGGCGTTTCACCGGCAGGACATACACCACCGACCAGATGGTCTTCTCGTCGATAGGCAACTTCTCCGTAACGACGGCACGCGACACGGCGGCGCGATACCTCGCGGAACGTCACACACCGACCCGTTCATTCGAACGTGCCGTACCGGCCGTGACTCCCGCTTTTGAGAAGGTCCTGAACAAACACACGCATCAGGTGCACTGCATCGTAGGCGCCCGCGCATACGACATAAACGACGAGCGGCGTGTGCCCCTGTCGCTGCTGGTGAACATTCTCGGCGGCCCCTCGGCCAACTCGCTGCTCAACGTGCTGCTGCGCGAGAAAAACGGTCTGTCATACAATATCGAGGCATCATACTCGCCATACAATGACTGCGGTTTCGTCGCCATATACTTCAGTTCGGAGCACGACAACGCCGACCAGTGCCGCGAGCTCATAGCCCGACAGATCGACCTTATGCGCCGCGAAACGCTCTCGGCACGACGCCTCTCGATGGCCAAAAAGCAGTTCCTCGCACAGATGGCCATCTCGATGGAGAACAACGAGAGCTATATGCTCGGAGCGGGAAAGAGTCTGCTCATGCACGACGATATAGACACGCTCGAGGAGGTCTACCGCAAGGTTGCGGCCGTCACGGCCCAACAGATTACGGATGTGGCCAACGAGATATTCTCCACAACATCGATGTTGATGTACAAATAACGACACGAATGGATGCCATCGAAAAATATGTACACGAGCACTCGTCGCCCGAGCCGCAGCTGCTGCACGAACTCGACCGCGAGACACACCTGCGCGTACTCAACCCGCGCATGATATCGGGACACATACAGGGCAAGCTGCTCGAACTGCTGGTCAAGATGCTGCGCCCACGCAACATCCTCGAAATAGGCACCTTCACGGGTTATTCGTCGCTCTGCATGGCCGCAGGACTCGACGACGACGGGCAGATCGACACATGCGAAGTGGACGACGAGTTGCAGCCAATAGCACAATCATATTTCGACCGCTCGCCATACGGCCGCCGCATACACCTGCACATAGGCTCGGCTCTCGACATAGCGCCGCGTCTGGGCAAACGTTTCGGCATGGTCTTCATCGACGGCGACAAACGCGAATATCCCGCCTATTACGACATGCTGTTCGATGCGGGGATAGTCGCAAGCGGCTCGGTGATCCTCGCCGACAACATCCTCTGGTACGGCAAGGTCGTACAACCCGTGGCGCACAACGACCACCATACGCAGGCGCTTCTGGAGTTCAACCGCAAGGTCATGCAGGACGACCGTGTGGAGAATGTCATCCTGCCGCTGCGCGACGGCATAAACATCATTCGTGTAAAATGATGCGGCTGCAATAGAAACAATCAAAACGACTGATCCGATATGAAAAAAACTCTCCTAACAGTTGTCGCAGCGCTCCTTGTCGGAGCGGCCTCGGCACAGATCACATGGTACAATCCACTCGACCAAGAGCAATGCGTCATCCAGAATCAGGCCTTCGAGCAGGAGATAGGGCATACCTACGTGCGTCTTCCGGAGCGTGCCCGGGAGCAGGTATCGCAGGCGATATGGAATCTCTCGCGCAACTCGGCCGGTCTGGCCATACATTTCTACAGCGACGCCCCGCACATCGAGGTACGCTACACCGTAGCCCAACGTTTGGCGATGGACCACATGCCCGCAACGGGCGTATCGGGGGTGGATCTCTATGCCATAGACAGCGACGGAGCCATGACTCACTTCGCCGGGAAATACTCCTTCCGTGACACCATAACATACACCTACGACGCCATAAAACGCGACCGCAACCACAATATGGGTTATGAATACCGTCTCTACCTGCCGCTCTATAATACTGTAAAATGGCTCGAGATAGGCATACCGCAAGGTTCGTCGCTCAAGTTCGTGCCCCGCCGCAAGGAGAAACCCATCGTTGCCTACGGCACCTCGATAGCCCAAGGCGGATGCGCCTCGCGCCCGGCAATGGCGTGGACAAACATCCTCGAACGCAAGATGGACCGTCCCGTCATAAATCTCGGATTCTCCGGAAACGGACACCTCGACAAGCCCATAATCGAGATGATGGGGAAGATCGACGCCGCGGCATACATTCTCGACTGCTATCCCAACCTTGTCGGGCGCGACAAGGATGAAGTCGTACGCCTTACAGTGGATGCCGTGCGGTCGCTGCACGCACAACATCCCGCCACGCCGATCATCATCGCCGCCTTCAGCGGCTACCCGAACGCTCCGCTCAGCGAGAACCATGCAGCCATGCAGCAGAAAATGGATGAGGCGGGACGCGAATCTCTCCGACAGCTTGAGGCCGAAGGCATAGACAACGTGCGTTACCTCACGCCACAGCAGATGAACATACCGTCGGACGGCACAGTCGACAACGTACACCTGACCGATCTGGGCATGCAGAGCATAGCCGACGCATACGAAACCTTGTTGCGGGAGATGCTGCACGAGCCGTCGGGACACACCGTCACGACACATCCCGTGACGCAGCGCGGCGAGCCCTTCATGTACGAATGGCGCGAGCGTCACACCCAGATCCTTACGATGAATGAGGCCGACGCGCCAGAGCGCCTTATCATCGGCAACTCGATCATAAACTACTGGGGCGGAGAGCCTTTGGCCAAGTTGCAGAGCGGGCCCGAGAGCTGGAAAAAATATATGGAACCGCGCGGCTTCCGCAATCTCGGATTCGGCTGCGACCGTATCGAGCACGTATTGTGGCGCGTATATCACGGCGAGTTAGACGGATTCGAGGCACGCGAAATAGTATTGGCAATAGGTACCAACAACCTCTGGCGTGATGACGATGCCGAGATAGCACGCGGCATGGTGCACCTTGTCAAGGCCATACGCGATCGTCAGCCCAATGCCGAACTCAAGGTGATGGCCATACTTCCGCGCCGTGATATGGAGCAGCGCGTCGCTTCGGCCAACAAGGCCATATCCGAGGCACTCAAGCCGTTGGGTATTACCCTCATAGATGCCGGCAGCGCGCTTATGGGCCGCGACGGCAAGATCGACGAAAGCTGCTTCCGCGACGGACTGCATCCCAACGAAAAAGGTTACGGCAAGATCGTCAAGTTCATCTGCAAATAGACTTTCCCCATACGGCGGTCTTGGCTGCAAAGAACATATCGGCAGAGTTTGTAAAAAACTCTGCCGAAATTGTTTTTATGCGCAATCCGGATTCATACAAACAAAAGGCGGCCGCCCGTAAAAGGGCAGCCGCCAATATATAGGCTCATATACTTGAACTATACGAGTTTCAGCTCCTGCTTGATGCGCTCGATCTTGGCATCCAGAGCCTCCAGCACCGCATCGTATTCATCAACCGACTTGAGCGGCTCCTTCACGCCGAAGTAGAACTTTATCTTGGGCTCCGTACCCGACGGACGTACCGATACGATCGTACCGTCGGCCGTGATCCACTGCAGTACGTTGCTCGACTCCTGATCGATAGGCTTGCGCGTGCCCGTACGTACATCCAGCTCCTCGAGGGTCTTGTAATCGCGTACCGTCACAACATCCGAGCCTGCAAGATGCGTCGGGTGTTTCTCGCGGTAGGCGACCATCATACGCTGTATCTCGTCGGCGCCATCCTTGCCCTTGCGCACGACCGACACCAGACCCTCGCGATAGAATCCGTACTTGACATAGAGCTGCTGCAGCCACTCGAAGAGCGTCAGGCCCATCGTATCCTTCGCCCATGCCGCAGCCTCCGCAGCCAGCGAACAGGCCGATACGGCATCCTTGTCGCGAACGTAGTCGCCGGCAAGGTATCCGAAGCTCTCCTCGCCGCCGCCGATAAATTTGGTCTTGCCCTCATTCTCACGGATAATACGTGCAATGTACTTGAATCCCGTAAGGCAGTCGTAGCACTTGACGCCGAAACTGTCGGCCACGGCGTTTGCCATAAGCGACGTCACGATCGTCTTGACAACATACTGGTTGCCGTCCAGCTCGCCGCGCTCGGCCCAGCGAGTCAGCTGATAGCTCATCAGCAGCACCAGAGTCTGGTTGCCGTTCAACAATACATATTCACCCTTGCCGTTACGCAGCGCAACACCTATACGGTCCGAGTCGGGATCCGTCGCAAGCACCAGATCGGCACCCTCACGACGACCCAGATCTATGGCCATCGACATGGTCTTGCGCTCCTCGGGATTCGGAGACTCGACAGTGGGGAAGTTGCCGTCGATTACGGCCTGCTCGGGTACCATTATTATATTGGTGAACCCGAAATTGCGCAGCGATGCCGGAACAAGACGCATGCCGGCGCCGTGCAGAGGCGTGTAGACGATCTTCATGTCGTGATACTTGGCCACGCTCTCGGGCGAGAGCTGCACGTCGTGCTTGATACGGTCGAGATATATGCGGTCGAAGTCCTCGCCCAAAATCTCGATATTCGATGCGTTGGCTCCGGTCTTCACCTGCGAGTTGTCGGTGATCTTCTCGACCTCGGCTATGATGTTGGTATCATGCGGGGCGGTCACCTGTGCGCCGTCCGTCCAATAGGCCTTGTAACCGTTATACTCCTTGGGGTTGTGCGAGGCCGTTATGACAACGCCCGAATGACACTTGAGCTGGCGTATAGCGAAGCTCAATTCGGGTGTGGGACGCAGCGCGTCGAACAGGTATACATGGAAGCCGTTCGAGGCGAAAATATCGGCCACACGCTCGGCAAACATACGCGAATTGTTACGGCTGTCGTGCGCCACGGCAACACGTATCGCCTCGCCCGCGAAGTTCTTCTTAAGGTAGTTCGCAAGGCCCTGCGTAGCGGTGCCCACCGTGTAGATGTTCATACGGTTCGTACCCACGCCCATGATGCCGCGCAGGCCGCCCGTACCGAACTCGAGATCCTTGTAGAAACTCTCGGTCAACTCCTTTTTATCGTTATCGATCAGATACTTGACCTGTTTTTTCGTAGCTTCGTCATAATCGCCGTCGAGCCATTTCCGGGCTTTTGACATTACGATTGCATCCAATTGATCTGCCATCTTTCTATAAGGTTTAGTTATAATTAAGGATCGGGTTATACCGATTTCTGATATGCAAAAGTAGTGCTTTTTTTTCGAATATTCAATATCAGAGACTTAAAATGGAGGGGGCAAAAAAGCCCCGATAATCTATATATAAAAAAAAATAAAAAACAATAGCGTCGGCAATTTATTTTAACAAATTTATTCACAACTTTGTGGTGCCGAACAAAGAACTCATCCCGAACGTTGCGACTTGACGACAAGCGGTTCCCATGAGGTACCGCAAGGGTTAAAATCGTCTCTTTCGAAAGATGAATCTTCTGCTTGGATAACGAACAAAACCGACTTTTTGTTGTGACGATGATCGACTCTCGAAGAAATAACGACGTATGGCAGGCGTGCCTGAACCGTATCAAGGAACAGACCTCGCAGGAGGAGTTCTCAAAGTGGTTCGCACCCATCATACCCCTCGAATTCGACGGGACAAACCTCCGGCTGAAGGTCCCCAACGAGAGCTATGTCACACATATAGAGAAGAACTACCTCAAGTTCTTCTCGCAGATCATCTATCAGATCTACGGCCAGCAGACACGTCTGTTCTACGCCGTGCCCAGCGTCGAGGAGAAGATGCCCGTATCGGCTACGGCCGACACCACGGCCATATCGCAGTTCAACACTCGCACAGATACGGCCAACATCAAGAACCCCTTCGTCATACCCGGCCTGAAGAAGATCACCATCGACCCGCAGTTGAACCCCAACTACACATTCGCCACACATATCGAGGGCGAATGCAACCGTCTGGCTCGCTCGGCCGGCATGACCGTGGCGCTCACGCCGGGATCGTCGCCGTTCAACCCCTTATATATATATGGAGACTCGGGTCTGGGCAAGACGCACATCGTGCAGGCCATAGGTCACGACGTGCGCGAACGCCATCCCGAACTGCAGGTGCTCTACGTCTCGACAAACAAGTTTCAGGCGCAGTTCCAGACAGCATACAAGAACGGCGAGATTACCGACTTCATACGTTTCTACCAGATGATCGACGTGTTGATCATCGACGACATTCAGGAACTTACGGGCAAGGCCGGTACGCAGAACGCCTTCTTCAACATATTCAACCACCTGCAGCTGGCCGGAAAACAGCTCATCCTGACCTCCGACAAGCCTCCCGTCGAGCTTAAGGATATCGAGCAGCGACTCCTTACGCGTTTCAAGTGGGGACTCTCGGCCAAGATCGACACCCCCGATTACGAAACCAAGGTGAAGATCATCCGCGCCAAGGCGCAGCGCATGAATGTCAACATCTCGGACGAGGTGGTGAACTATCTGGCTGAAAACATCTCGGCAAACATCCGCGAGATCGAGGGTGCCATGTCATCACTCGTGGCCAACGCCTCGTTCCTCGGCCGCCGCATATCGACCTCGCTGGCAAAGGAGGTGCTCAAGGTCTACGTACAGCTCAACCAGAAGGAGATCTCGATAGGGCACATCACCGAGACCGTATGCCGTTACTTCAACATCGACGAGGAGAGCTTCAACTCGTCGAAGCGTACGCGCGAGGTGGCACAGGCCCGTCAGATAGCGATGTATCTGGCCAAGCAGCACACCAAGTCGCCGCTTGCCGCCATCGGCGCCGCCATCGGAGGCCGCAACCACGCAACGGTGCTGCACTCGTGCAAGGCCGTCACCAACATGATCGAGACCGACAAGGTCTTCAAGAGCCAGATCGAGGAGATCGAGAAACTTATCCTCGGCAAGTAACGGTTCCTCAGCCGACGACACGTTGTCGCAATACGTTGCTGACAATGCCATCCGTAACGACACCGGAAACAAGGCGAGACGTTGCGACGCCACAGCCAAAACAACCTTAAATCCATAGACAAGATGACAAACCAGACCGCAGAACGCTGCATCAAAGCCCTGACACGCAACGGATTTGACGTTCGCACGGCCGCCGAGGCCGCCGAGGCCGGAGAGATTATCCGCTCAATCATAGACCAGACCGCACCCGCCAGCATCTCATTCGGCGACTCGATGACGCTCTACGCCACGGGGACAGTAGCGTGGCTGCGCGGGCAGACTCAGATACCCTTCATCGACACCTTTGAGCCGGGCGTACCGTTCCGCGACCTCATCGAACGCCGCCGCGCGGCCCTTACGTGCGGACTCTTCCTCACGGGCATAAACGCCGTATGCGAGGACGGGTCGCTGCACTGGCTCGACATGATCGGCAACCGCATAGCCCCCATAGCCTTCGGCCCGCGCAAGGTGGTGCTCGTGGCCGGCCGCAACAAGATCGTCGCCACGCAGGAGGATGCCTACGCCCGCATACGCGACATAGCCGCCCCGCGAAATGTCGCCCGACATGAGGGCTTCAAGACCCCGTGTGCCGTGACGGGACGCTGCCATGACTGCTCGTCGCCGCAACGCATCTGCAACGAACGGCTCATACTGCACAAATGCCATCCGAAGGGTCGCATCACCGTGATACTCATAGACGAGGAGCTCGGATTATAGACCCGCCGCCAAGGACGTAACCCGACAAACATCATAAATGCCATGAACCGTATATATTATTACAAAACGCTGCGGATGATGCTCATAACATTCGTCGCGGCACCTGTGATGATCGCCGCATCGTTTTATGTCACAACCATTCCGGCGGGCATCGTAACCAAGGTGATAGGGTATATCGGCGTGGCATTCTTCGGCCTGTGCTTCATCATCGGCCTGTACAACTTCCTGCGCGGCACCTTCCGCCGCGAGGCTCTCATGCTGACACCATCAACGCTAATGGTAAGCCCCACGTCAAACGGCAGTTTTACCCTTAAATGGAGCGATATATCGAATATTGACACCATACAGATAGGCAACGAGCGCATGCTCGTCATACAGCTGTACGATCCGCTGCGATTCATCGAGCGGCAGGGTGACAGCGCCATAAAACGCAAACTGATGCAGGCAGACATGGCATTGGTCGGATCGCCGTGCGCCGTAGTGCTGAACAACATCGACGCGGGCGATGACGATATCGAACAGATTATAAATAAATACGTTGCCGACTACGGCCACAACCCCTCTCCTAAGGATGGACCAACCCAAGATTGAGCGCATGCTGCGTCTGATGAAGATGCTTACGGCCAACACGCTCTACACGGTGGACGACATCGCCGAGCGGTTGGGCATGTCGCGCCGTACGGTCTACCGGTATATCGACACATTCCGCGATGCGGGCTTCGTCATCAAGAAGAATGACGGCATAATACGCCTCGACAAGGAGTCGCCGCACTTCAAGGATATATCGCAGCTGGTACATTTCACCGAGGAGGAGGCCGTCATACTCAAACGCGCAATAGAGAGCATCGACGACACGAACCTTCTGAAACAGAACCTCAAACGCAAGCTCTACTCGGTCTACGACAACAAGATTCTGGCCGACACCATCGTCCGCGGCGGCAACGCAGCCAATGTCCGCAACCTTGTGGAGGCCATCGAGCAGAAGCGGCAGGCCGTGTTGCGCGACTATCGCTCGGCCCACGGCTCGGCCGTCAGAGACCGTCATGTCGAGCCATTCGCCTTTACGACAAACTATGTGCAGGTGTGGTGTTACGACACAGATGACAACGTATGTAAGTTATTCAAATTGGCGCGCATAGGATCAGTTGCATTAACCGATGCTTCATGGCAGCACGAGGCTGACCATGTAAAGGGTTTCGTCGACATCTTCCGCATGAACGGCCAGAAACGGCTGCACATACGCCTCGCCATGGGTATCATGGCGCGCAATCTCCTGCTGGAGGAGTATCCATTGGCCGAAAAGTATGTAACGCCCATGGCAGACGGCCGCTGGATGCTCGACACCGAGGTCGCCGACTATGCCGGCGCAGCCCGTTTCACGGTAGGGCTTATGGACGACATGGAGATTGTCGATTCACCCGATTTCAAGCAATATATCGAAACATACGTGCGCCGTTACTGGCCTGCAGCCGCCGGTGCTGCCTCGGAAAATAATGCCGCAGAAGCAAAAGCCCCGTCTGCCGACGGCAGTGCGCAACATGCCGAATAGCAGCCCCATCATCAAGATATCTCAAGACATCTCAAGATATCTTCCTCAAACACAACCATATCAACAGGCTCTCATATTCAAAGCAGGCGCGCTTGATTTTTCTACAACCCCTATTCTGCGACGTCAAAACATACCTCTCGCAAAAATCCGACACAAAAAAAAATCGTGAAAAAATTCCATGTGTCACAAGTTGTCACACAGCATCCGTTACTTTGTATCATGAAACAAGGAAAACGAATGTATAACCGCTAAAAACTTACGACCATGGGAATCGCTTACAAAATCAGGTGCCAACACTGCAACACGGAGTTCGATTACTGCGAGGATCAGTCTTTCGGGATGCTGCCGCGCTGCGTAGGGTGTGAAAGTTACGTCGAGATGGAGCGTCCGATACGCTGTCCGGCATGCCACAAACGTCTCAACACCTCGCAGGAGGAGTTCGACCGGCAGGTACAGACCGTCATGATGTGGGATTAAAAAACGGACGCGAAATTTCGGTATTCACGGAAAATTATGTAACTTTGGATTATTGTAACCTATAAAATTCGCTGTTATGACCAAACTCAAGGCGGGAGACATTGCCCCCGACTTCACAGCCCGCACGCAAGACGGTGAAACTCTATCGCTTGCCGACCTGAAAGGAACGCGTACGATACTCTATTTTTACCCCAAGGACAACACTTCGGGCTGCACGCTCGAAGCAAAGAGTCTGCGCGACGGCAAGGCCGAACTCGCCCGCCGGGGCTACCGCATCATCGGCGTCAGTCCCGACAGCGAACGCTCGCACCGCAACTTCTGCGACAAGCACGAACTGAACTTCACGCTGCTGGCCGACACCGACCACGCAATATGCGAAGCATACGGCGTCTGGGTCGAGAAGTCGATGTACGGACGCAAATATATGGGCGTGGCCCGCACGACATTCATAATCGACGAGCAGGGCCGCATCAACCGCATCTTCGAGAAGGTCGACACGAAAAACCACTACACTCAGATTATAAACGAATTGGACAAAAACGAATAACATTACGACTTATATATGGCAACTGAAAAAGCACAGATCAACCCCGATAAGCTCAAGGTGCTTAACGCGGTGATGGAGAAGATAGAGAAGGACTTCGGCAAGGGATCGATCATGCGTATGAGCAGCGACTCGGTGACCGACGTCCCGGTAATACCCACAGGTTCCATAACGCTCGACATGGCGCTCGGCGTGGGCGGGTACCCCAAGGGCCGCGTCATCGAGATCTACGGTCCCGAGTCGTCGGGTAAGACGACACTGGCCATACACGCCATAGCCGAGGCGCAGAAGGCGGGAGGCATTGCGGCCTTCATCGACGCGGAGCACGCCTTCGACAGTTTCTACGCCCAGAAACTCGGTGTCGATGTCGACAACCTGCTCATATCGCAGCCCGACAACGGCGAGCAGGCGCTCGAGATAGCCGACTCGCTGATCCGTTCGAGCGCCATCGACATCATCGTCATCGACTCCGTAGCGGCACTTACGCCCAAGGCCGAGATCGAGGGCGAGATGGGGGACTCGAAGATGGGACTTCAGGCACGCCTCATGTCGCAGGCGCTGCGCAAACTCACGGCCAGCATCTCGAAGACCAAGACCGTCTGCATATTCATCAACCAGCTGCGTGACAAGATAGGCGTCGTATACGGCAACCCCGAGACCACAACCGGAGGTAACGCGCTGAAGTTCTACGCCAGTGTACGTATCGACATCCGCCGCGCCTCGATCATCAAGGACGGCGAGGAGCAGCTCGGTACCCGCACAAAGGTCAAGGTCGTCAAGAACAAGGTGGCACCCCCGTTCAAGAAGGCCGAGTTCGACATCATGTTCGGCGAGGGTATCTCGAAGATAGGCGAGATCGTAGACCTCGGCGTCGACTACGGCGTCATCCGCAAGGCCGGATCGTGGTTCTCGTACGGAGACCAAAAAATCGGTCAGGGACGCGATGCGGTAAAGGAATTGCTTAAGAACAACAAGGAGCTTTGCGACGAGATCGAAGCCAAGGTGCGCGAAGCGATGAAAACTCAAAAATAGTCGATATGAACTATACTGCGGAGGATGAAAAACTCATCGAGAGTAAATGGGCCGATCTGGTAGAATCGTGCAAGAAGATATGCAAGAAGGATGAGGACTGGAACTTCATCAAACGAGCATTCTTCCTTGCCAAAGAGGCTCATCAGGGGGTACGGCGCCGTTCGGGCGAGCCGTATCTCCTGCATCCGATCGCAGTGGCAAAAATCGTCGTCGACGAGATCGGCCTCGGCGTCAAGTCGGTCGTGGCATCGCTGCTGCACGACGTGGTGGAGGATACCGACTACACGGTCGAAGACATAGAACACATATTCGGCCACAAGATCGCAACGATGGTCGACGGTCTGACCAAGATGTCGGGCGTATTCAATGCCGATACCTCGCTTCAGGCCGAATATTTCCGCAAGGTGCTGCTCACGCTCTCGGACGACGTGCGAGTCATACTGATCAAGATCGCCGACCGTCTGCACAACATGCGTACACTGGGCTCCATGCCTCAGAACAAGCAGATCAAGATCACCAGCGAGACGATCTACCTCTTCGCGCCGCTGGCATACCGTCTCGGACTCTATGCCATCAAGACCGAACTGGAGGATCTCTGCATGAAGTACCGCTTTCCTAAGGAGTACGAGGAGATCACACGCCAGATAAACGAGACCTCGGCCGCACGCGAGGAGTACATCCGCAAGTTCTGCGCCCCGATATCGGCGGCGCTCGACCGCAACGGCATCAAATACGAGATCTCGGGACGCGTCAAGAGCGTCTACTCGATATGGACGAAGATGATGCGCAAGCAGATACCGTTCTCGGAGATATACGACCTGTTTGCCATACGCATCGTCTTCCAGCCGCTGGAGTTCCCGTCGGAGAAGACGCAGTGCTGGCAGATATATTCGTCGATAACCGACATCTACACCCCCAAACCCGACCGCCTGCGCGACTGGATCAGCATACCCAAGGCCAACGGTTACGAAGCTCTGCACTCGACCGTAATGGGTCCCGACGGCATCTGGGTCGAGGTGCAGATACGCACACAGCGCATGGAGGAGATCGCCGAGAGGGGATTTGCCGCACACTGGAAATACAAACACGCCACCATCTCGCACGACGAGGACGAGTTCGACAAGTGGCTCAAGAAGATACGCGCGGCGTTGGACAGCCCGACGGAGAATGCGGTCGATTTTCTGGACAACTTCAAGCTCTCGCTCTACACCTCCGAGGTGGCGGTATTCACCCCCAAGGGTGAAGCGCGGCGGCTGCCGTACGGAGCCACGGCGCTCGACTTCGCATACGACGTGCACACAAAGATCGGCAACACGGCCATAGGCGCCAAGATCAACCACAAGATCATGCCCCTTACCACACAGCTCAATACGGGCGATCAGGTGGAGATCATCACGTCGGACTCGTCAAAGCCGAAGGCCGAGTGGCTGGAGTTCGTACTCACGTCAAAGGCCAAGCAGGCCATCAAGAGCTACCTGAAGCGCGAGCAGGAGCACAACATACAGCGCGGCATGAAGATTCTCGACGAGCGGCTCGCCGAGCTGAACATCAACCCCAACGGTCGCGTCATACGCAAGCTCATCGCCGCCTACGACAGCAGCAACAAGGAGGAACTCTACACCAAGATCGGGGCCGGGATCGTCTCGCTCGACAACCTTGAGAAGGTGGTCAAGTCGAACTCCAAGAACAAACTGCTCAAATTCTGGACTCTCTTTATCAAGAGCAACGACGATGATACGGATGACGATGCCGACACGACACAAGAGCAGAAAGAGTCCGACAAGCAGGATAACAATCAGGAGTCCCCGACCTTTGTCATAGCCGACTGCTGCAAACCCATCCCGGGCGACAGCGTCGTCGGATTCAAAGACCCCATAACGCACCAGATCATCGTACACAAGGCTTCGTGCGACGAACTCAACCGTCTGGCCTCGCAACACGGCGAGTGCATCATGAAGGAGGAGATACAGTGGTCACAGTGCAAGAAACTCTCGCCGCTGTCGAAGATCGAGATTCTGGGCATCGACCGCATGGGACTGCTGCTGGATCTAGCCAATGTCGTCACCAACGACTTCAGCATCAACATGCGCGAGGTGAACATACAGTCGCATGACGGAATATTCGAAGGGACATTGAGCCTCTACGTGCGCGACGCCGAGAGCCTTAACGCCCTGCTGGAGCGCCTGCGACGAATAAAGGGTATGGAGACCGTAAAACGAGTACTAAATTAACCGCCGATGGACAATATATGGATCATACTGCTCATCGTGGGAGCCGTGATATCACTTACACAGAAGAACACGAAACGGCGCCCGCAGACGGACTCGGATGAAGAGGAGCAGCCGCGTGACGTGCTGCAGAAACACCTTGAGGAGATCTTCGGCCGCGGCGAGGAGCATCCAGCCGCTCCGCGTCCCACAGCCATGCCCATGCCTCAGCCGCCCGTGCGCAAACCCTCAGCCGACTCTGCCGGTACAGCGCCTGTGACGCGCCCTGCGGCACAAAGTACAGCATCGCAGCAACAGAACGCAGAGCCGAAAAAACATATACGCAGCACGGCGGAGACATCTGCACGCGACACGTCGCACCGCAACCAAGCAATGGCACAGGCAACACGCAGACAACAGCAGCAAAAGGCGTCCGCAATACAAACACAGCAATTGCGCAAAGGTTCCGCCGAAACTCCTGCACACCACAGCGACAATGAATTGGAGCGTATAATCGAAGAGTTCGATATGGAGCGTGCCGTAATATATTCGGAGATCCTGAAACCAAAATACGAAGAATATTGACAAGCAGCTGCCGCATCCAAGTTGAAAGCAGACAATATACTGACCTACCGACACTTAAGCTTTTTTACATAAAGTCAGACAGCACAAGATCATACAGCGAAAAATACCAATAAAACATAAACACATGGCAACAATATTTTCAAAGATCATAGCAGGGGAGATTCCCAGCTATAAGGTTGCCGAGGACGAGAACTACTACGCATTCCTCGACATCAATCCGCTTGCAAAGGGACATACGCTTGTCGTACCCAAGAAAGAGGTCGATTATCTGTTCGATCTCGACGACGAAACCCTTGCCGGTATGACAATATTCGCAAAGAAGGTAGCGCACAAAATACGCAGCTATTCAGGATGCAAAAAGGTGGCAATGGTAGTGCTCGGCCTCGAGGTTCCGCATGCGCACATACACCTTATGCCCATGAACAGCGAGAAAGATGTCGATTTCAGCGCAGAAAAGCTCAAACTTACACCAGAGGAGTTCGCAAAAATAGCCGAGACAATCTCGGCAGAGCCCGAAAAGTAGGAAGGGTATATCATTGATTAAAAGCAGAGTAGCATATCGCATGTTACTCTGCTTTTATTTTTTAACATAATGTGCGCGCCGAAAATGGAATTAACAAATGTGAACATACAACGGGAAAGCTGAAAGAAAAAATCAATCATTCGAATTAATTACAATTTACATTTGTAATTATAAGCAAACTGTTTACAAATGTAATTCATGACTATATTTACTATCGTAAAGATATCATCAACAATCTGCGATGTTAACTGTTACGCTTGTAACTGAAGCACGAAGTATCGTAATAGGGTAGAAGTGGTGCTGGATACCCAAGATTAAAGCCTTGAATTCTGCGACATATATACACTGAAAACCAGCTATTTACCAATTTTATATAAAGTTATACATCTATGATGTAGAGCGGTTTGAAGGTATATGCCGACTGTAATCCATATACGAGGTATAAAACAATACAAATGCAGTATTATAATAGAGTTATATATAATCATATAAAGCGTGTGTTTAACAATAAACGTGCTGCTATTTTAACCTAATATCAAATGTTACGGTTGTAAACATTTTCGTCACAATGTTTACATTTACATCTGTACAGATTTATTTGTTTACAAATGAAAAAGCTGTTATATTTGTAAAAACATTCGTTATGCGTGAAAAATTGCTCAGTTTAATGCGAAGTGAAGGGTTAACATCCAGCCGACTCGCTGAGTTGTTAGGCATACAACCCTCGGGAATATCCCACATACTGTCGGGGCGAAATAAGCCGAGCTTCGATTTCGTGCAAAAGATACTCCGACGATTTCCTACCATCAACCCCGATTGGCTGCTGCTTGATCAGGGGCCGATGTATCGCGACACTGCGGATTCTGCCGCGGCAGCAAATTCACCGGCGACGCAACCCATACCGCAACTCTTTGCCGACACTCCGCATAATTACGATACGGCGACGCAGCCCGACAACACACGACAGATAGTCGACGAACCGCACACACCGGCAACGCCCACGGAAGTCGTGTCAGCAGTGACGGACGTGCAGAAGCACGGCAATGTGAAACGCATAATCGTATTGTACGACGACCACACCTTTGAAAGTTACAATCCGTCGAAATAGCCGGGCCGAAAGCGATGGCCAAGGCAGCGTCGGAACAACAGACCCACGGCCGATGCGGATTCCATGATACATTATTTGCCCAGTCAAAGGCCAATAGGTTGACAATACAGTTGACAGAAAAACCGAAAGAAAATTTAACATAATTATCCGGCAAAAATTAAGTGTAATTTCATTGACTAACTAACAGCAGTTGCCTAAGCAAATAAGAAAATCACGGCTGGCGAGTCCGGGAGTCGGAAGTTAGTCGAAAGTAAAAGGCGAGTTTTGCAGTCTGAAGTAAAAATATTTTGGCTGCAAGCCTTCAAAGAGTGACAGTTCCCGAAAATTGCACCGCACCCACAGAAACCTCCTTTATAATAAATGAGGTATTAAGCCGACAGAATGATCTTCCAATAAAATATTTACACGGTCAAACTCTCCGGCTAAAAGAAATATCACCGGACGTAGTTGCAAATCCCGATACATACATTAATCCATACAGAGCATCTGTTTGGGTATGCGTGTGCTGAAATGCATTCTAGGAGCGCTTATCAGATCATTACGTCCATGTCTTATCCTCTCTCTGACTCGCTCGCCGCTCTTGACGTAATATTTCCATTATGTTAAATTATAGATGGGAATATTAAGATGTACTGTCAACATCCCCCCCGTCAAGCGTATGTCTATTCTTGTGCGCTACATGCATCATAACAATCACGATCGCACACACATATAAATACGCCACATTCATAATCCGCAACATGCCATACGATTAGCTGTGCCGGAGATCATTCATGACAATATGGGGTCAGGCTCAGAAATACACTGCAAATCGCTTTTATAGCCGCGCAGCCAAAATATCAACGCCACAACAACACATGCCGCAAGTCGCGGCCACGACAGGCTGTAGACCGCCGTTGATGTTGCCAAGGCCGATACGATAAAGGTAATCGCGGCCGCACCCAACGTTACGTACAGTCGTTTGCGTCTCAGGGGCAGACGGAAAGCCGTCTCCTCCAATACGGGAGGCATCAGAATGACAACCCACAGCGGCAGATAGTTTCGCGCAGTGCCGACACTGCTGTCGGGTGTGACGGCGTTAAACACACCTATATCTACAAAGTGATATATTGCCGTCACTGAGAACTTGACCACAAGAAACCAGAAACACGACATCAATACGCTTCCGATCTTAAGATCCCGCATAGAATATTCCGTCGGCGAAACAACGAAACGGGCCATGTCGCGCAGTTTGGCGTTTCTGCGATATGCCACGAAAAACAGCGCAACAACGCATGCTACCGCTGCGGCAACTCCCGCGACAAAGACAAAATAGGGCAAAGGCTGATTCATAAGCAACTATCTCCTACCGTTTACATAACATATACCGAGACCAAGCACATCCACCCGCTTCAACCCGGCATCACAGTCGGCGTATCACACGGCACGGGTTACCCACGGCGATACACCGCGGCGGGATGTCGTGCGTGACGACACTGCCGGCACCTATCGTGCTCCCGTCACCTATGGTTACACCGGGCAGGACAATAGCACCGCCGCCAATCCATACGTTGCGTCCGATGGTCACGGGCGCCGTTCGCGACCTCCAGAAACGGCCTTCGGGCGAGAGGCGCTCGTCGGGATCGGTCGGATGGAATACGGTATATATATGCACACCGGGGCCGATGCCGCTGTAATCCCCTATCGTGATCCTGTTGCAGTCGAGAAATACGCAGTTCATATTTATCTCCACATTGCGGCCAAGATATATATTCTCGCCATAGTCTACAAAGAATGGCGCGGCGATCGACACATCCTCGCCACGCGACCCGAGAAGCCTGTCCAACAGCGCCGCCTGCCTCTCGGCATCGTCCGAAGCCGTCGCATTATACTCCGCCTGCAGCCGTTTTGCCTCATGCCAACGGCGCTGAAGCGCATCATCACCGCAATCGTAAATCTCGCCGCCGAGCATCTTCTCCTTTTCGCTTTTCATACTTTTCATCTGTTTATTTCATACTCGCAGTATATATTATCCCTTCAGCGGCCGGTCTACCCTGCCGCCTTACATCCGCGCCCTCCAACTCCAACAGCCGACGTTTTGCCTCCAAACCACCTGCATAACCCACAAAAGCGCCGTCACGCCCGACAATGCGGTGGCACGGAACGAATATCGAAACAGGATTGGCCCCTACGGCGGCGGCGACTGCACGCACGGCACGACTGTCACCCACACGTTCGGCCAATTCGCCGTATGATATCGTATCACCGTAAGGCACCTCCCCTATCGCCTGCCACACACGTCGCCGGAACTCGGTTCCGAACATGCGCAAAGGTACATCGAAATACCTGCGGCGACCGGCAAAATATTCATCCAGCTGCCGCGCTGCCAGACGCGTCACCTCGGACGGCATGGCGATATACTCCGCCTCCGAAAGACGCCGTATCATGGCATCCGTCACAGCACGCTTGGGCTTCGACGCCCAGTCACACAAGCACAACGCCCCCTCGCAACTGCCGAGAAGAAGATCCCCGCACGGAGAATTATATGTCATCGTATGGATGGCTTTTTCGCGGTTCATGGAGATTGAGTTTTTTCAAAGATATGAATTTATCCGCGAAAGAAGCACGTTTTCGATATAAAACAGGTCAATAAAGAGCAGCATAACGCGCATTTTCAGTTTTATTTTTATATTTTTGTATCGGAAGAGTATTGCCCGCTTGTGCGCGGCCTAACAAGACGAAAAATTGAAGATTTCGATTCGACATATAAGCACATTGCTCGTAGCCATCGCCGTGACAGCGTTTTTCTCATACACATACCGTGCAAATTACGGTGCAGGGCGCTTCACCGCCGTCACTCCTGCCGCCATGACAAATATCCAGCCTTCGACGCTCGACGTGATATATGAGCGGAACAACCACGGAGAGAGTGATTTCCTGCATCTGCAAGTCGACACCACATACATCGCCCACGGCAAAGGGGCATTCGCCGCCAAGTCTGC
This sequence comes from uncultured Alistipes sp., assembly GCA_900546065.1. Taxonomy (GTDB): domain Bacteria; phylum Bacteroidota; class Bacteroidia; order Bacteroidales; family Rikenellaceae; genus Alistipes; species Alistipes merdipullorum. Next base: position 55,992 of record URBK01000003.1, read on the forward strand.
TTGCAAACGTACCTTAGCCATGCGCCGCTTCGACGGATCGTACCACCCTGCCGGCATCCGGCCCGAAGATATCTTCGTCACCGACGGCACCGCACTCGCCGTATGGCACGACACGGGCGATACGCGCCGCATCATGGGTTATGATTGCCGTTGCGCCGAGGCGTCATTCAACGGGCGCACGTGGCAGGCATGGTACACGGACCGTCTGCCCTACCACGTTGAAGGCATCAATACGACCGACGGACTCGAGGGCCTCATACTCGAGGTATGCGACCTTAGCGACGGTTCATACTCGCTCAAGGCAAGGCTCATAGCACAAAAGATAGGATAAACCGCATACAACAGCACACAACTACTTTAACAATAAACACTATGAAGAAAATTCTATCCCTGATTGCAGTTGCGGCGGCATTCGCCACAGTTGCGACATCGTGCCAGCAGCACAACACGCTCACCGCTGCCGAGGAGGCCGACGGCTGGCAGCTCCTCTTCAACGGCGAGAACCTCGACGGCTGGCGCGACTACAACGGTGACTCGCTCACCAACGGCTGGCGTGTGGTTGACGGCTGCATACAGGCCTCGGGTGAGGGCGGCGACGCCTCGGGTTACATCGTAACCGACAAGAAATACGCCAACTTCGAGTTGGTATGGGACTGGAAACTCACCCACGGCGGCAACAGCGGCATGCTCTACCACGTAATCGAGAATCCCAAGTTCCCCGTGCCTTATGTAACGGGTCCCGAGTATCAGCTCATCGACAACGAGGGCTGGGAGGAGGTTAATGCCCCCGCCAAACTCGAGGAGTGGCAGAAGCTGGGTGTGGATTACGCCATGCACCTGCCCGACTATGACAAGATGCACGTAAACCCCGTCGGCGAGTGGAACACCTCGAAGATCGTCTTCGACAACGGCCATGTGGAGCACTGGCTCAACGGCGAGAAGATCCTCGAGTTCGAGGCTTGGACCGATGACTGGTTCGCCAAGAAGGCCAGCGGCAAGTGGGGCGACGCTACGGAGTACGGTCTGGCTCACGAGGGTGTCATCTGCCTTCAGGACCACGGCGACCCCGCATCGTTCCGCAATATCAAGATCAAGGAGCTGCCCCGCAAGGCCGGCAAGACGGTCGACCTGTTCAACGGCAAGGACCTCAAGGGCTGGGAGCTCTTCGGCAGCATGCGCGTATCGGTGGATGAGGAGGGCAACCTCGTTACCGAGAACGGCGAGGATCTGCGCTACGGCTATCTCGGCACACGCGAGTATTACGACGACTTCGACCTGACGGTAGAGTTCAAGCAGGTCACCAACGGCAACTCGGGCCTCTTCTTCCACTCGTTCGTCGAGGGCGGCTACAAGAACAACATAGTCAACGGATGGCAGTGCGAGGTTGCGCCTCAGGGCTACGATACGGGCGGTATCTATGAGTCTTACGGCCGCGGCTGGCTCGTACAGATCCCCGACGAGAAGGAGTCTATCCTAAAGGAGGGCGAGTGGAACACGCTCCGCCTCAGAGTCGAGGGCAACAAGGTTCAGACGTGGCTCAACGGCGAGCCCATGATCGAGATCGAGGATGAGCTTATCGGCAACACCCCGGGCCGTATCATGCTCCAGATCCACGACGGCAACAACATCAAGGTGCTGTGGAAGAACTTCAAGCTCACTACGCTCTAAGCTCCATCGCATATCATAAAATATTATCCGGCATTCGTGTGAAGGCCGGATTTTTTATTGACACAGATAATGAGTCGGATGATACGTGCGGTCAAAACATTCGCCTATACGGGGATTACATCCCGTTTTTCGCAAATCGGCACCCGTATTTTCGGCAAAATATCGTATATTTGCACGATATGGCCGTAACGGGCCGAAATTGATTTTTCGTTTACCGACAATGATATTCTCTCGATACCTGCCGTCGCTGCTTGCCGTCGCCGCGCTGTTTACAGTCTCATGTTCGGGCCGCACGGCCGCCGGAGACAACAGACCGGAGGTTACGGTTACTATTCTGCCCCTGAAATATCTCGTCCACGAGATTACGGGCGATGATTTTGCCATCGAGGTACTCGTGCCCTCAGGCGCCAGCCCCGAGACATTCGAGCCTACGCCAAAGCAATACATACGCCTGAACGAGTCACAGATGGTATTTGCCACGGGGCTTATCGACTTCGAGAACGCCCTTCTGGCACGAATGGAACATAAGGAGCGTCTCGTGGACCTGAGCCGCGGCGTGGAGCTAATGGCCGGATCATGCTCCCACGACCGTGCCGCCGAGGCTCGCAGCCGCGCAGCCGCCGCCAAAGGGCTTCCGCACGGCATAGACCCGCATATATGGACTTCGCCGCGCGAACTGAGGATCATGGCCCGCAACGCCTACGAAGCCATCATGACACAATACCCCGACTCGACAAAATATACCGCCACGTATAAGGCGCTCGATGCCCGTCTGCGCAATCTGGACGATACATGCCGAGCCATGTGCGAGGCCTCGCCGACAAAGGCCTTTGTCGTCTACCATCCGGCTCTCACATACTTTGCCCGTGCCTACGGTCTCGAACAGATCGCTGTCGAGACCGACGGCAAGGAACCCTCGGCTCGGGAGTTGGCGCGTCTGATAGACCGTGCTCGCGAGGCCAAAGTGACGGCACTGCTCTACCAGTCGCAATTCCCGCGTTCGGTCGTCGAGGTCGTGGCACGCGACATCGGGGTCGAATGCCGCGAGATCGACCCCATGGCAGAGAATGTCGAGCAGAACATACTCGACATCACACGAACCATAACGGGCGCACAATAAAGCTACGTAAAACACAAAACGACATCACACCATGCATGACAGAACGCTCATATCGCTGCGCGGCGTAGGGGTCTCGTATGACGGACACGTGGCTCTGGAGGGTGTCGATCTCGACATCTACGTCGACGACTTCATAGGTGTCATCGGTCCCAACGGCGGCGGCAAGAGTTCCTTGGCCAAGGCCATACTCGGCGCCGTGGAGCACAGCGGCACCATTACCATAGACGACTCACTGCGTTGCGGCAACCACTACAAGATAGGATATATGCCACAGGTATCACAGTTCGACCGCCGTTTCCCGATCTCGATCGAGGAGGTAGCCCTGTCGGGCCTGCAGAGCGATAAAGGCTTCTTCGGCATATATCGGGCCGAGGATCGGCGCCGTGCCAGAAGTCTGCTCGACGAGGTCGGCATAGGCGACATAGCCTCAAAACCCATAGGAGAAGTATCGGGCGGCCAGATGCAGCGGGCGCTGCTGTGCCGCGCCATAATATCCGATCCGCGGCTGTTGATTCTCGACGAGCCGACCAATTTTGTCGACAGCAGCTTCGGCCGCGAACTTTACGCCATGCTCCAGCGTCTGAACAGCCGCATGGCTATCGTGATGATAACGCACGACATAGGCACCGTGTCGAGTGTCGTCAAGTCCATCGTATGCGTAAACCGCCACGTACACCGCCACGACTCGAATATCATCACTCCCGAGCAGCTGCGCAACTACAACTGCCCCATTCAGATCATATCGCACGGCGACATACCGCATACGGTGCTCGGCCACCACGAGGGCGACGGATGCCCCGACCATACGCACGCCGATGGCAAATGATATTGTCACGATACGGCAATACGGCCGTCAACATTATTACGGGCAACGGTAACGGCGCGTATACGATAAAATGAAACAGCAGGTTTTCCGTCGGGAAACCTGCTGTTTGTTATTCGGGTATCGTTCTTCTACCCCACCCTCTACTTGGCCTCGTTGACCTTGCTCAGGTCGCCGAAGAGGCTCTCAAACGACGAGACCATATCGCGGCGCATGGCTACATAATACTTGTGCACGAGCGATGCATTGTGCGGTTCGGTCGGGTTGTTAGCCTTGACATAGAGCGCATTGCGCAGTGCCACGGCCTTCTCCATCAACTCCACCACAGCATCCTCCTTCGAGGGCTGGAAATATATCGCCATCTCGCAATCGAAGACGAACTCCTCCAAACGATAGTCGATCTCCTTCTTAAGATCTCTCAAATTTGCCATATCGATTCTGTTTTTACCTTATTGTTAAGATGTTATTTTGGACAAATGTAATAAAACGATTCCACTTATGCAAATTATCACGATGCAGCAGTACGCGGCACACGACTGCCCGCTTCCGCAGACACTGCGTTCGCCGCCCCGCAGACACATCCTGCACGGATGTTTACTCTACGCTCGTAAGATATATGTTGCGGAACTCGATCGGGCCGCCCTCGCTCTGCAAGGCGATATAACCGTTCTTATAGTCGGACGTTGCCTCGTTCTGAAGCTCGCCGTTGATATATACGGTGATCTTGCCGCCCTTGCACGTGATGTCGGCCTCGTTCCACTCGCCCACAGGCTTCTCGCACTCGCCGCCGACACGATCCTTGACGGGGAACTCGCCCACACACTCCACTTCGGCGATCTTGGCTCCGCCCAGCATCACGAAATCACCGGCACGTCCCGCCTGCAACTGACACTCCACGGCCTCGGGCCAAACCTTGTCACCGCTCTGTACACGCTGGAATATACCGCTGTTGGTACCCTCGCCTATCCATCGCCACTCGACATGGAGCTGATAGTCTCCGTATGTCTTGTGCGTGCGCATATAACCGAAAGGCTTGCCGGCAATGCGGATACATCCGTCGGCTACGCCGAACACCTCGCTTGCGGGCGTCTTGCTTTCACTGTCTACGACACATACCCATCCGTTGAGGTCCTTGCCGTTGAATAACGACGTCTTGTTGTTGTCGGCACATGACGAAACAATGGCAGCCAAAGCTACCGCCGCAAGAATGATTTTCGCTTTCATGATCTTCAGATATTCTTTTTTCCGTTAAAAACTTTTGTCGCAAAAATAACGATTAATACACTATCGGAGAAAAATAATGCAAGCTTTTTTCGCTTATTTGGATAATACGGGAGGCGCCCCGACATCATCCATTCCGAAAACGGCGTTTCCGATTCACCTTTGCCGCCGGCTTTCACTATATTGGCGCAACCAAATATGAAAAACTGCGTTTTTCTATTTGTCCCTGCTCTCGACTTTTCGTATATTTGTCACGTATAAGCCACGACCGTACGCAGTGATGTGTCGTCGAAGCTCTTTTCGCATGACTTAAATATACCAAGACATCTGTATCAAATGAAGAGATCTCTGCTCACAATTATGCTATTGCTCGGCATGGCCATAACATCCGCGGCAAGCACACCCGGCATTGACAACCAAACACCAAAGAGTGATCCCGTCACCGAAAAGGACTATGCGGGATACCTGTTCGTCTACTTCACGGGCAACCATATCTCACAGGAGGCAATATGCTTTGCCGTAAGCTACGACGGCTTCAACTACCGTGCTCTGAACGGCGGACGCCCCGTGCTCGACTCCAAGAAGATAAGCTCCACGGGCGGCATGCGTGATCCGCATATCCTGCGCGGCGAAGACGGGCGCACGTTCTATATGGTGGCTACCGACATGGTCTCGGATAACGGTTGGGACTCCAACCGCGCAATGGTGTTGATGCGCTCGACCGATCTTGTGAACTGGACGCATTCGGTCGTCAACATGCAGAAACGCTATGAGGGACAGGAGAAACTCAAGCGCGTATGGGCTCCGCAGACGATCTATGATCCCGAGGTCGGTAAATATATGATCTACTGGTCGATGAAGTACGGCGACGGTCCCGACGTGATATATTACGCCTATGCCAATGACTCGTTCACAGATCTGGAGGGTGAGCCTAAGCCGCTGTTCATACCCGAGAACCGCCTCTCGTGCATCGACGGCGACATCGTGCTGCGCGATGGCGTCTACCATCTCTTCTACAAGACCGAAGGGAACGGCAACGGCATAAAGTCGGCAACCTCTACATCACTCACATCCGGCAAATGGGAGGAGCAGCCCGACTACAAGCAGCAGACGACAGATGCCGTCGAGGGTGCCGGTACATTCAAACTCATCGGCGAGAACCGCTACATACTCATGTACGACGTATATATGCGCGGCCGCTACCAGTTCACCGAGAGCGACGACCTGCGTACGTTCCGCGCCATCGACCACGAGGTAAGCATGGATTTCCATCCGCGCCACGGCACCGTCATGCCCGTCACGGCAGCCGAGCTGCGGCAACTGTTCGACCGCTGGGGCCGCCCGGAGGGTATGCCCGAACCGCCCCAAAACCCCATCCTCACGGGATTCCATGCCGACCCCGAGATACTCTACTCCAACAAGACGGGACGCTACTACATCTACTCCACCACAGACGGTATGGACGGCTGGGGCGGATGGTACTATACGGTCTTCTCGTCCGACGATCTGCTCAATTGGCGTTATGACGGCGTAGCGCTCGACCTGCGAAGCCAGTCGCCGTGGGCCGACGGCAATGCGTGGGCTCCCGCCATCGAAGAGAAACTCATCGACGGACAATACAAATATTTCCTCTATTTCAGCGGCAATCCGCGTACCGGCGGCGGCAAGCAGATAGGCGTAGCCGTGGCAGACTCACCTGCAGGCCCCTTCACCGACATAGGACACCCTATCGTGACCGATTCGCCCGTAGGATACGGACAGCAGATCGACGTGGATGTATTCACGGATCCCGTCTCGGGCAAATCATATCTATACTGGGGAAACGGATACATGGCAGGGGCCGAACTTAACAAGGATATGCTCTCGATAAAGCCGCGCACACTGCACGTAATGACCCCCGAGGGAGGAACACTGCAGGACTACGCCTATCGTGAGGCCCCGTACGTATTCTACCGCAACGGGCTCTACTACTTCATGTGGTCGGTAGACGATACGGGCGCCGCAAACTACCACGTGGCATACGGCACGTCACGTTCGCCTCTGGGACCGATCGAAGTGGCTGCGGACCCGATAGTTATCATACAGGATCCCGCACAACAGATATACGGCACGGCCCACAACTCCATCCTTCAGATCCCGGGCAGCGACGAGTGGTACATAATCTACCACCGCATAAACCGTAACTACATATCCAACGGTCCGGGTACGCACCGCGAGGTTTGCATCGACCGCATGGAGTTCAACGACGACGGCACCATAAAACGTGTTGTCCCATCGAGATAGCCGTACGGCATTAGGAAAAAGAGGTCCAAAACAATAATATTCAAAGCATCCGTATGAAACGTACATTAATGACAATTGCCGCGTTATTCATTACGCTCGCGGCAACGGCCTTCACGCGTGTGGAGATCAAGGTTCACAGCGAGGCCATGAACAAGGATATACCCGTCATCGTGGCCCTGCCCGACGGATATCAGACCATGAACGCACTGCGTACGGTCTATCTGCTGCACGGCTACGGGGACAACTACACGGCATGGAGCGAGAAGGGCAACGCCTGCCCCATGGCCGACACCTACGGCGTAATTATCGTCATGCCCGACGGCGGCTTCGACAGCTGGTATTACGACAGTCCGGTAGAACCGACATACCGTTACGAGACCTTCGTCGCACGTGAACTCGTCGAATATATCGACTCGCACTACCGCACCAAGGCCGAGCCCTCGGCCCGCGCCATAGCGGGTCTGTCGATGGGAGGCCACGGCGCCCTCTACCTCGCCATACGCCATCAGGACGTTTTCGGCGCTGCGGGCAGCCTCTCGGGAGGTGTCGACATACGCCCCTTCCCCGACAACTGGAACATTGCGAAGCGTCTGGGCACTCTGGCCGAGCATCCCGACAACTGGGAGCGTAACACCGTCATCAACATGATCGACCAGATCAATCCCGACTCGCTGAAGATCATCTTCGACTGCGGTACCGAGGATTTCTTTTATGAGGTGAACTGTGCCCTGCACGACAAGCTCATGGAGGCACACATACCGCACGATTTCTACCAGCGCCCGGGCGTACACAACTGGGACTACTGGAGATACTCGTTGAAGTACCACATGCTCTTCTTCGACAAGTTCTTCCATTCGGACTCCGACGCAAACAACTAATACACATACGATGAAAAAACTATCCATACTGCTGTTACTGGCGCTTTGCGTCACAGCCGTCCGTGCACAGGACGACGCGAACACCACCAAACGCAACCGTTACGCTCTGGCCGAACGATTCACGGCCTCCAAACTGGGAAACATGCTCTTCTCGACGATGGTCGACCCGCACTGGTTCAAGTCGGGCGAGAAGTTCTGGTATTCCTACAAGACGAGCGAGGGCACACGCTGGTATGTAGTCGATCCGGACAAGCGGCAGCGCAAGCCGCTCTTCGACCACGCCAAGCTGGCGGCTCAGCTCACCGAGATCGTAAAGGATCCCTTCATCGCCGAGCAGCTGCCCATACGCAACCTCGACGTGGATGAGGACGGACGCACCTTCACCTTCGAGATCGTCTCGTCGCAGGATGCAAAACCCGAGAAGCTCTCGCGCGAGGATTCGCTTGCGGGCAAGAAACCCAAGAAGGCCGAGGGCAAGGAGATATTCTACTTCTCGTACGACTACGAAAAGGGTGAGCTTACACACCTCAAGGACAAGGAGAAGGAGACCAAACAGCTGGGCTGGGCATCCGTATCGCCCGACGGCAAGACGGTCATCTATGCCAAGGATCTGAATCTCTACCGCATGTCGCGCGAGGATTACGAGAAGCTCAAGAAGGACGAGAAGGACTCGACTGTGGTCGAGACGCAGATCACCACCGACGGGGTCAAGGACTTCGGCTACGGGCAGCCATACAGCCTGCTCAATACTGACACGCTGTGCAACGGCAAACGCCGCGGCGTCTACGGGCTCTGGTCGCCCGACTCGCGTTACTTTGCCACGATCGTCACCGACGAGCGTGCCGTACGCGATCTGTGGGTCATAAACTCTATGGCTCAGCCGCGTCCCACACTCGAAACATATAAATACCAGATGCCGGGCGAGGCCGAGGCTCCGATCTACCATCTCTATCTCTTCGACATGAACGACAACTCGCGCCGCGAGATCACCACGGGCCGCTTCAAGGACCAGACTCTGTCGATAGCCTCGAAACCGCGCGAGCAGAAACAGCGCCACATGTACGACCAGCCGCGCGTATGGCTCGGCGACAACGAGCGTTTCTTCGTGACGCGTTCGAGCCGCGACTTGCACCGCATAGACATCTGTTCATACACGATCGGGCAGGACACGCTGCGTCCGCTTATCGAGGAGCGTATGAATACATATATCGAGGTACGTCCGCTCTCGGCCGTCGGCGACGGCAAGGAACTCATACAGTGGAGCGAGCGTGACGGATGGGGACATCTCTACCTCTATGACGACCAAGGCAACCTCATACGCCGCCTGACCGAAGGGCCGTGGCACGTACACGAGATCCTCGACGTGGACGAGAAGCACCGTACGGTCTACTTCACCGCCATGGGCCGCGAGGAGGGCGAGAACCCCTATTACCAGCACCTCTATTCGGTCAGCCTCGACGGCGGCGATGTGAAGCTGCTCAATAAGGGAGACTACTTCCACACGACGGAGGTAGACGACGCCTGCCGTTACTTCGTGGACAACTACTCGCGTGTGGATACCATCCCCGAAACGGCTCTCTACGACTGCCTCGGCAACAAGCTGATGGTACTTGAGACGAGCGACTTCTCGCAGCTTCTGGCCAACGGCTACAAGTTTCCCGAGACCTTTACAGTCAAGGCCGCCGACGGCGTGACGGATCTCTACGGCGTGATGTACAAGCCCTTCGATTTCGACTCGACGAAGCGCTACCCCATCATCGACTACGTCTATCCGGGTCCGCAGGTCGAGGCCACGACATACCCCTATACGCGTATGAATCTGCGTACCGACCGTCTGGCACAGGCGGGATTCATCGTCATCACGGTAGGTAACCGCGGCGGCCATCCCGACCGCTCGAAGTGGTACCACAACTACGGCTACGGCAACCTGCGCGACTACGGCCTTGCCGACCAGAAGGCGGCCATCGAGCAGCTCGCCGCACGCTGCGACTACATCGATATCGACCGCGTGGGCATCCACGGACACTCTGGCGGCGGCTTCATGTCGACGGCGGCGATACTGCAATATCCCGATTTCTTCAAGGTGGCGGTATCATGCGCGGGCAACCATGACAACCGTATCTACAACCGCTGGTGGAGCGAGACGCACCACGGCGTCAAGGAGCAGGTGAGCGAAAAGGGAGACACGACGTTCGTCTACCACATAAGCACCAACCCCGAGATCGCACGCCAGCTCAAGGGGCACCTGCTGCTCGTGCACGGCGACATCGACAACAACGTCCATCCGGGCAATACGCTGCGTGTGGTCGACGCACTGATCCGCGCCAACAAACGCTTCGACATGCTCATGCTGCCGCAGCAGCGTCACGGTTTCGGCGACATGAACGAATACTTCTACTGGCGCATGGTCGACTACTTTACCGATTACCTTATCGACGGCCGCCAGACCGAGGTGGACATTCCGCAACGGTAAGCTATGATTCAAACGATAGTAAACGCCCCGAACCAGACTTGAGTTCGGGGCGTTACTTACTATAACTAATTTTCATCGACCATGCATCATGATATTGTTCGTCATCAAAATTAATATGTCTTCACACAAAACAGGCCGAACTCAAAAACAACGTATCAACCGACTCTCATGATGTGGGGAAAATTGAACATGCTCTCAAGGGATATACATTTTGTGAAACCCTCAGTTGCGACCGTTGTCATATCCTGCCGCCGCAGAAACGCAGAAAAACACATACCGTATATCGGCTGCCGGCGGCACAAAAAGGGACGACGGTTTGTTTTTGCGCCTGCCATTACGTATCTTTGGGGAGATTAAAACCACCACGAACACATAATTTTCCCGACAGCGCATGAAGATCACATCCATTATCGCGGCCGTTGCGGTTGCCGTATTTGCCGTCCGCCCCTGCACGGCACAAACGCCGCCCCCGGAATACATCACAGTGGAAGACTCCCTCTTGTATAAGAACAGCCGTAAGGCTATCGAAGCCGCCATACAGGATACCATAGCCGCAGAACTGGCCGCAGCCGCGGCGGGACAGCCCGTAAACTTCTATTCGGGCAGGAACATCGTTTACGGAATGAACGTAACATACAGAATGATAATACTTGAGAAACTAAAGGTCATTGGATATTACATATTGTCCAACACATTGAACACAAAAGAAAGAAGCGGGATGTACGCAAACGGCAGACCGATGATATCATTATTCGAACGGTATCCGGAGTTTACCGTAACTGAAAGGAATAAAAGGCAACTCTACAAAGCGCTGTTCAAGTCCTTCAGCAAGGAACAGATATGCAATATGTGCTACAAGCAGTGGAGCATCGGTAAAGGGCATTTTACTGTGACCTTATATACCATTCCTGACGGCAGGATCGATGAAATGCATATATCCATTCCACAAGATACTGAATGTATATATACATTCATTCCGCCGGACCAATATTTCGAATTCGAGAAAAACGTAAAACGGTATGTACGGTTCTATCGCAACAAAAAAGAGGTCGCTGACATTATGGCGTGGACTTCAATGTCTATGAGATGTATACCCTTTAGGCCAGAACAAGCTACCGGTCGGTTAAAACGAATTGCAAAAGAATACATGAAAACTACCGATGCCGCATCTGGCGGCAGCAAAAAATAACATCCCGACACCACTCCAAACACGGTCGCAGCGGATGCTACGTTGCGGCCGTTATCATATCCTGCCGCCGAAAAAATACATAACGCATAGTCGGTACACTGCGGCACAAAAAGGGGCGGCGATTTGTTTTTGCACCCGTTATTGTGTATCTTTGAAAAATTATTATTTGTTACGACATCATGAAGATCTCATCTTTTCTGGCGACAGCAGTCGCCGCTTTTGCCGTCACGCTATGCCCGGCACAAACGCCCGCCTCGGACAAAGGTTATGTCATCGTAACCGACTACCTCACGGCAGACGGCCTTACGGACGTCAGCGCCATCATACAGCGGATCATCGACGACAACCCCAACCGTACGATATATTTTCCCGACGGGGTGTATCTCATAGCCGAGCCGATACTTACACCTGCCGATCCGACCAAGAGCGTTGCGCTCGAGTTGTCGAACTACGCCGTAATAAAGGCCGCACCCGAGTGGTCACACGATGAGGCGATGATACGTCTCGGCGGCAAGGATGCCGCCAACAACATCACCACCCCGGGCAGCAACTACTACCTCGCGGGCGGCGTCATCGATGGCAGCGGCGTAGCCAAGGGCGTATCCGTCGACAGCGGCCGCGAGACCGTCATACGTGACACCTCGATAAAGGATGTCACAACGGGCATACACATCAAGTCGGGGGCCAACAGCGGCTCTTCGGACAGCGACATCCACGATGTAAACATCACGGGCAACAACCGCCCGGGATCGGTCGGCGTACTGGTCGAGGGTTATGACAACACCTTCAGCAACATGCGTATCGGGGGCGTATATGTCGGCTTCCACCTCCGCTCAGAGGCCAACAGCCTGCGCAACATCCATCCGTTATACTACGGCGCCTCGGATGATTCGTATGCCGCCAGCTGCGGTTTTCTGGACGAGCGCGGCACAAACTGGTACGACTTCTGTTACAGTGACGAATTCGCCACGGCCTTCTCGTGCGGCGGCCGCAGCATCTACGACAACTGCTACGCCTACTGGTACTCGAAGCGCGGAAAACAACATACGGCCTTCCGTTCGCCGGGTAAGTTTCTCTCGCTCGTACTCAATCCCCACATCGGTTTCGGGGCCAACAACGCCACCGAGAACAACTGCGTGCTCGTAGCGGGTGAGGCCGGCGGTTCGGGCCGCATACAGAACCTCTTTGTACGCGATACGAGGTTCATCACCGATGATGCACACCTGCCATACGTCAAAGAGTAAACCTAACAGAGATACAATGCGATACTTCATCGAGATGAGCTATGACGGGGCAGCCTATTGCGGCTGGCAGCGGCAGCGCGACGTGGCTACGGTGCAGCAGACACTCGAAACGGCACTCACGACACTTTTGCGCCGTGATACGGAGACCGTCGGTGCTGGCCGCACCGACACGGGAGTAAATGCTTCGTATTATATAGCGCATTTCGATGCTGCCGACGCGGTCGACTGCGCCCACCTTACGGCCAAGCTCAACCGTATGCTTCCGCCAGATATGGCGATATTCTCGGTGACACCCGTTGCGGACGAAGCACACGCACGCTTCGATGCCGTCGAACGCGAATACAGTTACTACATCTGCCGCCGCAAGAACCCCTTCCGCCGCTTTTCGTCATGGCAATACGGCGTCACTCTGGACGTCGAGGCGATGAACCGCGCCGCGGCATTCCTTACAACGGTGGACGACTTCACCACATTTGCCAAGCTAAACTCCAACAACAAGACCAATATATGCCATGTCATGCGGGCCGAATGGCGGCAGAACGGCGACATGCTCACCTTTACCATCCGCGCCGACCGTTTCCTGCGCAACATGGTGCGGGCGATTGTCGGCACGCTCGTCGATGTGGGGCGTGGAAGGTACACCGTCGCACAATTCGAAGATATAGTGCGCAGCCGCGACCTCTCGCGCTCGAGTGCGGGCGCGCCGCCTCAGGGACTTTTTCTTAGCGACGTGCGCTACCCCGACCATATATTCATACGCGGAGGCAGGAAATAACCCGCCTGTCAAACACAAAAAACGCTTTGGAGCAGCTCCAAAGCGTTTTTCCATTTACAGCGGCATCCGCCGATTAAAGATGTATTGCGGCTCCCATAGCGGCTTCGGCGGCCTCCATGATACCCTCGTTCATCGTCGGATGTGCGTGTACCGTGCGGGCTATGGCGTGCGCCGTCGCGCCGAGCGTGCGGGCCAGCGTAGGCTCACCCAACATCTCCGTGACGTTCGCTCCGACAAGGTGGGCGCCGATCAACGTATCGTCCGCGTCGAATATCAGTTTCACGAATCCGTCGCGGTCACCCGCTGCCGTAGCCTTACCAGATGCCGTGAAGGGGAAGCGCCCGACCTTATAGTCTATACCCGCGGCACGCGCCTGCTGCTCGGTCATACCTACCGACGCCACCTCGGGCGAGGTGAATACACACGACGGGATGGCGCTGTAATCGAGCGGCTCGGGCTCAAGGCCGCATATATGCTCCACGCAGCGTATGGCCTCGGCCGAAGCGACATGCGCCAAAGCCGGCGTTGAGATTATATCTCCGATGGCATATATACCCTTGGCCGTAGTGGCATAACGCTCGTCAACCTTGACCTTGTCGCGCTCGATCTCGACACCGGCCTCCTCGAGACCCATATCCTCGATATTGGACTTGATACCTACGGCCGACAACACAACCTCCGACGTGAGGGTTTCCGTACCCTTCTTGCCCTCAACCTCGACATGGCACATACCGTCCTCACCGACCGTGACACCCTTGACCGTCGTCGATGTCAAGACCGTGGCGCGCAGTTTACGGAAGGCTCGCTCCATCTGTTTTGCCACCTCCTCATCCTCCAGAGGCATGATCTGGGGCAGATACTCCACTATCGTCACCTTCACGCCCAACGTGGCATAAAGGCATGCCAGCTCGCTGCCTATTGCACCCGAGCCCACGACTATCATCGACGCGGGGAGCGACTGCAAAGCCAGAGCCTCACGCGATGAGATCACGTGCACCCCGTCTACGGGCATGAAAGGCATAACGCGCGGGCGCGCTCCCGTGGCAAGTATAATGTTCTCGGCCTCATAGACTGTACCGTCGACATCGACACGGCCCTTTCCGACCAAGCGGCCGAAACCCTTTATGACGTTTATATGGTTCTTGTTCAACAGGAACGTCACACCCTTGCTCATCGTCTCGGCCACAGAGCGCGAGCGCGCCACTATCTTGGCAAAGTCGGGCTTCACCTCGCCCGCGATATCCACACCGTATTGCGCTGCATTCTTGCAGTAGGCGTAGACCTGCGCGCTCTTCAGAAGCGCCTTTGTCGGGATACAGCCCCAGTTGAGGCACACACCGCCCGTCTCGGCCTTCTCAACGATGGCCACCGTGCGGCCCAACTGCGCAGCGCGTATGGCGGCCACATAACCTCCCGGGCCGCTTCCTATAACCAAAATGTCGTATTTCATTGTTTTACAATATTTTTAGTGTCTGTCAAGATATCGTATGAGCGATTGCAGCGTCTTAATGCCGTAGACGAGCAGAATGATCACCAGCACCTCTATCACGATGCCGAGAAAAGCTCCGAAAGAGCCCAAACCCGTAAAGAAATTCAGTCCGAACATGCTTCCCATGGTTTTTAAGGTTGTTATACGTAAGTTCAGCAACCGGCATTCATATACCTTGCTCAACGGATTATCGTGCCTGCAGGACCTCGCCGTTATCCTCTACAACGGCACGCTTCCACTTGTCGTTATAGCCCGGGAACTGTATGTCATCCGGTATGTCACGGCCGTTGCCGTTATCGACAAAGTGCGAAGCGTCGCCGCCCTCGCCTATGACATAACGCAGCACATCGTCATGCTCGCTCTTCACGTTGCCGTCCATATACTTTATAAGCAGGTACTTGTCCAGACGCGTCCAGTTCTCGAACATAACCTGTGCCGTATTGACGCTGAACCGCGTGAGGTGCTTGCGCTGCTGCTTGGGCGACATGCCTTCCACGGTCCAATCCACACCCGCAACGGCTTCCAGCATCGAACGCTCCCAGAAATCGACCACCTTGCGTATGTCGGCCGACATCATGTCATAACGCAGGTATGCAAAATTCGTGACACGGTTGAAGAGCCAGAATGCCGACGTGGGGCTGTACTCCAACATCGAGCCGTTACCCTCGGCAAAGCATTCGGGCACCTCGGTAGTGTTGCAATATATGGGTGTCAGACACGAAGTGGCGGCATCGTCCACACCGAACCACAGAATACCGGTCTTGCCGGGGCGCGCCTGCCCAACCATCCAGAAACCGGTCTGCTGCGTAGCCGTTGCACGCTCGTTTATATACTCCTTACCGTCAACCTCGAACGACATGGGACGCCAGCGATACGGCAGGCCGTGGCCTCCGGCGCCCAGATCCTTGGTCATATCCATCGGCGTATCCTCGAAGTGGTCGCGCATGGCATCAAATACCTGCTTGGGAGAGATCTTGGCCGCGGGCTTAACCCACAAAGGCATACGGTTGGCGGCATTGTAGCCCATAGCATAGTCGACATACTTGTCCATATCGTCGGCAAAGGTGCGGAAGAAGCTCCACACACGCGCCTCACAGGCACGCATGGCACTGAAATTCAGAGGAGCATACGCATCGCAGAACGAGAAATCGGCATCGTCACCCGAGTAGTATCCCTTCTCGCGTGCGAACGAGATAACGTCTGGAGCATAGAGGCAGTTGTCGGGATCATCCTTCGGGAAGGTGGTTATACGGGCCTGATTTGCGTGTGCGCAGATATATCCGTCGGGGATACGGCGCGCAACCCACACGATACCCTTGTTACCCGGGCCCTTGCCTATGAGCTCCATGATCCACGCCTCCTCGGTGTCGGCTATCGAGAAGCTCTCGCCCGAAGATGCGTATCCGTAGGTGTTAGCCAGATCGACTATGACGTCGATAGCCTCACGCGCCGTGCGGGCACGCTGCAGGGCGATATATATCAGCGAACCGTAATCGACACGCCCCTCGGGATCCACAAGCTCCTCACGCCCGCCGAATGTCGTCTCGGTGATGATGAGCGAATGCTCGTTCATGTTGCCTACGGTGGAATATGTAACCTCGGCCTGCGGTATGTCGCCCAGATACTTGCCCGTGTCCCACTCATATACGGGCATCATGGCCGCAGCACGCTTCGAGGGCGTGTACTTGTAGAGGCAGCCGTAAAGCTGGTGCGAATCGGCCGCGTAGGTCACCATGATCGAACCGTCGGTCGAAGCGCCGCGCGTGATGATGAAGTTGGTGCAGGCCGAGGCTTCGCGGCCCGCAATGGCTCCCGCTACGGTGAGAGCAAGTGTCAACAATATCTTTTTCATCGGTTTATGAATTTTTATCGGACATATCCGTTCAGTTGTTTCCTTTCATTATATCTTTCGCTTTGGCATCCGCCTCGATCGCAGCCATGGCCTTGGCCACCGACCCGTGCAAGAGCAACAGCCGCTGCGCCCTCTCATACGGCAATCCCGAGGCCTCGACTATCATACGCGTACCGCGATCGACGAGTTTCGCATTCGTAAGCTGCATGTTGACCATACGGTTACCCTTGACGCGGCCCAGACCTATCATTGCAGCCGTACTGATCATGTTGAGCGTCATCTTCTGCGCCGTGCCGGCCTTCATGCGCGAGCTGCCCGTAACAAATTCGGGCCCTACGACCACTTCGATCGGGATCTCGGCCTCATGCGCCAGCGGAGAGTCGGGATTACACGCTATCGAGGCCGTCAGGATGCCGTGTTTGCGTGCCTCGCGCACGGCACCGATAACATACGGCGTAGTACCCGAAGCGGCAATACCTACCAAAGAGTCCGCCTCGCAGATATCGTGCGACAGAAGATCGAGCCAACCCTGCTGCACATCGTCCTCGGCCCCCTCGACAGGATTGCGCAGGGCCGTGTCGCCGCCGGCTATTATTCCCACCACAACCGTCGGCGGCATGCCGAACGTCGGCGGAATCTCCGAGGCATCCAGAACACCCAGACGGCCACTTGTGCCCGCACCGATATAGAACAGACGGCCGCCGCGACGCATGCGTTCGGTCAACAGCTCCACGAAGCGTGCAATCTGCGGCAGAGCACGCTCGACTGCATCGGCCACGCAGTGGTCCTCGCGGTTTATGGCGGCAACGATCTGCGCCGCACTCATGGTTTCGAGGTTGTCGTAATGTGACGACCGCTCGGTTATCTTTTCAAAACTCATCCTTTCACCGTATGATATTTAACCATTGCATCTATGGGTGAAGCCTCGATACGCCCCACCTCGATGGAATAGCGCCCCAACACACTGCGCAAACGGCTCCCGAAGGCGGCAGCCACACCGCCCGTAAAGTGTACCGGAGTGGATGTTATGCCGTCATATTGCAGCAGGTTGCGCTCCGCAAATGTCTCGAAGGCGCGGTCTACACAACGTGCAATCTCCGCCTGACCGATATGCCGCGCCGCAAATGGCACGAACGAGGCCAAAAAACGGTTGGCATTCGGACGCCGATAGACGTTTTCTATTATATCGGTATATGACGTGCGGCACTCTTCATACAGAGCCTCCACAATCTCTCGCGGCATCAACCCCTTAAGGGCATCCGCCACGACCATGCGCCCGATACATGCACCACCGCCCTCGTCTCCCAGAATATATCCCAACGGAGGAACGTTGGACACAATCCGCACACCGTCATAGAGCGCCGAATTTGACCCCGTACCGAGGATGCAGGCAACACCCCGCTCACGCCCGCTCAACGCCCTCGCCGCACCGAGCATGTCGCTCCGTATCTCAATTTTAGCCGTCGGGAAAACATCATGCATAGTACGCTCCAACTCTGATGTGGCCGCGGCGCCATCTATACAGCCCGCGCCGTAGAAGTATATCTCGGATATCTGCGTATCGTGCAGCTGCGGCAACAACTCATCGCGCAGCACGGCCGATGTCTGCGACGTCGACATTGTCACGGGATTTATCCCCGACGTGGAGATTATCCCGCATGTCGAACCGCCAACAACGGCCCAATGGCACTTTGTGCCTCCGGCATCAGCTACGAGTATCATTCGGCAACACGTTTTTTAAGTGACAGCAACCACATTCCGACAGCCGTAAACAAGGCATTCAGCAACAGTATCTCGTAACTGAACCTGTAACCGCCGAACCAACGCTCCGAATTGAGTTGCAGCACAAGACACAAGACCACGCCCACAACGGCCGCAACAGGCACGTAACGGTCCGCGGGACGCCGCCGCGAGAGGATTCCGAAGGCAAACATACCGAGTATCGGCCCGTACGTATAACTTGCCAGCGTATAGACCATATCTATGAGGCTCGTGTTCTTGCAGGCATCGAATATTAGGATAAAGATACCCATCGTGACGGCCATCGCCACATGCACGCGCTTGCGCACACGCGTAAGACGCATATCGTCATAACGTTTCGTGCCGTGCATTATGTCCACCGTAAACGACGTCGTGAGGGCCGTAAGGGCCGACCCTGCGGCCGAATATGTCGACGAGACGAGCCCCAGCACGAACAACACCCCCACAACGAGCGGCAGGCCGCTCTGCGTGGCGACATAAGCGAAGACCTCGTCGCTGTCGGCAATGGCAACCGCACCCGCGGCATCCGTCATCGGGAACAACGCCCCCGACGGATGGGTTATGCCACGGCCCGCAAGGTAGATGTAAAAGAGCACGCCAAGGAAGAGGAACATAGATATGACCACCGCCTGCAACAGAATAGAGATCACGAGATTCTTCTGCGCCTCGCGCGGATTGCGGCACGAGAGCGTGCGCTGCATCATATCCTGATCGAGGCCCGTCATGGCTATGGCCATGAATATTCCGGCCACGAACTGCTTCCAGAAGAAACGTCCGTCATGCGGATCATCCAGAAAGAGCGTACGCGAATAGTCGTGTGCCGCGACCTGACCGAACGCCTCGCCGAGACCTATCCCGAGCTCGCGCATCATGAAGACGATGCAGAGCACGACGCTGCCCACCAGACAGAACGTCTTCAACAGGTCGGTGCCTATGACCGAGCGGACGCCGCCGCGACGTGTGTAGAGCCACACCAGAGCCATCATCAGAGCCACGTTCACCATGAACGGCACTCCGTAAGGTTCGAATACGAGCGTCTGCAGTACGGCGCATATAAGGAATGCACGCAGCGCAGCGCCCGTCATCTTCGATATGAAGAAGAACCACGCCCCCGTAGCATAGGAGCCTGTCCCGAAGCGGTCATCGAGATATTGGTACAACGATATGACATTCAGACGATAGAACATCGGGATAAGAACGTAGGCTATAACGATGTTGCCGATGATGAATCCGGCGACCATCTGCAGATACGAGAATCCGCTCTGCGCCACCGACCCGGGAACCGATATGAACGTTACGCCCGATATTGCGGCCCCGACCATCGCCAACGCGGCCACAAACCACGGAGTCCGCCGCCCGCCCGTGAAGAATGTGGCGTTGTCGCCGCGGCGCGACGTGCGCCACGAGATAAAAAACTGCACCGCCAGATACAGCGCGACGGTAACGGCTACGGTTACGGGTTTCATGTCGGGGTTATCGGTTTTGCAGCCAAAGTTACACAAAAATAGTCGTAAAGCGAAAGGTTGCACCGCAAGATTCGCCCTCCGCGGACTAAAACTTTACATCCGACGCGTTGCGTCTCAACGGCCGCAGCATCGAAAAAATGTCTTTTTCGCTGTTTGATTTGACACTGTCGGTCACAGTCCGGTTTTATTGCGTATCTTTGGATTGGATGATCCGCCGAAGACATAACCGACACGGCAACACCGCGTCATATCAATGACGCGCTGCCGTCTCTGACTATTGTAAAGCATCCGCCAACCCAAAGACCCCGAACCGATGAAAAAGATCGACCGCCGCACATTCCTGCGCCGTGCCGGAGCCACGGCCGCAGCCGTAGCCGCAGGCTGTACCCTTATGCCAAGCCTCTCGGCGAACAACGCACTTTCCGCCACGTCAACAGACAAAGACGAGAATCCGTACGATCGCCCCGCCGCGGGAGATGTCCTGACTGCGGGCAACCACATGACATCCCATCCCGAAGATAACGGCCTCGCACTGGTAAATCCGCACATGGGGTGGACCATGCACTTCTACTCCAACATCCTCGACAACTACGGCTCGCGCCTCGACCCCGCCGACACGGTGGATGACTTTCCGGGTCTGAGTACAGTCTACCTGCGCGTGCCGTGGGCCTTCGTCGAACCCGAAGAAGGGGGATTCGTCTGGGAGCTGCTCGACACACCTGCACAACGGTGGATTGACAAGGGATGTATGGTAGCATTCCGCATCAGCGCCATGGAGAGCTGGCTATACAGCGCTACACCCGAATGGGTCTTCGAGGCAGGAGCCGCAGGATACGACGTCGACGGACACTATAAGGAGCCCGAATATGACGATCCGGTCTTCCTTGCCAAGGTCGAGGCTTTCGTCCGCGCCATGGCCGAACGTTACGACCATAATCCCCACGTGGCCTTCGTCGACATCGGGCATTTCGGCATGTGGGGCGAGGGACATACCGTCATGACGTCACCCGTACACGGGCATACGTGGGGACTCGACACACAGAAACGCATCATAGACCTATACCTGCACCACTTCCGACACACACAGCTCTGCATATCCGACGACTTTGCCGGACACGATGCCCCCGGCAGCCGATTTCCCATAACCGACTACGCCTTCGAACATGGAGTAACGATACGTGACGACAGCATACTGGTGCAGCCGTATCCCAATTCGTGGTATCACTCCGATATGGCGCAGCTCTTCTGGCCCAAGATGCCCGTGATCCTCGAACACGAACACTACGGCAACGCCATCAAACGAGGCAGCTGGGACAAGGAGCTACTTCTGAAATCGGTCGAGGATTACCACGCCTCATATATGTCGATACACTGGTGGCCGCGGGTTCTTCTGGACGAGAACCGCGACATCATAGACCGCATCAACCGCCGTCTCGGCTACCGCCTGACAGCACGCCGCGTAACGTGGCCCGCACGCGTGGCCCGCGGCGAGGAGTTCGATATAACGTCCGAGTGGAGCAATACGGGTGTTGCCCCTTGTTACGACGGGGGCTGGCCATGCTATACGCTCAAACAAAGCGACGGAGGAATAGTATCGGTACTCGTGGACGACACGCTTGACGTGCGCACGCTCGACGTTGCGGCAGAGGGCAAGGCCCCGACCGTACAGACAACCAAACGTTTCCGCATAGCACCGCGCTATACCGACCGCGCCGGAACCTTCTTCCGTGCATGCCGCGCCGGAGAGTATGATCTCTATTTGTCTGTCGGCATGCTTGACGGCACGCCCCTATACCGGCTGCCATATTCGGGCGATGACGGGCACAAACGCTACCTGCTGGGGCGCATCACCATCACAGAATAATACATCATATCACAATGAAAATCCGAAAGTTAATTCTTCAGCTCGCGCTCCTTGCGACAACATACACGGCCTTGACACAGAACTATGGCAACGGCCTGCCCGCAACCGACGCTCTCGGGCGGCGCCTGCCGCTGAGTGACGAAGCAGGCACGCCGCGCAAACGTTACGTCGGACTCTTCTATTGGACATGGCACACCAATTTCGCCGAGCAAGGCGTATGTATTCCGAGCCGTGTCATAGCCGACCACCCCGACGCTGCGTTCGACTACGAGAATCCGGCATGGCCCAAGGATATAAACACCTGTTTCTGGGGTGAGCCGCTCTTCGGTTTCTACCGCGACACCGACCGCTGGGTTCTGCGGCGCCATGCCGAGATGCTGGCCGATGCGGGTGTCGACGTCATATTCTTCGACTGCACAAACGGATCTTTTACATGGCGCGAATCATACACGGCGTTGTGCGAGGTATTCGCCGAGGCGCGGCGCGACGGCGTGCAGACGCCGCAAATAGCCTTCATGCTCGCCTTCGGCCCCACGGAGGGCAGCCGCGACGCAATCAAGCAGATATACCTTGACCTCTACAAACCCGCCGTCTATGACGATCTCTTCTTCCGCTGGCAGGGCAAGCCGCTGATCATGGCCTATCCCGAGATGTTGGGCGACGTGGAGGGTGATCCCGAAGCAACGGCCCTGCACCGCGAGATACGCGAATACTTTACATTCCGTCCGGGACAGCCCGTCTACAACCGAGGGCCCGAACGTGCCGACCACTGGGGATGGCTCGAGATATATCCCCAGCACGGCTTCGCCCCGACGCCATCGGGCCGTTTCGAGCAGGCGACCGTGGGTGTGGCGCAGAACTGGACTGCGGCACACGGTCTCAGCGCCATGAATACACCCGGGGCCTTCGGCCGCAGCTACACCGACGCTCGCGGGCACGACACCTCGCCCGACGCCGTCCTTTGGGGATACAACTTCCAAGAGCAGTGGGATCGTGCCATCGAGCTCGACCCCGACATGATCTTCATAACGGGATGGAACGAGTGGGTCATGGGACGCCACCGCGAATGGAGCGACCAACCGAACGCCTTTCCCGACCAGTTCGACCAAGAGCACAGCCGCGACATAGAGCCCATGCGCGGCGGCCACGGCGACAACTACTACTACCAGATGGTAGCCAACATACGGCGATTCAAGGGTATGCCCGCTGCCGACATAACGGCATCGGCACCCGCGCACATCGTCATCGACGGGCGCTTCGACGACTGGGCCGATGTCAAGCCCGAATACCGTGCCTCGCGCGGCAACGCCATACGGCGCGACAGCCGCGGCTGGGGAGAGCTCTACTATCGCGATTCGAGCGCCCGCAACGACATCGTTGCGGCAAAGGTTGCCCGCGACGACAAATATCTCTATTTCTACGTGGCGTGTGCCGATACGATCACCCCTTCCGACGATCGGCAATGGATGCGCCTTTACATAGACATCGACCGCGACCACGAAACGGGATGGGAGGGATATGACTTTGTGGTTAACCGCATCTCACCCGACGGGAACCGCGCCATGGTGGAGCGCAGCAACGGCGGTTGGGAGTGGAGCCGTGCCGGTGAAGCACAACTGCGCGTCGAGAACGACAGGATGGAGCTGCGCATACCGCGCGCGGTGCTCGGGCTGCAACGCGGCGCGGATTTTGAACTCGAATTCAAATGGGCCGACAACACGCAGCACGACGGTGACATCGCCGACTTCTGGGTCAGCGGCGACGCTGCGCCCGCAGGCCGTTTCAACTATCTGTACAGTACGCATAGACAAGAACATAAATAACCATTGCATTGAGACATCAGTGTGCAGCAAAGGACCTCACATGTCGAAAAACATTTGGCTCTGTTCAGAAAAATATGTAAATTTGGACTGTAAAAATACATTGCAATGTCTCTCATAGAGGATAATCTCAATAAGGTGCTGTCCACGCTGCCGCAAGGCGTGCGGCTGGTTGCCGTATCGAAGTTCCACCCCGCCGACATGGTGCGCGAGGCCTACGATGCGGGCCAACGTCTCTTCGGGGAGAACCGCCCGCAGGAACTCAAGGAGAAATATGCCCTGCTGCCGAAAGATATCGAGTGGCACATGATCGGCCATCTGCAAACAAACAAGGTAAAATACATTGCCCCCTTCGTCGCCATGATCGAGTCGCTCGACAGCGAGCGTCTGGCCGAGACCATAGACAAGGAGGCGGCCAAGTGCGGCCGCACCATAGACTGCCTGCTGGAGATACACGTGGCACGCGAACAGACCAAGTCGGGATGGGACTTTACGGAACTCGAGCAGTTCGTCCGCGCCGGAGGCTTCAACGCCTATCCCAACATACGCATTCGCGGCGTGATGGGCATGGCAACCTTCACCGACGATGCCGCAGTCGTACGCGGCGACTTCATGCGTCTGGCCGAATGCAAACGCATCCTTGCGCCATATTTCGGCCCCGAGTTCGACACCCTCTCGATGGGAATGTCGGAGGACTATCCCATAGCCGTTGAGTGCGGCGCAACGGAGGTGAGGATAGGCTCCACGATATTCGGGCCGCGGGTATATTAAGCCACAACAAACATTCCTATTGGACAACAACGAACGGGGTCGGTTGATGATCAACCGACCCCGTTCGTCACTCTCTGCGTCACGCTACCTTACACGTATGCGCTGGCCTATACTCAACTTGTCGGGGTTCTTCAATCCGTTCAGCTGGCAGAGTCTGCTTACCGTCGTATGGTAGTTGATGGCGATGCGGCCCATCGTATCGCCGCGCTTGACAATATGGTACTGCACGGCTGCGGCCTGTGCCGCGATCTTCTTATCCTCGGCCTCGCTCTTGACCTC
This sequence comes from uncultured Alistipes sp., assembly GCA_900546065.1. Lineage (GTDB taxonomy): Bacteria > Bacteroidota > Bacteroidia > Bacteroidales > Rikenellaceae > Alistipes > Alistipes merdipullorum. The sequence goes on from URBK01000003.1 coordinate 80,968, forward strand.
CTCGTCGAAGTCCTGCGTAAATTTAGAATATATGCTGAAGTAGCTGCGCTTCAGAAGGAATGTCTCACGCCGCAACGTACCCGTCGCAAAGTCTATCAGGCGCTCGGCATCGAACGACTGACCCTTGTATCGCGTCTCGAAGTGCAGGTGCGGCCCCGTACTGCGGCCAGTGCTGCCGCCATAACCTATCACCTGCCCCGCCGTCACCCAATCGTTAGGTTCGACCAGACGCTTCGACAGATGGCCGTAATAGGTCTCCAGACCGTTGTCATGGCGTATGATGATAAGGTTGCCATAGCCTCCGTTCTGATACTGCGATATGCGCACGCGTCCGTCAAAGGTGGCATATACAGGATCCCCCACCTCAAGGTCTATATCGGTACCCTGATGGCTTCGGCGGCGTCGAACGCCATATTTGGAGTTGATCTTGCCGATAATGGGATAATGGTAACTCTTCAATGAGTCGACCAGATCTATAACAACCGATACGGGCATATCCTTCAACTCGATATCGTAGGCCTGCAGTTTGACCGTATCCCAATCCGACGTGAAGACCGTATCGTCCTCGGCCGAGACGTTGCGGTTACGGACATATCGCCACGTGTTGTCGTTGAAGAGCACGATGCTCACACCCTCGTTCGACGAAGGGATGGTATCCACAACCAGCATGTCGTCATCTATTGTTCGGCCCGATTCGAGCGGCACGCGGCGTATTACGATCACATCCGAGGTATCCTGCTTCACGCTGTCGGCAGCCTCGCGCGCTGCCGTGCGCAGCGAATCGATATTAGTTGTGGTCACCTCCTGTGCCGACACGGCGGCCGCAGCCGTCACAAGACACACGAGCGATATTATCCTTTTTCTCATTTGAGGGTGTTCGATATATATGTGTTATAAAAATTATCTTCATTGCTGTCGGAGCAGATCCTCGGCGCACTCGAGAGCCTTGTAGAACTCCTCGCCGAAACGCCTTATGATCGGCTCCCGCAGAGCCTTGTATACGGGCACGCCCACACGTCGGCCGCACTTGACGGCCGGAGAGCAGATATGCCAGCGATGGTAGTTGAGGCCATAGGCCCCGTTCGAGAAACGCACCACGCGTATCGGATAGAGATGGCACGATATAGGTTTGATGAAACCGCAGCGCCCGTCGCGGTAAGCCTTCTCGACGGCACAAAACGTTATGCCGTTCTCGGTGACAGAGTAGGCGCACTCGGCACCGCCGACAAGCGGTGTTGTCAACTCTCCCTCCTCGTCCGTAACGGCATATCCCTGCTGCTGCACGGCACGACGCCCCTCACCGGTCATATATGGTGAGTAATTGGGGTACTCACGCTCCAATATCTCAACCTCCTGTTCTTCGAGCGGAGCTCCGGCATCACCCTCGACACAGCATTCGCCCTTGCAACGCTTCAGGTCACAGAGAAACTTCTCGAGCAGAATATCGTCGCTCACTATCTTGTCCTCAATCTCGATCATCGTCTGCGTCAGGGATTATAGATGTCCTTATATCGGAACTGGAGTATCTCATCGGCCATGTCGATATACTGGCGCGCTTCGTCATTCTCGGGCGCAAGCTGCTCGGCACGGCGGAAATCGTTGATAGCCGGGCCCCACTCGTTGCGGCGAAAATAACACTTTCCACGCTCCAGATACAACTGCGCATCGTCGGGCGTACGTTCGATGGCGGCCGTTAGCCCCGCGATCTTCGATGCGGACGTCCACAAGCCGTGTTCGCGTATATATTGAAGCACGTCGCCGTCGACCATCGACGAGACATCCTCGCCTATCTCCAACCCATCGCGTATGCGTGTCGACGAATACTCATATTCGGGAGCATCCTCCAGCACCGTCGTGCGCGGCGTGGAGAAACGCACGGGCTCGTTCGGCCGCGGATAGACCAGAAGATCGTATCGGGAAATGATCTCATCGGCATCGCGCCACCGAGGCAGCTGGTTCACAAGATCGCTGCCCATAAGTATCGAGAACGTCATCTGCGAGCCGTAGTTCTGTTCGAGGTGCCGCAACGTATTGACCGTATATGAAGGCTTTTCCAGAAGGAACTCTATGACCGAAGGGTGTATGCGGTCGGGGTGCCGCGAATTGCGACATGCCCGCTCGACCATCTCCAGACGATCCATCTCGGGGGCCTGCATCCACTCCGCCTTGAAGGGGTTCTGCGGCGACACGATCATCGCCACCTCGTCACCCAGATCCTTGTCCATTACGTGTTCGGCCATGGCTATGTGACCCTTGTGTACGGGGTTGAACGACCCGAAGTAGAGAATCATCCGTCGCTTGGCCATCGTATCAATGGGTTTGGGCGAGGAACTCGCCTATTATCTTTTCGGTATCGGCCACAGCCTTGTCCAGATCGTCATTGACAACGATATGGTCGAACTCCCCCGACTTCGACAACTCGAACTCGGCCTTGGCCACACGTTTGTCTATCGTCTCGGCAGAGTCTGTGCCGCGTCCCTCCAGACGTCGGCGCAACTCCTCGATCGAGGGGGGCATGATGAATATCGAGCAGGCATTGCCGCCGAATATACGTTTGAGGTTGATGCCTCCCATAACATCCACATCGAAGACAATGACATTGCCCTTGGCCCAGATACGCTCCATCTCGCTGCGCAGCGTACCGTAGCAGGTACCGCCGTAGACCTCCTCCCACTCGACGAAGTCACCGGCCTTGACGCGCCGCGCGAACTCCTCCTGCGTCAGGAAAAAGTAATCGACCCCGTCGCGCTCCGTACCGCGGGGCTTGCGCGAAGTGGCCGAAACCGAGAACTCGAACTGCGGGAATACCGCCAGCAGACGCTTTACGATCGTGGTCTTTCCCGAACCGCTCGGCGCCGAAAATATGATCAGTTTACCCTCCTTTGCCATGGTTTACAATATGTTGAGCACCTGTTCCTTGATCTTTTCCAACTCATCCTTCATCTTCACCACGAGGATCTGCATCTCCGACTGGTTGGCCTTCGAGCCGAGGGTGTTGATCTCACGGCCCATCTCCTGCGCTATGAAGCCCAGTTTGCGTCCCGCCTCGGGCTCCGTTTCAGCCACCTCGCGAAAATAACGGCAGTGGTTCGTCAGACGCACCTTCTCCTCCGTGATGTCGAGCTTCTCGATGTAGAATATCATCTCCTGCTCCAGACGGTTCGTATCCACGTCGACATTCAGCTGCGCCAGATTCTCGCGTATGCGCGCACGGATCGTATCGGCACGTGCCGTCTCGTAAGGCTCGACCTCACGCTTGTACTCCTCGATCTTGTCGACACGGCGCAACAGGTCGGCTATCAGAGTCGCACCCTCCTGCGTGCGGAAAGCGTCGAGGTGTTCTATCGCCTCGCCCACAGCCTGCATCACGGCGTCGCTCTCCTGCTGCGAGAGGGTCTCCGCTTCGGCCGACACCACATCCGGCAGGCGCAGCACGGCACCCACGATGCCGTCATAATCGGCCGAGATACCCGAAAAATTCATCGCGTCGTCTATCTGCCGGACATACTCGCGGAACACTTCGCGGTTCACTACTGCCGACGTGTGCGGCACGGTGCTCTCCACCGTCACCGTGAGGTCGATCTTGCCGCGGCGCAGGGCGGCACCCGCAACCGAGCGTACGGCATACTCCAGCGAACGGTATAACATGGGCAGCTTGACGTTCAGGTCGAGCTGTTTGGAGTTGAGCGATCGGATTTCGACCGTTATCTTTTTTGTCGGCAGCGATACCTCGCTCTTGCCGAATCCCGTCATCGACTTTACCATATCGAAAGGATTTAAACAGTTGATCCGTAAAGAAAAATTCGAATCCGCCGCCACGTGTGCGGCAGACCTTCGGAAAATCCCGACAAAGATAATAATCGACGCCCGTTAAAACAAATTTCGCCTATACAAATGTACCGCATGGTTCATGCAAGGCGTACTATGCAACGTCTCCACACGCACACGGATATCCCAACCCGATAAGATACCGCCCCACCCTTCACGCACAGACGGAAAAGGTCCCCTATTGCATCACTCCGCCGCAACAGCGCCGCAAGTCGGCGTGACATAAGACGCATAACTTTGCGGAGGTTAACAATTTATAGGCGGCGCACGCATACGCGCACTATACCCCGATTCAAAACATCGCCCAGATATGCCTTTATGCATGCCGCGGCCGAATATGTTAAAAAGTGTAACCGCGGCAAATTGTTTCGGTTTATTACGCATTTGAGCGGGAAGGATGCCATATTGTTATTAAAAAATATTAATAACTAAACATTTCACATGATTTTTGTTAAAAAAAGCTATGAATCGAGTAAAAAAATATGCATTATTATTTTGATTAATCATAATTTTCGAGTTACTTTGTAATGCGAAGCCAAGTAATAACCTTATAAAAACATTTCGACAGTATGAAGAAGTACAATTTCAATGCGGGACCCTCGATCCTGCCCGACGTGGCGCTTGAGGCCGCGGCAAAAGCCATTATCGATTTCGACGGAACGGGATTGTCGCTGCTCTCCATATCGCACCGCACAAAGGAGTTCGAGGGCGTATTGGAGGAGGCCAAGAGCCTGTTCAAGGAGCTGCTCAACATCCCCGACAACTACAGCATATATTTTGTCGGCGGCGGCGCCAGCACCCAGTTCTTCCACATCCCGGCCAATTTTCTCAAGACCAAGGTCGGATATGTCAATACCGGCGTATGGAGCAAGAAGGCCATCAAGGAGGCAAAGTATTACGGCGAGGTGGAGATCATAGCTTCTTCGGAGGATCGCAACTTCACATACATCCCCAAGGGCTTTGACATACCGTCGGATATCGACTACCTCTATATCTGCAGCAACAACACCATCTACGGTACCGAATACAAGATCGACCTTGACTCGCCCGTGCCCCTGATCGCCGACATGAGCTCCGACATCCTGAGCCGTCCCGTCGACGTCTCGAAGTACGCCATGATCTACGGCGGCGCACAGAAGAACCTCGCCCCCGCCGGCGTCACCTTCGTCATCATCCGCAACGACATGCTCGAGCGCGTAGTGCGTCCACTGCCCACGATGGTCAACGTGAATACCCATGTGGCCAACAACTCGATGTTCAATACGCCTCCCGTATTCCCCATCTACGTCATGCGCGAGACGCTCAAGTGGATGAAGTCTATCGGCGGTATGGAGGAGATGTACCGCCGCAACAAGGAGAAGGCCGCCCTGCTCTATGCCGAGATCGACCGCAACAGCCTCTTCCGCGGCACCGTCGAGAAGGAGGACCGCTCGCTGATGAACATCTGCTTCGTCATGAGCGACGGAAACGAGGCTCTGGCCCCCGAGTTCCTCGAGTTCGCCAAGTCGAAGGGCATGGTCGGCATCAAGGGACACCGTCTGGTAGGCGGCTTCCGCGCTTCGTGCTACAACGCCTGCCCCAAGGAGTCGGTAGAGGCACTTATAGCCTGCATGCAGGAGTTCGAGGCCATGCACAAATAGCATAACACGCCGTCGTGAGGTGCATGCGGCTATCAGTATGCACCTCGGGGACGCGTGTGCAGACCGGACCGGCAAAACCGCTAAACGCTAAACACGGATACCGGTCAAACCGACATAACCGTTAAAACAAGCCAACCGATGAAAATACTCATAGCAACCGAAAAGCCCTTCGCACACGAGGCCGTGGAGGGCATCAAGGCGATATTCGCCGATGCGGGATACGAGACTGTCCTGCTTGAGAAATATACCGACAAGGCACAGCTTCTCGAAGCCGTGGCCGATGTCGAGGGCCTCATCATCCGCAGCGACAAGGTTACGGCCGAGGTGTTGGCCGCAGCACCGAAACTGCGTATCGTAGTACGTGCAGGCGCCGGTTACGACAATGTCGATCTGGCCGCCGCAAAGGCCAAGGGCGTCGTAGTTATGAACACTCCCGGCCAAAACTCTAATGCCGTAGCCGAGCTGGCTCTGGGCATGATGGTATATATGGCCCGCAACCAGTTCACCGCAGGTACGGGAAGCGAACTGCAGGGCAAGCGTATCGGCATTCACGCCTACGGCAACGTCGGCCGTCTTGTCGGACGCAAGGCCAAGGCTCTCGGCATGGATGTGGCCGCGTACGACCCCTTCATCACCGATGACGCCGTATTCGAGGCTGACGGTGTGCGCAAGGTAAACAGTGTCGAGGAGCTCTACTCGTCGTCGGATTACCTCTCGCTGCACATTCCCGCAACCGAGCAGACGAAACGCTCAATCGGATACAAACTTCTGATGTCGATGCCCAAGGACGCCACGCTGGTCAATACGGCGCGCAAGGAGGTTATCGACGAGGAAGGCCTTAAGGCCGCCCTCACGGAGCGCACCGATCTGAAGTACATAACCGACATAGCCCCCGACTCGAAGGAGGAGCTCGCCTCGCTCTTCGGCAAGCGTTTCTTCGCCACGCCCAAGAAGATGGGTGCCGAGACGGCCGAGGCCAACATCAACGCCGGACTGGCCGCAGCACGGCAGATCGTCGATTATATCGAGAACGGCAATACGCGTTTTCAGGTGAACAAATAGAGATAGCGTCATGGTCAAGATAAAACCTTTCCGCGGCATACGTCCGCCCGCAGAGTACGCGGCCGAGGTGGCATCACGCCCCTATGACGTACTCAATTCGGCCGAGGCACGCGATGAGGCCACCGAGCGCTCGCTGCTGCACATAATCAAGGCCGAGATCGACTTCGACGATAAGGTCGACGAGCACTCGCCCGAGGTATATGACAAGGCTGTCGAGAACTTCCGCCTGTGGAAGGAGCGAGGCTGGCTGCGTCAGGACGACGACGAGTACTACTACATCTATGCACAGACAATGGATGGGCGCACGCAGTACGGCATAGTCATGTGCTGCCACTTCGAGGATTACCTCTCGGGGGCGATCAAGAAGCACGAGCTCACACGTCCCGACAAGGAGGAGGACCGCATGAAGCACGTCCGCAACCAGAAGGCCAACCTCGAACCCGTATTCTTCACATACCCCGACGATAAGGCCATCGACGCCATTGTCAACGATGTCGTGGCCAACACGGCCCCCGAATACGACTTCACCTCGGATGACGGCTTCCGCCACCAGTTCTGGGTTATCCGTGACGCCGACAAGAACCGCCGCATAACGGAGCTCTTCGAGGCCATACCGGCACTCTACGTCGCCGACGGACATCACCGCACGGCCGCAGCGGCACGCGTAGGTCAGGAGTGCATGAAAAACAATCCGTCGCATCGCGGCGACGAGGAGTACTGCTACTTCCTTGCCGTCACGTTCCCCGCTTCGCAGCTGCGCATAATCGATTACAACCGTGTCGTACGCGATCTGAACGGACTCTCGAAAGAGGAGTTCCTCAAGCGGTTGGGCGAGTCGTTCATCGTCGAGAATAAGGGCAGGGATATCTATAAGCCTTCGAGACTGCACAACTTCTCGATGTATCTCGACGGCGAGTGGTACAGCCTGACGGCCAAGCCGGGTACATACGACGACAATGACCCCATCGGGGTGCTTGATGTCACCGTGCTGTCGAATCTGGTTCTGGACCGTATCCTCGGTATCAAGGATCTGCGCACGTCGAAGCGTATAGACTTCGTGGGCGGCATCCGCGGTCTGGGCGAACTCAAGAGTCGTGTCGACAGCGGCGAGATGAAGGTGGCCTTCGCACTCTACCCCGTCTCGATGAAACAACTCATCGACATCGCCGACACGGGCAACATCATGCCGCCGAAAACCACGTGGTTCGAACCGAAACTGCGTTCGGGCGTTGTGATACACTCCTTCGACGACAAGTAGCAAAGCTGCACCGCATAAAACGCGGGTTAAAAAGATCGGGAGGCCTTCTGTAAAGAAAACCTCCCGTTATTTTACTCCGTGTCGGCCGACCGCTACCTGAGCAGTTCGTCAATGCTTGAGTATGGCATCTCGATACGCGGCATGCCGACCGCATAGACTCCGATCTCATAGGGCGTATAGAGGAACGTGATGCCGGTTGAGGTTACGCAGAAATTATCCGTCGGCTTGATGTTTTCGGGATAATACCCCATCTCCGAGAGCCGTGCCGTGTCGGTATCGGCCATGCCCAGCTGCCAGCAGAGAAGACGTGTCAATGCAGCAGGCAGTTTGGCCTTCTGTTCGGGCGTGAAAAAGTCGTCCAACGTAAGTTTCTGGCCCGTTTCGAGCGAGTAGTTGAGGCCCTTGACCCAGCTCATGCCGTGGGCGCCGCCCGTAAACTGGTAACCGGTGATTACGTATGAGAGTGTGCAGTCGAAGACCTCAATGTCGGACTTGACGAAAAGTTCATATTCGCCGTGCGAGAACTGCTCCTCGTCACAGTTGTTCTCGTCGCGGAACTTCGCCGCAGCCATATCGAACGTCTTGCGCATGGTGCGCGGCAAGGTACCCTCGATGCCGAAGAATGCCCGGCGGTTCGACTCCTCGATCGACTTCAGCACATGGCTGCGATCGGCATTCGCTATGCGGATGTACGACATGTCGACCTTGAAGGGCTGTTTTGTGTCGAACTCCTGCTGGTAGCTCTCGAACATGAATGTGGGGGCAGGCTCACGGCCGCACGACGCAAGCACTATCGAGGCGGCGGCCAGAAGCAGAAAAATCAGGTTTCGGTGTTTCATCTGTCACGTTATTTGAATGTGTCAAGGGCAAATATAGTGAATTTTTTCCCAATAAACAGCCCCCGCAAACCAAACATACGAACAAAAAACCGAACTCGCAGCAAGGCCGATCTTTACCCCATGACGGCAGAGTGCGGCAAAGCGCTGTAAAGATAATTAAATGCGACAATACGAACAACATTACAAATAAAAACAGTATCTTTGTTCGGGAATTTAATCGTTAAGATATGGCTAAAATTCAGGGAACCCTTGTGATCGACACCGAACGCTGCAAAGGCTGCGGCGTGTGCATCGCCTCATGCCCGTGCGACGTGCTCGGATACTCGGACAATGTCAACGGCAAGGGTTATCGTTATGTAATGATGGCGCACCCCGATTCTTGTATCGGATGTGCCTCGTGTGGAATTATATGTCCCGACAGTTGTATTGTGGTCTACAGGCAAAAATTCGAATAAGATATGGCAGGGAAAGAGGTTAAATTGATGAAGGGCAATGAAGTAATAGCCCATGCTGCCGTCCGTTGCGGCTGCGACGGATATTTCGGATACCCCATCACGCCCCAGTCGGAGGTGATGGAGACGCTCATGGAACTCAAACCGTGGGAGACTACGGGTATGGTCGTATTGCAGGCCGAGTCGGAGTTGGCGTCGATCAACATGGTCTACGGCGGCGCCGCAACAGGCAAGCGCGTAATGACCTCGTCGTCGAGTCCCGGCATCAGCCTCATGAGCGAGGGAACAAGTTATCTTGCGGCGTGCGAACTGCCGTGTCTCATAGTGAACTGCCAGCGCGGCGGCCCGGGTCTGGGCACCATACAGCCCTCGCAGGGCGACTACTTCCAAGCCTGCAAGGGCGGCGCTCACGGCGACTTCCACCTCATCGTGCTGGCACCGGCATCGGTGCAGGAGATGCACGACTTCGTAGAGCTCGGGTTCCAGTTGGCATTCAAGTATCGCAATCCGGCCATGATACTGGCCGACGGCGCCATAGGTCAGATGATGGAGAAGGTGGTGCTCGCACCCCAGAAACCGCGCCGCACCGAGGCCGAGATCGAGGCCGAGTGCAACAGCTGGGCTGCCCGCGGAAAGGGAACGCGCCGCGAACGCAACATCTGCACCTCGCTGGAACTCCAATCGGAAAAGATGGAGAAAATCAACCAGCGTCTGCAAGCCAAATACGCCGCCATAGAGGCTGCCGAGGCCCGTTGGGAGGAGATCATGTGCGACGATGCCGAATACGTGATCGTAGCCTTCGGTTCGTCGGCCCGCATCTGCTCGGCCACCGTCGAGACGGCACGCGAACAGGGCATCAAGGTCGGTCTGCTGCGTCCCATCACGCTCTATCCCTTCCCCATGAAGGCCGTCGAGGCTCTGGCCGCACGCGGCGTCAAGGGGTTCCTTTCGGTGGAACTCAACGCCGGACAGATGGTCGAGGATGTACGTCTTGCCGTCGCCGGAAAAGCCCCCGTCGAGCACTATGGCCGTCAGGGTGGTATGATGTTTACGCCCGATGAAGCTCTCGAGGCGTTGAAAGAGAAATTTATAAAATAGACGAATCATGGCACAGGTAGAAATAAAACCCGAAAATCTGGTATATGCCAAGCCGCGCCTCATAACCGACGACGTGATGCACTACTGTCCGGGCTGCAGCCACGGCACGGTGCACAAGTTGGTCGCCGAGGTGATCGACGAGATGGGACTCGAGAAGTCGACTATAGCCGTCTCTCCCGTCGGGTGCTCGGTCTTCGCATACAAATATGTCGACGTGGATTGGGTCGAGGCTGCCCACGGACGCGCATGCGCCGTAGCTACGGCCATCAAGCGTCTGAATCCCGACCGTCTGGTATTCACCTATCAGGGTGACGGCGATCTGGCGGCCATAGGCACCGGCGAGACCATCCATGCCGCCGCCCGCGGAGAGAATATCGCCACCATCTTCATCAACAACGCCATCTACGGCATGACGGGAGGACAGATGTCCCCCACCACCCTGCTCGGCATGAAGACGGCAACGACGCCTTACGGACGTGACGCGCATCTGAACGGCTTCCCCTACAAGATCGCCGAGATGCTCGTACACCTCGACGGCGCAACCTACATCACCCGCCAGAGCGTACACACGCCCGCCAACGTGCGCAAGTGCAAGAAGGCCATACGCAAGGCATTCGAGAACTCGCTCGCAGGAAACGGATACTCGATGGTAGAGGTCGTATCGACGTGCAGCAGCGGCTGGAAGATGTCGCCCGTCGAGGCAAACAAATGGCTGGAGGAGAACATGCTGCCCTACTATCCGCTGGGCGATATCAAATGTTCGCAGCTCCCGCGTTAATTGTCACGTGCAAGTAAGAGTAAAGCATATATGAAAGAGACGTTGATTATAGCCGGTTTCGGCGGACAAGGCGTGCTGTCGATGGGCAAGATACTGGCCTATTCGGGAGTGATGCAGAATTACGAGGTTACGTGGATGCCGTCATACGGCCCCGAGATGCGAGGCGGCACGGCAAACGTCACCGTAATACTGTCGGATCGCCGCATATCGTCGCCCATAGCCAACGACTACGACTCGGCCATCATACTCAACCAGCAGTCGATGGACAAGTTCGAGAGCAAGGTCAAGCCCGGCGGCATACTTATATACGACACAAACGGCATCACCCATGCCCCCACACGTACCGATATTGAGATATGGGCCATAGACGCAGCTGCCGAATGCGCCCGTACGGGCCGTGCCAAGATGTTCAACACGATGATCTTGGGCGGCTACCTCAAGGTGCGCCCCATAGTGGATATGGATAACGTGATGACGGGACTCAAGAAGTCACTGCCGGAGCGTGCATGGCCTCTGCTGCCTCAGAACGAGGAGGCAATACGTCACGGCGCCGAGATCATCCGCCGCATACGCTAACACCCCGCCACGAAGCGATAGGCATTATCCGCTGCCCGTCCAAAAGTTGTGATGCACGCCCACGCAGGAGATGGCCATCAAGACGTGAGGAGTGTAGAACGGAAGACTTAGCGCCAAGAAACGAGCGTGTGAGTGTTCATATTCGCGTATCCGTCGGCCCGCATCTGGGTGCAATGGTATTTTAATACGGCAATAGTGGTTGCAGTGCAATAATTTTCGTATTTTTGTAGATGGTATAACAGAAAATTGGTCATTATCGGGCCTGCGCCCGCAAATTTCGAAGCAACTATGAATAAAAGACTGACGGTAGCCTTGGTGGCACACGACAACATGAAACACGATCTGGCCGAATGGGTCGCGTGGAACTGGGAGAAACTGCTCTCGCATCGTTTGGTATGTACGGGTACTACGGGCCGTATCGTTGCCGAGACGCTCATGGAGCGCCGCAGCAAGGATGCCGCCAATTCGCGCTTCGACATAACCATGCTCAAATCGGGTCCCTTGGGCGGAGACCAGCAGCTGGGCGCCATGATCGCAAACGGCGACATCGATATGCTCATATTCTTCTGGGATCCCATGTCGGCACAGCCGCATGACGTCGACGTGAAGGCTTTGCTGCGTGTAGCTACGCTCTACAACGTACCTACGGCCATCAACCGTTCGTCGGCCGACTTCCTCATCTCGTCGCCACTGATGGGACACGAGGAGTACACCCCCGTATTGAAGGACTACACCTCATATATCGAGCGCAGCCTCAAATAGAGGCAGACACCTCGAGCGACATATCCCCGTCCTCGCCGGACGGGGATTTTTCATTTCCGTACATACACAGCCGCCAACGCATATCGACTTCATGCCGCCGAATTATCATACATGCGCGGATTTCATTTGTTTTGCACACGGGAATTACTTATTTTTGTTATAATAAAAACACCATACGATGAGTAACAGCCAGCGTGTTGCCGCCGCTCTGGCCGCGGCGACAGATACCGTAGCCATGGAGATCGGCATCGGTATTCTCGACCGCCTGCCGCACATCTTCGCGGAGGCATTTCCCAATAAAAAGGCTCTGGTCGTCGCCGACGACAATACATGGCGGGCCGCAGGCCGCGCCACATACGAATACCTCACGGCCGCAGGTATCGCATGCGACGAGCCGTATATATTCTCCGCCGACGGCCTGCATGCCGAATGGCACTATATAGAGATGCTCGACGCACGTCTCGCGGCCACCGACGCAATAGCCGTAGCCGTAGGCTCGGGCACGATAAACGACCTTTGCAAACTCTCGTCATACCACAACAACCGCCAATACATGTGTGTGGCCACGGCCGCCTCGGTCGACGGATACTCGGCATACGGAGCCTCGATAACATACAAGGGCATGAAGCAGACCTTCACCTGCCCCGCTCCGCGCGCCATCGTGGCCGACGTGGGAGTCATGGCCGCAGCACCCGCCGCCATGACGGCGGCAGGATATGCCGACCTTGCGGCCAAGATCCCGGCCGGTGCCGAGTGGATCATCGCCGACTTCATCGGAGTGGAGCCCATCCACAAGGTGGCATGGCATATCGTACAGGACGGATTGAAGGAGTCGCTCGCAGACCCCGAAGGCGTAGCGGCGCTCAAGCCCGAAGCCATAGAACCATTTGTCGAGGGGTTGATGTTGAGCGGTTTTGCCATGCAGGCAGCGCGTTCGAGCCGTCCGGCATCGTGCACCGACCACCTCTTCAGCCATCTATGGAACATGCGGAACCACACATATCACGGCGTAACGCCCTCGCACGGATTTCAGGTCAGCGTCGGCACGCTCTTCATGTGTGCCATGTTCGACCGCATGTATCTCACCGATTTCACGTCGCTCAACGTCGACAACTGCGTGGCCGCATGGAAGAGCCTCGACGAGGTACGGAGCGAAGCCGAACAACTTTTCCGCGGCGAACCATTCGCCGAGATGGCCATAAAGGAGGTGACGGCAAAATACAACGACCACGACGAGGTACGGCGACAGTTGCAATGCGTCAAGGACAATTGGCCGGAGCTCAGGTCTCGCCTGCAGTCTCAATGTTATACGTATGACCAGATGTACCGTATGCTGCATACCGTCGGGGCACCTACGCAGCCCGAGGATGTGGGCATCTCACGCTCTCGGATGAAGGCCGATGTCCCATACATACGTCAGATACGCCGTCGCTACGGTCTGCCCGATCTTGGTCTGCGTGCCGGCCTGCTCGACACATGGGTGGACAGCGTATTCGGCCCGGGCGGCGTGTGGGAGATAAAATAACCTCTTTACCGCACACATGACATCACAAACACAAATCCAAAACCATACTGACCAATGAAAAAGATCCTGTTACTGATTCTCGCATCCGTTGCCGTGTCGCTGTATGCCAGTAGCGCGGAACCCGAAACCGAAGATTTAGTTCCATACTACAAATACCGCGTCTACCTCAAGGACAAGGGACGCCGCACGGCATCGCTCATGAAGCATCCCGAACGTTACCTCTCGGCCCGCTCCATCGAGCGTCGCGCGAAGCAGGGTCTTGCCATCGACTATACCGATCTGCCCGTAAACGCGAAATACATACGCGACGTAGCCGCTACGGGTGTCGAGGTATTGCTCCGCAGCCGATGGAACAATACGCTCGTTGTGCGTTGTGAGGACACCACAATGATGGAGGCCGTGCGCGCACTGCCATTTGTCAAGGAGGCCGTGCAGGTGGCGCATTACGAGAAATCGCCGCTCAACATAGACAAGAACCGTCTCGACCGCCTCTCGCAGGAGCCGCACGAGCCCGATACGTCATACTACGCGCAAGGGGTGTTTCAAATAACGTCGCTAAATGGCCTGCCGCTGCATAAGGCGGGGTTCCGTGGTGAGGGTATGTGCATAGCCGTCATCGACGGCGGTTTCCTCAACTCCGACACCATCCCCGCGATGCAAAACACCCGTATCGTGGGAACGCACAACTTCGTGATGCCCGGCGTATCGGTCTTCGACTGGAACAACAACCACGGGCAGGCGGTACTCTCATGTATGGGGACAAACACCCCACACGTAATGGTCGGCACGGCACCCGAAGCCGAGTATTGGCTTCTCATATCGGAGGACGGGAACTCGGAACAGCCCGTCGAGGAGGATAACTGGGCTGCCGCCATAGAGTTCGCCGACAGCGTCGGCGCCGACGTGATAAACAGCTCGCTCGGATACGGATCGTACGATGCCCCTTACGGCAAGATTCCACCATACGAATATAACGGACGCACACGTCTCGTATCGCGCACGGCATCGATGGCCGCCTCGAAAGGTATGGTCGTATGCTGCGCCGCCGGCAACTCGGGCGAGGAGATACTGAGTACTATTGCAGTTCCGGCCGATGCCGACAACATCATCACCGTAGGCTCTGTCGCCACCATATATTCGAAACAAGGAAAAAGCCGCGATGTGATGTTCTTCTCCTCGCGCGGCGGGTCGTACGACGGACGAATCAAACCTGACGTCGTATGCGAAGGACTACAAGTCATCGGCAGCAACGGCACTCGCACATTCTCATACGGCACCTCGATCTCGTCACCCGTAATGTGCGGCATGGTGACGAGTCTGTGGCAGGCGCTGCCCGAACTGACGGCCTCGGAGATTATCGACATCGTACGCCGCAGCGGCAACCATGCCGACGCGCCAGACAATACGTGGGGATACGGCGAGCCCGACTTCGCCAAGGCGTGGGAGATGGGCAAGACCCTCGCCGCAAAAAAGGCGGCCGCAAAAAAGGATTGATGCACCGACCATAAACAGATACGTCCCGACCTCCAACACAGAAGTCGGGACGTTTTATATGTCCGCCTTATCACTTACTACTCGCAGTGATACGAATCCAGATCCTTCAGTCCGAGCAGCAGGTCATGGTTACTCATGCGGCGCTTGCCAGCCATCTGCATAGAAAGGATATGCACCACACCGTCAGCACACGTCACGGCGATACTCTCGCGACCGTCACAGATGATGCGGCCCGTCTCGCCAACATTGTCTTCAGGCTCGAAACGTACCTCGAATACCTTGGCCGAGGTCTGCTCCTGCGTCCCATCGTGCATACGGCTCAAAGCCATCCACGCAGCGGGATATGGTGAAAGTCCGCGTACGAAGTCGACGATACGCCGTCCCGTCCACTGCCAGCAGATACGGCAATCATCCTTGAAGATCTTGGGTGCGGGGCGCAGCGTCGTCTCGTCGATATCGGCCTGCTCGATGGGCTTATAATCGCCCGAAGCGATCTTGTCCACAGTCTCGGTAACGAGGCGGCACCCCTCGTGCATCAATTTGTCGTACATAGTACCCACAGTATCGTCCTCCCCTATCGGCATCTCCGTCTGTGCGATTATCGCTCCCTTGTCTATTTCGTGATTCAGCAGGAAGGTCGTCACGCCCGTACGGGTCTCGCCGTTGATTATGGCCCAGTTTATCGGAGCTGCACCGCGATACTGGGGCAGCAGCGAGGCGTGCAGGTTGAACGTCCCGTAACGCGGCATGGCCCATATCACCTCCGGCAGCATGCGGAAAGCTATCACAATACCCAGATCGGGCTTTAAGTCACGCATCGCCTCGACAAACTCCGGCGCCTTGAGCCGTTCGGGCTGCAGCACGGGCAAACCCAACTCGCGCGCGGCGACCTTGACGTCGCTCTCGTGCAGTTTCTGTCCGCGTCCGGCGGGTTTGTCGGGAGCCGTAACTACGGCCACAACATTATATCCCTCCTCTACGAGCCGCCGCAGCGACGGCACCGCAAACTCGGGCGTTCCCATGAATACTATGCGCAGTTGCTTTCCTGTCATGATATTATATTGATATAGATAGTTGAAACGATATTTTTCGAGATCTCGTATATGGCCCACAAGCGCCTCATAGCGTCATCTCTAACTACGTCGCACGCGACGTCGGAGTGACGCGGCCCATCCTCCGACACGCGATGTGACGGGCTCCAGACGCTGTTTTATCTTGAGCCACTTGCCGTGATACCAGTCTGTATCGAGCAGCGACGAATCCTTCGTACCCTTTATCATAAGATACACCGCTATGGGCGAAAGTACGAACGTCGAGATCCACATACCCATGAACGAGCTCCACGTACCCTCCTTTGCCATCTTCTCGCCCGAGATGCTGATGATGTAATATATGAGGAAGAAGGCTATCGAGATGACGATGGGCATACCCAGACCGCCCTTGCGTATGATGGCCCCGAGCGGTGCCCCGATAAGGAAAAATATCAATACCGACACTGGCAGCGCCAGCTTGCGGTGCCAATCGGCCTTACTGCGGTAGAGCTGGTTCAGGGCATCCTTGGCGGCAGTCTCGTCGAAGGAGAAGGCGTTACGCGAATTGAGCGATATGGTTCTGGCCGAGTTCCACAGGGCACTGCGCTCACGTACGCTCAGATGGCCTATGGAATCCAACAGGCAGGCATCACGGAAACCGCTCTTGTCCTTGCGCAGCGAGTCGGGCAGATCCAGCACCTGAATGTCGCGTGCGAAAATGTTGTCCCGCAACAGCGGCTCATACGACTTGGCCGTCATGCTTACCACGGCCGAATCCAGAGAGTCGATGTCGTGCTGCAACTCGACTATGGTCTTAGCCTGCGAGCTGCGTATCATCTCGTTGTCATCCGAACGCTGGAAGTCGAAGCCCTCCATCGGGATCTTGGCCTCCTGAACATCAAAACGGTCATGGCGCAGACCGTTCTTCGTGTACCACTGGTTGTTACGCGTCTGCTCATAATTCTCGCCGTCGTAGAGCGTGACGTGGAGGAACTTCTTGTCGGGCGTAAGACGTATGTAACCGGTCTTTGCTATGGTGGTTGTCATGTTGCCGTTGGCATCACGGTTGTCATATATGAGTACCCCCGAGAGCAGTCCCGTCTGCGGGTCCTGATGCTCGACGCGGATACTCATGTTGTCTATACCGTCGAAGAAGAGCCCGTCCTGAAACTCCAGCACCTGCTTCTGACGCCGTATGTCATATATAATCATCGACATCTGCTTGTAAGCGTACGGCACCAGATTGTTCACTACAAAGAAACTGCCTATCGAGATGAATACGGCCACTATGATCAGCGGCTTCATGATCCGCATGAGCGACATGCCGGCCGACTTCATCGCCAGCAACTCGTAGTTCTCGCCCAAGTTTCCCATCGTCATGATCGCCGCCAGAAGCATCGCCAGCGGCAGGCCCATCGGGATCATGTTGATGGTTGCATAGCTTATGAGCTCGATAATGACACCCGCATCGAGACCCTTGCCCACAAGCTCGTCGATGTAACGCCACACGAAATTCATCATCAGCACGAAGGTGATGATGAAGAAGGTCATGATAAGCGGCCCGAGATAGGATTTGAGTACCAGTTTATGTATGGTTTTGAGTCGCATCGGCCGATTTCTTGCTACGCAAAGTTAACAGTTTTACCACAATCAACGCTATGGTGAGCGTAAATATTATGCTTGCGCCGGGCGGCACCTCGAGATTATAGCTTATGAACAGGCCGACGACAGCGCCCGCGACGGCCAGCACGGCAGCCCAGCGTGTGATGGCGGCATAGGATTTGGTCATGGCATTCGCCGTGACTGCGGGGATCGTAAAGAGCGACAACAGCAGCACGATACCCATGACACGTATCGAGAGCACGATCGTGAGGGCCACGATCACAGCCATGATGTACGACGCAGCGCGTGTGGCTATACCCTGACTTGCGGCGAAGTCGCGGTCGAAGGCCAGATACATCACCGGACGCCACCACAACACCGCCCCCACGATGCAGAACAGCGTCAGCACACCGAGCGTTGCCACGTCGCGGGTAGTGACCGTGACGATGCTGCCGAACATGTAACTCGACAGATCGCCCGACGTATATCCGGGCGTGAGACTCATGAACAGGGCTCCGACGGCCATACCCACCGACCATATAATGCCTATGGCCGAATCCTCGCGTATGCGGCCGCGGTCACCCGCCCACTCGATGCCGAGAGCCGAGAGCACGGCAAAGACCATGGCTCCGGCTATCGGGTTGGCCCCCATGTAGACCGCAATACCCAGACCGCCGAAAGAGGCATGCGTGACGCCCCCGCAAAGAAAGACCATACGCCGCGCCACCACATACGTGCCGACGATGCCGCACGTAATGCCGGCAAAGACGGCCGCAAGCAGTGCGTTCATAAGATACTCGTAGCGGAATATGTCGTAGAAAAAATCCATCTCGGGGCTGCTTTCGCTTTTTGACGAGCGCAAATTTACTTCAAATATCGGATTGCATCAAAAGTTTTTACATTTCCGGCAACTTTTTATAATTTCGCACGATATTTCGACCGTATAAAACCAAATCGTACGACATGGAAAAACGTCGTGTCAGCTTCCATACGCTGGGCTGCAAAATGAATTTTTCGGAGAGTTCGACCCTTGCGCGCATCTTCGAGCAGGGAGGATTCGAACGCGCCGCATCGTGCGTCGACGCCGACGTATGCGTCATCAACAGCTGCTCCGTAACCGAACATGCCGACAAGAAGTGCCGCAACCTCATACGCCGCATACACCGCCTCAACCCCAATGCCATAATAGCCGTCACGGGTTGCTACGCCCAACTCAAACCGCACGAAATAGCCGACATCGAAGGTGTCGACATCGTGCTGGGCAACAACTACAAGGGGGATCTGTATCAACGTGTGCTTGAGCTGGCGGGCAAGGGACGCGCCAAGATATACAGCTGCGACACCGAGTCGCTCACACGCTTCTTCGCCGCCTTCTCGTCGGGCGACCGCACGCGCTCGTTCCTCAAGGTGCAGGACGGGTGCGATTACAAATGCGCATACTGCACCATACACTACGCCCGCGGCTCGAGCCGCAACATGCCCATAGCCGACCTTGTGGCCGAGGCGCGCACGCTGGCCGCAGCCGGCACCAAGGAGATAGTCGTCACGGGTATCAATACGGGTGATTTCGGCCGCACGACGGGCGAAAGTTTCGTCGATCTTATACGGGCTCTCGACACGGTCGAGGGCATAGAGCGTTACCGCATATCGTCCATAGAGCCCAACCTGCTCACCGACGAGATCATAGAGTTCTGCGCCTCGTCCCGCAAGTTCCAGCACCACTTCCACATACCCATCCAGAGCGGGTCGGACCGCATTCTGGCCGCCATGCGCCGCCGATACACCTCGGCACGCTTTGCCGACCGTGTGAACAAGGTGCGCGCGATGATGCCCGACGCCTTCATCGGCATAGATGTCATCACGGGATTCCCCGGCGAAACGGAGGAGGACTTCATGCAGACATACACGCTCATGGAGCGCCTCGCACCGTCGTTCCTACACATATTCCCCTTCTCGGAGCGTCCCGGCACCCCCGCTGTCGACATGCCCGGCAAGGTGCCGGCCGCCGTCTCGACCGAGCGCGCCGCACGTCTCGAAGCGCTCTGCGAACGCCTCCACCACGACTTCTGTGCGCGGTATGTCGGGACACAGGCCGACGTTCTCTTCGAGAGTACCGTACGCGGAGGCATGATGTCGGGATATACGGGCAACTATATCCGCGTGAAGGTACCCTACCGCCGCGACCTGATCAACCGCATCAGCCGCGTAAGGCTGCTTGAGGTAGACCCCGCGGGCGAAGCCACCGCCAAGATTCTGGAGTGAAATGAAATACTGAGGGGCTGTCGGCCGAACCGTGTACATATCGACACGTCCGGCAACCGGCTCTGCATGATACACGACAACGGGAATAATGAAGAAAATAGTTGTAATAATACTTTGCCTTTGCTGCCACATCGCCGCGGCACAGAACATAATGAAGGTCGAGCACCATTCGTTCAAGTCCCCGACGTATCACGATACACGCTCCTTCAGAATCGCACTGCCGACATTCGCATATCCCGATACGAAGTACAATGTACTGCTTGTTCTGGATGCGGATTATATGTTTGACGTCATAGCATCGAGCGCAATCTACCTGCAGACGTTCGACTATATTCCGCCCACGGCCGTAGTAGCCGTCGACTACTCCTCACCCGGGAATCGCAACGACGTGGGATATGACATCATCAGCAACAGTCTGAACGAGAGCGGAGAGCTTTTCTACAAATACATAAATACCGATCTGGAGGATGAGATAAAACGCCTCATTCCGACATCGGGATTCAATACGCTTGTCGGGCACTCCTATACGGCAAGCTATCTTAACTACTGGATCGGCAACGACAACGATCTTATCAGCGCCTATATACTCTTCTCGCCGGAAGAGATGCAGCAGATTCCAGACTTCGTGCCGCAAGATAATGACGGCAAACCCATCATACGCATAATCACGGGCAAGAACGACACGCAGGAGCGGCAGGATTTCGGCCGCCGCCTCTTCGAATCGTTACACGAGAAACACTACGACGTCACGCTGGACACGGTCGAAGCCGATCACATGTCGGTGATTCCGACCGGAAGTACTCTCGCCATGAGCCGCCTGTATGACAAATATTACAACATAGACAGCGTATACGATATCATGGACCGTTCCGACGAGCCGGTTTGGGAAACGTTTACGCGCACCAACAGCCACAACAAGTCACGCTACAGGCAGCAATTTCCGGCTTCGGGCTCGTTTATCTCAGCGTTTCTGTGGACTGCCATACAAAACGACGATAAAGAATCGACCGACAGGCTGCGGGAATATTACGGGAAGGCTCTCGAAACCGAGCAGGCCGATCCCAATGCCTTGGGCGTCATGGGCGATTTGATGTGCAAGATCTCTTTGTGGGAAGAGGCCGACCGTTATCTACAACGTTGCCTGAACCGATACAAAGAGTTGGGGCAGGAGTACGAAACATTGTATTGGAGAAGAGTCTACGCGCTGAAGGTATTGCCCGAACTCGGACAATACAAGAAGGCTTGGAAGATATTGGAAGAGGGCAAGAGAATATACCCCGACGACAAGGCGATATTCTCATACTATCAGGGCGTACTGTCGGTAAACAACAAATTCCGCATGGCCGATGGCGTAAAACAGCTGGCCATAGCGATTAAATATCCCGACACGCTCTCCGCCAACTTCATAGACGCAGACGAGGCGAAAAAACTGCTCGAAAAGGGTAAAGCATTGATCGGGCAATCGGAATAGAAGAACCCCGAGCATGCAATATATTACGTTCCACTATTTGAAGTCGGGATATGTTTGCCCGCTTTAGAGGATATGTCGGAAACGGTATTTTGCGATTGCATACGGACATGCCTCTCGGCATATTCCCATACGCGGGACGTACCGGACGCGACAAATGCAAAAACCGCTTTTACGTTTTATCCCTGCACGCTGATTTTCGCCATATTTCACTAATTGGAAGGCTCCTCGGCATAATCGGACTAAAAACTGCGTTTTCATTTGCTTCTACCCCCGCCTTTTCGTATATTTGTACGAAAGTATGCATTGGAAATTATGACAGGTATTCGCAAAAGAGTGACTATCGGTTTCTTGAGCATCGTCGCCCTGCTATTCTTTTCGGGGCTGGTGTCGCTCTTCGAACTCAGTCACATGAGCAACGACATAGAAGCAATCCTCGACAGCAGCCGAAAGAGCATCGAGATGTCGAAGAACATGCTCGACGCCATACACAACAACGAACGTTCGGTCACCTACTACACCGTCCTGCGCGACAGTCTCTATGCCGACTCGTGCCGCACGTCGCTCGCCGACTTCGACTCGCTGCTGCGGCAGGCCCGCAGCGACGTATCGGCCGAGGCGCAGTCACGCTTCGACTCGCTCGACCTCTACACGGGACTGCTATACGAGACCCTCACCACGGTGCTCGACGGCAACGCCCGGCAGAACGTCATACCGTTCGACGGCCGCCGCTGGTACAACACCGAATATGCCCCGCTCTATGACCGCATAACAGACGAGATAACAAAAGTCATGGGATCCGTCCAGAGCTCGCTCAACCCCCGCGCCGAGCGACTGAGCCGCAACGCATACCGTTCGGTCACACCCGTATTCATATCGCTCGTGGTGATGATCGTCATACTGCTGTTGTTCTACTACTTCATCATGATATACACCGTTCGCCCCATAATCGAAATGAACAAACGGCTGGGCGACTACATACGTTACAAACTGCCATTCGATGTCAAGGCCGAGTGTCAGGACGAGATGCGCGAACTGAAGGAGAAGATCGCATCTATGGTCAACAACCCATCGAAGATGAAATAGACGGGCAAGTGTGAACATGTGCCGTGACAGGACACAGAAACTATTTTAAGAGATGAGATTCAACGTCGTTATACGATATATTGGCATGGTGCTGCTTCTGGTGGCGGCATTCATGTTGCTGTCGGCGGGCATCTCATATCTGAACAATGTCGACACGGCCTATTTCCCGCTCCTGATGTCGTCGCTGCTGACGCTGCTAATGGGGTGCTTCCCCATGATCTTCGTGCCGCGCAGCGACCACATAACCAACAAGGAGGGATACTGCATCGTCGTCGGCGCATGGATCGTATCGAGCATCGTCGGAACCTTCCCATACCTGATGTGGGGCGGCGAGTTCTCGATAATAAACGCATGGTTCGAGAGCGTCTCGGGATTCACCACAACAGGGGCATCGATCCTCAACGACGTGGAGGATCTGCCGCAGGGACTGCAGTTCTGGCGCATGACCACATGCTGGATGGGAGGTATCGGCGTAGTGATGTTCGCACTGGTGATACTTCCAGCCATAGGCAAGAGCAAGATGATGCTCTCGAACGTCGAACTCTCGTCGATGGCAAAGAGCAACTTCCATTACCGCAGCCAGACCGTCGTACGTATCGTGCTGGCCGTCTATGTAGGGCTTACCGCCATAACCACATTGGCTCTCAAGCTGGCGGGAATGCGGTGGTTCGACGCCGTGGCGCACGCCATGTCGGCATGCAGCACGTGCGGCTTCAGCACCAAGAACCTGAGCATGGCATTCTTCGACTCGCCCGCAATGGAGATTATCCTCATCGTAGCCATGGCTCTGGCCGGAGTCCATTTCGGCGTCATATACGCCACCGTCAGCGGCCGCCCGAACAACCTCTTCCGCTCGGAGATCACACGGTTTTACTTCGCCGTGATAGCCATAGCGAGCGTGGCGGCCGCCATAAGCCTATGCGTGGAAAAGGTATATCCGTCGTTTCTCACATCGCTGCGCTACGCCGCATTCCATGTGGTGTCGTACATAAGTACCACGGGATTGGCCACAGACGACTGCAATACATGGACATCCTTCTCGATAATGATACTCATATTCTGCTCCATCGTGTGTGCCTGTGCCGGCTCCACGGCCGGAGGTATGAAGATGGACCGTCTGGTGCTTGCAATAAAGATGATACGCAACCGTCTGCGTTCGCAGCAGCACCCCAATGCCATCTTCCGCACAAAGGTCGACGGGTTGCCGCAGGACAGGGACATGCTCAACAGCGTGATGGTCTTCGCCGTGGCCTACATGATGATAATCGTCATCGGCACTCTCATCAATACCATGCTCGGCTGCGACCTCATGACTGGCTTTTCGGCATGCGTTGCCTGTATGGGAAACGTGGGTCCGGGTTTCGGCGACGTGGGGTCGATGGACAACTTCTCGATGATGTCGAATGGCGTGAAAATAAATCTAACGCTCCTGATGCTGTTGGGGCGTCTCGAAATATTCGGATTGATTCAACTATTCTTTATACGTTGGTGGAGATGATTAAACGAGGATTGTTCGTTTGCGGAATAATAGCGATGCTGTGCGGCACACAAGCCGTATCGGCTCAGGATGTCACGGCCCGCATTTCGGGCCTTGAGGGTAACGAGGAGTATATGGGTCTGTTGCGCAACGACGCACAGCTGCGCAACCGTGAGGATTCACTCATAGGCGTCATCCGCTCCGTGCGCAGCGCCATGGCCGCAAATGCCGAAAAGCGCGACTCACTGGCACAGCTGCGCTCCGATTCGCTGCTGCTCATGCTCTCGGATACCGAGAATGCGGTCTTCTCGCTGCGCATGCAGAAACTCAAGCTTGTCGACCGCATAAATGCCATCGAGCAGAACTTCGTCCTCTCGAACATGGGTGATACGGGCGGGCAGGCACAGAGCGACAGCGGCAGCAGCTCGTTCCTCACAAACCCCTATTTCGTCAAGAGCATCGATCCGGATGACTACAAGGAGTTGCTGCGCGTGCAGAAGATGGAGGCCGAGACGCAGGATTTCGTATCCGCATACATGAAAAACTACGAGAAGATCAAATCGCTCTACGACCGATATATGGTTGCCGAGACGGAAGCCGACGCCGAAGCTATCTATACCGAACTGTCGGCAGCCATGGATGACAACATCGTCGTAGAGCGTCGTCTGTCGAAGGAGTGGAGCGAGATATACGACCAGAAGACATACGTATACTCCTATTTCCTCGAGAAGGAGAACCGCGAGGATCTGCTCGACCTGACGGAGAACATGATGACCAAGGCCTTGCAGGAAAAATTCGAGGCGAGCGAATACTACGCCTCGGAAGCCGTAGCCAACTACTGCCTGCAAAAGCCCATCGTCCTCAACTACGAGATGTACGTCGCCAAGCTGCTCAACCAGACGGCTGCCATAGACTCCCTGTCGAACGTATCGAAGAACGTGCGCCAGATCGACTTCCGCATACCCAAGATCGATGTGGCACGCCGCTCGTTTGTCGATTACGAGGCTATCGAGTTCAGCGCAAAGAGCCCCTACAACACTTCGAACCCCATACCCGAGTGTATTGTGTATGAATACGGCACCATATACCGCATACTGCTCGGGAACTACAAGTACAAGCAGGCTGTGTCGATATTCCGCGGAGCCTCGCCACTGTTCATCGAGCAGGATGAGGACGGACGTTTCAACTACTATGTCGGAGGCCTTCGCACACGCGCCGAGGCCGAGGCTGCAGTCGAGGTACTCAAGAAGAAGGGATTCCGCGACCCGCAGATCGTCGAGTGGTGCGACGGCCGCAAGACAAACCTCTCGGTGCAGAACGAATCGGCACAGGTGGTATTCCGTGTTGTGATCAAGGGCGGCACGCTGGATGATACCGTACGCGACGTCATCACGACGCTGGCATCGGGATGCCAGATATCGAAGGTCTCGGAGGATACCTTCATCGTCGGCGCCTTCGACAGCCGCGCGATGGCCGAACGTGTGGCTCAGGCCGTTACGAAGTGCGACGCCAATCTTTCGACCGAGATCACCGAAATAGACACCGCACCAGCCGAAGAAGAGGCGGCCGAAGAGTGACGTAACATAAAGAAAAGATATGTATTGCCACCCTATCGTTAAACCCACAAAAAACAGATAAACTGCTATGGGACTTATAATATTTCTCGTTCTTCTGGGAGTATTTTTCCTCGTGGTGGAGATGATGCTCCTGCCGGGTGTCACCATAGGCACCATACTCTCAATCATAAGCTATGCCGTCGCCGTATACATAGGTTTCGACCGCTTCGGCATCACGGGCGGAGGCATCACGCTGGCCGCCGTCATAATAGTGTCGCTCGTGGCCATAATCATTTCGCTGCGTGGCAAGACTTGGCGCCGACTGTCGCTCAAACAGAAGATCGAATCGTCGAGTATGGAGACACCCTCGGATACGGTCAAGGTGGGAGATCGGGGTACAACCCTTTCACGTCTTTCGCCCATGGGCAAGATCCTTATCGACGGCCGTGTCTATGAGGCCAAGTCGATCGACGCCTACATCGACCAGCGCAGCGAGGTGGAGGTCGTGGGATTCGAGAACTTCACCGTTATAGTCAAACGTACGGATGGGTCAAAATAGGACGGCTGCAAACACCGTCAGAATATTCCGCATAGATCAACAAAACATACGCGCACAAAGGAACAAAACGTGTAAAACAATCATCAATCAAACCAACATAAGACTATGGAACTGCAACTCGGATTAATCGCTGTGGTAATCGTATTGGGCCTCATAGCCATCTGGCTCATATTCTACTTCATTCCCGTGGGCCTCTGGTTCTCGGCACTGGTGTCGGGCGTAAAGATCAGCCTGCTGCAACTCATCCTCATGCGTTGGCGCAAGGTGCCGCCTTCGGTAATCGTATCGTCGATGATAGAGGGTACGAAGGCCGGACTCAATCTCGACCCCAACGAACTCGAAGCACACTACCTTGCCGGAGGTAACGTAACCAATGTCGTACATGCGCTCGTGTCGGCACAGAAGGCAAACATCGTCCTCGACTTCAAGATGGCCACGGCTATCGATCTGGCCGGCCGCGACGTCTTCGAGGCCGTGCAGATGTCGGTCAACCCCAAGGTCATAAATACACCTCCCGTTGCGGCCGTAGCCAAGGACGGCATACAGCTCATAGCCAAGGCCCGCGTCACTGTTCGCGCCAACATCCGCCAACTCGTGGGCGGCGCCGGCGAGGAGACCGTGCTGGCACGTGTCGGCGAGGGTATCGTCTCGTCGATCGGTTCGGCCGACTCGCACAAGATCGTCCTCGAGAATCCCGACTCGATCTCGCGCGTGGTGCTCGAGAAGGGCCTTGATGCCGGTACGGCCTTCGAGATACTCTCGATAGATATTGCCGACATTGACGTCGGAAAGAATATCGGCGCACAGCTGCAGATGGATCAGGCCGATGCAGACAAGAATATCGCACAGGCCAAGGCCGAGGAGCGCCGCGCCATGGCCGTAGCCCTCGAGCAGGAGAACAAGGCCAAGGCTCAGGAGGCCCGCGCCAAGGTTATCCTAGCCGAGGCCGAGGTGCCGCTGGCTATGGCCGAAGCCTTCCGCAACGGCAATCTGGGCATCATGGACTACTACAAGATGAAGAACATCATGGCCGACACGCAGATGCGTGAGACCATATCGCGCACCGACAAGAAATAATCGGGCGCAGCAAGCCCCAACATGACGGCCCCGACCTTACAATCGATAAGGTCGGGGCCGTCGGTATCTGCAGCCGAAGAATATCAATAGACCTTTTCGGGTACGGTCTCCCCTTCCGGTACACCCTCTATCTCATCTCGCCACTTGATAGCGGCATGCGTACCGTCACAATAGGGTTTGTTCTCCGAATGGCCGCAGCGGCACAGCACCACACGGTTGCGGATCTCGTAGGGCGTGCCGTCGGCACGTTCAATGCGTATGCCGCCCCTTACCCACAATCCGCCGCTCGAGTTCATCGCTATATCCTCTATCAGTGCCAGCTCGGGATCATAATGCGGTTCGAAAGGCTTTCCGGTCTCGTTGTCCCAAGCCATAAGACGGCTGCCCGGACACATCGAGGCCTCGCGTATGGCCAGCTTGCGCTTGCGCGGATCGTCCGACTCGGCCACAAGGGCCCATGCTCGGCCGTCGGCATCGCAGAAACGCGCAAAGGTACAATAACGTTCGTTGTCACTCATCGATACTTTCGGACCCTCGGTCACCTCCACCGCCTCGAGCAGCGGCGAGACGGGAGCCTTCAGTTCCGAATCCCACACCACGGATGCATGCGTGCCGTCACAATAGGGTTTGCGGTGCGACGCCCCGCAGCGACACAGGGCCGTCGGCTCGCTCTCCGTAGAGAAGTGGCGCCCCTCCTGAAAATACCAGCTCGCGCCGCGGTCGTTCGACATGATGAACTGCTGAGCCAGAGGCGGACGTCCGAATACAAGGTACGGGCCGCGCTCGGCAATCGTAATACGGTACTTTTTTGCGGCAGGAATCGATCCTGTCATAATTTTAGCGTCAGACATATAATAAATGTATTTTCGGTTCGTTTGCACAATAGGCAATAATTGTTCCTCGAATGAGATTCCCACAATGATTCTTTGACGGGGAATTGCCGCTACGGGTACATTATTATGGGAATTATGAATATGGGGATACGCCTCGGCTAAGACAATTCTGAAAAACTGCGGTTATCGAGTTGACCTTGCGCCCGGCTTTCACTATATTTCCATAATATAGGATGCGCCCGGCCATGACAAGTCTGAAAAACTGCGGTTATCGAGTTGACCTTGTGCCCGGCTTTCACTATATTTCCATAATATAGGATGCGCCTCGGCATAGCCAAATCTGAAAAACTTCGTTTTTCGATTTGTCTTTGCGCTCGGCTTTCACTATATTTGCCCAATATTTTAACCGAATATAGACAAGACAATATATGAAGTCTCTTTTTCGAAACCTTTTCGTTGCAGCCGTATCAGCTGCGGTATCTCTTGCGGCGTTATGGTCATGTACGACAAACGAAAAGTATGATTTCTCGTTCACTCTTCCCGGACATATCGTAACCGAGTTGGAGAGTACGGTCGTCATACCCATCACGGCACGCAATATAACCAGCGTATCGGTCACATCAACACCCAAAGGCTGGACCGTCGAGGATGTCGATCTCCAGAACTGGACCGTCACCGTAAAGGCTCCCTCGGCATATACGGCCGATGACCCTACCGTCGAGGAGAACGGAACGCTCAAGCTCTCGGGTTTCACCCCGGCGGGAACATCCGTGACGGCATCGTCATACCTCTCGCTGCTTAACCTCGAAATGGATCTCAGCGACAAGTATTCAAACTGTTATGTCATCTCGCAGAAGGATACCCGTTACACCATCGACGTGACGCACAAGGGCGAAAGTTCGGAGACATTCACTCCCGACAACGTCGAGGTGCTGTGGCAGAGCGACCGCGAGCTGGTCAACTATACGAGCTATTACGCCGACAAGGGTACCTTCACCTTCTTCATATCGCATACCGACATCACCGATGACAACGATAACGTGATCGATTCGGTCACTCCCGACGGAAATGCCGTCGTTGCGGCATACGACTCGGCGGGGAACATTATATGGAGCTGGCATATATGGATTACGGGATCGGACGTCGAGTCGACGGCCATAACTACCTCGGCAGGCGTATTCATGGACCGCAATCTCGGAGCATACCACAACAGCGACGGCTCGACCGACACGGACGACATATTCAAATCATACGGTCTCTACTACCAGTGGGGCCGCAAGGATCCCTTCATCCGTCCCGTCGACTACAACTTCTCGAACAACGAAGACCGTACCGTATATACCGGTTCGGGAACGACCAAGCGTTTCTCGTATGTCGATGCCGAGAAAGGCAGCGATGTCGGGACGTTGGAATACACCGTCAAGAACCCCATGTCGTATGTACTCGGGTCGGCTGACAACGACTACGACTGGCTCTATACCTCGCATGACGACAATCTCTGGTCATCGGAGCAGAAGAGCATCTACGATCCCTGCCCGCGCGGCTGGCGCGTCCCCGACGGCAATGCCTTCGTCGGTATGGACATAGACCAATCGGAGGATCTATCGGAGTTGGGAGACATACGCGGCATGTACGGGTGGCACTTGGTAGACACCGCCACCGGCACCAAGATATTTATGCCGGGAGCCGGACGCCGCAGTTTCGAGAACGGCAAGCTCACCAATGTCAACAACTACGGATACGAGAACACCCCCATGCCGTGGGTCGGATACTATTGGACTGCGGGCATAGCCACCTCGGACAGAAGCAAGGCACAGTCGATGTTCTTCGATCTGAACACCACGCGTGCCGTAAACAACCGCTACGAGCCGCAGAAGGAGATGTATCGCGCCAACGCCATGCAGATCCGATGCGTAAGGGAAGAATAATCCCCCCACGCCGCAATATCGTTCCCGCCAATGACAAGGGGCCGCTGACTAAGGACAGCAGATATCAAGATATTTAGGATATTAGGATATTAAGATATCAGGGATAAGGATCCAAATATCACATAGATAAAGAGATCATTCATCATAAAGGACGTCTCTCCATACGGGGAGGCGTCTTTACTTTTAATGCGACCCTATGACGATCGCGGCAACATCCCTACCCGCAACTCATGCACGAATAATACCCGTAAAAGCACATTAAATGGCTGACTGCGGAAATTATACGCTCTCCAGCCGGGACAATGGTACGACACTTGCGACAGAAATGCCAAATATCCCACACCTAACATCTTGAAATTATGCAGATACAAACAGGAAAAGGCAGTGTGTCGCTCGCCGTGGTCATCGCCATCTGGTCGGTTTCGGCCGTGGTGTCGCTGCCCGGGCTGGCCGTGTCACCCATAATGGGCGACCTGAACAAGATCTTCCCGCATGTGAGCAATCTCGAAATACAGATGCTCACGTCGATCCCCTCCGTGCTGATCATCCCCTTTATTCTGTTGTCGGGGCGACTGTCGGTCGCACGCAACAAGATCGCACTGCTGCGTGCTGGCCTCGCCATATTCTTTATCAGCGGCGTGGCATGTCTCTTTGCCCGCACAATGACACAGCTCATCGCCGTTAGCTGCATCCTCGGCATAGGCGCCGGAATCGTCATACCGCTCTCAACGGGTCTTGTCGTCGACTACTTCACGGGCGACTTCCGCGTGCGGCAGTTGGGCATAAGCTCCGCCGTGAATAACCTGACACTGGTATTGGCTACGGCATTTACGGGCTACCTCGCAGGCGTGGACTGGCACCTTCCGTTTCTCGTATATACGCTTCCCGTCGTGACGCTCCTGCTGACGGCATGGCTCCGACGCGTGCCGCCTGCACCCGAGCCGCCGCAGAGCGACCAGTTCCGACAGAAGAGCATCAACCGCGGACGTCTGGCCGCACTTATGGGGATATACTTCTTCATCACCTTCTCGGTACTGGTGATAACATTCTATACGTCGTTTCTGGTCGAGAGCTACAAATTCAGCGAATCATTCTCGGGGCTCGTCATATCGCTATTCTTCCTTGCCATCATGGCCCCGGGCTTCATGCTGAACACGCTCATAAAGTATCTCGGACGCAGTCTCAACGTCGTATCGCTCGCCATGATAAGCATCGGGCTGCTCATAACGGGATGCCTGCACAACCAGCCGGCCATGATTGCGGGCGCCATGCTCGCAGGTCTGGGATACGGAATCATGCAGCCCCTCATATACGACAAGACGGCAATCATATCGCCCCCGCAGACCGCTACCCTCTCGCTGTCGTTCGTCATGTCGGTAAATTATCTTGCGGTGCTTGTATGCCCGTTCATAGTCGATCTCTTCGGGCGCATGTTCCACATGTCGCACGACAACCGTTTTCCGTTCGTGCTGAACGCCGTACTCACGGCTTTCTTCGCCGTATGGGCATACGTCAAGCGCGACGACTTCGCCATGGGAATGGAAGAATCCTATGTCTCGGACAACAAATCCGCAAGCCGCTGACAACATACATCCCGATACATGTCACAGCCTTGTCGGGAGAGCCGAATATCGAATCGCGCTCTCCCGTCTCTTTTATCGAGACATATATGTTTTTACTACTGGACCATCTCCTTTAAGATCAATATTACAATATCGTCTCCGAAGCAAATACACGGCCTCGTGTCCGACCAAATAGCACAAAAAAGCCCTCCGCTTCGAAGCGGAGGGCCGTATTACGAAGGCCGTCAACCCTAATTGTCAGCCTG
The DNA here is from genome assembly GCA_900546065.1 of uncultured Alistipes sp. GTDB lineage: Bacteria > Bacteroidota > Bacteroidia > Bacteroidales > Rikenellaceae > Alistipes > Alistipes merdipullorum. The sequence continues at coordinate 112,987 of URBK01000003.1, forward strand.
CATAAGTTGTTTGAGCAGCGATATATTGTACGCCGCCTCCTTCACACCGGCCTTCTGTGCCTGCTGGAAGAGGCTCATCGCCTGCTGGTAGTCGCCCTGCGACATGGCCAGAATACCGCGTGAATTCATCGCCTCGGGCATTGTCGAGGGCACGCCCTCAAGATATGCCGCAGCCTGCGTATAGTTGCCGTTGGCCATGGCCACGTTGGCAGCATTGATTCGCGACTCGGGAGAATGTGGATAGGTCTGGACGGCGATCAGTATGATGTCGTTCCACTCCTTGCTGCCCTTCTCGAAGGTCAGCGCCACCATATATATCTCGGCCGGGCTCAACTGTACGGGGTTCGTATAGACAAGCTTCTTGGCCTCGTCGACCGTATACGGACGCACGTTGTAATTGACCGTATAGTCCGTAACACGCAACTGGGGATACCACGTCCGCAGCATGAAATCATACTCGACGGGGAAGCGGCGGCGTATCTCGGCATTCTTGTTCTCGGGTTTGATCGAGGGATCGTCTATTACTCCGATGATGCGGCGATAGTCGTTGATGCAACTCTGCGTGAGCATCTGCTTCAAGGCATCCCAGTTTGTGGGCGAAGAGTCTACCGTGATGAGCGACGCATCGACCAGCTTGTTGTTTACAAGGTAGTTCTTTACGGCAGCCGCACGGTTTGCCGCCAACTTGACGTTGTTTGCGTACGGGCCCTCGGGCGAAGCGTATCCCATAAGGTGCACCGACGTGATCTTGTTGTCGGCATTGCCCGCAACGCCGCTGACCGTACTGCGGATCTTCTCCATCTCGGCCTTGTTATCCATGTACGACGGATCTATCTCACTCTTGTTCACTGGGAAATATACGGCAGCCGTGCCTTGGGCCGTACGCATCTTGCCATTGTCGGACGGTGTCGCGTATGCCATCTGCGGCTTGCCCGCAGGCATCTGCTGCGAAGGCTTGGCCGACTGCGACGAGGTTCCGGGCTGCATGGCCGGCGCCATCGTTGCCGCCGTTATGAGCTCCGCTCCCAGCGAACGGTCACGGCACGCGCACCACTCCTGCTGCAATACCAGCTTCGAGTTGTCCATCCAGCGCTCGTACGGGATGTCGATCTCGTAATCAACATTCTGCATGTGATGGTTGTGACGACGCACGTAGATGTCGTCCGACACGGGCTCGCGCCTCATCTGACGCTCGCGCACGATACTGCGGCGGCGGCCGTCCACCACTATCGCCGGAAGCTCCACATAACGGTTGCCATCGGTTACCATGGGAGTGATCCACAGCGAACGATTCGACTTGATCTTCAGATCGGTAAGGTCTACGTCCATGGCCACGTCGAGACGTCCCGCCGACCGCTGCATCGTAATGTCCGAAATCCGCACGCCGTCGGTTACGATCGTCTCCTGTGCCGCTGACATCTGCCACACCATGGTCAGGGCGCAAAGCGCAAATGCGTATTGTACAAAATGTTTCATCTCTGTCTTGTTTTAGAATAGATATACGAATGATACGGCGAGCTTCGTCAGGCCCCAATAATCCTTGGTGCCCGTCGCCACTTTGGTGCTGTGCTCGGGATAGTGGTAGCGGTCGAACCATGCATGGGCATAACCCATACCGATCTCGGCCTCGAGATTCCAATGTCTGCCGAGCACCCAATCGTAACCGTAAGAGATACCGGCACCTATCGCATGGCCCTTGTAACGGTTGTCCTTGAGAGAGTCCCACATGCTGAAGGGGAAGAACGCGAGATTACCCACGTCGAAGCCGCCGCCCAACATGTGCACACCGAGGAAATGACCGTTGAAACGTTCGCACGTCCACCACTTGAATTCGGGTTGTACGAGCCAATGTTTCCATTTGCGGTCGTGAGAGAATGTGAAGGGATTGAATCCCGCCGAGATTTCGAGGGTCGTACGCTGACCCAGTCCGATCTCCACGCCCAGATTGGGCGAGGCCGACGCCAAATAGAGAAGATTGGTCTTTAAGCCTACCTCCTGTGCATCGGTTTTTCCGATGAATACTGAGAGTCCCAGCAAAAGAAAGAGTAATTTTCTCATGGTTCGAAGATTGCCTGTTATTCGAACCGTGTAAGTATCAAACTCTGCACCAAAACTCTCCCGTGCAGGGGAAAAATACATCGCACCTTCCGGCACCGGATGGAAGGCACGCACATCAAACAATTATGTTACAGTTGATTACAAAAGCCTGCGCGACATATACGACAAGGCATCACAACATGGAATTGACCCCCTCGACGGCGAGTATAAGGAGCAGGTAACGCAGAAACTTACCTATGAACATCGTCACCGTGGTGATATATATATTGCATCGCATAAGTCCCAGCAACACTATTATCACCTCACCGACCCACGGCAGCACGCCGAACAGTCCCATCCACGCGCCGTACTTGCTGACGAAGCCCTCGACACGTGTCATCTTCTGCTTGTCGATCTTGAGCCAGCGCTCGATCCACTGCATATTGCCCAGATAACCGAGCCAATAGCAGAGCAAACCTCCGAGGGTGTTTCCTATCGAGGCGGCTATAAGACATGTAACGGGGTCGGAGCCCATCTGCACCAGTACCGTGAGCACCACCTCCGAGCTGAAGGGCAGGATGCTGCCTGCCAGCAGCGCCGAGATGAAGAGGCCTATATATCCCCAGTCGATAAGGAATTGTACGATCGAATCCATGGCAAAGGCATTACTGTGGTGCAAAAATATGAAAATGCGGGCGCATAGACAAATCGAATTCTCATATTCGGTTATTCCTGCCACCTAAAGCATAACACGACAGAATCATACGTGTAGTTCAGAGGTCCCGAATGGGCATTTTCGGCAACGTATGCAGCCATAAGGAATATTTTTTCGCCATTTTTTCGCAATAAACCGGAAAATGTGGGTATGGGGATATGAATTTCGCAAAAAAATCATAAATTTGTGCCCGTCGATCGTGAAGACCTTTACGGAGTTGCACACGCACATGCCCGAAACGCTTCCAAAAACGGCAAACGGCGACAAGGATTGTTTAATTTGCATCTTAAATAGGTGCCCAAAAAATGTACTATGAGAAAACTCGTCTGTCTTCTGTTGACAGTATTGAGCTGTGACGTCATGGCTCAGATCACGACCGCCTCTCTGCGCGGTGTCGTAAACGATTCATCGGATCAAATTCTTGCAGGTGCCGTAGTCACCCTCTCGCATCCCGTCACCGGTACGGTCTACACCGTCGCAACCGACGCCGAAGGCCACTACTCTATTCACGGCATACGCCCCGACAACGGATACCGTCTGGAGGTGAACTACGTCGGATACAAATCATACTTTATAGACGACATGGTGCTGCACGTGGGCGATACGCGCGTGGAGAACATAACCATGAAGGAGGACTCGATGCTCGATGCCGTCGTCGTCGCCTCCTCGTCGCGCGAGGATGCCGACATGCTGGCCAAATTCGACGAGAAGACTATCGAACTGATACCCTCGGTGTCGCGTTCGCTTTACGACATCGTGCGGCTCGTGCCCGAAGCCATGGCCACAAAGAACGGAGGCATGTCTTACGGCGGCGTCAACAACCGTTACAACTCGTTCATGATAAACGGCATGGCCAACAGCGACATGTACGGTCTCTCGACATCGGGCACCAACGGCGGTCTGTCGAACGCCAACCCCGTGGCGATGGATGCAATATCGCAGATACAGGTTGCCGTGGCGCCATACGACGTGCGTCTCAGCGGCTTTGGCGGCGGCGTCCTGAATGCCGTGACCAAATCGGGCACAAATGAATTCCGAGGCAGCGCATACACCTATTATAACAATCAGAGCTTCTACGGTTCGCACCCCGCTGGTATCGGCTCGGGCGAACGCAACCGTCTCGAAGAGCAGACCACACAGATATACGGCGTTACGCTCGGAGGCCCGATCGTCAAGGACAAGCTCTTCTTCTTCGTGAGCGGCGAATACGACTTCGAGCAGTCGCCCTCGTCATACTACCCGGGATATGAGGGCGTCTCGATCACAACCGATGAGCTCGACCGCATATCGGCACGATACAAAGCCCTCACGGGCTTCGACGGCGGCGGATACGGTCGCCGCGACGTACGCCAGCGCGCCGGCTCGCTGCTGGCCGTCCTCGACTGGAACATCAACCGCAACAACCGTCTCTCGGCAAGCTACAGCTACCTCGACGCCCGTGCCGAGGATTACGGCAACTCGCTCACCACATTCACGTTCGCAGGTTCGGGATACGCCAACTACAGCCGCGCCCATTACGTCGGCATAACGTTGGAGTCGCGTCTTGCAGACCGCATGCACAACACCTTCCGCGCGGGATACTCGCGCGTGGCCGACGGCCGCGACCCCGATGGCGGCACAGCCCTGCCGAGCGTCATAATCAAGAATACTGGCACCACGGGCGGAGTTACGACATATATCGGCACCGATCGCTATGCCGGAACCAATGCCCTGACACAGAACGTCGTGACGCTTACCGATGATCTTATCGTCGACCGTGGCGCACACTCCATAACCATGGGTATGCACCACGAACTGTACAACATCCACAACATCTACGTGGCCAACGCCTACGGGACATACACCTACAACTCGATCGACGACTTCGAGAACGACATGGCCGCCGTCTACGAGTACAATTACAGCGACCCCGACGTAACGGGCTCGACGGTGTGGGGGCCGCGTTTCCGTGCCGCGGAGCTTAACTTCTACCTCCAAGACCGCTGGTCGCTGGGACGGCGTCTGCTGCTGACATACGGCGTGCGCGTGACGCTGCCTCTGATCTTCAACACCCCGACGGCCAACGAGAGTTTCAATTCGAGCGCCATAGCCACCGGCAACGGCGTCCGTGTGGGAGACGTTCCGCAGTCGCAGGTGTTATTCTCGCCGCGCGTGGGGCTCTCGTGGTACAAGCAGACCGCCGCCGGACGCATCGACATAGCGGGCGGAGCGGGTATATTTACGGGGCGCGTGCCGTTCGTATGGATTGTGAACAACTACTCGAATACTGGTGTCGAGCAGAAGGGACTGCGTCTGACGGGCGAGAGCCAGAACGGACAGATCACACAGTCGGCAGCCGACTTCACCGTCACGCCCTCGCCGACGGATCTGTCGAACACGAAGTTCATGCTCAACGTCATGGACCGCAAGTTCCACTATCCGCAGAACCTCAAGGCCAACCTCTCGGCCGACTTCACCACGCATGACGGCTGGAACATAGGCGTGGAGGCGCTCTACACCAAGACGCTCTACAACGCCGTCTTCCGCAATCTGGCCGTACGCAGCGACGGCGCCACCATCTCGGCCGTATCGCCTGCGGCCGGCAGCGAGGCCAACTCCCTGCCGCTCTATTCGGCCGCCACGAACGACTACTCGGCCGTCTACTACATGGGCAATACCTCGCGCGGATACTCCTATTCGCTCTCGGCGCACGTGGCCAAGGATTTCGCATGGGGACTCTCGCTCTACGCATCATACATCTTCGGACACTCGTATGCCGTATGCGACGTACCCTCGTCATCATCTTCCACTAACTGGAATACGGTCTATGCCACCGATCTGAACAACAGTCCTCTCTCGTTCTCGATATATGACGTTCCGCACAAGCTCTCGGTAGCATTAGGATACACAAAACGCTATGCCCGCATGTTGGAGGTATCGGCGGGTCTGGTGTATCAGATGACATCAGGACAACGCTACTCGCTCTGCTTCGGCGAGTCGGTAGACTTCAACGGCGACGCCGCCTACGGCTCTACACTCATGTATATTCCTACGGAGCAGGAGCTGGGCATGATGTCGTTTGCCGACGAGACCTCGCGTCAGGCTTGGAACGACTTTATCGAGAGCGACCCCTACCTGCGTACGCACCGCGGCAGCTTCTCCGAGCGCAACGCCCTGCAGGCTCCCACCGAACACCGCGTAGACCTGCATCTGGCTCACGGATTCTACTTCGGCGGCGCATCAAAAAGAAAGGTTGTCGTATCGCTCGACATAATGAACTTCGGCAACCTGCTCTGCAACAGCTGGGGCACGTATTACAACACCTCAAGCTGGCGTCTGCAGCCCGTAACGGTTACCGCCGTCGATAACGGCACGCCCGTCTACCGCTTCACCGGAGCCAAACTCACCCCCAACGACCTGCTCTCGCGCTGGCACATGCAGATCGGGGCAAGAGTGGTATTCTAAAACGATACGACGCAATTTTGTAACGACATCTTAATTTTCCGCTCCGGCGCTTGCGGGGAATAAAATATTTTGCTTACCTTTGTGCCGAAGAAGGGCTCTAATGAAACGCGGTATAAACATATATCCCAAACATCACCTCGCATGCGCGAATGACCATAAGGGGTATTGTTTTTCCCTTTTCAACATCGGCTTCCGACAAATAGTCAATATTATTTATTGTCATTGATATACAGGCGGCTTTATTGGTCGCCTTTTTTGTGTACATACGCCTATGGATGCAGCAAGCAGAATCGTATTGAAGGGTGGCCGCGTATTCAGCGGCGGCAAGAGTTTCGAGGCCGATGTCGTCGTATGCGGCGACCGTATAGCCGAAGTGACACCCGAGGCCGCCATATTGCCCGGCGACAAGGTTGTTGATTGCCGCGAACGATGGGTCACGGCGGGACTCGTAGATCTGCACGTACATCTGCGTGAGCCCGGGTTTTCGTCCAAGGAGACCATAGCCACCGGCACGGCAGCGGCCGCACACGGCGGCTTCACCACCGTATGTGCCATGCCCAATCTGGAGCCTGCGCCCGACTCTTTGGAGAACCTTCGCCGCGAGACCGAGATCATCGAGCGCGATGCCGTGGTGAAGGTCCTGCCCTACGCAACGATCACACGCCGCCGCGCCGGCCGCGAGATTGTCGATTTCGCGGCACTGAAACCCTACGTTGCAGCCTTCTCGGATGATGGCAGCGGCGTGCAGGACGATGGTATGATGCTGGCGGCGATGCGTGCCGCAGCGGCCAACGACTGTATCATAGCGGCACATTGCGAGGTCAACTCCCTGCTGCACGGAGGATATATCCACGACGGCGCATACGCTGCGGCGCACGGGCACAAGGGCATATCGTCGGAGAGCGAATGGCGGCAGATCGAACGCGACATAAGGCTGGCCGAGCAGACCGGATGCCGTTATCACGTATGCCACATATCGACCAAGGAGAGCGTTGCGCTCATACGCGATGCCAAGCGCAGCGGTGTACGTATAACGTGCGAAACGGGTCCACACTACCTTACGATGTGCGACGCCGACCTGCGTGAGGAGGGACGATTCAAGATGAATCCCCCGATCCGCTCGGCGGCCGACCGCGATGCCCTGATCGGGGGTGTGCAGGACGGGACCATAGATGTCATAGCCACCGACCACGCACCGCATACGGCCGAAGAGAAGTCACGCGGACTTGCCGGCAGCGCCATGGGCGTCGCAGGTCTCGAGACCTCGTTCGCCGTCATATATACGAAACTCGTTATGGCGGGGATAATCTCGCCAGAGCGTATGATAGAGCTCATGGCAGAGGCTCCGCGCCGTATCTTCACCCTCGGGGGAGGTCTCGCGGCGGGCGAAAAGGCCGACATAGCGGTATTCGACCTCGACAACGAGTTCACGGTCGATCCCGCCACATTCCTCTCGAAAGGGCGCAGCACCCCGTTCGAGGGATGGCGTCTGCACGGCCAGACAATCCTTACGCTGGTCGACGGCCGCACGGCATACCGAAACGATGAAAAAATACGATAATCATATAACTGACGAATGAAACCATTTACCAAAAAATTAGTTCTGGAGGACGGACGCGAGTTCTACGGTTACGGCTACGGCGCCGACGTGGAGCGTGTGTGCGAGCTGGTCTTCAACACCTCGATGGTAGGTTATCAGGAGATTCTCTCCGATCCGTCATATACGGGTCAGATCGTGGTGATGACCTATCCGCTGATAGGCAACTACGGCATCACGGACGAGGATTTCGAGACCAAGTTCCCGTCGATCGGAGGCATGGTCGTGCGCGAATGCAACGAGAACCCGAGCAACTTCCGCTATACGAAGACCTTCTCGGAGGTGCTCGACGAGCAGGGAATACCCTGCATAAGCGGAGTCGACACGCGCATGATAACGCGTATCATCCGCGACGAGGGGTGCCAGCGCGCCGCCATCGTCAACATCGACACGCCGCACGAAAAGGCCATGGAGATGATCCTCTCGACACCGCTGCAGACGGATCAGGTACGGCAGGTAAGTTGCCGCAAGCGTTGGTTCTCACGTACGCCCAATCATAAATACGACATCGTAGCCGTCGACTGCGGCATCAAATACAACATCATCCGCCAGCTCAACGCCAAGGGTTGCAACGTCACAGTGGTACCCTACAACACCACGCGTGAAGGTATCATGGCCTTCAATCCCGACGGCATATTCCTCTCGAACGGCCCGGGCGACCCGCAGGACGTTCCCGAAGTGGTCGATCTCATACGTTCGGTACGCGGCGAGGTGCCCCTGTTCGGAATATGTCTCGGACACCAGCTCATATCGCTGGCATACGGCGCCCGCACCTTCAAGATGAAGTTCGGACACCGCGGCGGCAACCATCCCGTCAAGAACCTCGACACGGGGCATATCGAGATCACGAGCCAGAACCATAACTTCGCCGTAGATGCCGACTCTCTGGCCGCCACGCGTCTGCGTCCCACACACGTAAATCTGCTCGATGCCACAATCGAGGGAGTCGAGTGCGCCGAGGACAAGGTCTTCTCGGTACAGTACCACCCCGAAAGCGCTCCGGGACCGCAGGACAGCACCTACCTTTTCGATAAATTCATTAAAATGATGGAGGAGTATCAAAATGCCAAAGAGAACCGATATTAAGAAAGTGATGGTGATCGGCTCGGGCCCGATCGTCATAGGACAGGCCGCAGAGTTCGACTACGCCGGCACGCAGGCGTGCCTTGCACTCAAGGAGGAGGGTTACGAGGTGATACTCGTCAACTCGAACCCCGCCACGATCATGACCGACACCGACATCGCCGACAAAGTCTACATGGAGCCCCTGACGCTCGAATATGTTGCCAAGATCGTGCGTTACGAACGTCCCGATGCCATCGTGCCGAGCCTCGGCGGACAGACGGGACTCAACCTTGCGGTACAGCTGGCAAAGAAGGGTATCCTCGACGAGTGTCAGGTCGAGATCCTCGGCACCTCGTTCAAAAGCATCGAAAAGGCCGAAGACCGCGAGCTCTTCAAGGAGCTGTGTATGAGCATCGGTGAGCCTGTGCTGCCATCGATCGTGGTCAACACGATGGAGGACGGTGTCAAGGCTGCCCTCGAGATAGGTTATCCCGTGGTGCTGCGCCCCGCATTCACGCTGGGCGGCACGGGCGGCGGCTTCGCCGACAACGAGCAGGAGTTGCGCGAGATCATGCACAACGCCCTCATGCTCTCGCCCGTACATCAGGTGCTTGTCGAGAAGAGCATCAAGGGATACAAGGAGATCGAGTATGAGGTGATGCGTGACAAGAACGACACGGCAATCACCATCTGCAACATGGAGAACATCGACCCCGTAGGCATACATACCGGCGACTCGATGGTCGTAGCTCCGAGCCAGACGCTCACCAACAAGGAGTACCAACTCCTGCGCGACAGCGCCCTGAAGATCATACGCGCGCTGGAGATCGAGGGAGGCTGCAACGTACAGTTCGCACTCGACCCGCTCTCGTTCCGCTACTACATCATCGAGGTCAACCCGCGTGTGTCGCGTTCGTCGGCTCTGGCATCGAAGGCCAGCGGCTACCCCATCGCCCGCGTCAGCGCCAAGATCGCCGTGGGCCTTACGCTCGACGAGATACAGATAGCCAACACCCCCGCCAGCTTCGAGCCTACACTCGACTACGTGGTGACGAAGATCGCCCGCTTCCCCTTCGACAAGTTCAGCGACGCATCGAACGAACTGGGTACGCAGATGAAGGCTACGGGCGAGGTGATGAGCATAGGCCGCACCCTTGAGGAGAGCCTTCTGAAGGCCGTACGTTCGCTCGAGACGGGCGTATGCCACATCTACCACAAGAAGTTCGACACCTTCACCGTCGAGGAGCTGCTCAACTACATACGCAAGGGCACCGACGACCGTCTCTACGCCATAGCGCAGCTCATACGCAAGGGTATCGACCTGCTCATCATATACAACCACACCAAGATCGACATGCTCTTCCTCGAGAAGTTCAAGAACATCGTCGAGATGGAGTCGGTCGTGGCCGCAAACAAGGGTGACATCGAGACGTTGAAGGATGCCAAGCGCATGGGCTTCAGCGACAAGTATATCGGTCAATTGTGGGGCATGACCGAATCGGAGGTGTTCCAGCTGCGCCGCAGCAAGGACATATTCCCCGTCTACAAGATGATCGACACCTGCGCCAGCGAGTTCGACTCGTACGTCCCCTACTTCTACTCGACATACGAGCAGGAGAACGAATCGATCGTGAGCGACCGCAAGAAGATCCTCGTTCTCGGTTCAGGCCCCATACGTATCGGTCAGGGCGTCGAGTTCGACTACTCGACCGTACACGCAATATGGACCATCAAGGATGCCGGTTACGAGGCCATCATCATAAACAACAACCCCGAAACCGTATCGACCGACTATACGATCAGCGACAAACTCTACTTCGAACCACTTACGGTAGAGGACGTCATGAATGTCGTTGAGTTGGAGCATCCCGACGGTATCGTGGTATCGCTCGGCGGACAGACGGCCATAAATCTGGCCGAGCCGCTGGCCGAATTGGGCGTCAAGATCATCGGAACCGACATCGAGGCCATCAACAACGCCGAGGACCGCAAGTGCTTCGAGCGCATCATGAACGAGGTCGGCATACCGCAGCCCAAAGCCGAAGCCGTCACCGACATCGAGGCGGGCGTTGCCGCCGCCGAGCGTATCGGTTATCCCGTACTGGTGCGTCCGAGCTTCGTGCTGGGCGGCCGCGCCATGCAGATCGTCGGCAACGAGGAGACGCTGCGTCTCTATCTGCGCACCGCCGTCGAGATAAACGAGAAGTCGCCCGTGCTGGTCGACAAATATATTCTGGGCAAGGAGCTCGAGGTGGATGCAATATGCGACGGCAAGGATGTATTCATCCCCGGCATCATGGAACACGTCGAGCATACGGGCATACACTCGGGCGACAGCATCAGCGTCTACCCCACCTTCAGCGTCAGCGCTCAGGTCAAGGATACGATCATCGCCTACACCAAGCAGTTGGGTCTGGCCATAGGTATAATCGGTCTGTTCAACATACAGTTCATCGTCGACGAGAACGACAAGGTATATGTCATCGAGGTCAATCCCCGCTCGTCGCGTACGGTGCCCTTCCTCTCCAAGTCGACGGGTGTGCCCATGCCCAAGATCGCCACGCTCGTTATCCTCGGCCACTCGCTCCGCGAGCAGGGCATAACCGAGATCTACCACAAGGAGCGCACGCGCTGGTTCGTCAAGTCGCCGGCCTTCTCCTTCGCCAAGATCCGCGGCGTGGACTCATACCTCTCGCCCGAGATGAAATCGACGGGCGAGGCCATAGGCTATGACAACAGCCTGACGCGCGCACTCTACAAGTCGCTCCAGTCGTCGGGTATGACCGTTGCCAACTACGGTACGATCTTCGTCACCATAGCCGACCACGACAAGCAGCGCGCCCTGCCTCTGATACGCCGTTTCTACAATCTGGGATTCAACATCGAGGCCACGAAGGGCACGTGCGAGTTCCTGCGCAGCCACGGCATACGTACGCGCCACCTGCGCAAGCTCAGCGAGGGCAGCACCGAGATTTACGACTCGCTGCGCAAGGGTCACGTCACCTACGTCATCAACACCATAGACGTAAACCAGCACAGCACACGCCGCGACGGCTACGACATACGCCGCGCCGCCGTCGAGAACAACGTGACGATATTCACCGCACTGGAGACCGTCAGCGTGTTGTTGGACGTGCTGGAGGAGATCACGCTCGGAGTATCAACCATAGATGCCCAATAGCGCCATGTACAAGAAAGGAACATACCGCATCGTCGAGAACCGCCCCCTAACATCGAATGTCTACCGCATGCAGGTCGAGGGCGACACGCAGTGGATCGTGCGCCCGGGGCAGTTCGTGAATATCGAGATCGAGGGATTCTATCTGCGACGTCCCATCTCGATATGTGACTACTCGGACAATACGATCACCCTAATCTATAAGGTCGTGGGACGCGGCACAGAGGCCATGAGCCACATGCAGGCGGGCTGCGAGCTGGATATGCTGACGGGCCTCGGCAACGGCTTCGACCCTGATGTCGAGTGTCGCCGTCCGCTGCTCGTAGGTGGCGGCGTGGGTGTACCGCCACTCTACCGTCTGGCCAAGGATCTCATCGCACGCGGCCGCAAGGTCTCGGTAGTGCTGGGATTCAACACCGCCGCCGAGATATTCTATGCCGACACGTTCCGTGAGGCTGGCGAAGATGTATATGTCTCGACTGCGGACGGCTCGACCGGAGTCAGGGGATTCGTTACGGATGCCATACGCGAAGCCGGCATCGAGTTCGACTACTTCTACGCCTGCGGCCCGATGCCCATGCTGCGGGCCCTGAGCCTCGCATATCCCGCCGTGCAGGGCGAGTTGAGCTTCGAGGAGCGTATGGGTTGCGGCTTCGGCGCCTGCATGGGCTGCAGCTGCAAGACCCTTGCGGGCAACAAACGCATCTGCAAGGACGGCCCCGTCATGAAACGCGACGAGATAATATGGTAAACGAGCAAACTATGGCAAACGATTTCGATCTTAAGGTAGAGTTGTGCGGCGTCGAGCTGGACAATCCCGTCATCCCCGCCAGCGGCACCTTCGGGTTCGGCCGCGAGCACAACGAGTTCTACGACATAAACATACTTGGCGCCCTGTCGTTCAAGGGCACCACGCGCGAGGCGCGTTTCGGCAACCCTACGCCGCGCATAGCCGAGTGCCGCGCCGGCATGATCAACTCGGTCGGACTGCAGAACCCGGGTATCGACGCCGTCATCACGGAAGAGCTGCCGCATCTGCGCTCGATATTCCACAAACCCATCATCGCCAACATCAGCGGATTCTCGGTCGACGAGTATGCCGAATGCTGCGCCCGCATCGACCGCGAGCAGCAGGTGGAGATAATTGAGGTGAACGTCTCGTGCCCCAATGTCCATAACGGCGGCATGAGTTTCGGTACCGACTGCAAGGCCGCGGCCGAGGTCACACGTGCCGTCAAGAGCGTAACCACAAAACCCGTATTCATAAAACTCAGCCCCAACGTTACCGACATCGCGTCGATAGCCTTGGCGTGCGAGGAGGCGGGCGCCGACGGAATATGCCTTATAAACACTCTGCTCGGCATGCGTATCGACACCATGCGCCGCCGTCCCGTCATAGCCAATACGATGGGAGGCTTCTCAGGACCCGCCATCTTCCCCGTAGCACTGCGTATGGTATATCAGGTGGCACGCGCATGCAAGATTCCGGTCATGGGATGCGGCGGTGTGGAGTCTGCCGCCGATGTCATCGAGATGATGATGGCCGGAGCCACGGCCGTACAGGTCGGAGCCGCCAACCTCAAGGATCCCTATGCCTGCAAGAACATCATCGAGGATCTGCCACGCGAGATGCAGCGTCTGGGCATAACACGCCTGCGCGACATCATCGGGGCGGCGCAGAGATAGTCCAACGATACGATTACCAACTGAAAAGACGGTTGTCTCAAATAGAGGCAGCCGTCTTTTATTGTTAGATAAATAACACTGCGACAAAGGGTAAAAGAGACCGCCGAGGGTCAAAATATGCCTTTTTTGTGATGAATGCACCCGATAGTGTGACGGAAAATCCGCCACCGATGCTTCCCGAAAGGTGTTGATGGAGTACCTTTGCGCAGGTTTTTAAGAATATTTAGAATATATAGTATTGATGAAAGGTTTGAAAATCGCGGTACTCGTGAAACAGGTGACCGATACCCGCGAGACGGTGGAGGCAAAGGTCGGTGCCGACGGCACGATCGACCGCAACGCCCTGCCGGCTATATGCAACCCCGACGATCTGAATGCCCTCGAGCAGGCGCTGCGCCTGAAGGATCGTATTGCGGGCAGCCGAGTCGTATTGATAAGCATGGGCCCGCAGCGAGCCGAGGAGGTGCTGCGTGACGGCATATACCGCGGAGCCGACGAGGGAATACTCCTCTCGGACCGCCGCTTTGCCGGTGCCGACACCATGGCCACATCCTACGCGCTGGCAATGGCGGCACGCAAGATTGAGCCCGACCTCATATTGGCCGGACGCCAGTCCATCGACGGCGACACGGCACACGTAGGCCCCCAGACGGCCCAATGGCTCGGATGGCCGCAGGTGACATACGCCGAGCAGATCACCCCCTGCGAGGATGGCCGGCTGGAGATACTCCGCATATCGGACGACGAGGTGCAAACCGTCCGCACGACACTTCCTGCCGTTATCACGGTAGGCGGCAGCGGCGCGGCAGAGTGCCGACCCTGCAACGTGCGCCGAATACTCGACTACAAGAAACAACCCGTGACGGTATGGACAGCGGATGATCTTGGCGGCGACATGGCCCGCTACGGTTTGAGCGGATCTCCCACTCAGGTTGTCGACAGCCGCACCATCGTTGCCCAGCATAAGGATACCGAGTGGATCGCCGCAGACGAGGAGTCGTTGTCGGATTTTGTCGCACGGCTTGTCGAGAGCCACATTGTCGAATAGCATTAAGCGCAGAGAAGATGAACAAAGTAATGATATTCTGCCAGACCCGCGACGGCGCCCTGAGCGAGGTGAGTCTGGAACTTCTTACCAAGGGGCGGCGTCTGGCCGCCGAGACTGCAGGTCAACTCGAGGCCCTCATCATAGGCGACAATACGTCCCTTGCAGCCGAGGAGGCTCGCCGATACGGTGCCGTGAAGATATTCTGCGCCGATGATGCGCGTCTGAAGGATTACCTCACGCTGCCCTACGTCCGCATAGCCAAGCACGTCGTCGAGGCCGAGCAGCCCGACATATTCCTTGCCGGTGCCACATCAGTGGGCCGCGACATGGCTCCGCGTCTTGCAGCCGAGATCGGATGCGGACTTACGGCCGACTGCACGGCTCTCGAACTGGGAGACTGCTCATACAAGGGCAATGAATACAAAGGTGTGTTGAAGTGCATACGACCGAGTTTCGTTGCCAACCAGCTCACGACAATCATATCGCCTGCAACGCGCCCGCAGATGGCTACCATACGCGAGGGTGTCATGGCCAAAGAGCCTGTCGGCAGCCCTGTCGAGAGCGAACGTATCGACATCGACACGAATGCACTGCTCAAGCAGGAGGATTTTGCCGTCGAGATCATCGGCAAGACAGCGCGCGAGCGCGGTGCAGACCTCAAGTCGGCAAAGGTTATCGTCGCCGGAGGCTACGGCATGGGCAGCGCCGAGAACTTCGGTGTACTGTTCCGTCTGGCCGAGATGCTGGGCGGTGAGGTAGGCGCCACGCGTGCCGCCATCGACGCAGGATATGTCGGCGGATACGAGCGCATGATCGGACAGACGGGAATAACCGTACGTCCGAAACTATATATCGCCTGCGGCATATCGGGGCAGGTACAGCACACCGTAGGCATGGACCATTCGGCCTGCATCATATCGATAAACTGCGACGCGGAGGCCCCGATACACCGTATCGCCGACTACGCCATCGTTGGCGACGCCGTGCAGACGGTCGAGCGTATCATGGCACAGATCAGAAACAACAGACGTTAGGAGGAACAAGAATGAACAATTTCTATAAGGACAACGATCGTCTCAAGCGTCAGATGACGCACCCGATGATGAAGCGCATCGTCGCGCTCAAGGAGGATGGTTACACGCAGAGCCGCGAATACCGTTCGGCTCCCGAGAACTTCGACGACGCCATAGACTCGTACGACAAGGTTATGGAGGTCATGGGCGAGATATGCGCCGGCACCATTGCCCCCAACGCCTTCGACGTCGACGCCGAGGGCCCCCACTGCGAGGGTGGCCGCGTGACATACGCCTCGGGAACGCAGCGCAACCACGATATGCTGACCCGATCGGGCCTCTACGGACTGACGCAGCCGCGACGCTATGACGGGCTGAACTTCCCGACCGTAATGTTCGTCATGGCCTCGGAGATGGTGGCGCGCGCCGATGCCGGATTCTGCAATATATGGTCGCTGCAGGGTTGCGTCGACATCATACGCGAATTCGGCGACGAGGAGCTCAAGGCCGAGTTTATCCCCCGCATTTCGCGCGGCGAAACCTGCTCGATGGATCTCACCGAACCCGATGCCGGCAGCGACCTTCAGTCGGCCATGCTGAAGGCCACATGGAGCGAGGAGCGCGGCATGTGGCTGCTCAACGGTGTCAAGCGTTTCATCACAAACGGTGACGCCGACATAAAACTGGTGCTGGCACGCTCCGAAAGCGGCACGACGGATGCACGCGGTCTCTCGTGCTTCGTATATGACCGCAACTGGGGCGGCGTGACGGTACGCCGCATCGAGCACAAGATGGGAATAAAGGGATCGCCCACGTGCGAGCTGGCATTCAACAACGCTCCGGCCAAACTGCTCGGATCGTGCGGTCTGGGCCTCATAAAGTATGTCATGTCGATGATGAACGGTGCACGCCTCGATATAGGCGCGCAGTCGGTCGGGATCATGGAGGCCGCGCTGCGTGAGGCCGTACGCTATGCCAACGAGCGCAAACAGTTCGGTGTATCGATAGCTACCTTCCCCGCCGTCTATTCCATGCTGAGCCGCATGCGGGCCAAACTCGACGGTTCGCGCGCCCTGCTCTACGAGACGGCCCGATATGTCGACATAGCCAAGCTCCTCGGCGCAAAGAAGGAACTCTCGGACGATGAGCGTGCCGAGATGCGCCGCGCATCGAAATATGCCGACATGTACACCCCGATGCTCAAGCTCATGGCCGGCGAATATGCCAACCAAGTGGCATACGATGCCGTACAGGTATATGGCGGATCGGGCTTCATCAAGGAGTTCGCCGTCGAGCGTCTCTACCGTGACGCCCGCGTCACTACCCTCTATGAAGGCACGTCGCAGATGCAGGTCGTAGCCGCAGCGCGCTACACCTCCAGCGGTGTCATGCTCAACCGCATACGCGAATACGAAGCCGATGCCGCCGTACTCGACATAGGGGTCAAGGCCAAGGTGCGTCTGCGCAAGATGACCGACGAGTTCGAACGCATGTGCGGGGCCGTGGCCGAGATGGATGCCGAGGCAAAATCGTTCCATGCGCGCAATCTGGTAGAGACGGGCGCACGCATCATCATATCGTACCTGCTCATGATGGATTCCAAGAGCGACGACCGCGCCGCATTGTCGGCATCGGTATATCTCGACATGGCCGAGGCGCAGAACCTGCAGGCAGCGGCCGAGATAGCCGCAGGAGGCGACAAGGAGCAGGCACAGAGCATGAAGCAGATGTTCCTGAAGGGAAGCTGCGGCTGCAAATAGCACGGCAATTACCTCTGTGATACAAGGGCGACGGAGCAATCCGCCGCCCTTGCTTTTGGTTCTGGAAAGACAACCATATCTACCATACGCCGCCCGATGCACATACCGGAACATTCATCTCGCCATATAGACACTTCATCTCGCAAATTCTTCAATTCAGCATATTTCCACACGATCTTGGACGGTCGAGATTACCTTTGCGCGAAAATAAATTTTCACGATACAATGTTTCAGGCAATAGTCCGCTTTGCGGTCACGAAAAAATTATTCGTCGGGCTCACGACACTCTTCCTGCTTGCAGGCGGAATATACGCGATGCTCACGCTTCCGGTCGACGCCGTACCGGATATTACCAACAACCAAGTACAGATCGTAACCGTCTCACCGACACTCGCCCCGCAGGAGGTCGAGCAGCTCATCACATTCCCCATAGAGGTTGCCATGAGCAACATCATGAACGTCGAGGAGATCCGTTCCGTATCGCGTTTCGGGCTCTCGGTCGTCACGGTCGTATTCAAGGAGAGCGTTCCGATACTCGACGCGCGGCAGCTCATCAACGAACAGATCCAGACCGTCGCGGGTGAGATTCCCACGGAGCTCGGCATGCCCGAGATGATGCCCATAACCACCGGTCTGGGCGAGATATACCAATATACGCTCGACGTGGCTCCCGGATATGAGGACAAGTACGACGCCATGGAGCTGCGTACCATACAGGACTGGATCGTCAAGCGCCAGCTGTCGGGCATACCCGGCATAGTCGAGATAAACAGCTTCGGCGGCTATCTCAAGCAGTATGAGGTTGCCGTGGATCCCGACGCGCTCTACTCGCTCAACATAACCATAAGCGACGTATTCGATGCCCTGAGCCGCAACAACCAGAATACGGGCGGCAGCTACATCGAGAAGGTCAACCGCGCATACTACATACGTTCCGAGGGTATGATCTCCTCGCTGGACGACATTCGCCAGATAGTCGTTACAAACCGCGGCGGCATACCCATACACATCAGCGACGTCGGAACCGTCAAGTTCGGATCGGCAAAACGTTTCGGCGCCATGACACGCGACGGCAAGGGCGAGTGTGTAGGCGGCATAGCCATGATGCTCAAGGGCGCAAATGCCAATGTCGTAACCAAAGAACTCGAGGCCCTCGTGGAGAAGATACAGAAGATGCTGCCCGAGGGCGTTACGATAAGTCCCTATCTGAACCGTTCGGAACTTGTCAGCCGTAACATTTCGACCGTCATCCGCAACCTTATCGAGGGCGCCATCATCGTCTTCGTCGTCCTCATAGTATTCCTCGGCAACGCCCGCGCCGGTCTGATCGTCGCCTCGGTCATTCCGCTTGCGATGCTCTTCGCCTTCATTCTCATGCGCATATTCGGTGTCTCGGCCAATCTGATGAGCCTCGGTGCCATCGACTTCGGTATCGTCGTCGACGGTTCTATCGTCATCGTCGAGGGTATCCTCGCGCATCTTTTCTCGCAGTCGAACCTCGGGCGCACACTCTCCCGCAAACAGATGGATGCTCAGGTCATAGCCGGAGCAGGCAACGTAGTACGCTCGGCCACATTCGCCGTGATAATCATACTTATCGTATTCTTCCCCATCCTCACGCTTACGGGAATCGAGGGCAAGTACTTTACGCCCATGGCCAAGACGCTCGTGTTCTGTATCATCGGAGCGTTGCTGTTGTCGTTGACCTATGTGCCGATGATGTCGTCGCTCTTCCTCTCGCACCACATAAGTTCAAAGCCGTCGTTCGCCGACCGGTTCTTCGCATGGCTTAACAGGATATATCAGAAATGTCTGGCCGTATGTCTGAGGTTCAACTGGGCGACTGTCGTTGCAGCCGTTGCGGCCTTCGCAGCAAGTCTCATGCTCTTCACACGTCTGGGTGCCGAGTTCATCCCTACGCTCGACGAGGGCGACTTCGCCATGCAGATGACTCTTCCGGCCGGAAGCTCGCTCACACGTAGCATCAACGTTTCGGAGCGTGCCGAGAAGATTCTTATGGACAACTTCCCAGAGATAAAGCACGTCGTGGCCAAGATCGGTACGGCGGAGGTCCCGACCGACCCCATGGCTGTCGAGGATGCCGATGTAATGATCGTCATGAAACCATTCGAGGAGTGGACAAGCGCCTCGTCACGTGCCGAACTCGTAGAGAAGATGAAGGCTTCGCTCGATACGATTCCCGACGTCGAGTTCAACTTCAGCCAGCCCATACAGCTGCGTTTCAACGAGCTTATGACCGGAGCCAAGGCCGACATAGCCATCAAGCTCTACGGGGAGGATATGGCCGAACTATACTCCAAGGCCAAGGAGGCGGCAAAATATGTCGAGCAGGTGCCCGGAGCCTCGGACGTACTCGTAGAGCAGGCTATGGGACTGCCGCAGCTCGTGGTAAACTACAACCGCGCCAAGATTGCCCGCTACGGAATAAATATCGAGGAGCTGAACAGCATTATCCGCGCCGCCAATGTCAACATGAACATCGGACGCCACTTCGATGTGGGCGAGCCCCTCTGCGAGATCGTCGACAAGAGCAACATGATGCTGCGTCTGACGGCATACGAGAAGGATCTCCATAACCTCAAGGCCGGTGACAGCGTCGTCTTCCGCGTAAACGGCATCGAAGGCAAGACCTTCCGCGGCGCCATAACCATGATCGGACAGCAGGTCAACAACGAGAACCGTTCGATCGACGTCTACGTCCGCATATCGGAGCAGAATCCCCAATTCCGCCCGGGAATGTATGCAACTGCTCGCGTTGAACTGAAATAATATTATTTTTGTCGTATGAAAGCACCTCTGACATTCAAAGACCGGTATCCGATCACCACGCTCATCGTCTCAGCCGTGGTGGCCGTGCTTATCCATTTCCCAGAGGTGCTGTCACTCTCGGACAGCTTCGAACGGCAGGAGCTGTTCGCCGGAATGGAGCCGCAGGATGTCATAAACGAGATACTCTTCACGTTCATCTCTCTTCTGCTGCTCTTCTGGATCAACATGCGCATCTTCCGTTTCAACACGCCGATGGTACGCGTCACCAAGACCAAGATGGCACTCTCGTTCTTCCTTACGTGGGCCGCGAGCAGCCTCTTCGGACAGTTGTTCGTACTGCTGCACCACCAGTTCGACATTCCGGCCATCGACGCCATGGTTCACCACTACCTGCACCCGCTGCGCGACCTCATAATCGCCAGCATCGTCACCGGTACCAACTACATATACCATCTCGTAGTCAAGCAGCAGCGCATCATCGTCGAGAACGAGGAACTGCGTACGGAGAGCGTGCGGCACCAATACGAGTCGCTCAAGAACCAGCTGAACCCCCACATGCTGTTCAATTCGCTCAATACCCTGCTCTCGCTCATACGCGAATCCCCCACCAAGGCCATAGACTACACGCAGGAGCTTTCGCGCGTACTGCGCTACACCTTGCAGGACGACGACCGCCGCAGCGTGACCCTCGCCGAGGAGATGCAGTTTGCCGAAGCCTACATCTACCTGATGAAGATGCCTATGAGGATAATCTACGCTTCGACATCCATATCGACCAAAGCATGAACTCCATGCTGCTGCCGCCGATGTCGGCGCAGCTGCTCATCGAGAATGCCATCAAGCACAACGAGATCAGCAACCGCAATCCGCTCACGATATCGATACGTACCGAGGGCGGCATGCTCTCTGTAAGCAACCGCATACAACCCAAGCGACTGACGCCTGCCGGTCCGGGCATCGGTCTGGACAATCTGGCCATACGCTACAACCTGCTGTGGCAGCAAGATATCCAGATATCGGCCGAGAACGGCATCTTCAGCGTACGGCTGCCACTGCAACAACCGCGAAACGACTATGAAAGCACTGATAATTGAGGACGAAAAGGCCGCCGTACGCAACCTGAAAGCCCTGCTCAAGGAGGTCGCACCCGACACTGAGGTTACGGAGGTGCTGGACAGCGTCACCGACAGCGTCGCATGGTTCGAGTCGAACCATGCGCCCGATGTGGTATTCATGGACATACATCTGGCCGATGGTTCGTCATTCGAGATATTCGAGCATGTACGTATCGACTGCCCCATCATATTCACTACGGCATACGACGAATATGCGTTGCGGGCATTCAAGGTCAACAGTGTGGATTACCTGCTCAAGCCTATCGGCGCCACGGATCTGCAACGTGCCCTCGACAAGTTCAAGACGCTGCATCACACGCCCGACCAGAGCAACGCCCTCTCGGCGCTGATAAATGCCCTGCAAAAGCACGACCGCTACAAGACGCATTTCCTCATCCCCTACAAGGGCGACAAACTGCTGCCGCTGGCGGTCGACCAGATACAATACTTCTATATCTCGGATGGTGTCACCAAAGCCGTCGTGGGACCGAATGAGAGTTACGTATTGCCAAACACTTTGGACGAACTTGCCGACAGCCTCGATCCCGACCGCTTCTTCCGCGTAAACCGACAATACCTCATCTCACGCAACGCCGTGCAGGATATCGACCTGTGGTTCAACAACCGACTGGCCATCAACCTCAAGGTACCGACCGAGGAGAAGATCCTTGTCAGCAAACTGCGCGTCAACGACTTCAAGGCTTGGTTTTCGGGTAATTGACACCAAACCGGCCACGAGCTACCAAACAGAAAAGGCATCATCCCCTGCACTGTATATGTGCAAAGGATGATGTTCTTGTATTGCCATACATGCAAGGCTTATGATTCCGGCCTCCGCACAATATGCATAATAATAAAAAAGCCAGCAGACCTTACGATTTACAGGCTTTTACATCATACATATTTCCCCCGACCTCTGTTATCGCTCTCCTGTACAGTCCTCTTCTTGCCCGCCTACGCCTATCCATTCTCTCTTCTATTATCTTTCCGTAGGCGGCCTCATGGCTGTGCAGACGAAAGCACCATATATGAAAAAAGGAAGCCAAACGGCTTCCTTTTCTGCGGTGCGTAGGGGACTCGAACCCCTGACCCCGTGCGTGACAGGCACGTATTCTAACCAGCTGAACTAACGCACCTCTTCTGGTTTGCGAGTGCAAAGATAGTATAAAATAGTAAAACTGCAATAGAAATCGGGTGAAAAATGTTATCGGAAGATCGAAAAATGTACACTTCCGTAATTGCGCACATCGTAAAGGCGCGGATGACCCGCAAAACTCTTATCCTTCGAGTGCTCGAAGACAAATATACCGTCCTCTTTCAACATCTCGCGCCCAAGGACCATATCCACCACACGCTCACTCCCCTCAAGATCATACGGCGCATCCGAGAAGATCACGTCGTAGCGTTTTGAAGCGTTCTTCAAATAGAGGAACACATTGGCCTTGACGGCATGGATGGCATCAAGGTGATATGCACGGGCCGTCGACCGAATGAAATCGTAATGCACGGCGTTTATCTCCACCGAGGTGACCGATGCGGCGCCACGTGATGCAAACTCATAACTTATGGATCCCGTGCCTGCAAACAGATCGAGCACATCGATACCCTCGAAGTCGATCAGGTTACCCAATACGTTGAAAAGGTTCTCTTTTGCGAAATCGGTCGTTGGACGTGCCCTGAGGTTCTTCGGAGGGACTATCGTCCGGCCACCGCACGTGCCGCTTATTATTCTCATTTGTCGTGTATGGTTTTTTGAATATGGTTATAGGTCTCAAGGTGTGTTTTACAGGCACCGCAGACATTGCAGACACAGAAGGCCAGAAGGCACAGCAGACATTGCAGACACTGCCGCCACGACAGAAAACATTTCCCTAGACAACCTCCCCCTTAGGCAGGCCCCCCAGCAGGCACAAAAAAGTCCGCCCACATATCGGGGCGGACTTTTAGTTCGGGTTCTCAGCCGCAGGGATTACTCACCCCAGTTACCGGCCTCGTTGTTACCGCCCTCGAGCGAACCGAACTTCAGACCTGCATACTGGTTGAAGTTGTGGACCTGATCGTCGATGAGGTTGATCACTTCCTGACGGTACTTTATGGTATCGAGGTACATCTTGTAGGGTGCGCGGCACTCCACAACAGGGATCTCGACCTTCGACTCGGTCACGATTCGTGCGGCCTCCAGCAGGAACTGGGTCTTGTTGTCGGTGAAGGGTATGTAACGCAGATTCTCGATATCCTCACGCGAGAGCTTGCGGGGTGAGAAGATGGTATCGATGACTGCGATATTGAACTTCTCGATATTCTTCTTGCCGGCCCTCTTCAGCTGTGCCATTGCAACCGAGTCATCCTCGTCGACGAACTTGCGCTCCATCTCAAGCGTGTCGTTAAGGACGAAGTTGATAAGCGTGTCGAAACTGCCGGTGAAATACTGATACTTCTTCTTGAAGGCACGCTCGGCGGTACGTATATCCTCGAGGCGCTCGATAACAGCGTCATTCCTCTGTTTCAGCTCCTTATTGAACGCCTGAGGAGTGTGAATCTCCATGGCGATCACATATACCAAACCGAGGATCACTAATGCAAGTACGATTTGTATTCCCTTTTTCATTTTTTGATATTTGTTATTAAGTTTGTATCAAATATAGCGGCTCAATAATATTTACGACCGATGCTTAATACGTATATTGCAGGCCAAATTTACGCAAAAATCTCTTTTGACGCAACAGTTAGCCAGAAAAAAGTTGTAGAAAATTTATCGGAGTATCTCTCTTCGCCCGATTACTCCTCTATTTTCATTCTCAACGGTTATGCCGGAACGGGAAAGACCACCCTCATCGCGGCGCTGGTGCAGGTGCTGCGCGCAATGAATATCCCGTGCGTGCTTCTGGCGCCTACGGGGCGCGCCGCCAAAGTCTTGGCACAATATTCGGGCACCGAGGCCCACACAATACACAAACGCATCTACCGCCAGCGCACCAATGCCGGCTACGAATCGAAATACTCGCTCGACATAAACCGCGAGAAGGGGTGTGTATTCATCGTCGACGAGACGTCGATGCTCTCCGACTCCACGCCCGACGGACAGATCTTCGGCAGTGGCTCGCTGCTCGAAGACCTTATAACATACGTACGCAGCGGGCGGCAGTGCCGTCTGATTCTTGTGGGAGACGACGCGCAGCTTCCGCCCGTAGGGGCCGACCGCTCCCCCGCCCTCGATGCCGCCGCAATGCGCTCGTACGGCGAGGTGGTATATTCGTCGATGACGGATGTCGTGCGTCAGGATGCCGCCTCGGGAATACTCCGCAACGCCACCGCCCTGCGGCAGATGCTCGAACGCGGCGAGGTGGAGGTGCCGCACATAGACCTCAATTACCCCGACATAGAGTCTATCGGCGGCGGCGAGTTCCTCGAATGCCTCGAGGATGCCTACGCCCGTTACGGCCGTGACGAGACGATCGTCATCACCCGCTCGAACAAGCGTGCCAACCGTTTCAACGAGGGCATACGCCGATACATACTCTCGGCCGAGGAGCAGATCGAGAGCGGCGACCGGCTGATGGTTGTCAAGAACAACTACTATTATACCGAGCGCATGGAGAAGTCTCCCATGAGCTTCATCGCCAACGGCGACATTGCGCTGCTCAAACGCATCCGCCGCTTCGAGGATTTCTACGGCTTCCACTTCGCCGACGCCATACTATCGTTCGGCGACTACGGCAACACGGAGATCGAGTGCAAGATCCTGCTCGACACCCTCTCGTCGGAATCCCCGTCGCTCACGCGCGAGCAGAGCCGGCAGCTCTTCGACGAGGTGGAAAAGGACTATATGGATACGGCAAGCCGTCTGAAACGTTTCCGTCAGATACGCGAGAACCCGCACTACAATGCCCTTCAGGTGAAATTCGCCTACGCCGTCACGTGCCACAAGGCTCAGGGCGGACAGTGGCGTGCGGTCTTTGTCGACCGCTGTCTGTTCGGCGACGAGCCCATGACGCGCGACATGCTGCGGTGGCTCTATACGGCCGTTACGCGCGCCACGGAGAAGCTCTATCTGGTCAATTTCGACGAGCGATTTTTTGAATAGTCGCCGAAAATAAGCTATCTTTGCAGGATAACGAATCTGATATGGCTGCTGAAACTAAATACGTCGAGACACCCTTGATGAAACAATATTACAAGATCAAGGCCGTGCATCCCGACGCCATATTGCTCTTCCGCGTAGGTGACTTCTACGAGACCTTCGGCGAGGATGCCATAACCTCGAGTTCGATTCTGGGTATCACGCTCACGCGGCGCGCCAACGGTGCCGCCTCGTATGTCGAACTTGCCGGATTCCCGTACCACGCCATCGACGTCTATTTGCCCAAGCTCGTCAGGGCGGGCAAGCGCGTAGCCATCTGCGAGCAGCTGGAGGATCCCAAGACGGTCAAGGGTCTGGTCAAGCGCGGCGTCATAGAACTTGTAACACCGGGCGTGGTGCTCGGAGACAATATACTGCCCAACAAGGAAAATTCGTTTCTGGCATCGGTATTCTTCGGCGACAAGGCCACGGGCGTGGCGTTTCTCGACATCTCGACCGGAGAGTTCTACATGGCACAGGGTGACGACCACTATGTCGACAAGCTCATGTCGAGCCTCTCGCCCAAAGAGGTGATTTACCAGCGCGGCTGCGACGAGCGCTTCGACAAGGCTTTCGGGAACGGATACTATACCTACCGTCTCGACGACTGGGTCTTCTCGTCGGATCTCAACTACGACAAACTGTGCAAACAGTTCGGCACCAAGTCGCTCAAGGGTTTCGGCGTCGAGTCGCTCAAGGCGGGCATCGCCGCCGCCGGAGCCATACTCTATTATCTTGAGTTTACCGAGCATAAGGAGATATCGCACATATCGTCCATCTCGCGCATCGACCAGAACGAATATGTATGGCTCGACAAGTTCTCGATACGCAATCTGGAGCTCTTCTCGTCGAACGGCTCCGTCGACAAGCACAGCTTTGCCGACGTCATGGACCGCACGCGTACATCCATGGGCGGCCGTCTGCTCAAAAGGTGGATAGCCATGCCGCTGCTGGATGTCGAGCGCATACGCCGCCGCCAGAACGTCGTCGAGAGCCTGCTCGGGGACAAGGAGCTGGCACAGGAGCTGCGGAGCGAGATCTCGGAGATAGGCGATCTGGAGCGCATATCGTCACGTGTGGCCGCCGGACGCGTCACACCGCGCGAACTCGTACAACTCAAAACGTCGCTTACGGCCGTGGAGACACTCAAGGCGCTGCTGGAATCCACCGACGTGGAGGATCTGCACGCCATAGCCGACGAGATCGACCCCGCCACGGAGGTGCGTGACCGCCTTGCGCGCGAGATATACCCCGACCCGCAGAACAACCAGATACAGAAGGGCGGAATCATCGCCGACGGCGTATCGCCCGAACTGGACGACCTGCGCCGCATAGCCCTGCACGGCAAGGATGTGCTGCAGCAGATACAGCAACGCGAGAGTGAAGCTGCAGGCATCCCCCTCAAGATAAGCTACAACAACGTCTTCGGATACTATATCGAGGTGCGCAACACACACCGCGACAAGGTGCCGCCCACTTGGGTGCGCAAACAGACACTCACCAATGCCGAGCGATACATAACCGAGGAGCTAAAGGAGTATGAGGAGAAGATCCTCGGGGCACAGGACCGCATCCTGCAGCTCGAACAGCAGATATACGACGAGCTGATACGCTTCATAACGCAACACCTGCGTGTCATTCTGCACGATGCCGCCGCCGTGGCCCGCATCGACTGCCTGCAGTCGTTCGCCACGATGGCCGAGGAGTGCCGCTACGTGCGTCCCGAGCTGGACGAGGGCAAAGTGATCGACATACGCGAGGGTCGCCACCCTGTCATCGAGAAGTTGATGCCCGTGGGCGAGGAGTATATCCCCAACGACGTACTGCTAAACGATGAGGACCAGCAGATCATGATGATAACGGGTCCCAACATGTCGGGTAAGTCGGCCCTGTTGCGACAGACGGCTCTTATAATACTCATGGCGCAGATGGGATCATTCGTTCCCGCCAAGTCGGCGCACATAGGCATCGTGGACAAGATATTCACACGTGTGGGGGCCTCGGACAACATATCGCAGGGCGAATCTACCTTCATGGTCGAGATGCTCGAGTCGGCAAGCATCCTGAACAACCTCTCGGACCGCAGCCTTATCCTGCTCGACGAAATCGGCCGCGGCACCAGCACCTACGACGGAATCTCCATAGCGTGGGCCATGGTCGAGTATATACACAACTACCCCACAGCCCATGCCAAGACGCTATTTGCAACACACTACCATGAACTTAACGAAATGGAGAGCCTCTTCCCGCGTGTTAAGAACTATCATGTCAGCGTCCGCGAGGTGGACAATACGATAGTCTTCCTGCGCAAGCTCGTGCGCGGCGGCACGGAACACTCGTTCGGTATACATGTGGCACGCATGGCCGGCATGCCGGCAAGCATCGTGAAGCGCGCCTCGGAGATTCTCGCCAACCTCGAGACGGCATACAGCGGCGACGTGGCCGAGGCTACGGCCGAGGCTGCGGCAACAACACCACCGGCCGGAGGTGATACACGTATTCTGCGCAGGCGCCGTCAACCATCGGCACGTAAGGTGGCCGAAGTGGCGCAGCAGGGGAACATACAGCTGTCGATGTTCCAACTTGAGGATCCCGTACTCATACAGATACGCGACCAGATCAAGGATCTGGATATAAACTCACTGACCCCGATCGAGGCCCTCAACAAACTCAACGAGATAAAGAAAATATCGGGATTGTAATACTGACGCCAATCCCGTCATCCATACATATAACAGAGGCCATCCCTTAAAGGATGGCCTCTGTTTATATCGTAATTATCCGTGACCCCGAATCAACAACAGTCTCAACGGGCCTCTGCCTTGCGCTGCATGTTTCGTTATTTGTTATCGTCGATGAGCGAGCGGATGCTCTGTATAAGCATCGACACGGCCACGGAGTTGAACCCGCCCTCGGGGATGATCACGTCAGCATATTTCTTCGACGGCTCGACAAACTCCTCGTGCATGGGCTTCACCGTCTCGATGTACTGGTCGATTACCGACTGCATCGTGCGGCCGCGATCGCACACGTCACGCAGGATGCGGCGCGCAAGGCGTATGTCGGCATCCGTATCCACGAAAACCTTGATATCCATCATGTCGCGCAGCTCCTTGTTCTCGAAGATCAATATTCCGTCCACGATGATAACCTTCGACGGCTTTACCGCCACGCGCTGCGGCAGGCGGTCATGCTCTACGAACGAATATACGGGATGTTCGATCGGGACATTCTCCTTCAGCGCCCGAATATGGGCCACCATCATGTCCGTGTCGAACGCCTGCGGATGGTCGTAATTGAGTTTCGTACGCTCCTCGTACGTCAGTTCGGGATGAGCCTTATAGTAATAGTCGTGGCACAGTGTGGCCACATCGTTCTCGCCGAAGGCCTCCTGAAGACGTTTGACCAGAGTACTCTTGCCGGAACCTGTACCTCCGGCTACACCTATTACCGTAACTTTCATGACGTTGAAGGTTTATGATTAAAAAACGGAGGATCGCTCCGCCTCCGTCGGCGGCCGATCCCCCGGTATATGTCCGCAATTATGCGTCGATGTTTGCGTAGTGGGCGTTCTTCTCGATGAACTCGCGGCGGGGCGGCACATCGTCTCCCATGAGCATCGAGAATATACGGTCGGCCTCGGCCGCATTCTCGATATTCACCTGACGCAAGATGCGCGTATCGGGATTCATCGTCGTCTCCCACAGCTGGTGGGCATTCATCTCACCCAGACCTTTGTATCGCTGCACGTGCACGCCCTTTACGCCGAACTCCTCGGTGATGGCGTCACGCTCCTGCTCCGTCCAGCAGTAACGCTCGCGGTTGCCCTTCTTGACAAGGAACAAGGGAGGCGTAGCGATATATACATGTCCGTTCTCGATGAGTTCCTTCATCTTGCGGAAGAAGAACGTCAGCATCAACGTGGCTATATGCGAACCGTCGACATCAGCATCGGTCATGATGATGATCTTGTCATAACGCAGCTTCTCCATGTTGAGCGCCTTGCTGTCCTCCTCGGTTCCGATGCTCACGCCCAATGCCGTAAACATGTTCTTGATCTCCTCGTTCTCCCACATCTTGTGCTCCTGCGCCTTCTCGATATTCAGGATCTTACCCCGCAGAGGCATGATGGCTTGGAAATTACGGTCACGGCCCTGCTTTGCCGTACCGCCTGCCGAATCTCCCTCGACGAAGAATATCTCGGCAATCGAGCGGTCGCGGCTCGAACAGTCGGCCAGCTTGCCCGGAAGGCCTGCCCCCGACAATACCGTCTTGCGCTGCACGGCCTCACGCGCATGACGCGCCGCATGACGCGCCGTTGCGGCAAGGATCACCTTCTGCACGATGGCCTTGGCATCCTTCGGGTGCTCCTCCAGATAGTTGGCCAAAGCCGCCGATACGGCCTGATTGACCGCTACGCTCACCTCGTCGTTACCCAACTTGGTCTTGGTCTGGCCCTCGAACTGGGGCTCGGCGACCTTGACCGAGATGACGGCCGTAAGTCCCTCGCGGAAGTCGTCGCCGTTGATGTCAAACTTGAGTTTCGAGAGCATGCCCGACTCGTCGGCGTACTTCTTGAGCGTACGCGTCAGCGCCGTACGGAATCCCGTAAGGTGGGTACCGCCCTCGATAGTGTTGATATTGTTTACGTATGAATGTACGTTCTCCGAATACGAGTCGTTATACTGCATGGCCACCTCGACCGGAACACCGTTCTTCTCGGTGTCGATATAGATGATCGACTCGATGATCGGCGTGCCGCGCGTAGCGTCGAGATACTTGACGAACTCCTTGAGACCCTCCTCCGAGTAGAAATGCTCGCTCGGGTGGTTGCCCTGCTCGTCCGTCGTACGCATGTCGGTCAACGTGAGGTGTATGCCCTTGTTCAGGAAGGCCAACTCACGCAGACGGTTTGCCAGAATGTCGTATTTGTATTCGGTCGTATGCGTGAAGATCGAGCCGTCGGGCTTGAACGTGATAGTAGTACCGCGGTCGTCGCACTCACCAACAACCTGAAGTTCCGTCATGGGGACTCCCTTGCTGTAACGCTGCTTATATATCTTGCCTCCGCGGTGAATCTCTGCTATAAGCTCGGTAGAGAGGGCGTTGACGCACGATACACCCACGCCATGCAGACCTCCCGAGACCTTATAGCTGCCCTTGTCGAACTTACCTCCCGCGTGCAGAACAGTGAGCACCACCTCAAGTGCCGACTTGCCCTCCTTCTCGTGGAAGTCGACCGGAATGCCTCGACCGTCATCCTTGACCGTGATCGAGTTGTCCGCATTGATGGTGACCTCGATATGTGAGCAGTATCCGGCCAGCGCCTCGTCTATGGAGTTATCGACCACCTCGTATACCAGATGGTGAAGACCCTTCTCGCCAATGTCGCCGATGTACATGGCAGGGCGCTTGCGCACGGCCTCGAGGCCCTCGAGCACCTGAATGTTGGACGCCGAGTACTCCTCTTCCTGCTTCTTGAAATTCTCTTGTTCAGTAGTCATATATTTTGATTTTCGATTCTTTGCTTAAAGCGTACAAAAATACGGCTTTTTATCGGTTTTTCCAAACCTCGCGCACCTTATCTCTCATCCCTGCGCGCCCCTTTACCGCACATCCTGCGACCGATCCGCCTCGAGGCTCCGTTCGAGGTCTATCTCCTTGATACGCCCCTTAGAGAACAGGATCGTGCGGGCGGGGAACTGCTCTATGAGCGCAGTGTTGTGCGTCGACATGATCACGGCACAGCCCGACTCGGCAATCTCATGGAACAGCCGCATGATACCGTCCGCAGTGACGGGGTCGAGATTGCCCGTAGGCTCGTCGGCAAGAAGCAGACGCGGCGCATTGAGCAGAGCGCGTGCTATCGTAAGACGCTGCTGCTCGCCGCCCGAGAGCTCGTGCGGCATCTTGTAGGCCTTGTTGTCAAGCCCGACAAGCGTCAGAACCTCGTCTATGCGGCGGCGTATTTCAGCCTCGCGCCGCCATCCCGTAGCCTTCATCACGTCATAGAGGTTGAAGAATACGTTACGGTCATCCAGAAGCTGGTAATCCTGAAAGACTATACCCATACGGCGCCGCAGATACGGTATGTCACTGCGACGCAGACGCCGCAGATCCATTCCGACCACACGCCCCTCGCCCTCAAGCAGCGGTACCTCGGCATACATGGTCTTGAGCAACGTACTCTTGCCGCTGCCCACACGGCCGATAAAATATACGGTTTCGCCTGCCGCCACCGACAGATTGACATCCGAGAGAACAAGTTCGCCTTCGGCGCCTGCGCCGCGGCGCGACGCGTCGTCGCCGTGATATATCGCTACATTGCGAAGTTCGACCACATTGTTGCCTCTATCCATAATCCGATCAGCATATTATGTTGATTGTCAGCCAACGCATCGCGACTTTGCGGCAAGGCGCAGACCGCGATCCGTCCCGCCATCACCCGCCGCCTCGGCTTCCGCCCGACCCGGACGCCCAAGCCGCTACGGGCCATACGCGCGCCGACGATACGTTTAACTTACAAATGTAGCCATTTTTTCGCAAACACACTACCCTTTCCCCCAAAAAACCACATCCGCACAACCCTTACGCACACGTTCTTTCCGCGTAAAGGCCCGTCTCATGAAGGATTGTTTTTTGTAATTGCGATTTTTTCGTATTTTTGCGGCGTGAAGAGCCCCACAGGGGTTCCACTCCCAAGATGCAGATCACCAGAGCCCAATTCGTATGCAGTTCCGAGAAGGTCACGCAGGTGCCGCGCGACGCCATGCGCGACATAGCCTTCATCGGCCGCAGCAATGTGGGCAAATCGTCGCTCATAAACATGTTGACCGGAGTCAAGGGCCTCGCAAAGGTCTCGGCGACACCCGGCAAAACACGACTCATAAACCACTTCCTCATCAACGGCTCATGGTATCTGGTCGACCTGCCCGGTTACGGCTACGCACGCGTCTCGAAGACTCAGCGCGGCGACTTCGCCCGCATAATCCTCGATTACGTATTGAAGTGCGAGCGCATGCACTACCTCTTCGTGCTTGTCGACAGCCGCCTCGAACCGCAGAAGATCGACCTGCGCTTCATCGAGATGCTCGGGCAGAACGGCGTGCCATTCGGCATCATATTCACCAAATGCGACAAACTCTCCGCAGCACAGACCTCGCGCAACGTCGAGGCATACAGGCGTGAGCTTTCGCAGCAGTGGGAAGAGCTGCCGCCGATGTTCCTTTCGTCGAGCGCGACGGGCGCCGGACGCGACCAGATCCTCCAATATATAGAGGATTGTTTATAAATAGTTGACAAGTCGGATGTCTGCGGATATCGGGCATATTGTTGTGTGTATTATATTTGTAACATATTTTTACAAAAATGCCAATTCACAAGATCAAATTCTTCTCGGGACGCAGCTCCCGCTATCTGGCCGAAAAGATAGTTGCGAGCTACGGCACGACGCTCGGTGATTCCGAGGTCCTTCAGTTCAGCGACGGCGAATTCCAGCCCTACTACAACGAGTCGATCCGCGGCTGCACGGTATTCATCATACAGTCGACGTTCCCCTCGTCGGACAACCTGATGGAGCTGCTCATGATGATCGACGCGGCGCGCCGCGCCTCGGCATACAAGGTCATCGCCGTAATGCCGTACTTCGGCTGGGCCCGTCAGGACCGCAAGGACCGTCCCCGCGTGCCCATAGGCGCCAAGCTCGTGGCCAATCTGTTGGTCGCTGCGGGCGTCGACCGCATCATGACCATGGACCTGCACGCCGACCAGATACAGGGTTTCTTCGACGTACCTGTCGATGCCCTCTACGCCAGCGGCATATTCGTGCCCTACATCCAGAGCCTCAACATCGAGGATCTCTCGATCGCGGCACCCGACATGGGCGGTGCAAAACGTGCCAACGCCTACGCCAAGCACCTGCACACCCCCATCATCATATCACACAAGGAGCGCGCCAAGGCCAACGTCGTGGGCAGCATGACCGCCATAGGCGAGGTCGAGGGCCGCAACATCATCATCGTGGATGACATGATCGACACGGCCGGCACCATCTGCATGGCCGCCAACATGCTCATGGAGAAGGGTGCCAAGAGCGTGCGCGCCGTCATCACCCACCCCGTACTCTCGGGGGCTGCTTACGAGCGCATAAACGATAGCCAGCTGCAGGAGGTGATCGTAACGGATACAATTCCCCTCAATCCCGAAAAGGATCTGCACAAGTTCACCGTACTGACCGTTGCCGACATCTTCGCCAACGTCATCGAGCGCGTGCACAACTACAAGGAGATAAGCTCGATATTCTACAAATAAGCGATTGCCTACATCTCAGAGCGGGAGCATTCCGATGGAACGTTCCCGCTTTTGTTTTGCAGGCACAGCATAGCATCCGTCCTGCCAACGGGAACATTCAGATTTTGAAAAAACCTTAATTCCGCAACACTATTATAAAATATTTTTTTTAAGTACCTGAGCAACAA
>URBK01000004.1 GCA_900546065.1 uncultured Alistipes sp.
ATTATGAACCAAATGCTTATTATATATTCGACAGGGCTTATGACTCCTTTAAAGAGCTCTATAGGATACATCTTACAGACTCTTTCTTTGTTGTCAGAGCCAAAACGAATTTAAAGTATAAGACAGTCAAATGGAAGCGAAGAATGCCAAAGAATATAATGACTGATGCGGAAGTGAAACTGACCGGTTATCTCTCCGGGAAGAAATATCCGGAGTCATTCAGACTCGTCCGATATTACGATGAAGAAGATGACCGTGAGCTCACTTTTCTGACGAATGCGAAACAACTTTCTGCATTGGATGTCGCCGATCTTTACAAGAAAAGATAGTTGATCGAGCTGTTCTTCAAATGGCTCAAACAGCACCTCAAGATAAAGAAATTCTGGGGCACAACAGAGAACGCCGTCCGCATACAAATCAGTGTTGCTATTATCACATACTGTCTTGTGGCTATTGTCCAACATGATATGAAGTTGAAACGTTCAACCTATGAAGTTTTACAAATTCTCAGCATATCATTGACAGACAAAACCCACTTGCGTGACCTGTTCGACAAGACTAATTTCAATGATGTCAAAGATCTAAATAATCCCATTATTCCGGGGCTATTTGATTAATTGTTTAACTCGTCCCATTTTAACGGGACACTAATGATAGTATCTCTCAGATTAAATCTTCTATGAATGTGGCGGATACGAGGTTGAATACAGTTTTGAATGCCACAGTCAATCCTATTCAGGCATTTATGGCAGAAGTTTTAAGCAAAGAACAGACTTTGCCTGTAATATCTAAAGCAAAAAGTTATTTTGTAAAATTAGTTCTGAAGGATTGCAATTTTGATTTAGCTCAAGTTGAAAGCAAGATGCGGCAACTCTATTCTTCGCACGGAACAAATCTGAGCAAAGTGATGAAGCCATATAGGGCTATGTTGTCGGAAATGCGATGTGATCACAATTGTGATAGAGATGCACTTATTGGTCAGCTTGCGTGACGTGAACAGAGTTTCATATTGATATTAAAAAGGAGTGGGTTACACTCCTTTCCTTCCTTTATTGTAGATATAGACTTTTTTGAAAGTTCACAAATGTATTCTTGGCAATGGTTACGCCTCCGAGTTTAGACATCCCATCCTGAATGGAACCATATTTCATCTGCATGATTGTTGGGAGTTTGTCCATTCCGAGTTCCTCGACCCCCTCTTTGAGATAGAGGTTGATGATATAATCGACGAAATCTTGCTGCTCGGGAGTTAGTGAAGCCACAAAGTCTGTCGTCTTCTTCACTCGTTCGGACCGCTCTATAGGTTCGATGTTGTAGGCAATGTACTCCAACACATCCAATAAATCGCACTCTTCGGCATCAATCAACGTGCGGATCTGCTTAAGGATTTCTGTGCCGTATCCCGCATCGTCGAGCTTTTGCAGCAGAGCTTCTCGCGTTGATGGAGTGGCCCATTTTGCTTGTAAATCCTGAATGTCCGCAAAGAAGTGTGGTAATTCTCCGAACATTCCTTTCAGGAAATCTTCAGCGCTGACAGGCTTGCCGTCGGCATCCCAAAACATATCGGATTTAATATATCTTATTCGGCGTGTCCTGCCATCCGAGAGGCGGATTTCCAACTTGTCGGGTTTTTCGCAGACGCACGGATATTGTCCGCATTTCTCGCATGGTTTTCCTTGCTTTTCGGGTTCCTGCTTTTGGTCTTTGACCTTGCTGTCCGTTTCTGATGCCTCTTCGTCTATGGGTTGTTCGTGATCACCGCAAGTGCAAGGCGTATTGCCGCAGAGAGGGCATACGGGGTCTCCGTCCCATGTTGGGTCTTGGAATTTCTCATACGCTTTCACGAAGTCGTATATTGTGAAGTAATACTTGCCATCAAACAGTCGTGTTCCTCGACCGATAATCTGTTTGAACTCGATCATTGATCGAATGGGGCGTAATAGCACTATGTTGCGGACGTTCAGAGCATCGACTCCTGTCGACAGTTTCTGCGATGTGGTCAAAACGGTGGGTATAGTCTTCTCGTTATCCTGAAATTCTTTCAAATATTGTTCACCCAACGCTCCGTCGTTGGCAGTGACGCGGACAGCATAGTGAGAATTGCCACCGTGAACCTGATTAATCATGTCGCGGATCTGTGCGGCATGACTCTGCGAGGCGCAGAACACGATTGTTTTTTCGTTGTCGCCGATGTACTTCATGAACTCCCGCACACGGCTCATGTCGCGAGCCTTGATGGTAATGTCACCGCGGTAAAAATCCTCTTCCGTATAGACTTTGCCCTCCTCGACTTCTCCCGAGATCACCTCGTCCTCAGGACTGTAGATGTAGTCGTCGATGGTGCCCTGCATCTTGCAGTGGCGGAACGGCGTGAGGAAACCGTCGGCAATACCCTGCTTGAGCGAATATTGATATACGGGTTCTCCGAAATAGCGATACGTATCGGCATTGACGTCTCTCCGAGGCGTAGCCGTCAGACCGATCTGAATGGCAGAAGAGAAGTAGTTCATGATTTCACGCCACGAACTTTCGTCGTTAGCCCCTCCGCGATGACACTCATCTATGATCACAAGGTCAAAGAAGTCCTTTGGATATTGTCCGAATGTGTATTGCTTACCGTCATCTGTCATGAAAGTTTGGAATATTGAGAAGAATACGGACCCGTTTGTAGGAACCTTCCCGTTCTCCTTGATATCCTTAGGCGTGATTCGTACCAATGCATCTTGCTGAAATCCGAAGAACCCGTTGAATGCTTGGTCTGCAAGTATGTTTCGGTCCGCAAGGAATAGAATACGCGGTCGATTACCTGTCTTGCGTACATTCCATCTTGCTTGGAACAACTTATAGCATATTTGGAAGGCAATAAACGTTTTCCCTGTGCCTGTGGCGAGAGTCAGGAGAATGCGTTTCTGTCCATTGGCTATTGCCATGAGAGTCTTGTTTACGGCAACTTCCTGATAGTAACGGGGCTGCTTGGTGCCGTTTGAAAAGAACGGCTGTTCGTTGAAACGGTCGCGCCATTCGTCAGCATCGCCGAAAGTCTGCGTCCACAACTGTTGCGGTGTCGGGAAGCTCTCGATTCCGCCCTCCTTGCCCTTTTTCATGTCTATGGCATAGATGCTGTCGCCGTTGGTGGCATAGGCGTAGCGGATGTCGAGCATCGAGGCGTAAAGTTTGGCTTGCGCCACACCATCCGCGACATCCTTCTCATCGCTTTTCGCCTCCACGACGGCGAGCTTCACCCCTTTGTAGACCAAGACATAATCTGCCTTGAGCGGTTTTGGTTTCGAGGTTCGGGAGATGCGACCGTTCGTAATACGAAATTCGGTTACTATGCGGCTGTCATCGACTTCGCTCCACCCTGCCGCACGCAGTTTGGGGTCTATTTTGTCCAAACGGGTCTGACTTTCGTTCATGGGCTATTTGTTATTTTCAGACATTAGTTTATACCAACCTCGTATGGTATCCTGCAGGACCAATATGAAGTACATAAAGGCGAATACTATGATGGAATTCTCGATAATAGTAGCCGGCTTGGTTATGCAAGTTATATAATTTATTAGAGGATCTTTTATGATAAAGATTAAAAAAGTAGCGCTTATAATGGATATTTCAATGATAGCACTTCTTTTCATGCTTTCAATAACACTTGATATTTTTGCATTAGTATGTTCTTTACTGTATTTGATTAGCTCATTTAAAAGAGCTCCCGTTAAAGTCGTGTGTAGAACTGTCAGTGTTAACAGAACAGGAATGATGCTCGGTTTGATAGTCTGAAGATAATCGGAGTTCCCTAATGTGGATATAAATCCCAACAATAGTGAGATAAAAGCATATCCAAAATATTTAAACAGATTATCCATAGCCTTCTCACTTTATTTTGTTGAATATTGAAGCTAATTTTTCCGTAGGTGATTCTAATAAATTAGCGTCATTTAGTACAATTTTAAGATTATCTATTTCTATGGTTTTAAAGGTTGTTCCCGTGTGGATATGATGTTTTATTCCTTTTGCTTTTATGGTGATGGTATGACCGCTGTCTGCGGAGGCTTTAGTCAGAGCTGATAGCTTGCGATTCTTCTTTTTCAATACCAATTGCTCCGATGGATCCGATTTAAACTCAAAGGTTGTGTTTTTACTGTTGGTTAAAGCACTGTTTTCAGCAATCATTTTATTGATACTCGATAGTGTACGGGGCAGATTGGGGTAAGAGAAATTAAATCTTACCATGGTGATGCTTGGGTATCTGTCCACCAAACTCCAAAACTCGCTTTCTTGGAAGTCTCTCTTAATTTCTATTTGAAGCCCATATTTTTTTAAAAAGTGGGCATAGGTGAGAGACAATATATGCGCAACCACATTTGTGTCGCTGAATGCGGTGGAATTATCCTCTATTGCAATGTGCTGTATATCGTGTCTGTTGTCAATAATAACTATACAACTTGGATGATGAGGATATTTGTTTACATGAAATTTCTCCTCTATTTGTTGGTAAGTATTATTGGCTAATTGAAAGACGATAAAATGATCCCGATGATATAGAATTTTACTGTCATGATATTCGGTTCGCCCCTGATAGGGCTTATTACTATTTTGTAAGAAGTAAGATTCGAATATTTCCTGTTTTTTCTCCATGCGCTCTTTTACGGGCAGCATATTGTTATGAAACAAAGACCCTTGAACTGAGGTAATCGGAGAAAACTGATAGGTGTAAATGATATATCGGGACATATTCATAAAGGTTTATAGTTCGCCGTTAAATGCCTTTCGGAGGAGTGCTTGTTTCAGATCCTCGCATAAAACTATTGTCTTGTTGTAGTTCTCTTGGAGGACTTTGCAACACTCGTCGAGATTATCAAGTTGAGACACAATTCTTTTCTGATCACCAATTTCGATAATTGGAATGGATACTCCTTTAATTTTCTTTTGAGATATATTTGATTGTGCATTTCCTGTCGCTTGGGCTACTAAATATTCTTTTTGAGACAATATTACATAATAAATGAAATCAGGTAAATATTTTTTATTTGGGAAAATTCCGCAAACAGCTTGATTTGTTGTTGATGGAATTTGAAGAATACCGACTTGTCCTGCGGTAGCTCCATACATCGCAACTACCACTGTGCTTTTAGGAAACCATTTTGCCGATGAGTTATCGACACCGGCTTGTGTTATGAATAATTCTGTATTATATATATTTCTTGAACACACCTCTCCACTTCGTAACCACGGAATATCCCCTCCTTCATAGTATTCCTTATACATTTTGTTCGGTGTTCCTCCTGCCCCCGTTTTACATTCTACTCCAATAGTAGAGAGCTGCCAGCTATTGTTGTTGAATTTTTCCTTGAGGATAGTTCGAAAGAGGTCTTTGGCGGCTTGAAGGCTCTTTTCGGCATTGGCTTTGAGTGCGTCGATCTTCGCAAACTCCGCATCCAATATCTTAACAATACGCTGTTGTTCTTGGAGCAATATGGGGAATGGTATTGACAAAGATGCTATATATTCTTTAGGAATCCTTTTAAGTCCACAAGCACCTACCATTAGTTTTTTACCATTCTGCCTAAAGACGTCTGTCCTAAGATAGTAATATATATAATCAGAGATTATCTCTTGAACGGAATTGCGTATTACAATGTATTCGCTTGATCCAAACCCAATGCCGTGCGCTAACTTTTTTACTATTGCAAGTTTCCCATTTTCAAAGCATGGGGTGACTTTCGCTATTAATATGTCACCTTCTTCAAAATATGTGTATCCTGAAGCAATGTCCTTATAAAGAAGCCTTTTCGAAGGGTATGCGTATTTATTGCCGATTGTTAAATCCTCCATTGGCATAAAAGAGACCTCGAGAAGTGGGTCTATATCTTTAACCTTGGCTCTATTTTTTGAAGGTGCTACTTTACAAATATCCCCAAGTTTTTTTATTGTCCACCCCTCTTTCATATCATCCCAAGAATTTCGTCCAACAATTTTCGGCTGTCGTCTGCAAGGGCTTGGATGTCGCCGACAATCTCTTGCGGGGTGCGCTCGTCAACCGTCTCGATCCGATGGGGATTCTTAACCGACAGATCGCAGTTCTCGTCAAGCTCGGAGACCGCCACACTCCACGAATTCTCGCTCTCCGCCTTGCTCTTTTGTAACGTGACAAACTCTTCGAGATCAGTTTCGGTGAGGGGATTGGTCTTGCCGAGCGTGCGGTTGAGGTTCAGTTGGTAGAACCACACATTGCGTGAGTGTTCTCCCTTCCTGAAGAAGAGAACAACGGTCTTTACTCCTGCCTGAAATACTCCTGACGGAAGGTCGAGAACGGTATGCAGGTTGCACTCCTCAAGCAGCTTGCGCCGCAGGGATATCGACGCATTATCGGTGTTGCTAAGGAATGTGTTTTTGATAACTATGCCCGCTTCTCCGCCTGCCCGCAGATACTTTATGAAGTGTTCGAGGAAGAGATAAGCGGTCTCACTTGTCTTGATTGTGAAGTTTTGCTGCACCTCACGACGCTCTTTGCCTCCGAATGGCGGGTTGGCAAGTATATAATCGAACTGATCCTTCGGTTGTACGTCGGCAAGGTTCTCGGTCAGAGTATTGGTGTAGATGATATTGGGCGAATCGACTCCGTGCAGGATCATGTTCATCGTGCCGATAATGTACGGCAATACTTTATCGTCCTTGCCCGTGAAGGTCGACTCCTGAAGTATGCGTTCATCCTCAGTGCGCTTGACATGATTATGCATATAGGTGTATGCCTCGCACAGAAAGCCCGCCGAGCCGCAGGCTCCGTCGTAGACCGTTTTCCCGATCTGAGGATTTACAATTTTTACAATGGTGCGGATCAAAGGACGTGGAGTATAGTATTCTCCTCCGTTGCGACCTGCGTTGCCCATGCGGTTGAGGCGGCTCTCATACCAATAGGTCATCTCGTGACGTTCTTCTGTGGTTTGGAATCGCAGATTGTTCACCTGTTCCAATATGTCACGAAGATTGTATCCGCTCTGAATACGGTTATGAATCTCGGAGAAGATGACGCCTATCTTTATCTCGATGGATTTGGGGGCTCCCGTCTCTTTGAATTTGATCAAATATGGAAAAAGCTTGTTATTGACAAACTCGATGAGATCATCGCCCACCAAGGCATTGGAGATGTCGTAGTTGCCTTGTGCATCGAGTGGAATCGCCCAATCATTCCATCGATAGCCTGCGGATATGATGGGTTTGTATGGCTTATCCTGAAGTTCGGCCGCAATCTGCCGCGTCTTTTCAAGATCATCCAAGTATTTGAGAAACAGAATCCATGAGGTCTGTTCCACGTAGTCCAATTCGCTTGTACACCCTTTGTCTGTGCGCAAGTAGTTGTCGAGGTTCTTGACTATTTGTTCGAAAGCCATGAGTTATTCGTTTTTTGGGGCGGTAACGAGTGTGCCTTTACGGATTATGCAAAGTCTGTTCGTGAATGGTTTTTCGGGTGTAATGCCGAAGTTGGCGAGGCTTTTATATTTGATACCTATATCCTGTTTTCCAAAGTGGTCACATAGAGCCTTGATGCTGCCAAAGTAATAGTGTTTACCTTGCAGTTCGAGGTGAACTATGTGTCGTTCTTGTTTGTTCATCATATGAGCGCTATTTATATCAAAAATATGAAAAAATGGAAAATAATCAAAATAAGCCATGTTATTTTAGTATTAATATTGTTTATGTTGAATATATTCCATATATTTATATGGTTGATGCATAAGTTTAAATGTCTTCATATAAGTAATTTTGTTTGAACACAAATGGAAGAAATCAAATATGTTATCTGTAGGGTTGATAATTGCTACAGGCTGAATATATGGATTTGATCCGTTAACGTTGTTTTGGTTCAGGAGTATGCGAGAACTTGTTATGCGGCATCGAATCCACACGTAATTCTCTCATGTGTCTATGGCCCCTGATGCCATTTAAATATTGAGTTTTATTTTTGATTACAACTTATTCTTTGGCTATCATAATAGTATTAGAGTTATGTGAAATGTCAGGGGTAGCTGTATATGTTATTATTAACAATAAAGTTAATATATATTTGATTAGTTAGTATATATGTTAATTTGTATATTTGTGAAAATATTGATATGAGAGAGCCAACCAATATAAGTTTGCGCATCAAAGATGTATTGTCCGAACGAGGTCTCACGCAGAAAGATCTTTGTTTGCGTTTGGGGATATCTGAAGTCTCGTTGTCGCGTCAATTGTCTAAGGGGTCAATGAGTCTTGGCAGATTGATTGATATTGCTAATGTTATTAATGTGGATGTTCGGGATCTTATCTCAGAACCTATTAAAAACGAGGCGCGTGGTTATGTAGAGTATAACAATAAGATCTACTCATTTGAGACATTGAAAAAGTTGAAACAAATCGTAGACATTATTGAACAAAAAGAATCTTCAGAAAAGTATCAGAAAGCAAAGGCCTTGGAAATTAAAAGGGAAGAAAAATCTATTGAGAGAAAGATTAAACCTAAAGCTATGCCTTTGTTTAATGATATTGTTTTAGATAGATTCGAGAACTATGATGCAACATTATTGAATTGTTGGTCATTTCGTAATGGAGGTGATGTTCGTAATAATGTGACCTTGGATTTGGGAAATATGTTATCTGATTATGCTTTTAGTGTGTTGGGAGTCCCGTTCTTAAATTCCGAAAGCGCATATATAGCAGGCGCTTATTCTTTACAAGGAGAGGAGTATTGTGCTATACAAAAACAATTGTCAACATGGAAAAATGGATATACCTCCAAGGCCATTTTCAGAAAACAAAAGAATGAATACACCAAATTACTTAGGAAGGATTGGGAGCAATTTAATATTCAGTGGATGTTGTTCATTGTTTGGGAAAAGTGTAAATCCAATGAATCATTCCGTCAAATATTGATATCTATACCCAAAGATGCAATTATAATTGAGAATAGTACGTATGTGGGAGTAAAAGATCCGGCTAAGTCAACGAGTACAATATGGGGGTGTTGGAATGAGGATTTGATGGCTGCAAGAAAAATAATAGAATCTGATGTGGAAAATCGGACAACTCTGAATAACAAAAAGCAAATCGAATATCGGAAAATGATAGAACGCAATAAGATTAACCATGTCGGAGTGTGGAAAGGGAAAAATCTTATGGGAAAAATTCTTAAGTTATGTCAAATTGCTCTTCTTACTAATACTAAGCCTCCTATAAACTATAACTTGCTTAATAGTTCGGGCATATTTTGGTTCGGGGTTGATATAAAAGAGTTTTTATTACAATAAGTTTGTGTTATACATTATTCATAAGATTTTTGTTTGGATTATTTATTCATATAGCCCTTGGCAATGATGAATCTGCATATTATATTTGTATTTAAATATTTTGTGTATGAAGGAGTCGATTAAAATACGCAATCTCGGGCCTATTCGAGACCTGATAATAGAGGATATTAAACCTGCAACATTCTTTATAGGTGCATCAGCAAGTGGAAAAAGTACGATACTGAAGGCAGTCGCATTGTTTCGCTATCTTTTTAAGATGCTATGTATCAGGTCTTATTTGAGGGATGCTAATATAAGTCGTAGCCCTTTTAGAATAAGAATGGAGTCTCTTTTGCGAAATTGTGGCTTTGATGTATTAATAAAAAACGATACATACATTGAATATACCGTATCAAATAATCAGACATATGTGTTGAAATTTGCAAATAAGAAATTGTCATATGAACCTAATTTGGTACAAAGAGATGATTTGGTGTTTTTTAAAGTATCGTTTATCTCGGAGAATAGAAATATGATCCCAACATGGGCTTCACGAGTTGCGGCAAACAAAGGTGCTAAATTAGGGTTTTATTTTCATGAAACATATAATGATTTTGACGAAGCGACAAATTCTATTAAGGAAATGGAGATAGACTATTTCCGTGTGAAAATGAATGTGAAAAAGACTGACTTGGGAAAGCGATATTTGTTGACTTCGCTAAATCATGATTATGCATCATTCGACTTGACAAAGGCATCGTCGGGTATGCAATCTTCTATCCCGATGTCTGTAATTGCGCGTTATTTTGCAACAGAT
Source organism: uncultured Alistipes sp. (assembly GCA_900546065.1). Lineage (GTDB taxonomy): Bacteria > Bacteroidota > Bacteroidia > Bacteroidales > Rikenellaceae > Alistipes > Alistipes merdipullorum. The sequence goes on from URBK01000004.1 coordinate 10,081, forward strand.
TTCTCATTTAAGGATGCCTTTAGACGATCAGTTCTGAATTATTTGTATGAAAGTGATAACCTTACAGAGTTCCATCCTAATTTGGAGTTAGCGGATATGGATAAATATGTTCATATGCATATTGAGGAGCCTGAGGTTAGTGCAGATCCTGATACTCAAGTTGCCATAATTGATTCTTTAGTTAGGCAATGTTTCGTAACACATAATATGGATCGCGCCTTATCAATAATGGTAGCGACACATAGCCCATACATTGTAAATGAGCTTAATGTGTTAATAAGGGCATTTTATTATTCATTGAAAAAAGATTATGGAAATAATAATCTTATTCCAAGGATAGATCCTTCAAATATAGCAGTCTATAAGGTTGTTGATGGTCATTTGGAGAATTTGATAGTTGAAGATAATGCGTCAGAACAGGTCGTTGTAAATGCGATTGATTTGTCTGAAACAATGGATCATATATACGAACGGTATGTTAGCCTCAGATAGAAAAAATGAAGGATTTGTTGTATAATTATTATGGCATAGCATATAATAGCCTTGTAAAACACGATGTCACAAGTGTGGAATGTGGGGAGATAAAGTTTGAGATTAAAGATAAAGAAGATCAGATTGTATGTAAAAATGGTAATGGTATATCTGTTTTTAGTAATCCTCGGAAGAAAAAGATTACCATTATAGACTTTGAAGATTATATTAATAAATGGAGGGGTCAAGCAGGACAGGGTAAGCGGTGCGATTTTATTCTTTATGATGATGTAGACTATGTCGTATTGAATGAATTGACAACGTGTCAAGAGCGTTTTTTGGATAATCACTACAGGGATGGTAGGGAGGTGACGGGTAAACGGAGTCATGCCATATGTCAAATTCAAGAATCGATTAATAAATTGTGTCATGTTCCTGAAATAGATGATTATATTAAAAAGAAGCCTAATAAGGTGGGCTTGTTTTCTTATAAAATAAAAGAGGACGCCAACGTAGCCAATGAGGTAAATAATACGATGGCTCAGTTTAGATCAGTAAATAGGATATATGAAAATGTATCCTCATCAAATGTTTTTACTAAAGGATTTGTGTTTGAGCAACGAATTTACCCGGAAGCATTTAATTTCAAATAAAAAATAATAGGGGTTCCCTATTATTTTGGGGAGGTACCCTATTTCAATCCAAGAGCGTTACCGCTTGATTTTGTTGATCTTGTTTCATTGAGTTATGATAGCGGTGAAAGGCCTTCGAACCTGCGGTGTGTCCGCTCATGGTAGCAATTATTGAGTCAGTTATCCCTTTTCCAACCAATACGTCAATAAAGCAGGATCGAGCAAATTTGCTTTTTGCGAGTTCATAAAGTGGTTTATATTCCGCTTCCCCATAGGCATTGTATGTAGTCACGATGCGGTTTAAGCCTGCCGCTTTGAATAGTCTTTTTAGTTGGGTGTTGTATGTTTGCTTATTCTTAGGAAAGAGAAACAACGGCGTATATTTTGTAGGTTCTTCAGCCCTATGTCGGTTGAGAATATCAAGTGCTTTGGGCGATAGGGGAATGCGGCACTCTACTGCAGTAATATCCTTGGTCTTTTTGGGGTAGTAATGTATGGAGGTTACCCCATTTTCTACGATGAGGTTCTTGTACTTAAGATTGAAGAAGTCCGATACGCGACAACCTATGGAGCATTGGAAATAAAAGAGGTCTCGGATATATGACAGTTCTGTATCAGTTAATTCACATTTAAGCAACTGCCGTTTTTCTTCCTGAGTGAGAGTAATGGGGTCTCCGTACATGGCTGTAGGTACAGTATAATCTGTAATATTTCCATATTCGGAAACACCATACTGTGTTCTGCACCACTTAAAGAAGTGTTTGGCTACGGTCATTATCTTTGATATTGAATTGCGATTCTTTTTACGTGTTCGATGCATTGGATTTCGACAGACACCCTGTCCTTCATCATTTTGCAGGAAGCATTGAAAATCCGTTAACATTTTTGCATCGCATTTTTTGAAAGTGATTTCTTCTTTTCGCCATATTTCGAAGTTTTTCAGATGATTCATGGCATTTATGCGGGTATTGTTTCTTCCTTGTGATACTGTAGCATCTTTACAATACAATGCAGCCAATGCCCAAAAGGAATTTTGTTCTTGGGAGGGTTTCTCTATGTTTGGCGTATCTCGTTTTTTGCAATCCTCTTTAGTTTTCCCGATCTCTTTATCCAACGCCTTAATCAAATCTTCTTTGGATATGGTTTCTACTTTTTGCGAGAGGCTTAACAGTTTCCCACTAATCAAATCTAATGTACGATTGACCTCTGCGTATTGCACGATGCGTGTGCGCTTTTTTGCAGTACAATTCTTGTGAATGCCGAATGAGCGATTCCCGTCGCCGCGAGATGCCTCATTTCGATTCCCAAACCACGCACTTCTTTGTGCGGAATATCCTGTGAAGTAATGAATCTCCTGTTGTCGATTCACCCGTATTATTGCGCTGATTTGATAATACGGTTCCGCGCTGACCGCTTTCTTTGATACATAGACATTCTTTTTGATGTCTAACCTGAAACGAATACTGTACTCCATCTTTTTTATAAAATATGTGGAGTAGGCCCCAAAAGTCAAGAGGCGAGGCGTAAAAAAATTTTTTACGCCTGATTCTCTGTCGTATCAAACGATGTCTGTTGAAGCTATTCGCTGTTTAAATTATGCTCACATGGTGCAGAATTCGTGTTCTCGATGTTTGCCGATGTTTGTCGAATTCTATTTGACCATGCGCTTCAGACCTCAGAATGAAACACTTAACGATGTGTTGATCACGTTGTTAAGTGTTTTTGTTTTTGTCCGACAGTCAGATTTACACAACATTTGCACAACGCAAATTACACCAACGTGGCAGCCTTTCAGTGAAGAGGCGTCGGGCCTGTGGAACAGTGAGCCTGTAAAGATGCAGGCCCGTGAAACGGTGAAGATACAGGTTTGTGATCTATTTGTCGAGCGCTGTGAATACAATGTGGATATATAAATGTATATGAGCGGCGGTTTATATTCTTGGTCGGTCGTGATTGTATGCGGCGAGGTTTGAAATCTTCGGTATTTTCACATTCTGCGGCGTGCGGCTCGGTGTCGAGGGTCGGGTAAGGAATGGAGAGTGATCGTGAGACTTGTGGTGCGTTAACGTCCGTGTCTTCGGGCGATATTATAACACAGCCGGCGGAACTTTGGTTCCGCCGGCTGCTTTTGTGATCGGATGACTTGGGCGTGCGGCCCGAGGGGTCATCCCCCGATTGCGAGGTCAGATATTGCGGCCCTTGGCCTTTTCGATCTGGCGTTTCATTACGTCGAGCGAGTTGTCTATCGCCTCCTCGAATGTGCGTGCCTGCTCCTCTACGCGCAGGTCGCCGCCGGGTATGTGGAGTGTAACTACTGCGATCTTGTTACCTCTTTCGTTGTCCTTGTCGAGTTTCAGAATCACATCGGCCCCCATTGCGTTCTCGGCAAAGCGGTCCAGTTTGGCTAATTTTTTCTCGATGAACTCGATGAGCTGCTTGCCTGCATCGAATTTCACTGACTGAATCTGTACGTTCATAGCCTTCGAATTTAGAGTTAAACCTTATTTTGTCTGCTCCGTGCGGGGCGGTATGCCCCTGCGGAGAGCGCTCTGTTATGTCTTCGGTACCGTCGCGATGCCGCCTTTTGGACAGACGGTACAATCGCGGCGCCATCCTGTTTCGTTGCCGGTGCAATCGTCGCGCCGATCTTTTATATGGCAAACGTCACGTCCGGCTGCTGCGGTATTCCGTTTTGTCTCCGAAAGTGTCGTTTACGGCTTCTTGTCGGTGTGCGAGCGCGGGTGCGCCGCGGCATATATGCGTTGCAGCTGCGCGATGTTGTTGTGGGTGTAGACCTGTGTTGCCTTGAGGGAGGTGTGGCCCATCAACTCCTGTATTTCGCGCAGGTCGGCGCCGTCGTTGAGCAGGTGTGTGGCGAAAGTGTGCCTCAGCACGTGGGGCGAGCATTTGCCCTTCACGCCGCACTCGGTCAGCAGCCGCGCTACGCTGCGCTGGACGTCGCTGCGGGATATACGTTTTCCTGTTCCCGATAAAAATAACGCTTTTTCGCCGTTTTTGCAAATTTTCGGGGACGAATCTTGCTCCATATATATCTGTATTTCGCGGGCCACGCGCGCGACGAGCGGCACGATGCGGGTCTTGTCGCCCTTGCCGTGCACGCGCAGTGCCGAGCCGCTGTTTATGATGTCGTCGGTATCGAGTCCCGTGAGTTCGGCCAGACGCAGCCCGCAGGTGTAGAGTATGAGCACCATGAGGGCGTCGCGGCGGCGCCGCGCATCGTCGTCATGCAGACGCTCCATGACGGTCTCTACGACGTGCGACATCTCGTCGTCGGGCACGAAACGTGGCAGGCGGCGCGACGTGCGCAGCGGCGTGAGGGCGGCGAAGGGGTCGGTATGTGCGAGGCCCTCGCGCCGCAGATAGCGGTAGAGCGAGCGCAGCGAGGCGACGCACCGGTTTATCGAGGCGTTGTTCATGCGTCCATCGTCCGAGAGGTGCATCACCCATGCCCGCACATCCTCACCCCGCACGCGGCAGAGGTCGAACCCTGCCTGCCCGGTGCCGCTGCCGCTATCCTCGGCCGTGGCGGCTTCGCCCCACGCGACGAAGGCGGCGATATCGTGGCGGTAGTTGCGCACCGTGAGCGGCGAGTAGCGCCTCTCGCCCGCAAGGTAGGCGGCAAACCGCTCGGCAAGGGCGGCGTTGGTTGTCGTATGGGTGTCGTGTGTCATGTATCGGGGAGGTTTATCGCGTGCTGCGCTCGATGGAGGTTATGCGCGGCTCGCCCTGCCCGGGCAGCGGCTTGTAGATCACGATGACGGCATCGAAACGTTTGCCGCGGCGGCCATTCTCGCGCGCCTTGCATACGAATCGGTAATTCGTGCCGGCAACCACCTGCGTAGCCACGTTGAGCGGCTTGTAGGTGGTGTCGTCGATGGAGGCGACGGCCGCCTCGAAGAGCGCACGCTCCTCTGTTGTCGGGCGCCGCGGGTCGGTATATCCTCCGACTGCAGGGTCGCTGCTGCGGCCGCATGAGGCCAACAGCGTCAGCGACAGAACCAAAATTGTTATAAGCTGTTTCATGCGGAAAATGGTATTTCGTGGCACTGTAACAAAAGTAACCAAAATTTTTTTCGATATGGCCAAAAATTTCTATCTTTGGAAGCTGTATGCGAAGAAAGAGTGCATACAGCGACAAACTAACGAAACCAACTAACCAATTCTTATTATGCAAAGAATATTATTATGTATGTTGGCCGTGTGCGCCGTATTGGGCGCCGAGGCCAAGCCGACGGTGAAGACTATCGCCTCGCCGGACGGCAAGCTCGTGGTGACGGTGACCGTCGCCGATGACATACGCTGGAGCGTTGAGGCCGACGGCCGTACCGTTCTGGCGCCCTCGCAGATAGCCATGCAGATCAGCGACAGCGAGACATGGGGCGAGGCTCCGCGCCTGCGCAAGGCCGTTGTCGGCAAGATCGACGAGACTGTCGAGGCCCCTCTCTACAAGAAGGCCGAGGTCGAGGACAAGTGCACGACACTGACGCTTCAGTTCAAGGGCGACTATGCCGTTGAGTTCCGCGCCTATGACAACGCTGCGGCTTACCGTTTCGTCTCGACGCGCAAGGGCGACTATACGGTGAAGGACGAGGTCGCGGAGTTCGCCTTCGAGGGTGACAACAACGTCTACTGCTCGTACGTTCGCGGCAATGCCAACAAGAGCATCGAGCAGCAGTACTACAACTCGTTCGAGAACACCTACGAGATCGAGCCTATGAGCAAGATGGGTGCCAACCGCCTGATGTTCCTGCCGGTGCTGGTAGACATGGGCGACCGCAAGGTCTGCATCACGGAATCGGACCTGATGTCGTACCCGGGCATGTATCTCTACAATCCCGACGGCGGCACGGCCCTCAAGGGCAACTATGCGCCCGTACCCGACGAGGTCAAGCAGGGCGGCCACAACATGCTTCAGGGCGAGGTGCAGACGCGCAAGCCCTATATTGCGGAGGTTAGCGGCGAGCGTTCGTTCCCGTGGCGTATATGCATCGTTGCCGACAGCGACGCCGAGCTGCTGGATAACGATATGGTCTTCCTTCTGAGCCATCCGAACGTTATCGGCGACACGTCGTGGATCGAGCCCGGCAAGGTTGCATGGGAGTGGTGGAACGACTGGGGTCTCTACGGTGTGGACTTCAAGCCCGGTATCGACAACCGCACCTATAAGTATTATATCGACTTCGCCGCCCGCAACGGTATCGAGTATGTGATTCTGGACGAGGGCTGGAGCGTCAACCTGAAGGCCGACCTCATGCAGGTTATCCCGTCGATCGACATCAAGGAGCTTGTCGACTACGGCAAGGAGCGCGGTGTGGGCATCGTCCTCTGGGGCGGCTACTGGGCCGTGAACCGCGATATGGACAACGTCTTCAAGTACTACTCTGATCTGGGTGTCAAGGGCTTCAAGATCGACTTCATGGACCGTGACGACCAGCAGATGGTTGACTTCTACGAGCGTGCCGCCGCGACGGCTGCCAAGTATCACCTCATGTGCGACTTCCACGGAGCATACAAGCCCTGCGGCCTGTCGCGCAAGTATCCCAACGTGGTGAACTACGAGGGTGTGCACGGTCTGGAGCAGATGAAGTGGTCGGACGCTTCGGTGGATCAGGTGACCTACGATGTGACCATACCGTTCATCCGTATGGTTGCGGGTCCGATGGACTACACGCAGGGCGCGATGATGAACGCCCAGCTCTATAACTACCACGCAAGCAACTCGGAGCCTATGAGTCAGGGTACGCGCTGCCACCAGTTGGCCATGTACGTCGTATTCGAGGCGCCGTTCAACATGCTGTGCGACTCTCCGACCAACTACGAGAAGGAGCCCGAGTGCACGCAGTTCATCGCCGAGATCCCGACCGTATGGGATGAGACGGTGGCTCTGGATGGCAAGGTCGGCGAGTATGCGGTATTGGCACGCCGCAGCGGCGACGAGTGGTATGTCGGCGGACTGAACGGCTGGAAGGGCCGTGACGTGGAGGTCGACCTCTCGTTTCTGCCCGACGGCGAGTATGTGATGACGCTGATGGAGGACGGCTACAATGCCGACAAGATAGCCCGTGACTTCCGCATCGCGAACGGCACTACCGACAACTCTAAGAGCCTCAAGGTGCGTATGGCCAAGGGCGGCGGCTTCACTATCAAGCTCTCTCCGGTGAAGTAACAGGAGACTATACTGCCAAGCAGGCCATCAAGAGATAGCGGCAGCGGTTTTGCTGCCATACATACACAGCAGGAGGTAACGGCGGCGGCTTCTTCGTCAGAGTTACTCTTAAGATGTATCGGTGGCAAGAGAGCTGCATAATGATTCCGGGCGCGTTCCATATCGGGACGCGCCTTTTTTGTGCCTTTCGGCTGCGCGTATCCGTAATACTTTCAATATGCCTTATCCTCTTGATACCTTGATATCTTGATACCTTGATACGGTATGCGCACCGGCCTTCAGAGTAGCATGATATGTCTGCCGTCTCATCCTTTATTGTTGCCTCCTTGCGGTATGTCGCACCCCGTCCCTTTCAGGCCGAATTATCCCTTGCGGGGCGTGGCGGCCGTGCGCAAGGTAGAGGGTGGCTCGGGGTGTGTCTGTGGGGTGTCATGGAATATGTAGCGGTTGCGGAAAATATGGGGTGATAAGTAAAAAATATTGGAAAGGTGCGGGTTTTGCTGTGTCAGAGGATCGCGGCGGCATGGTATTTGCTGCGATGAGGGCGGTATAAAGGGCGGAAGAGAAGAACGGAAGAGAAAAATGATGAAAAATTTTGACGTTTGAAGAAAAGTTCTTACCTTGCGTTCACAAAATGGTGTATAATTACTAAAAGTTGATTGCCTATCGAAAAAATTCTGCTCTTTGATGATTTAATATAAGGAAGGAGAAGAGTATGAACACACGAGTGTTAAGCGACCAGGTATTGCTTAATAACTATCTTTCAGGTGATCGCGCTGCCATATCGCAACTTATCGACAGACACACGCATCGCGTCCGTGACTACATCCGCATGATGGTCAAGGATAACGACGTGGCTGACGATATCCTCCAAGAGACATTCATTAAGGCCGTACGCGTCATAGACGAGGGACGTTATGCCGACACGGGCAAGTTCCTGTCGTGGATATTGCGCATAGCCCACAATCAGGTCATCGACCATTTCCGCTCGCAGAAGAACGCCAAGACGGTGAGCGAGTCGGATGCGGGATATAATATGTTGGGTACGCTGCGTTTTGCCGAGCGCACGGTCGAGGATGCCATGATCTCGTCGCAGATCGAGGAGGATGTACGCCGACTTATAGAGCGGTTGCCGGCCGAGCAGCGTGAGGTGGTGATGATGCGCTACTATTCGGGTCTGAGCTTTCAGGAGATCGCCGACCAGACGGACGTGAGCATAAACACGGCTCTGGGCCGCATGAGGTATGCGCTGATCAACCTGCGTAAGATGATCAAGGAAAATAATCTTATTTTGAGCTGACGGACACAATAAATCTTCCTGAGCCGTCGTTTGATAGGAAACGAAAGCAGCCTATGGAAGATTTTGACAGTAAAGCATCATCGGAATTGGTCTCTGACGACTACGAACTTCTGCTAAAGGAGGTCATTTGTGAAGAGGCAGACCTTTTTTACATTGACTGTTATCTTCGGGAGCTGTTTCGTGGAAAAAAGAGATAAGCTAAGGGTTAATTTTTGAAGGAGGGGAATCGTCCGCAAGGCCGGTTCCCCCGTTTTTTGTGCCCGCGGGGCGGAGACGGACGGATTACATGGAGATGATGGGCGGGAGATGTGACGGATGACGGGACGAGTGACGTGGCGGATGTATTTCATCTCGTAAGATGTGGCCGTAAGTGATGATATTGCCGCCTGTAAGGTGTGGCAGGTGGTTACGTGATGGATGTGGGGAACGGGCTGGCTGAGGCGGGAGCTTATGGAATAAAATGTGGAGGAAAACTTCCGTGCGGGGCGAAAAGCGGGCCGGCGCGCTACCGAATGATACCAAACGCGGTCTCGGAATTACGGTTTATAACCAAAATGATAAATTTAACATTGATTTTATTTGTGGTGTGGTTATAAATTCATACCTTTGTTACATCAAAAAAAATGTAACCAACAAATACAACGACCATGTACGGAAAGATCAGGGAACACCTCCGCAAGGAGCTGGCCGACATCAAGGCTGCCGGCCTCTACAAGAACGAACGGGTGATCTGCTCGCCGCAGCGCGCCGAGATCGACGTAGCGGGCAAGAAGGTACTCAATTTCTGCGCCAACAACTATCTTGGGTTGTCGGACAATCCGCGTCTTATCGAGGCGGCGAAGCGTGCGATGGATTCTCGCGGCTTCGGAATGTCGTCGGTACGTTTCATCTGCGGATGTCAGGATATACACAAGGAGCTTGAGAAGGCCATATCGGACTACTTCGGTACCGAGGATACGATTCTCTACGCCGCGTGCTTCGATGCCAACGGCGGTGTTTTCGAGCCTCTGCTGACGGAGCAGGACGCCATCATCTCGGATGCTCTGAACCACGCCTCGATCATCGACGGCGTACGTCTGTGCAAGGCGGTACGTTACCGCTATGCCAACGCCGACATGTCGGAGCTGGAGGATTGCCTGAAGCGTGCGCAGGCTCAGCGTTTCCGCATCATCGTGACGGACGGAGTCTTCTCGATGGACGGCAACGCCGCCCCGCTGGACAAGATCTGCGCTCTGGCGGACAAGTATGACGCGATGGTTATGGTTGACGAGTGCCACTCGGCTGGAGTGCTGGGTAAGACGGGCCGCGGCATCACCGAGCTGTACGATCTGCGCGGCAAGGTTGACATCCTGACGGGCACGCTGGGCAAGGCCTTCGGCGGCGCCGTGGGCGGCTTCACGACGGGCCATGCCGAGATCATCGACATGCTGCGCCAGCGTTCGCGTCCCTACCTCTTCTCGAACTCGCTGCCGCCCGCAGTGGTAGGTGCCGGCATCGAGCTCTTCCGCATGCTCAAGGAGAGCAACGAGTGGCATGACCGCCTCGTGGCCAACGTCGAGCACTTCCGCACGAAGATGATGGCCGCAGGCTTCGATATCAAGCCTACGCAGTCGGCTATCTGTGCCGTGATGCTCTACGACGCCAAGCTGTCGCAGGATTTCGCCGCGCGCCTTCAGGACGAGGGTATCTTTGTTACGGGCTTCTACTATCCCGTCGTGCCGAAGGGACAGGCCCGTATCCGCGTTCAGGTATCGGCAGGCCATACGACCGAGCAGCTGGACCGCTGCGTCGAGGCATTCGTGAAGATAGGCAAGGAGTTGGGTGTATTAAAGTAGGAGGCCATGGCAAAGACGACATTGGATGCTACCGACAGAAAGATACTTCGGTTCCTGATAAAGAATGCCCGTATGCCCTATCTCGAGATCGCACGCGAGTGCGGCATCTCGGGTGCGGCCATCCACCAGCGCATCAAGAAGCTGGAGGATATGGGCGTGATCATGGGCAGCCGCCTTGTAGTTGCCCCGAAGTCGCTCGGCTTCGACGTGTGTGCCTTCATCAGCATACGCGTGTCGGATATCACGCGACAGCAGGATACCGTCGAGCAGTTGCGCAAGATTCCCGAGATCGTCGAGTGTCATTACATAACGGGTTCCTACAACCTTATGGTGAAGCTCTATTGCGTAGACAACGAACATCTTATGCGTACGATCTTCGACCATATCCTGCAGGTTCAGGGCGTGTCGAGTACGCAGACCTATATCTCGCTCAACGAGACGTTCCAGCGCGAGATCCACGTCGACTGCCTCGACGATTAGTCCGAAAGGCCGACGTGACAGTCATCAGGCCGCAACCCCATACGGGGCTGCGGCTGTTTTTGTTTGCGTGTGGTGCGGGTTTCTGTCGGGGACTGTGTTTTGCCGGGTGAATACCTGCGGGGATATATCGTGGCTGATATGGATATGTTCTGCCTGACGGGATGTGCGGACGTCGTTGCGTCATTCCGCTGTGGCGTCGTGCCAGACAAGCGAGGGCGGTATGCCGAACTCCTGCTTGAAGGTGCGGGAGAAGTGGCTCAGGCTCTTGAATCCCACCTCGGCACACACCTCGGCGGGGCGTTGTCCCTGCTGTATGCGTCGCCGAGCCTCGGCCAGACGGCGGCGTATGATCCACCGTCGGGGTGAGGTGTGGAACGTGTCGGTGAACTCCTGTTTGAAGGCGGCGAGCGAGCGGCCCGCATAGTGTGCGAGGCCCGCGAGATCGAGCTCCTGCATGTAGTATTGCTCCATGAATCGGCGCAGGTCGGTCTTGGCGGGGGCGGCGAAGTCGAAGAGCATGGCCGTGAGGTCGGGCTCGATCTCGATGAGTGTGAGCACGGTCTCCTGCATCTTCAGCTCCATGAGCTGGCGTCCGGGGAAGTGCTCCGATGAGAAGTACGCTATGAGCGATGTGAAGAGGTTGTCCAAGAACGGGTGCCGCGGCAGGGGTATGTATGCCGACGCGGGGCTTGGCTGCAGGTGGGCGAGGGATATGGCATTGCGTGAGAGCGTGCGGCGCAGCATCGGCACCGTGAGGTAGAAGAATACCCCCTCGAACGGTTCGCCGTCGGGCAGTGCGCGGGAGGTCTTGCGGCACATGTGGTTGCGGCGCAGGATGTAGGCGTCGCCCTTGCGGAGGGAGTGGCTGCGGCCGTTCTCCGTGACGAGCAGCTCGCCCGAACGTACATATACGAGCATGTGCTCCGTCGCTACGCCGCTGCATTGCGTGGAGTCGGTTATGCGGCAGTAGTGGATGTAGTCGCCGTAGTGTATGGTGGTGACGCCGCCCTCGATGCTCTTGGTGAGCGCTATGTCGGTCGCGGTGTCGGCGGGTGTGGGTGTGTTGCTCATCTTCATGTCGTGTTATGTCGTGGGGTTTGTGCCGCTGTCGGCCGTGGCCGTTGTTGCCGATGCGGCCTTTGTTGGTGCAAATATAGCGCATAAGCATGGCCGGTATGTTGTCCCTGCGGCCGAAATTGTTGCCTGTGCGGCTATTTCTCCGAATATGCGGTTGAAATTACAACAAAAGCGGCGGATTGTATATAATTTTGCATCAAGAAATCATAATATTGAGGTATGTATGAGACGTTTGACAATAAATGCAGTGAAGATGGTTATTGCGGCCGTATGCCTGTCGGCATCAACCGGATGCGGTGGGCCGGCCGGTAGTGAAACTAAACAAAACAACAATATGGAGAGTCTGAAGATGACGAGCGAGTGGGACAAGGTCTTCCCGCAGAGCGACAAGGTGACACATTCGAAGGTTACGTTCCGCAACCGTTACGGTATAACGCTTGCGGCGGATCTCTACATGCCGAAGGATGCCGCGGCGCCGATGGCGGCCATAGCCGTGAGCGGGCCGTTCGGGGCGGTGAAGGAGCAGGCGTCGGGGCTGTATGCGCAGACGCTGGCCGAGCGCGGATTCCTGACCATAGCGTTCGACCCCTCTTATACGGGAGAGAGCGGCGGCGAACCCCGCAACGTTGCCTCGCCCGATATCAACACGGAGGATTTCTGTGCGGCGGTCGACTATCTCTCTACGCGCGAGGATGTCGACGCGGAGCGTATCGGTATCTTGGGTATATGCGGTTGGGGCGGCATGGCCCTGAACGCCGCGGCCATAGATACCCGTATCAAGGCTACGGTCAGTTCGACGATGTACGACATGAGCCGCGTTACGGCCAACGGATATTTCGATTCGATGGATGCCGACGGCCGTTATGCCGAGCGTCAGCGTCTCAACGCCCAGCGCACGGAGGATGCGCGCAGCGGCAGCTATGCGCGTGCGGGAGGTGTCGTGGACCCGCTTCCGGAGGATGCGCCGCAGTTTGTGAAGGACTACTACGCCTATTACAAGACTCCGCGCGGCTACCATGTCCGTTCGCTCAATTCGAACGACGGCTGGAACGTCACATCGGCGCTGTCGTTCATGAATATGCCGCTTCTGGCCTACAGCAACGAGATACGCAGTGCCGTCCTGATGATCCACGGCGAGAAGGCCCATTCGCGTTACTTCAGCGAGGATGCGTTCCGCCGCCTGACGGGCGACAACAAGACGTTGATGATCATCCCGGGGGCTTCGCACGTCGATCTGTACGACAACTTCGATAAGATCCCGATGGACAGCATCGAGGCCTTCTACCGCAAGTATCTTGTCCGGTAAGGAGACGTATCTGAACGGAAGGCCGCCATCCCGATAAGGGGTGGCGGCCTTCTGTTTGTGAAGTCTCTTATTGCGTGATTACGTGCGGAGATGCACATGCACGTATATGCCTTGCGCCGAACAGTAAATCGGTAGGCAGATCAATATTCGGCCGTGAGGACGACGGGGTAGTGGTCCGAGATGTAGGGCGCGCCGTAGTTCTCGTCGCAGAGTACCTTGAATGTGAGGGGTGTGGCGCCGCGCAGGAAGATGTGGTCGATGACGGCGTCGTTGGAGCGGCCCCAGTCGTTGAATGTGGGGCGGTTGTCGGTCTGGGGTGCGGCACTGCGCGCCTCGGTCATTACCTTCTTGAGGGGATCGAAGATGGGGTCGTCGTCCGGTGAGTTGAAGTCGGCCGTAAGGAACAACGGCGTGTCGGCATCGAACAACTCGGCGATCTTGGCCACGATGAGCTTTATCGACTCGCGGCGTGCCGTAGTCCCCACATGATCCAGATGGGTGTTCATATAGGCTATGTTCCGGCCGTCGGCCTTGCTGCGGAACAACGCCCACGTACATGTACGCTTGCATGCGGCATCCCATCCCATCGACACCTCGTCGGGCGTCTCCGAGAGCCAGAAGGTGCCGCTCTTGATCACCTCGAGCTCGCCGTGGCGGTAGTATATTGCCATCATCTCACCCTCGGCCTTGCCATCCTCGCGGCCTACGCCTATGCGTTTGTAGTCGGGCAGGTTGCTGTCGAGGAATGCCACCTGATCGGGACACGCCTCCTGCAGGCCGAGCAGCGTCGGCTGCTGGTCGTTTATCATGTTTATGGATGCCTGCTTGCGGTTCTCCCAACGGTTGTCGCCGTCGGCATCGGGCGCGGCGCTCATGCGGATGTTGTACGATATGACCTTGATCGGGGTCGGCTGCTGCGCCGAGCCGCACGATACCAGCGCGGCGGCGCATACGATAAGCGTAAGGATTTTCTTCATTGTATTTTATGATTTTAGGCTTTCCTATGTTACTCCATGACAAACCCCGCCTGTATCACCTATCCACTCTTCCGCCTATCTCTTACCTCTCACCTCTCTTGACTCTCACCTCTCTCACCTCGTATCCGTCTGACTCTTGATTGTTGGAGGCAGCCTTTTGTCTGCCCGGGGTGCGGACGGGGATTAGCGGTAACGGTTGCTTATAAGGGTGAGGAACTCCTCACGCGTACGGGTATCCTTGAGGAATACGCCCGTGAAGGCCGAAGTAGTGGTAGCGGAACCCTGCTTCTCGACGCCGCGCATCTGCATGCACATGTGGCTGGCCTCGATGACTACGGCCACGCCTATGGGGTTGAGGGCGCGCTGTATGCAGTCGCGTATCTGTACCGTAAGACGCTCCTGCACCTGCAGCCGCCGGGCGTAGCACTCCACAACACGGGCTATCTTCGACAGGCCGGTGATGTATCCGTTGGGGATATATGCCACGTGTGCCTTGCCCACGAAGGGCATGAGGTGGTGTTCGCAGAGCGAGAATAGCTCTATGTCCTTTACGAGCACCATCTGCTTGTACTCCTCGCGGAAGATGGCCGAGGTGACTATCTGCACTGGGTCCTGCGCATATCCCTTTGTTATGAAGGCCATGGCCTTGGCCACACGCTCGGGGGTCTTGAGCAGCCCCTCGCGCGTGGGGTCCTCGCCCAGCAGCGAGAGGATCTCGCGGTAGTGGTAGCTCAGCTTCTCGATGCGCTCGGCATCGTATATGTCCTGACGTCTGTAATTCTCTTTTTGTTCCATAGCGTGGCAAAGTTAGCGCTCTTCGTCGTAAAAAGCAATTCGATGGGAGGATTCCTTTTCCGGCGGTGCGGCTGTGGCGTGCGCCGCGGGGCTATTTGCGGTTTTGCAGGTATTCGGCAAGACGACGCACGGCACGTCCGCGGTGCGATATGGCGTTCTTCTCCTCGGCCGACATCTGGGCGAAGGTGCGCTGCTCGCCTTCGGGGATGAAGAGGGGGTCGTATCCGAATCCGTCGACCCCGTGCTCCTCGCAGGCGATATCTCCATATACGACGCCCTCGAAGAGGTGTTCGCCGTCGCCGTCTATGAGGGCTATGGCCGTGCGGAAGCGTGCGCGGCGGTTCCGTATGCCGTCGAGACGCTGCAGCAGCAGTCGTTTGTTGGCCTCGTCGTCGTGGCCGTCGGTAGCGTATCGTGCCGAGTGTACGCCCGGCTCGCCGCCCAGAGCCTCCACTTCGAGTCCCGTGTCGTCGGCAAAGCAGTCGAGCCCCGTACGCGAGCGTATGTACCGCGCCTTGGCCAGCGCGTTGCCTTCGAGCGTAGGTTCGTTCTCGGGGATATCCTCCGTGATGCCGCACTCGCGCGGCGTGACGAGCGTGAAGGCCTCGCCGAGAGCCTGCGACACCTCGCTCAGTTTGTGGGCGTTGTTTGTTGCGAATACTATCTTCATGATTGTGGTGTTATATCATCCTTGATCGAGGTGCGGCGTCCGGATGCCGTCACCGTATCTATGATTACGGCCAGCGCGCCGTCTCCGGTGACGTTGCATGCGGTGCCGAAGCTGTCCATGGCCACGTACAGCGAGATCATGAGGGCCTGATCCTCGGCCGTGAACCCGAGCATCGAGGCCAGAATGCCGAGTGCGGCCATTATTGCGCCGCCGGGGACGCCGGGGGCTGCCACCATCGTGATGCCGAGCATGAGGATGAAGCCGGCGAACAGGGGCAGGTCATACGCCATGCCCTGCATGATCATCAGGGCCAAGGCGCAGGCGACGATCTTGAGCATGCTGCCCGAGAGGTGGATTGTCGCGCAGAGGGGTATGACGAATCCCGCGATCTGCTCGCTCACGCCGATCGTGCGTGTTTGGGCCAGCGTTACGGGTATTGTGGCGGCGGATGATTGTGTGCCGAGGGCCGTAAAGTATGCTGGCATCATGCGCGCTATCATGCGCAGGGGGTTGCGGCGTGCGACGATGCCGGCCACGCCGTATAGTGCCAGCAGCCACACCACGTGCAGTGCGAATATGACGCCTATGATCTTGATGAAGACGCCGAGCACGCGGAACGCCTCGCCCGAGGCGGTCATGTTGGCGAAGATGCCGAATATGTATATCGGCAGCAGGGGCAGTATTACGGTCTCGATCGTCATCGTTACTATGTCGCGGAACTCCACGGCGGCGCGGCGCATTGTGTCGCCGTGCAGGTGAGCCATTCCGAGTCCGAGCATGAAGGCGAGCACGAGGGCCGTCATGACTCCCATCACGGGTGGTATCTGCACCGTAAAGTAGGGGTCGAGCCCCGTAGCCTCGGCTGCGGTCTCGACCTCTATGTGTGAGGATATAAGCGTCGGGAAGAGCGCCTCGCCCGTGAAATAGGAGGCGAATCCCGCGGCTATGGATGCCGTGTATGCCAACAGTGTGGTGAGCAGGAGCAGACGTCCTGCGCCGCGTCCGATGTCGGCTATTGCGGGGGCGACGAGACCTACGATGATCAGCGGTATGGCGAAGTCGAGGAACTGCCCGAACAGGGCGTTGAATGTAACGAATATGCGTACGCCCCATACGGGCATCACCCCTCCGAGGGCGACGCCGAGGGCTATGGCCGCGATCACGCGCGGCAGGAGTCCGAACCGTATCTTCTTCATGGTTATGTCGTGTCGTTAGGTTTCCGGGGCGGCCGCTTCGTCCGCCGGGGTCAATATACCCACGTCGAGGCAGCGCCGCCGTACTCGATATCTACGGTGTGAGGTGTCAGATATCGTGCCGAGGCACGCTCTATGGATCCGCGGCTCAGGCCGTCGAGCTCCATGACGCCGGCGGTGACACCGCTCTTCTGTGCCGAGTATATTATGGGGTCCGTGATCTCGGTCTCGAGGACGAGCTTGTCGCTGCCGTATCCGCATACGCTTGTGAAGCGTCCCGTGAGGGTTATTGTCGAGTATCCCTGCAGCGGGTCGTCGGGCTCGAACATAAGCTCCACCTCCAGCGCGTCGGCCACGGCATAGATGATCTCGGCCGTGGCGTTGGCCGGAGACGGCATGCGGAACGTATACCTGTTTTGGGCTGTCCGGCGCAGCGTCGGGCGCTCGCCGCCCGCATAGTCGGTATCGGAGTATGAGTAGCTCCATGCGGCGCCCTCGTCACCCAGACGTCGGCGTCCCGTATCGACGGTCATCGACGTGGTGTTCGACAGGATATGCCAGCGGCCCTCGTGTTCGGCGTCGGCGACGATCCGCTTGTCGTAGAAGAAGCGGTTGCGGATGGCCTCGCGGGTGGCATCGTCCGCGGCGGCGATGTAGAGATCGAGCCCCTGCAGACGGTCTATGGCCTGCGAGAACTCATGCACGGCGTCGTTGGCGTTCTTGAAGAGCATGTATCCCGATGCGGTGGTGTCGACATTCTCGTTACCCTTGTCGACGCGGCAGGCCACGGTGCCGGCCACGGCCGCGAGCAGCAGCGTGAGGCGTATTGTTGCCGATATGATTCGTTGTTTCATGTGACTCCTTGTTTTTGTGTTGATATTTCGGTTTTCATGTGCCGGCATACGGTATTCTGAATCTGAATTAGAATTAGAATCTGTATCCGATGCCTGCCGAGAATATGCCCTGTGCGCCGGCCCCGATCTCGCCGAAGCCGTAGAGGCGTCGTCCGACGCTCACACCCGCGATCGTGGCCGAGAGAGTGATGTATCCCTCGCGGCTGTGGTTGAGGGAGCGTATGTCGACTGCCGGGCCCATTGCCAGCGACGAGTAGCATCTGACCAAGGGGCGGTTGAGCCATTGCAGACGCAGTGCGGCCGAGGCCGAGAGGGTCGTCGTGTTGTCGGAGGCGATCTTGCGGCGCGTGACGGCGTCGAGGATATCTCCGTAGAGGCCCGCGTATGTGAAGGCCACGCCTACCGATAGGATGCTGGCCACACGGTAGTAGTAGGCGGCGGTTATGCCTCCGAAGGTCTTGTATGGCGTTTGGCGCACGCGCAGCGCCGCCAAGGCGTCGGGGGTGGCATAGCCGTACGGCCCGAACAGGGCCGTATAGGTTCCGGCAAGTCCAAGGTGGCCGCCATACATGGTGTAGGGGTAGGCCCCGATCTTGATCGAGATGTCATGCCGCGGCTGTGTGCGCCATGTGCCGATGTCGGCGCTGCGGCGCGGCTCGGGCCTCTCGTCTCTTTGTCTTTGGTCGTCCCGTTCAAGGCGCGGCCTCTCGCGGTGCGGCGGCGCCGCAGCCGCAACATCGGCGGCCATGAGCGTAAGGGCAATGGCGGTACCGAGCGCCGCACGTCCCATTCGTCGCGTTAACATTTTTGTCTCCATTCTTTTTGGGTTGTTTTTCGGGCTGTTGTCGGAAATGGCAGGGTTGTTTTCGATTTTTTTCGGGTTGTTGTATTTTTTTCGGATTCTTCTTTGTGTGCGTGTGCCGCATGGTGTCGCGGAGCCTGTTGCATGCGGACTCCGCCACGAGGCGCTGTGGTCAGATCTTGGTCGTCTGGAGCTGTTCGAGACGGCTGTCGACGGCGATCTTGTCGATGATGGTCTTCACGACGGTGTCCATCTCCGAGCCCTCGGTGTAGTCGGCCTCGCAGACGTAATTCACACGGTTGTCACGGATCAGCGTGGCCATCTCGCGCCGCTTGTTGCGGTCTTCGGGGTTGTAGACGGCGATGGAGTGGCCTCCGTAGTTCTTCACCAGCTTCATGCAGGGGATGTCGGTGGTGCCGTCGCCCACGTATATCATACGCTTGAACGGGACGGGACGCTTGTCCTCCTCCATGTATCGGTTTACCATCTGCGTGTCGTAGACCGACTCGACACCCTTGTTTATCTTGAAGATGAACTGCGTCTTGTTTGTGTAGTTTACCGCCACGGCGGGCCAGTAGGCTATGCCGTCGACGTTGTAGAGGAACGAGCAGGCGTATATGTGCTTGAACTCGTGGGCAATGGACGTGCCCTCGATGATCTCGAGCAGGCCCGACGAGTTGATGTAGTGCAGCAGCCGCAGCCCGCGCCCGTCGGCATAGCGGTTCATGCGCGTGAACCACTCCTCGACGCCGGCGTAGTATCGTATGCTGCGGCCCGACTCCTGAAAGGCCTCGCGCCGCAGCGAGAGGCCCTTGCTCTGCGCCTCCTGTATCATGCGGGCCATGTATGCGAGTACCGGGTCGGCATCCTGCTTCTCGGCCAGCGAGTTGGCCTCGCTCCAGAACTCCTTGTTGCTCTTGCCCACGGCGGGGATGAAGTCGTATTCCTGCATGTTGCCCGGGGCCAGCGTGCCGTCGAAATCGTATATCAGGGCCACGGTAGGTTTCTCTTCCATAAAAAGTCTCTCTTTGCCGTGCGGCGGTGCCGGCACGGGGTGTTTGCGTATGGCGTTGTGTCGGTGTCGGGGGCGTGCGGCCACCGTGGGCGGCGGCTTTACCTCCTCCAATTTACAAAAATAGAAATTTTATAGGGCGTTATGAAATTAATCGTAACTTTTGTTGCCCCGATTTTGCGTTGGGACAGGGTGCGGGTGTGAATTTGCGCATCCGCATGTGCCGGTGTTAGCGTACGGAGGCCGGCTGCAATTGCAGATTGATGAATTTTGGTGTAACTTGCATCGTCGTAACGGGCAATTCCCTTTGTAAAATATTTATTATATGAAAAGGCTTTCGTTGATACTGCTGTCGATGTACCTGTCGGTGGCCGGCGTGCAAGCCCGCAAGTGGCTGCCTGCGCCCGATGCCCCGCGTTCCGAATTCCGCCTGCTGGGGTGTACCTACCGCGGGGCCGACCTCGAGTCGCTCGACCTGCTGTCGGCGGCGGGCGACCACGGCTGGACGGTGGATGTCGACCGCACGAGCGTCGACGGCGGTGTGAGGTATACGTTCCGCTTTGTCGCGCAGCGGGCGATGGAGAATGCGGGCGTGGCCGTGGCGTTCGACCACGGCGGGTGGTCGAGCGACAACTATGTGATGATCCCAGCCTCGGTCTACAACGGCAACCGCCAGCGCATCGTCAACCGCGCGTATGCGACGGGGCTCGACGCCACCGACTACTTCCGCCGCGACCTGGCCCTCACGTCGAACCCCATACCACAGCTCTCGCCCGACTTCGGGGCCGAGTCGCTTGTCGAGGTGCTGGTCAACAATGCCGCCACGCCGGCCATCGCCTGTCTGGACCGCCGCCGCGGGGTGGGCACGATACTGCTCACCGACCAGGGCATTGTCCGCGACGGCGCGGTGCTCGACTACGGCCTTGTCGTCGAGGAGTCGCGCAGCCGCGACATGGCCTCGTTCGTGATCAGCGCGCCGGGCGTGCGGGCGAAGAAACCCGAGTTTATCGGTTTCAGCGACAGTCCCGACCGCGGCATCACGGTGCAGGCGGGCGACGAGATCACGCTTAGCGTCACGCGGCTGGAGTTCTATTGCGACGGCGTGCCGGAGCTGCTGGCGCAGTTCATGCGCTGCCGCAAGTCGCACATCGCGTGCGGCGGTGTGCGTGACCTCATGCCCATGAGCGAGGTGTTCGGCCGCATGGTGAAGAACATCGACGAACGCTACCACAAGGGCGCCGACTACGAGTTCTACTGTCCCGAGAATGCCAACTGGATGTCCTACGGCTGGATCGGCGGCCTTATAAACACCTATCCGATGCTGGCCCTGGGCGACGACATTCATCTGGAGCGTGTCGCCAAGACGTTCGATTTCGCCCTGCCGCACGCCAAGGGCCGCAGCGGCTACTACTACGATACGTTGAACGAGGACGGCAACGTGCTGAACCGCGATGCCGCCCGCAACGTGCAGGGCATAGGCCTCACGCGCAAGAATGCCGACGTGCTCTACTGGATGGTCAAGCAGTTCGAGCTGCTCAGGGCGCAGGGGCGCGGCGATGCCGTCCGCGCCGATTGGGAGCGTGACGTGCGCTCGCTGGCCGATGCCTTTGTCGACACGTGGCGCAGGTTCGGCACGTGGGGTAACTACGTGCAGGTCGAGACGGGCGACGTGGCCGTCTACAACACGAGCGGCGGCGCGATGGCCATCGCTGGCCTGACGCTGGCGGCGGAGTACTTCTCCCATCCCGACTACCTTGCGACGGCGCGCGAGGCGGCCGATTTCTACTACGACGACTTCGCCACGGTGGGCTTCACGTCGGGCGGCTGCGGCGACATACTGCAGAACTCCGACTCCGAGACGGCCGTCGCCCTGGCTACGTCGATGATCACGCTCTACGAGGCCACCGGCGAACAGGTCTATCTGGAGCGGGCACGCGACCTTGCCCACCTGTGCGCCACGTGGGTGGTGTCGTTCCCCTACCGCCTGCCGTCGGATACGCCTCTGGCGAGGCTGGGGGCTAACCTCATGGGGGCGGTGTGGGCCAGCACGCAGAACAAGCACGGCGCCCCGGGCTTCTGCACGCAGTCGGGCGACGTGCTCTTCAAGCTGTACCGCATTACGGGCGACGAGCTTTATGCCGAGCTGTTGAGGGATGTGATCCACGCCCATGCCGAGGGCATACAACCCAACGGCAAGATCACCGAGCGCCTGACCTATTGCGACGCCGACAGCCGCGGCTCGCGCGGCGACGGCGGCAAGACGGGCTGGAACGAGACGAACGGCGCCCTGATGGCCCTTGAAATACCGGGCGTCTACATCCGCACGGACCTCGGGCGGTGCTATGCCTTCGACCACGTGAAGGCCTCGCTGCTGGAGAAGGGCGGTGCGCTTTATGTCGAGCTGAGTAATCCTACCGCATACGATGCCGAGGTGACGCTGCTGGCCGAGGACGGGGCCGCGGCGCGCGAGCCGCTCGGCGACAACGCCTTCCTCGGGTGGCACGACAAGGTGCTGGTGAAGGCGGGCCGCACGGTGCGCCACAGGCTCGACTGACGGCGGTGCCTTGCGGTATGGCCGGTGTGCGGGTCCCGGCCGGAGC
The DNA here is from genome assembly GCA_900546065.1 of uncultured Alistipes sp. Lineage (GTDB taxonomy): Bacteria > Bacteroidota > Bacteroidia > Bacteroidales > Rikenellaceae > Alistipes > Alistipes merdipullorum. The sequence goes on from URBK01000004.1 coordinate 32,272, forward strand.
GGGCTGCGTAAACAGCAGATATATAACGCGTTATACCTCTGTTTGGGCGGCCCGTTACCGTTATTTGTTGCGACGCATTGCGATTTAGGATAAAGTTGCCTATTTTTATATCACCGACCTTATGGGAAACTGCCTGCCATAACCCCGGTCATATATCGTTACATCAGGCGCGCACCATGCATGGGCAGGCCCCGTGCGTCGTGCGGCTGTGGGCGTGTGCGGCAGAGGGATGTCGAGGGATAAACTGAAAAACATATGAATCTATGAGAGTATTTGTCGTTACCTGCGTGCTGGCCATGCTGTTGTGCGGCTCGGCCGAAGCCCGTCCGCGGACGTTCAGCACCGATTACTTCAGGATCGAGGTCGACGGCCGCGGCTATGTCGTGGGCATGTGGAACCGTGCCGACGGCGGGCGCAACTTCAGCCCCGCCGACCGTCCGTCGCCGCTGCTGGCGCTCTACGACGAGACGCTGAAACGTTACTACTACCCCCAGCATGCCGAGTACGAGCGTGGCCGCTACCGTCTGGAGTACTCCAACGGGTCGGTCGCTACGGTGCGGATCGAGGAGAAGCCGCGCTACATTAAGCTCACGCTCGAGGCGCTGGACAACCGCGACGCTATCGGCAGCGTGCAGTGGGGCAACTTCTACACCAACATCGACAACCTTGTGGGCGAGATCATCGGCGTGGCGCGCGACACGTCGGCCGCGGTGAACTATGCCATCGGCGTGCTGGCGCTCGACGACAACACCATCGGCGGCGAGGCCCACTACACCTCCGATACGGGGTGGGGCGGCTATATAGTGCATACGCCCGATGCCGAGAGCCATCCCCTGCCGCTGACGCTGCACGAGGGCGACCAGTTCACGCTGGGCGGCGACGGCCACAACGACGTGGCCTTCTACAACCGCCGCGAGTCCTATTTCCGCATGATGTACGGCAACTCGGCCGGTGTCGACGACAACGGCCGCATCAACATACGCTACGTCTCGCGCGACAGGCGCAAGGGACGTATGATCTACTCGCCCGAGGGTACCCCCATCTTCGTCAACAACGAACCCAACCACCTGCAGCGTCAGGATGTGCCCGGTGTCGACTACATAGGTTCGTCGATCGCCCTGTGGGGCGCACCCGACGACAAGGCGCTCATGCACGTCATCCGCGAGGCGGTGCTGGCCGAGGGGTTGCCCTATCCCACGGTGCGCGGCCGCTGGGTGAAGGACCCGACGTCGTTCGAGCCCGACGTGTGGGTGTCGGGCGGCGGCTACGACAGCATAGCATCCTACACGCGGCAGATGGGGCTGCACGGCGTGCATGCCTACGACCTCGGGTTCCTGCGTCCCGACCGCGGCAACGGCGGCCTTATCGACGGCCGCAACGGCGAGCGCAAGCCCATACGCATGGCGTCGGGCAACCTCTCGCACCGCGAGTATGCCGACCTGCTGGCGCGCGACAGCATCATACTGGGGCGTACCACCATAACCAACTCGCTGGCCCCCGGCACGATGGACTGCTCGCCCGTGCCCTCGGACAGCATCTGCATACAGCACCGCCGCTTCCTCACGGCCCCCGTTTCGGCCGAGGATACGCTCATCTATATCGACGACCCGACGCACCTCGAGGAGATCGCCTGCTGGGAGGCCCACGACAAGGAGCTCAACATGGTGCGCATAGGCAAGGAGCTGATACACTACCTCGGTGTCACGACAACGCCGCCCTACCGCCTGCTCAATGTCACGCGCGGCTACTGGAACACCGTTGCGGCGCCCCATGACGCGGGCGACGCCGTCGACAAGATGCAGGTTACCGTCGGCTGGAGCTATGCGGGCCTTGTCCCCAACCTCGAACTGCAGGACGAGATCGGGCGCTGGTATGCCGCGACGGCACGGCAGTGCGGTCTGGGCATGTACGACCTCGACGGACAGGAGTTCCTGTTCCACAGCGGCTTCGGCACCTACTCCGTCAAACGATTCTTCCGCAGCGTCTTCGAGCGTGCGCGCGAGTACGGGCTGCGAGATTTGCGCTTCACGGGGGCGACGCTCTCCGAAGGGTCGTGGCACTATCAGAGCGTGTGGAACGTGGGCGGCGGCCTCAATATCTACGACGTCGACAAACGCGTCTGGGGCAGCACCACGAGCCAGGGCAAGGACCTGCGCGACGTGACGTATGCCAACTTCTTCCCCTCGTCGTTCGGTGTCAACTTCCCCATCGGCGAGAACTCCACGGCCGAGCAGTACGAGCACATCGAGGCCACGGCCGTGGGCTACGGCGCGACCTATTTCCTGCGCATCAACCAGAACGACGTGGAGAAGTGCCCGCAGAAGTATGCCATCTTCAAGGTCATCAGGACGTGGGAGCGTGCGCGCCGCGCCGATGCCTTCCCCGCGCACATCAAGCGTCTGCTGCAGGATGCGTCGCTGAGCTGGCGCCTCGAGGAGGGTGCCGACGGCAACAGCTGGACGCTCTATCAGATGGAGGATGGCCGCAAGGTGCGCTCGTATGAGCTGCACGGCAAACTTTAACTTAATGTCGTAACAAAAAACAGAGATATATGGAACCTGTAAGGGATATAGTGGCGGCCGTGCGCCGTCTTTCGGCCGCGGGAGACGCTTTCGCGGGGCCGTTGTGCCGTTTTGCGGCGGTGGCGGCGGCGTTTTTTGCTCTCGCCGGCCTTCCCCTGGGGGCTGCGGCGCAGCAGCGGGCGGCGGTGGCCGCAATGGATATGTCGAAGGTGCGGCAGGAGTACGGCTCGGCCGCGGCGGAGGGCGACGACGTGGTGCTGCATGCCCCGGCGGTGGTCAGGATAGCGCTCGACGGCAAGGCCGCGGCGTTCCACACGCAGGCCGCCATCCGCCGGACGGCGGTCGGGGCGGATGATCCCGATATCATGGTGCAGCCTCTGGTCGACGGCCGCAAGCTGCTCTTCCGCCGCGACGGCGACGGCAAGCGGTTTGTCGGGCTCTCGGGCGGCGACGGCGCGATAGACGCGGGGTCGGTGACGGTTACGGTCAGGGCCGACGGCAAGACGGTCTTCGAGAGCGGCACGATCCGCGGCGGCGAGCCCCCCGTCGGGGTCGATGTCGACCTGTCGGGCGCACGAATGCTGGAGATCGTGCTCGGCACGACGGAGGACGGTGCGAGCGGCGACATGGTGGTGCTCGCGTCGCCGTGGATCGACTATGGCGGTGAGGCCCCCGCGACGGCCGATGTCGCCGCCACGGGCGAGGGCCCACGACAGGACGAGGCTGCGGTGGAGCGCCTCGAGCGCAAGATCGCGGCGCTGCCCGTGTGGAAGAGCCTGCCCTCGGACCGCACGCCCTACGACTGGCTGCTCACGCCCGAGCGCTCGGAGGCGGGTATCTACCGCACCCCCGACGGCAAGAGCATCGTCGTGGCCAACGGCATGGTGGCGCGCACGCTGCGCATATTCCCCAACCTGGCCACGACGCACCTCACCAACCGCATGACGGGCGAGAGCATGCTGCGCGCCGTCAGCGGCGAGGGTTTCATCACAATCGACGGCCGCAGGTGGTCGGTCGGCGGCCTTGCGGGACAGCCCGAGAGGGCATATCTCAAGCCCGAGTGGATCGGGCAGATGCAGACCGTCCCCGACTCGTTCGTGGTGGAGGATTTCGAGATCGGCGAGATAGGCCCCACGCTCGAGTGGGCGCGCAACCGCTGGGCGCTGAACAAGGAGGATGCCACGGGGCGCGAGATAGTATTCACGCTGCGCGGCAGCGGCGTGCTGGCGGATGTGACGGTGAAGGTGCATTTCGCCGTATATGACGAGATTCCCGTCATCCGCAAGCGCATGGAGGTGGTGAACGGTTCGGCCGTGCCGCTTAATGTCGATTCGTTCAACCTCGAGTACCTGGCCTTTGCCGAGCCCGAGTCGCCGAGCGGCGGCGACCCCGACACCTTCCTGCTGCCCAACATCCACATCGAGAGCGACTACAACTGCAAGGGCAGCTTCACGGAGAAGGAGACCGACATCACCGAGAAGTGGGTCGAGGACCCGGCCTATACGTCGCAGCGCAACTACCTGATGCAGACGCGCTGCATACTTGACGTCTCGCCTGCGCTGGGACCCGACCAGGCTGTGGCGGCGGGGGAGACCTTCTCGACGTTCAGCGTCTACGAGATGCCCTTCGACAGCTTCGACCGCGAGCGCAAGGGGCTCTTTACGCGCCGTTTCTACCGTGCGGTGGCTCCGTGGACGACGGAGAACCCCATTTTCCTGCACCTCACGTCGAGCAACCCCGAAACCGTGCGCACGGCCGTTGACCAGTGTGCCGAGACGGGCTATGAGATGATCATCCTCAGCTTTGGCTCGGGTGCCAACGCCGAGGATATCTCGGAGGCCAACACGGCCAAGTTCCGCGAGCTGGTCGACTATGCCCGCAGCAAGGGCATCGAGATGGGGTGCTACTCGCTTCTGGCGAGCCGCTGGATAAGCGACGAGGTGGACGTTATCAACCCCGAGACGGGACACCGCGGCGGCATGACCTTCGGCAGCTCGCCCTGCCTGTGCAGCGACTGGGGATACGAGTACTTCGACAAGATACGCACCTTCTTCGAGCGTACGGGCATGCGCTGCTTCGAGCACGACGGCTCCTATCCGGGCGACGTCTGCGCCTCGACCTCGCATGCGCACCACAAGGGCCTGGCCGACTCGCAGTGGAACCAGTTCCGCAAGATAACCGAGCTGTACCACTGGATGCGCGCCGAGGGCATCTACCTTAACGTGCCCGACTTCTATTTCCTGAACGGCTCGACCAAGACCAGCATCGGCTACCGCGAGACCAACTGGTCGCTGCCGCGCGACCGCCAGCTCATGCACACGCGCCAGCTCAACTACGACTGCACGTGGGAGCGCATACCGTCGTCGCTGTGGAGCTTCGTGCCGCTGGTGGAGTACCACGGCGGAGGGGCTGCGGCGACGCTCGAGCCGCTGAGCGAGCATCTGTCGGAGTACCGCACGCTGATGGTGCAGAACTACGGTGCGGGCGTGCAGGCCTGCTACCGCGGCCCGCGCCTCTACGACACGCCCGAGACGAAGGCGGCCGTGGTCGAGGTGATCGACTGGTACAAGCGTTACCGCGAGATACTCAACAGCGACATAATCCACCTGCGCCGCCCCGACGCGCAGGACTGGGACGGCATCATGCACGTCAACCCGCAGCTGCCGCAGAAGGGCTTCGTGCTGCTGTTCAACCCCCTGCCGGAGGAGATCACGCGCGAGATCGAGCTGCCGCTCTACTATACGGGCCTCAAGGGCAGTGTCCGCATCCGCGAACGGGAGGGCCGCAGCGTCAGCCGCCGCTTGACGGAGGCGTGCACGCTGCCCGTGAAGGTTACGATCCCGGCCAACGGATATACGTGGTTCGTCATCGAGTGACGGCCGCAGGACGGTGGCTGAAACGATATCAGGTTTAAGGTATGAAAACATTGCTTCTTGTTCTGTGCGCCGTGCCTTTGATGGCAGGGTGCGGGGCTTCGGGCCCTATAAAGGCCAGGGTCGCCGAGTCGCCCCGGACCTTCTGCAATCCCGTTAACGTCGACTACCGCTTCATGAAGATCGACGGCGGCGACGGCATCCGCGAGGCTGCCGACCCCGTGGTGGTGGAGTTCGGGGGACGCTATTACCTCTTCGCCTCGAAGTCGTCGGGGTATTGGCACACGGAGGACTTTGTCGAGTGGACGCATGTGCTGATCGACGACACGGTGCTGCCGATCGAGGACTACGCCCCCGGCCTGTTTGTCTACGACGGCTACCTCTACTACGTCGGGTCGACGCACGGCAAGGGCATGCTCTACCGTTCGTCGGCACCCGAGAAGGGCGTGTGGGAGCCGGTGAAGGAGATATGGTCGTATTGGGACCCCGCCTTCCTGGTCGAGGGCGACAACCTCTACCTCTACTACGGCTGTTCGCCCGTCGACCCGATATACATGCGCACGCTCGACCTGCGCACGCTCGAGGAGAAGCGCGGCGAGACGGTGTGCTTCAACAGCGACAAGGAACACCACGGCTGGGAGCGTACGGGCGAATACAACGAGCTCGAACGCCGCCCCTACATCGAGGGCGCGTGGATGACGGCCCACGACGGGCGCTACTACCTGCAGTATGCCGCCCCGGGCACCGAATGGAAATCGTATGCCGACGGCGCGTATGTGGCGACCTCGCCCGAGGGCCCCTTCACCTATATGGAGAACAGCCCCGTATCCTACAAGCCGACGGGTTTCCTCGGCGGCGCGGGTCACGGATGCCTCTTTACGGTGGGCGGCGACAACTACTGGAAGGCCGCCACGAACTCCATTTCGGTGCGCCACATGTTCGAGCGCCGCGTGTCGTTCTACCCCGCGGGCTTCGATGACGACGGATACATGTATACCGACACCTATATGGGCGATTACCCGACTTACCTGCCCGACAGCCGCTGTCGTCGGCCGGGAAAGGCGCGCCCCGAGTGGATGCTCCTATCGCAGGGCAAGCGTGTGACGGCCTCGTCGGCCCTCGACGGCTATTCTGCCGACAGGGCTGTCGACGAGGATGCCCGCACGGCATGGGTGGCCGCCTCGAACGGCGACGGCGAGTGGTTCGAGATCGACCTTGGGGCGCTCTCGTCGATTTGCGCCATACAGGTCAACTTCGACGAGTACGGCGCCACGCACAAGGGTGTCGTCGGGGGCCTTTACCAGAGCTATGTCATATATGCGTCGGTCGACGGCGAGACGTGGTACGCCGTGGCCGACCGCAGCGGCAAGCGCAGCGATACGCCGCACGACTACATCGAGTTCGAGAAGCCGTTCAAGGCGCGGTATGTAAAGCTGCAGAATGTGGCCTATACCGTCTCGCAGAACCTCTCGCTGCGCGACCTGCGCGTTTTCGGACGAGGCCGGGGCCGCAGGCCGCAGGCCGCCGACGGCCTTACGGTGCAGCGCGATGCCGCCGACGGCTGCCGCGTGCGCCTGTCGTGGGAGGCGGCGAAGGGTGCGCAGGGCTATATCGTCCGCTACGGCATAGCGCCCGACAAGCTGTACAACAACTTCCATGTTGCGGGCGGTGATACGTCGCTCGAGATCGGCAGCCTGAACAGCGGCGTGGAGTACTATTTCACGGTCGACAGCTATAACGAGTGCGGCATAACCCGCGGCCGAAGGATGGAGGCGTGCCGTTGAGGCCGTGATATCGGCAATTTGTGAAACGTTGGATCCAACAGATAACAGATAGATATATGGTTGTTTTTTTCAGACGGGCGCTTGCGCTGCTGTGCTGCCTTGTGAGCCTGAGCGCTGCGGGCAATAACCCCGAAAAGCCCGTCAAGGAGTTTGCCCACCCCGAGCGGGTGCGTTACGACGGGTCGTGCATGACGATCGACGGCAGGGACGTGTTCATCTACAGTGCGGCGTTCCACTATTTCAGGTGCCCCGAGGAGTTGTGGCGCGACCGTTTCCGCAAGATAAAGGCTGCGGGTTTCAATACGGTCGAGACCTACGTTCCGTGGAACCGCCACGAGAGGTCGATGCCGTCGGGCCTTGACGACACCACCCGCTTCGACTTTTCGGAGATAAGGCGCTGGCTCGAAATGGCGCAGGAGGAGTTCGGCCTGTATACCATCGTGCGCCCGGGGCCCTTCATCTGTGCCGAGTACTCGGGTGGGGCCTACCCGCGGTGGCTGGCCAGGTTCCGTCCCGATGATGTCGGGGGGCTGTGGCTGCGCAGTGCCGATCAGACGCATGTACGCTGGTGTGTGCATTGGTTCGATGCCGTGTGCAAGGCGCTGGCCGACGAACAGATAACCCGCAAGCCCGCTGGTAAGAAGGGTATCATACTTATTCAGATCGAGAACGAATACAACGCCCACGGCTGCGATAACAAGGAGTATTTCCTCAAGGAGCTCTACCGTTCGGTGCGCCGCAACGGCTTCGATGTGCCGGTCTTCACCTGCCTTACGGGCGAGTGCCGCGGCAGCAGCGACAAGGAGCTGTCGCAGGTGTTCGATTGCGACAACTACTATGTGGGCCTGTCGGATGCCCCGAGCTGCGCATACCGCATGTCGGACCTGCGCCGCGCGCAGCCCGATGCTCCCGGTTTCGTTACCGAGCTGCAGGGCGGCTGGTTCTCGCTGGTGACGGGATCGTTGAGCGAGGACCACTACTCCGACGAGCGCCACTTCAAGGCCGTGGGGCTGATGTCGATACTGGGTGGAGCTACGGGACTCAACTATTACATGTTCTGCGGCGGTACCCACTTCGAGGGGTGGGGTGCGCGCGGCATGACCACCAGCTACGACTACAATGCCGCCATCCGCGAGAACGGCGCTTCGGGCCCGAAATACTACGCCTCGCAGCAGATAGGTGAGTTCATCGGGACATTCGAGCCGCAGCTGGTGCGTTCGGAGGGCGGCCCCTGCCGCATGGAGGGTGCGCCGAAGGAGCTCTTCGGCGGAGTGCGTGTGGCCGTCGACGGCACCCGCTTCGTCTTCCTGCACAATACCGATCCCGACAATCCGTCGAAGGGTACCGTCACACTCGTCCCGGGTGCCGTGACCAGACCTTCGGAGCCGATGTACAACATCGACCAGAACGGCAACAAGGTGCTCATCGCCGCCGCCGAGGTCTCGGCGGCCGACTCGTTGCAGGTAGACCCCATAGAGGTGAAGTACGACCTGCCGGCGCTGGGATGCCGCGTGCTGGTGATACCTGCAGGCAAGAAGCCGTCGCAGGGCGAGTGGTGGCCACGCGAACCGCGGCAGCTGTCGCGGCCGTCGCACCTGCCCGAGGGCGTGCGCATAGCGTCGGCGTTGCGTGCCGAGGACGACTTCGCCCGGGCCGACTGGATGGCGCTGCCGCGGCTGGTGTCACTGTCGGATCTCGACGTTAACGATTTCCGTTACAACCTCTACCGCAGCCGTGTAAACCTTACGGCGCAGCAGGCCGAGGACGAACGTTTCCTGCTCTTCAATATGTTCACGCGCGACATCGTGTCGGTCGAGGTTAACGGCAAGCCGGCAAAGCGGCTCTTCCCCGACAAGGCGGATGCCCAGTCGTGGACCACGCGCAACTGTTTCGACCGTATCCGCGACGACGAGTACGACAACCGTTTCGACGTGTCGGGCCTGCTCGTGCCGGGCGAGAACGAGATAGTCGCCGTGTACGAGAATCTGGGCCACGCCCACGGCTATGTGCCGATGGAGGAGCTGGCGGGAATACGCTGCGGCGGCCTGTCGGTTACGGAGTCGGCCATGACCCATCCGCTGGAGTGGGAGTGCGCGAAGGATGTCGCCGGAATCACCTCCGGATGGAACATGCCCCAGTTCGAGCCGCAGGGGTGGCAGAGTGTCGCCCTCGATACGGCCTGCGAAATCCCGCGCAAGGGCAACGGCGTGCAGCCGCGAGGCGAGGTGGACGGACTCTTCACGTGGTACCGTGTGGAGTTCACGCTGCCGGAGTCCGATCCGTCGGTGTGGGTGCCGTGGCTGATGCGCATCAATGCCTCGGGCAACGGTTTCATGTGGCTTAACGGCCACAACATAGGCCGCCATTGGGAGGCGGGCCCGCAGCGTGAGTTCTACCTGCCCGAGTGCTGGCTCAATTTCGGTGCGGGGAAGAAGAACGTGCTGGTGCTGGGACTGCGCCAGACGGCGAACGGTGCCGAGCTCAAGGCCATGGAGATCGCGCCCTATCCCGATGCGGCGGAGGTGCGCAAATAAAATTTTATGATATGGAAAGAATCGGAAAACGAGTGCTTTTGACGGTGCTGGCACTTGTCTCCGGATACGGCGTATACGGCCAGCAGCCTGTCGATTGCGTGAATATGATGATCGGCACCGACGGTGCCCATCCTACCGAGTATGGCGGTACGACTCCCGCCGTGAGCGAGCCTTTCGGCATGACGCAATGGTGCGCCGCCACACGTGTAAACGGCATCTCACGTACCATGTACCACCATGCCGATACGACGTCGATAGGTTTCATGGCCACGCATCAGCCGGCCATCTGGATGGGTGACTATGGGTTCATGACGCTTATGCCGCAGAGCGGGAGCCTTAAGATTGCGGCCGACGAGCGGCGCACGGCATTCGACCGTGCCGACGAGGTGGCCAGCCCCTACTATTATAGGGTGACCTATGGCGGTGAAGGCATAACAACCGAGCTGACGGCCACGTCGCGCGCGTCGTTTTTCCGTATCGGCTATCCTGCCGACCGCAAGGCCATACTCTACCTTGAGGCCGGCCGCAACGGTGACGGCGGGAGCGGACACATAGAGATATTCCCCGACCGCCGCGAGGTGCATATATGGAACAGCGAGGTACATGATGCTCATCTGGGACCTGAGATGGAAAATTTCAGGGGCTACTACGTGCTGAAGTTCTCGGCCGCCCTTGAGGAATACGGTACCTGGAGTGGTACACGTATCGATGCGGGGCAAAGCGAGGCCGAGGGCCCGCAGGTCGGGGGTTATGTCGTCTTTCCGGCCGGGACCGTGCAGGTGGAACTGCGTATCGGCAGTTCGTTCATCGGGTTCGGACAGGCGGCGGATAATATGGAGCGCGAGCTTGCCACCTCGTTCCGGCGTACGGTCGGACGCGTACGCGGAGAGTGGAACCGCATGCTGTCGAAGGTACGGCTCTACGGTGCCGGCGACGACGATCGGACGATATTCTACACGGCATTTTTCCGCACGTTGCAGTTCCCGCGCGAGTTCTCCGAGTACGGCCGCTATTACAGCCCTTTCGACGGCAGGATTCACGACGGGGTGTCGTATACGGCCTTTTCACTGTGGGATACCTTCCGCGCCGAGCATCCGTGGCTGCAGCTGGTGGCCTCAGAGCGGGTGAACGACATGGTCACGGCGCTGGTGCAGATGTACGAGCAGGGAGGGTGGATACCCAAATGGCCGAACCCCACCTACACCAACATCATGATCGGCACGCATGCCGATGCGGTTATAGCCGACGCCTATGTCAACGGTTTCCGTGGCTACGACGTCGAAACGGCCTATCGGGCCATACGCAAGGATGCCTACGTGCCTCCGAAGTACGACGATACCTCGACGTGGGGCGACCGTGCCCTGTGGAACGGGCAGTATGAGGCGCGCGGCGGCCTGACCAACTATCTGGAGAAGGGGTATGTCGCCTCCGACCGTACCAGCGAGGCGGTGGCCCGCACGCTGGAGTTCGCTCTGGATGACTACTGCATCGCACAGATGGCCCGCGGGCTGGGCAAGACCGGGGACTACGACGATCTGATGGCGCGGTCGCGCAACTACCGTAACCTGTTCAACACCTCGACCGGCTGTTTCCAGGCACGCCGTGCCGACGGCTCGTGGGACGGGGCGCAGGTGGGATTCACCGAGGGTTCGAATCTTACATACCAGTTCTGCGTGATGCAGGATGTCGCGGGGCTCATCGGGCTGATGGGCGGCGACGGCAAGTTCGCCGAGGCGTTGGATTTCGTGTTCGACAATGGCCATTACCGCCACGACAACGAGCCGTGCCACCATTATGTTTACCTTTACGACTACTGCGGCCGCCATGACATGGCACAGCGACGTCTGCCCGGTATCCTGGAGGCCAATTACCGTAACAGCGCCGACGGCCTGTCGGGTAACGACGATTGCGGGCAGATGTCGGCATGGTACCTTTTCAGCTCGCTAGGGTTCTATCCCGTCACCCCCGCCTCGGGAGAGTATGCGCTGGGCATACCCCACTTCCCGAAGATCCGTATGGACCTGCCCGGCCGGCGCAGGCTTACGATACGGGCCGTGGGGTTGGGCGAGCACGATGTATTGCCCGTGGTGCGCTTCAACGGGCAGCGGCTGGACAAACCGTTCATAACCACACGGGAACTGTTGCGCGGCGGAGAGCTTACGTTCGGGCCCGATGCGGCTGAGACGCCTGCCGAGAGAAGATAAAACGGGTTATGCAATGAAATATCTTTTGAGCATGTTTTTTTGTGCGGCGGCGTTTTGTGCGGCGGCGCAGCAGGTATGGACGCCCGACAACGGTGACGGCACCTTCACCAACCCCATCATGTGGGGCGATTGGCCCGATCCCGACATAATACGCGTGGGCGACGACTTCTACATGGTGTCGACGAGCATGCACTATGTGCCGGGGTGTCCAGTCGCCACGTCGAAGGATCTGGTCAACTGGCGTATGGCCGGCTATGCCGTGGAGCGCTATGACGATGATCCGCGTTACGACATGCAGGGCGGCACGCTCTATCTCAACGGGGCGTGGGCGAGCACCATACGCTACCGCGACGGCAAGTTCTACGTCGGCTTCTGCACGCCCTACGGCTGGGGTACCGAGAAGGGCCATTTCTCGATATGCACGGCCGAGCGTCCTGAGGGCCCGTGGGAGCGGACTGTCTTCCCTGAGTATCTCTACGACCCGGGGCTCTTCTTCGACGACGACGGGCGCGTGTATGTGGTGCACGGCCAGGGTACGCTCTACATCACCGAACTGAGCGCCGATGTCAAGTCGGTCAAGGGTGAGCCTGTGGAGATATGGAACCGCCGTTTCAAGGACAGCGCTACCTTCGGCGGCGGCTTCGGCATGGAGGGTTCGCACATGTACAAGATCGACGGCAAGTATTACATAACCTGCCCGGCGGGCGGTACCGAGGGGTGGCAGGTATGCCTCCGCTCGGACAATATCTACGGCCCTTACGAACATAAGGTCATCATGCAGGACGACAGCTCCTATCCGCCCAACGGACTGCACCAGGGCGGCATGGTGCAGCTGGAGAACGGCGACTGGTGGTTCATCATCATGCAGGACCGCGGCCCTATAGGGCGTGTGCCGTGTCTTGTTCCCGTTACGTGGGAGGATGGCTGGCCGATGCTTGGCGTTGGCGGACGCGATGTGGTGACATACCCCAAGCCCGATGTCGGGAAGAGGGCGCAGCCACTGTCGGCGCCGGCCACGTCGGACGAGTTCGACGGCAAGCGCCTGGGGCTGCAGTGGCAGTGGAACCACAATCCCGACCCGGCGCGGTGGTCGCTCTCGGAGCGGCGCGGGTACATGCGCCTGCGCGCGTCTCGGGCCGACGACCTGACGACGGCGCGCAATACGCTGACGCAGCGTGTGCAGGGCCCCTCGTGCGAGGGCTCGGTCGTGATGGAGGTGTCGGGCCTCGAGGATGGCAACGTGGCCGGTTTCGGTATCTTCGAATTCCCCTATGCCTATGTCTGCGTGCGGCAGGAGGCGGGCGAGCGCCGCATAGTGATGTGCAACGATGGCGATGAGCGTACTGTGGGCTTGCTGGAGGGCGACAGGCTGTGGGTCAGGGTACGCGTCACGGACCGCGATTTCAGGGCGATGTTCTATTACAGCCTCGACGGGCGCGAGTACCACCCGGCGGGAGAGTTGGATATGGGCCTGGGGCTGCCATGGACGGCAAACAGGTTCGCGTTGTTTAATTTCAGTACCACGGATGGTGGCGTCGGCGGATATGCCGACTTCGACTGGTTCCGTTTTACCGGCAAATAGCGTGTTATGAGGATGATGAGGTGTTTCAGGGTGACGCTTGCGGCGATGCTGGCCGCATGTGCCGCGGTGTGTGCGGCGAAAGAGCCGTCGCGTGTCGAGTTGAACATGAATGGCGATTGGGCCTTTTACCGCGGTGATACGGCCGGCGGTGCCGATCCGGCGGTGTCGGCCGCGGAGTGGATACCCGTGGTGCTGCCGCACGTGATGCAGCTCGAGCGGAAACATTGCGGCGGTGATGTCATCTACGACGGCGTGGGCTGGTACCGCCGCTATTTCGTGCTGCCGCAGTCGTACCGTGACAAACGTGTGGTGGTGTCGTTCGAGGGTGTCATGACCTCCTGCGAGCTGTATCTGAACGGCGAGAAGGTTGCCGAGCACCATGGCGGCTATGTGGGCTTCACGGCCGACATATCCGATCGCATCGACTGGCATGGCACCAACATGCTGGCGCTGCGTGTCTCGGCAGAATACGACCCGCTGACGCCTCCGGGCAAGCCGCAGGAACGTCTCGACTTCTATTATTACAGCGGCATCTACCGCGATGCTAAGATGGTCATCACCGACCGTCTGCACATTACCGATGAGCTGGAGGAGGAGAAGGTCGCCGGCGGCGGTATCTTCGTCACATATCCCGAGGTGGGGCGCGACAGGGCCGTGGTGGCCGTGCGCACCGACCTCAGGAACGGCCATGCGCAGGATCGCCGCGGCGTGCTGCACACGGTGCTGAAGGATGCCCGCGGGCGCGCGGTGACGGAGGCGGAGAGCCCCTTCACGCTTGGCAGCGGCCGTACGTGCACGCTCGAGCAGCGGCTGACGGTCGACAACCCGTTGTTGTGGCATCCATACGATCCCAATCTTTATACGCTCGAGTGCCGTGTCGAAGCCGGCGGCCGTCAGGTCGACGCCCGTACCGAGACCATTGGCATCCGCACCATACGATATGACCGCGACGGGGGCTTTTTCATCAACGGCGAGCATCTCTATCTTGTGGGCGCCAACCGCCACCAGTCATTCCCCTATGTGGGCGATGCCGCATCGAACTCGATGCAGGAGCGTGATGTCATCGACATGAAGCGCGGCGGATACAATGCCGTGCGTGCGGCCCACTATCCGCACGACCCGGCATTCCTCGATGCCTGCGACCGTTACGGGCTCCTGGTGGTGGAGTGCATTCCCGGGTGGCAGTATTTCAGCGACGACCCCGTTTTTGCGGAGCGCCTGCGCGAGGCGGCGCGCGGCATGATCCGCCGCGACCGCAACCATCCCTCGATAATATTGTGGGAGACGGCGCTCAACGAGACCTATTACCCGATCGGGGTGGTTAAGTCGATCTATGATATAGCGCATGCGGAGTATCCGGGCGATCAGATGTACACCGCGGGCGACTATTACAGCCACGAGGAGACGGAGCCCTATTACGACGTCTTCTACAAGCAGGTGGGACGCTTCCCGCAGGACGGCAACGTCATGACCAACAGCCTCGATGACCAGGTTGCCGTCAAGCCGCTGCTGACGCGCGAGTGGGGCGACGGCGTGGGCGAGAAGCCGCGTGTAAGGCTCTCCGAGAACGAGGAGGAGCAGATGCGCCAGTGCCGCGGCCGCTTCGACCAGCTTCGCGGCAACGGTTACTTCGACTGGTGCATGCTCGATGCTAACCCGCGCATGGGAGGCCATTTCCTGTGGAGCTACAACGACTACAACCGCGGTGCCGAGGAGGAGACCATGTTCTGCGGCGTGGTTGACGTCAACCGCTGGCCCAAGTCCAGCTACTACATGATGCAGAGCATGCGCCCGGCCGACGTCTCGCAGCGGGGCCTTTACGAGGGTCCGATGGTGCATGTGGCCTCGTTCAACTCGTCGGAGGAATACACGACCTCGACTACCGCCATCCCCGTCTTCTCGAACTGCGACCGTGTACGTCTCTACCGTAACGGCAAACTGGTCGGGGAGCGCACGCGCGAGGAGATGAAGCCGGAGTACGGCGCAACCATAGGCAAGGGCGGAAGCCCCATGTATACGTTCGATGCGGGCGGGTACGAGAGCGGCGAGCTGCGTGCCGAGGGACTGATCGGCGACCGTGTCGCGGCCGTGCACACGGTGCGTACGCCGGGGGCGCCTCACCATATCGAGGTCGTGGTGCCGCCGTATCCGGTCGATCCCGTTGCCGACGGCAGCGACATGATTCCCGTCTACTTCATGGTGTGCGACGCGGACGGCACATGGATCAACACCTCGCAGGCCGAGATCGAGATCACGGTATCGGGCGAGGGGCGTCTCATAGGCGACGGCATACGCCGCATAGGGGTCAATCCCCAGCAGGTGGAGGGCGGCATCGGCTTCGCCTTTGTGCGCACGACGCGCAAGGCGGGCAGGATATGTATCGAGGCGCGGTCGGCGGGTCTCGGGCCGGGACGGACGGTAGTGCGAAGCCGCCGGTTCTGCGGCAGCAGCCTTGCCGACGGCGGGCATGCCCCGTTCTCGGGCGACGAGGAGGATGGCGTGGTGGTCAAGCCCACGCGCTGGGACAGGGCCATTCTCGAGCGGCCGAAGGTGGCCGTGGCATCGGTGGAGGTGACGTCGGAGCAGGCGGGATATGCCAAATCGAACATTGTCGACGGCGACGATTTCAGCTGGTGGATAGCCGGCGGAGACACCTTCCCGCAGACGGTGACGCTGACGCTGGCGCAGGCTACGGATGTGGCGGCGTGCCGCATACGCCTGCAGAAGGACAGCTCGTCGTATGAATATCGGGTCGAATCGTCCGAGGACGGACTCTCGTGGCAGCCGTTGTACAGCCACAAGTGTACGGGATGGGATTTCAAGCCCGTACGCATAGACAAGAGAATGAAGTATTTCAGGGTGACGTTCGATGCCACGTCGGGCGGCCGCGCCGGCCTGGCCGAGATAACGCTGTACGAGTAGCCAGGCCGTTGCGGCGGGGGAAAGCGATTGCGGTCTGCGAAATTTTGTATACTTTTACCCTCTCTAACGAGGAATATCGTCATTTCGCAATATGAACAAGATCGCAATCACGGCCGCAAGGCATGCGCTGGGCGCTGCCGCAGCCATATTATCGTTTGTCGCAGTCTCGGCGCAGGAGCCTGCCGACTATGTCGATCCCTTCATCGGCACCAACGGCATGGGACACACTTTCCCGGGTGCGTGCGTACCTTTCGGGGCGGTGCAGTTGAGTCCCGACACCGATACCATACCCCACAACGTGGGCGGGCAGTATCAGAAACGCGCCTACGAGTATTGTGCGGGCTACCGCCACGGCGACAAGACCATCGTGGGCTTCAGCCACACCCACCTGAGCGGCACGGGCCATTCGGATCTGGGCGACATTCTGGTGATGCCGTCGGTAAGGGATGTCAAGCTCAACCCGGGCACGGCGGATGATCCCGACAGCGGATACCGTTCGCGTTTCAGCCACGAGAGCGAGAGCGCCTCGCCCGGCTACTATGCCGTGACGCTCGACGACACGGGCGTGCGGGCCGAGCTTACGGCGACCGCGCGTACGGGCGTGCACCGCTATACCTTCCCTGAGAATGCGGACGGACATGTGGTTCTGGACCTTGCGCACGGCATCTATAACTACGACGGCAAGGTGCTGTGGTCGACGCTGCGCGTCGAGAGCGACACGCTCGTCACCGGCTACCGCATCACCAACGGCTGGGCGCGCACCAACTACACCTACTTCGCCATATCGTTCTCGCAGCCCGTCACCGACTACGGCTATGAGGATCGTGCTCCGGTGCCGTATAACGGTTTCTGGCGCCGTTTCGATGTGAATAGCAACTTCCCCGAGATGGCGGGCCGCAAGGTGGCGGCCTACTTCCGCTTCGACACGCGCCGCGAGCAGGAGCTGGTGGTTAAGGTGGCGCTGTCGGCCGTGAGCGCCGAGGGCGCCGTGGCCAACCTTCGGGCCGAGGCTGCGGGCCGCGGCTTCGACGAGATTGCCGCCGCCGCGCGCAAGGCGTGGAACGACAATATGGGCCGGTTTGAGATCGAGGGCACGGAGGATCAGCGCACGATGTTCTACACGTCGCTCTACCATACGATGATCAACCCCTCGGTCTATATGGACATCGACGGCTCGTACCGCGGTGTGGACCATAATATCCACCACGCCGACGGCTTCACCAACTATACGGTCTTCTCGCTGTGGGATACCTACCGTGCCGAGCACCCGTTCCTGAATCTCTTCTTCCCGCAGCGCAATGCCGACATGGTGCGGTCGATGATCGCCCATTGCGACCAGAGCGTACACCACATGCTTCCCGTCTGGAGCCACATGGGCAACGAGAACTGGTGCATGAGCGGCTACCATGCCGTCTCGGTGCTTGCGGATGCCGTAGCGGCGGGTAACTTCACACACGTGCGCACGGCTCTGGATGCGATGCTGAGCACCTCGACGGTGCCCTATTACGAGGGTGTTGCCGACTATATGAGGCTGGGTTACGTACCTTTGGAGCGCAGCGCCACGGCCGCCTCGACGACACTCGAATATTCGTACGACGACTGGGCCATATACCGCACGGCTCTGGATGCGGGCGACGAGGCCGCGGCGGAGCGTTACCGTGCGCGTGCGCTCAACTACCGCAACGTCTTCGACCGCGAGAAGGGCTTCGCGCGCCCGCGCTACGCCGACGGCAGCTTCAAGGCCGACTTCGACCCGCTGCAGACCTACGGCGAGGGCTTCATCGAGGGCAACTCGTGGAACTTCTCGTTCCACGCTCCGCACGACGTCTGCGGTCTGATTGACCTTATGGGGGGCGACCGCGCCTTCACGGCACGTCTAGACTCGCTCTTTACGATGCACCTGCCGGAGAAATACTATGCCGAGAACGAGGATATCACGGCCGACTGCCTGCTGGGCGGATATGTCCACGGCAACGAGCCGAGCCACCATGTCCCCTATCTCTATGCATGGACGTCGCAGCCGTGGAAGACGCAGTACTGGATGCGCGAGATCCTCGACCGCATGTACCGCAACGACATCGACGGCCTGAGCGGCAACGACGACTGCGGCCAGATGTCGGCATGGTACATCTTCTCCGTCATGGGCTTCTATCCCGTCTGCCCGGGCAGCGGCGAGTATGTGCTCGGCGCGCCCTACCTCCCGCTGGTGAAGGTCGCGCTGCCCAACGGCCGCACGCTTGAGATCCGTGCCGAGGGTGTGGACGACCGCCACCGCTACGTGCGCGAGATGCGCGTCAACGGCGAGCGCTGGACGAAGAACTATGTCACCTACGACGACATCATGCGCGGCGGCGTGTGGGAGTTCCGCATGTCGGCGTCGCCCGACCGCCGTCGCGGCACACAGCCCGAGGCGCGCCCCTACTCGCTCACTACGGGACTTGACGAGGGCGCAGCCGAGTAACCACCTGCCATGAACACGAAAAGAGAAAGCATACCATGAAAACGAATCTGAAAGTTATTGCGGCGGTGCTGCTTGCAGCCGCCGTGTCGGCGTCGTGCGCCGGGTCGCGCGCTACCGACGGCCGCGTGTCGAAGGCGTGGCAGAAGTACGACTCGGGTGAGATAGTCTTCGAGGACAAGGCCCCCGCGACCGAGGGCTCGCAGATCTACCGCCACATAATCCCCGACCCCGAGGCCTATATCCGCGAGCAGGCATGTACCGTGCTGGCGACGCTGTACGACTCGCCGAAGGACCGCATCACGCCTGTGCGCCGCATACACTACACGCTGGAGGACATCGACGGCATCTCGGCCAAGGGTGGCTCGAACGGCGACATAGCGATATTTTACAGCACGCGCCATATCGAGAATTCATACGGACGCGAGCGCGATACGGCGCGGCTGATGTTCGAGACGCGGGGCGTGCTGCTGCACGAGCTTACGCACGCCTACCAGCTCGAGCCGCAGGGCATAGGCACCTACGGTACGAACCGCACCTTCTGGGCCTTCATCGAGGGTATGGCGGATGCCGTGCGTGTTGCCAACGGCGGCTTCGGCCCCGACGGACGTCCCCGCGGCGGCAACTATATGGACGGCTACCGCACTACGGGATACTTCCTCGTATGGCTGCGCGACAACAAGGACCCCGAGTTCCTTCGCAAGTTCAACCGCAGCGCTCTGGAGGTTGTGCCTTGGTCGTTCGACGGCGCCGTGAAGCATATCCTCGGCGAGCAGTACGATATCGACTCTCTGTGGCACGAGTATCAGGTTGCCGTGGGCGACATCATGGAGTAGAGAGAAATATTCTGACAACGATGCGGGCGGCAGTCACCATAAATGATTGCCGCCCATACTGTTTTTTGTGTTTAAGCCTCGAATGTGTTGCCTTTATGTGTATCCGTATTCTCCTCTCCGTCGAAGTCGCGTCCGGCGGGACGCTGGTAGAGCCTCAGCCCGAAGCGTGGGAGGATGGAGATCAGGTGGTCGAACAGGTCGTTCTGCACGGCCTCGTATTCGGGCCATACGGTGGTTGCGGTGAAACAGTATATCTCGACGGGCAGGCCCTCGGCCGTAGGCTGCAGCAGCCGCACCATCTGCATCAGGTCGTGGTTTATGTCGTCGCGGCGCTGTATGTGGCCTACGGCGTAGTCGATCATAAGGCGCAGGTTTGAGGTCTCGCGCTGCAGGTGCTCCGGCGTGGCCAGCCCCTCGCCGATGAGGGCCTCGATGCGCCCGCGCGGCATGACCGTGATGGTGTTCACGTCGACGGGCAACGAGCGCTTGATGCGGCGGCCGCCGCTCTCGCGCATCGCCCTCCAGTTCTGGAACGAGTCGCTCACAAGGGCGTAGGGCGGGATCGTAGTGACGGTCTTGTCGAAGTTCTGTATCTTGACCGTCGTGAGCGTCACCTCGGTTACGTATCCGTCGGCGCCGTATTTGCTCATGGTGATCCAGTCGCCCGGGCGGAGCATGTCGTTCGCCGAGAGCTGCACGCCCGCAACAAGCCCGAGGATCGTATCCTTGAATATGAGCATCAGTATGGCGGCCGAGGCTCCCAGACCCGTGAGTATGGCCGAGGCGTCCTTGTCGATGAGTATGCTGATAATGATGATTATGCCGACGGCGGCGGCGATGAGGTTGACCATCTGGTAGACACCCTTCAGCGGACGGTTGCGCAGCGTCTCGTGCTCCGAGGAGATGTTTTGCAGCGTATCGAGCAGTGCGTGTATGAACAGCAGCACCACGACGGTGAGATATATCAGGCACGCCTTGTGCAGCACATTGAGCAGCAGCGGGTTCTCGGCGAAGGCCATCGGCAGCAGGGCATACCATATTACGGGCGGTATGAGTCGTGCGAGGGCGTGCAGCACGCCGGGGCTGAGCAGGCGGTCGTCCCATTCGGTGCGGGTCTGGCTGACGAGGGCGCGCAGAGCCGGTGTGACGGCCATGCGGAAGAACTTGACGGCAAGGGCCGATATGATGGCTATGATGACAAGTATGGCGGCTGTAAAGAGCGGCCCGACGGCGGCGTCGCCCAGACCTATGCGGGCGACGATATGAGCTATGGCCACTTTCAGATATTCCATGTTCCGGTATGTTTGTGATGCGGGCGGTGTTGCCCCTTGATGCAAAGATAACCTTTTTGGGACAAATGCGCTGCCATGCTGCCGCGCGGAGACAAAAAAATCGGTCTTCACCCGCTGGATGAAGACCGATGTGAGGTTATGCGAGCGATTCGCAGCCCTCCCTTACCAGATAATGACGCGCTCCGACTCGGGACGGTACATGGCGCCGTCGGTGATGTTGAAGGCCTTGAAGAAGGTGTCGATATTGCTGAGCGTGGCGTTGACGCGGTTGCGGCCCAGCGAGTGTACGTCGAGCTTTGTCAGACGCGCCGCCTCCTCGTCGCGTATGTTCTGGCCCCAGATTGCGGCGTACGAGAGATAGAAACGCTGGTCGGCGGTGAAGCCGTCGACAGGCGCGGGCTCC
The DNA here is from genome assembly GCA_900546065.1 of uncultured Alistipes sp. Taxonomy (GTDB): domain Bacteria; phylum Bacteroidota; class Bacteroidia; order Bacteroidales; family Rikenellaceae; genus Alistipes; species Alistipes merdipullorum. The sequence goes on from URBK01000004.1 coordinate 53,682, forward strand.
GTGTCGCCGAGGGCGTTGTGCAGGGCGGTGTAGGCTACGCGCAGACCTCCCTGATCGGCTATGTTCTCACCGAGGGTAAGGGCACCGTCGGCCATGACTGCGGGCTGTCCGTCCTTTGCGGGGAGCACCTCGATCTTGTTGAACTGCTCGACCAGAATGTCGGTCTTGGCCTTGAATGCCACGGCATCCTCCTCGGCCCACCAGTTGTTCATGTTGCCGTCCTTGTCGAACTGGCGGCCCTGATCGTCGAATCCGTGTGTCATCTCGTGTCCTATGACTACGCCGATGGCTCCGTAGTTGACGGCATCGTCCGCAGCGGGATTATAGAACGGGGGCTGGAGTATGGCGGCCGGGAAGCATATCTCGTTGGTGGTGGGGTTGTAGTATGCGTTTACGGTCTGCGGGGTCATGAACCACTCGTCGCGGTCGACCTCGGTGCCCAGCTTCGAGATGTTGTCGCGGGTGTACCATGCCGATGCACGCTTGAGGTTCTCCCAATAGGTGAGGGCGGGGTCGATCTCCAGCGACGAGTAGTCCTTCCACTTGTCGGGGTAGCCGATCTTGACGGTGAAGGTTGCGAGCTTCTCCTGAGCCTTGGCCTTGGTTGCGTCGCTCATCCAGTCGAGGGCGTCGATATGCTGCGAGAGGGCGGTCTGCAGGTTCTTTACCATCTGCATCATACGCTGCTTGTCGCTCTCGGGGAAGTACTTCGCTACGTAGATCTCGCCTACGGCCTCGCCCAGCAATCCGTTGGGCACGCTCATGGCGCGCTTCCAGCGGGGACGCATCTCCTGCTGGCCCGACATCTGACGGCCGAAGAACTCGAAGTAGGCGGCGTAGATGTCGTCGCTAAGATATGGGGCTGCGCTTGCGAGGTAGTTTGCCGCAAGATATGTACGCAGCGTCTCGATGGGCTCCGTCTTTACGAGTTGGTTGACGGCGTCGAGCGTCTCGGGCTGGCCGACGATGATGGTGTCGAAGTCACCTATGCCCATATCTTCGAAGTATGCCGTCCAGTCGATGGCGTCGTAACGCTTTGTGAAGTCGGCCTTCGACATGGGGTTGTAGTTGGCGGCGATGTCACGCAGCTCGACGTTCGAGCGGAACTTCTCGGCCATCTTGGTCTCGAAGGCGACGACGGCGGCAGCCTTCTCGGCGGGGTTCTCCATGCCGTAGAGGGTGAATGCCTTCGTGAGCCATGCGGTATATCCCTCGCGTAGGGCGGCGTTCTCCTCGTCGAGGTAGTAGTCGCGGTTGCCCATGCCGAGGCCCGACTGCTGGATGTAGAGTGCGTTGAGATTGCTGTCCATCAGGTCGGCGCTCACACCCACGCCGAAGAGCGGGTTGCCCGCCTGCATGTGGATCTGGGCCACGATCTGCGAGAGCTGCTTGGCGTCGGCTACGGCCATGATGGCCTCCATGTCCTCCTTGACGGGGGCGAGGCCCTCGCTGTTCAGACGTGCCGAGTCGAGCCCCATGGTGTAGAGGTCGGCGATCTTCTGCTCGACGCTCCCCTTCTCGGCCGTCGACTTGGTCATCTGCGAGAAGAGCTCGTTGATGCGCACCTCGTTGTTCTCGCGCAGGACGTCAAAGGCGCCGTAACGCGCAAATTCGGGTTTGAGCGGGTTTTTCTTCTGCCATCCGCCCGTGGCGTATTGATAGAAATCCTCATTGGGGGCTATCGACGTGTCGAAGTTCGACGGATCGATTGCCGGAACCGAGGCTTGCTTCTGTTGGCTGCATGCGGTCATAAGAGCAATCATTGAAATGAATAAAACGTTTTTTTTCATCTTCGTTCTTCAGTTATTGTATCGTTTGTATCTTCATGGTCTGCGCGGATGCGCGCATTGTCCTTATTGCCGCAGTGCGAGCATCTTGGGACATGGTGCGGATCGCGTTTACGAGGGCAAAGGTAATGCAAAAACGCATACGATATACTTTTTATTTTGCGCTCCGTTTCGCCTTGAGCTATGCGGGGAGGTGTTTGTGTAATTTTATATTATTTTTTTGCCGCCTCGATTCGTTTTTTTGTTCGCATATTCGTATCTTCGTATAAAACCTATCAAAAACATACTGCCATGAAAAAATCTTAATTATTGCATTGGTGGCGTTTTATGCTGTGGCAGTAGGCTTTTTTGCTGTTTATGAAGTCAGGGCATTGCAATCTTTCGTTGGAGCGGGAGGCTTTGATGGCCCAGATCCTCCGGGTTTTGATATTCTGACTATGCCTTGTCCTTTTTGTGGGGTTCCCGGTAAACTGGTTAAAATCGATGATTACAAGGGGGGAGCCGGGAAATTATTATTTTTGCTTTAACTGCAAAATGGTAATGCAGATTGAAAAATTATGATGATAAAGAGCTTGAATATGAAAAGAGTTGTATTTGGTTTTGGGCTGATTCTTTTATATTGTTCATTGCTTGAAACTGTATCGGCGCAGGAGTATGTAATTCGCCCCATAGGGAATGCTGTCGAATTGGGTGTGCCTATTGATGTGAAAACCGATCCTGAGGATATGGGCCGTATTAAGGGTGTGGTAACAGATGACAAGGGTGTGGCCATAGTCGATGCCATTGTGACGATTTATAACGATACGTTTATTTTCGGTGCACGAAGTAAGAAAGGCGGAAATTATAGTTTAGGTGGTAACTTCGGTGTTTACAATCTGGAGGTATCGTCACCCGGCTATGCCAAGTACAAAGCCGAGGTAGATTTTGGCAAGGGCGAGGTCAAGACCGTGGACGTAAAGTTGACGTCTTTGGATGGAAAGCCCGTCGCTGGGGAGCGAGGCAATGACTTTACCGGCAAGGGTATGAACTACTTTATGAAGATCGCATCCAAACATCCCGCCTATAAGGGCAAGACACTGCTTGATGTGTTGGCCGATGCCCCTGCCGTAGATATGGAGGGCGGAGAACTCAAGGTTATGGACAACAGCGATGTGCGTGTATATGTTGACGACAAGCTGCTGCCTGTTCCGTTCGATGTCATGGTACGCTATTTCGGCAGTGTGGCCGCCTCGGATGTGAAGATGGTGCGTGTGGTGTCGTGGGGCCCAAAAGCGAATGTTTTGCTATATATCACTACGACCACCTCGAAGAAGTAGGGTGCCGTGTCAGATATGCGCTTGAGGGCTGCCATGTTATTATAGCAGAAAAGGGTTCGGCCTTGCGGTCGAACCCTCTCTTTATGCGTTCCCGTAGCGGGATTACTTGCGGATTGCAGCTACACCGGGCAGCTCCTTGCCCTCCATGTACTCGAGCAGAGCGCCGCCGCCCGTAGATACATACGATACCTTGTCGGCCAGACCGAACTTGTTGATGCAGGCAACCGAGTCGCCGCCGCCGATGAGCGAGAAGGCGCCGTTTGCGGTAGCCTCGGCTATGGCCTCGGCCACGGCGCGCGAGCCGGTAGCGAACTTGTCGATCTCGAATACGCCCACGGGACCATTCCAGAGGATGGTCTTGCAACCGAGGATCTCCTCACGGAAGAGCTTCTTGCCCTGCTCGCCGATGTCGACACCCTCCCAGTTGTCGGGGATGTTGTCGGCAGGGGCCTCGGCGGTGTTGGCGTCGGCCGAGAATGCGTCGGCTATAAGAGCGTCGGGCGAGGTTACGATCTTGATACCCTTCTCCTCGGCCTTCTTCAGGATCTCGAGGGCTACGGGGTACATGTCTGGCTCGCAGATCGAGTTGCCGACCTTGCCGCCCTGAGCGCCGGCGAAGGTGTAGGTCATACCGCCGCCGATGATGATCTTGTCGCACTTTTCCATCAGTTTCTCGATGATGGTGATCTTGGTCGAGACCTTCGAGCCGCCGACGATGGCTACGAACGGACGCTGCGGGTTCTGCATGACACCGTCGATGGCCTTGAGCTCGTTCTCCATCACATATCCGAACATCTTGTCGTGGGGGAAGTAGTCGGCGATGAGTGCCGTCGAGGCGTGGGCGCGGTGAGCCGTACCGAAGGCGTCGTTGATGTAGCAGTCGGCATACGAAGCCAGCTTCTTGACGAACTCCTTCTGCGGGCCCTCCTTCAGAGCCTTCTTTGCGGCCTTCTTCTCCTCGTCGGTGGCATCCTCGGCCAGACCGCGGGGCTTGCCCTCCTCCTCGGCGTAGAAACGCAGGTTCTCGAGCAGCATCACCTCGCCGGGCTTGAGGTTCTTGGCCATCTCGGCGGCCTTCTCACCCATGCAGTCGCCCGCGAAGAGGATCTTCTGACCCAGACGTGCCTCGATGGCGGGCACGATCTGCTCGAGCGAGAACTTGGGATCGGGATTCTTCTTGGGACGTCCCAGATGAGACATGAGTATTACGGCACCGCCCTTCTCCAGAACCTTCTTGATGGTGGGGATGGCGGCACGGATGCGGGTGTCGTCGGTTACATGGCCTTCGCCGTCGAGGGGCACGTTGAAATCCACACGGATTATGGCACGCTTGCCCTTGAAATCGTAATTGTCGATTGCAAACATAACTTTAGAGTTTTATTCGTTTGACTACTGTCTTATATTGTTTGTTCGTTGCCTCTGTTGCATCTTGATGGCTGTCGGACGCGCCGTCCGGACGCAATCATGCCATCGCGGCAAAGATACTCAAAAAAATCTTTTTTCCGAGGTCTCGGATTGCGGTATCGCACCCTTTTTTTCTAAAAGTTGCGCCGTGCGGCCGACCGAAATCCGAAAAAGAGCTCACACGGCATGCCGTGTGTGGCGTCGGAGAGAGTGTCGGGCGGGTGCGTTCGCCACATAATAGGTCCGTTGGCGTCGCGGAGGGAGGCATTCGCAACCTTCGGGCGCCACAGACCACATAAATTTTGCCGATACGATTTTACGGGCGATATTTACCCGCGGAAAATCCCCATGTCATGCTTTGCCCATCGCCCCCGTGCGGCAGGTAACAGTGTGGCAAGAACCGTGCTGGACGCCGCGTGATGGAGGGCGTGATGCCGCGGCGGCGGATAAGGCGGATAAGGCGGATAATGCGGATAAGACGCATTTGCCCGCGCAATGGAATGGAAACTCTGTGTGGAACAATATAATATGGTACTCTCTCACGGCCGTGCCCCTGTGACACGGCCGTTTTTATGGCCGTAACGGGTCGCCGGGGGATGTCCGATGCAAGATTTTTTGCTTTTTTGCCCGTTATTTGCTACCTTTGTGTGTCAAAAAAGGGGCCGAGGGGCCGAATATATTTGGTTTTTAACTTATTAGGGGTATTTATGGATGATGGTCACCACTCCTCGCATAGCGGCAGTGTCGTATCTGAATACGATACCATTCATCTATGGTATCCAGCACGAAGGTAGCCTTCGCGCCGACCTTCTGCTTGCGCCTCCCGCAGGGTGTGTGGACAACTACGCCGAGGGTCGCGCCGACATAGCCCTTATCCCCGCCGCGGCCGTGCCGCAGATGAAATCCACGAACATCATTACCGACTACTGCGTCGGAGCCTCGGGCCCCGTGCGCACCGTTGTTGTCATGTCGAACAGCCCCATCGAACGCGTGCGCCGCATCTTCCTCGATGCCCACTCGCGCACGTCGGTGCAGCTGACGGGATATCTTGCGGCCAAGAAGTGGAACATCGCGCCCGAGTGGTGGACGCTCTCCGACTATTCGCTGGTGGCGGAGGCGCGCATCGACGACGCCTTCCTGCTTATCGGCGACAAGGTCTTCGACCACGAGGGGCTGTTCGCCTATACGTACGATCTGGCCGAGGAGTGGAAGACGCTGACGGGGCTGCCCTTTGCCTTCGCGCTGTGGGTTGCGCGCAAGGGTACCTCCTACGAGCTTATCGACGCTCTGGAGCGGTCGCTCACGCTGGGCGTGGAGTCCATCTACGAGGCTATCGTCGAGAACGGCTTCGACCGCAAGCCCTACGATGCCTACGACTATCTGACACACAACATCGACTTCATATTCAATGCCGAGAAACACGCGGCGCTGCAAAAGTTCTGGAATTCGGGCATACGCATAACGCCCCGATCCAACCCGGGTTGAAGGGGGTGACCGCCTCTGCGACGGTTGCTCACGGCCGCGGTTGAGATGTATCTGCCTGCCGCAGCCTCCGACCAACAAGGAGTTCAACCCGTAAACCTTAGCAGCAATGATTACCATATACCTCAAGCAGTACAACAAAATCATCCGCAACGCCGAGCCCGAGCTTCTGGACAATCTGGGTTATGACGACATTCTGTGGATCGATCTTATGGCGCCCTCGATCAAGGAGCAGAAGGCCGTCGAGAACTTCATGGAGGAGAGCCTCCAGACCAAACAGCAGGTCGAGGAGATCGAGTCGACATCGAAGTACTCCGAGACCGAGAACTCGATCATCTCCAACACCAATTTCTTCCTTCCGGCGGGCGATACCTTCACCGTTGAGCCCGTGTCGTTCATCATCTCGAACGAGGGAGTGCTGGTGTCGGTGCGCAACTCGGAGTCTCGCACCTTCCGCGAGACGGAGAAACGCCTTCAGATGAACTACCGCAGCTATTCGACCGGCTACCATATCTTCATCACGCTGCTGGAGGTGCGTATCGACTTCGATGCCGACCTTGTGGAGTTCGTCTCGAAGCAGGTTGCGGCGCTGAGCAAGGCCATCAATACCGAGGACTCGATCGACAAGGCCGTCATACACCGTATCAACGCCTTGCAGGAGAATACGATGGTGCTGCGTGAGAATATCTTCGACCGCCAGCGCATCCTCTCCAACATCCTCAAGAGCGAACGCTTCCCGAACGATGTCTACCCGCGTCTGCAGCTTATGCTCAAGGATGTCAACTCGCTTATCAACCATGCGGACTTCAGCTTCCAGCGTCTGGACTACATACAGGACTCGGCTCTGGGCCTGATCAATATCGAACAGAACGAGATCGTCAAGATCTTCTCCATTGCGGCGGTGATCTTCCTGCCTGCGACGCTCATAGCGAGCATCTACGGCATGAACTTCAAGGCCATACCCGAGTTGGAGTGGGTGTGGGAGGTGAACGGGCACGTCATACCCGTGGGATACATCTTCGCGCTCTTCCTGATGATCTTCATCTCGTGTTTCACCTTCTGGTTCTTCAAGTTCAAGAAGTGGCTCTAATACGCGTGGCGGCTCTTGGGGGCGGCTCTTGGGGGGCGGCTCTTGGGGGCGGCCGATTGGGATATGTGATGATGTACGATACGGTAATGGAGTGACGCTGCGGCGGGGGCTTCGTAATCCGGAAAATATATTTGCGCGGTGACGGCCGCGCAATTTTTTTGCGGCGGCCGCAGAGATGCGTCGATGCGGGCGGCAGAGCCCCGAAAGAGGTGTTCATATTGTGATTTTTTATGGTTATATTTGCAATAATAAAATTGCAGGCTGCGTTATATAAGGTACATAAGTTGCAAAAACGGCAGTATGCGCCGTATGCGGCGGCAGCGGCATAAAGGAGGAAAAACCGTTAAAAAAGATATAAAGATATTACACACGCTATCGGGCCGGCCTTCTGGGACGGCGTACCGACGCAAAAAGTAAAAAAGACGTATGAGTGAAGTAATCAACATCAAGGAACTCAACGAACGCATCGAACGCGAGAGCGTCTTTGTGGACACGCTCCGCGCGGAGATGGGAAAGGTTATTGTCGGTCAGAGCCATCTGATCGACACGCTTTTGATAGGGCTTCTGTCGAACGGCCACATTCTTCTGGAGGGTGTGCCGGGTCTGGCCAAGACGTTGGCCATCACGACGCTGGCGAAGGCCGTGGATGCCGACTTCGCACGTATACAGTTCACGCCCGACCTGCTGCCTGCGGACCTTATCGGTACGCTGATCTACTCGCAGAAGACCGAGGAGTTCATCGTGCGCAAGGGTCCCGTTTTCGCCAACTTCGTGCTGGCGGATGAGATCAACCGATCGCCGGCGAAGGTGCAGAGTGCGCTTCTGGAGGCGATGCAGGAGCGTCAGGTGACCATCGGCGAGGAGACCTACCGGCTGCCGGAGCCGTTCCTTGTGATGGCGACGCAGAACCCGCTGGAGCAGGAGGGAACCTATCCTCTGCCGGAGGCGCAGGTGGACCGTTTCATGCTGAAGGTGAAGATCTCCTACCCGAAGAAGGAGGAGGAGCGCGAGATCGTGCGCATGAACCTCACGGGCGGGGCGATGAAGAAGGTGTCGAAGGTTATCACGCCGGAGGATATCGTCAAGGCGCGTTCGGTTGTGGAGGATGTCTATATGGACGAGAAGATCGAGAAGTATATCGTCGACATCATCTTCGCCACGCGCGAGCCTGCCGAGTACAGCCTTGAGAAGCTGCAGCCGCTGATCGCCTATGGCGGGTCGCCGCGTGCGAGCATCTCGCTGGCCAAGGCGGCGCGTGCGTATGCGTTCATCCGCCGCCGCGGTTACGTCATTCCGGAGGATGTGCGAGCCGTCTGCCACGACGTTCTGCGCCACCGTATAGGCCTTACCTACGAGGCCGAGGCCGAGAACATCTCGTCGGAGCAGATCATAACCGAGATATTGAACAACGTGATAGTGCCTTAGTGCCATGCAGGAGAACGAGAACGATATCCTCAAGCGGGTCCGCAAGATCGAGATCAAGACTCGCGGCCTGTCGAACGAGATCTTCGCCGGAAAGTACCACACGGCTTTCCGCGGGCGGGGAATGTCGTTTTCCGAGGTGCGCGAGTACCGTGCGGGCGACGATGTGCGCGACATCGACTGGAATGTTACGGCGCGCTCGACCAAGCCCCACATCAAGATCTACGAGGAGGAGCGCGAGCTGACGATGATGCTTCTGATCGACGTGAGCGGGTCGCGCATGTTCGGTACGGGCAAGCGCTTGAAGAAGAGCGTGATAACCGAGATCGCGGCGGTGCTGGCCTTCTCGGCCTCGCAGAACAACGACAAGGTGGGCTGTATCTTCTTTTCGGACCGTGTGGAGAAGTTCATCCCCCCGAAGAAGGGGCGCAGCCATATCCTGATGATCATACGCGAGTTGGTGAAGTTCCGTCCCGAGTCTCAGGGTACGGCCATCGCGGAGGCTGTGCGATACCTCACCAATGTCAACAAGAAACACTGTACGGCCTTTATCCTGTCGGACTTCATCGACTCGACGCGCGACCGCAACGCTCTGGACGACGCCCTGAAGATTGCGGGGGGCCGCCACGACATCGTGGGCATACGCGTATGGGATCAGCGTGAGGCCGAGATGCCGGATGTGGGCATCGTGGAGCTTCAAGATGCCGAGACGGGCGAGAAGCAGTGGGTCGATACCTCGTCGGCACGCGTACGCGAGCACTACGCCGAGAGCTGGCGTCAGCGCGACGAGGCCATCGGCGAGACGCTGCGCCGCAACCGTATCGATACGGCCGTGGTATCCACCTCGGGAGACTATGTGGTGGAATTGATTAAACTGTTCAAACAACGATGAGACATCCGTTTATAACGATACTTCTTGCCGCTCTGACGGTAACCGCCTTCGCGGAGGGAGCGGATACGCTGCCCGACCTCGGGGTGGACGACGACGCGCCCGTAGTCCGCGGCAGCGTCGAGCCCGACTCGATCGGCATAGGCGACCGTTTCCTCTACTCGATAGAGGTGGACAAGGATCTTGTGCAGAGTGTCTTTTTCCCCTCGTTCGGGGGTGACGGCTCGGAGCCTTATTCGCTCATCGAGGATATGCCGATCGATACGCTCTCGCGGGACGGCCGCCGCATGACCATCCGCAAGCGCTATCTTTTGGGGGCCTTCGAGGAGGGTATACACAATGTCCTGCCGCAGGTGATGTATGCCGACAAGAATATCGTCGACACGCTCTACGGCGCCGATACGCTGCATGTTCTGGTTACGACGTTCCAGATCGACTCCACGTCGCACTCGATCTTCGATATCAAGCCGCAGAAGACCCTCCCGTTCCGCATGGGCGAGATCACGGGATATATCAAGTGGGTTATCGTGGCGCTGCTGGTCATCGCAGCACTGGTTTATGCCCTGCGCCGCGTGCTGGCGCACTACGGGCGGTCGCTGCGCGACATGTTCCGTCCGGCGCCGCCACAGCCGCCGCATGTTGTAGCCTTCGCCGCGCTGGAGAAGCTGCGCGGGGAGCGTCTCTGGCAGCAGGAGAAACACAAGCAATACTATTCGGCATTGACCGATATCCTCCGCACCTACCTTGTCGGGCAGTTCGGCATCGGGGCCATGGAGATGACCTCGGACGAGATCATCGAGGCGGTTCGCGGCATCGACGTGCCGCGCAAGAATGCGATGGATCTTACGGAGATTCTGCGTGAGGCCGATCTTGTGAAGTTTGCCAAGGCTACACCCGCCGCCGAGGAGAACGAGGCGGCTTACCGCGCCGTCTGGGACTTTGTCGAGCAGACGAAGCCCGCGGAGCCCGAACCCGAGCAGCCGGAAGCGGCCGCCGGTGGCAAGAGCGATGGCAAGACGGGGGATAAGAGCGACGTCAAGACGGGGGATAAGGCGGAAGGCAAGCCCGAAGGCAATGGCGGTGCGGCTGAGACTCCGGCTGCCGATGCGGGCGGGGAGCCGGCTGCCGATACGTCGGACAGGAACGCAAAGCAGGCAGAGAAATGAAACGATATGTGAGATATATGTTATTGTCGCTTGCGGCGGTTGTCGGTCTCTCGGCGACGGCCGTGGCGCAGCGCATGCCCGAGCGGTCGTTGGTGCGCAAGGGCAACCGTCAGTTTGCGCGCGAGCGTTATGATCTGAGTGCTGACAGCTACAAGCAGGCGTTGGAGAGTGCTCCCGGGAACTTCGAGGCTACCTATAATCTGGGCAATACGATGGTCCGTACGGAGCAGTACGACAAGGCCGAGCAGTTGTTGACAGCGGCGGCGGCCGACTCGTTGCGCAGTGACGAGGAGCGTGCCGAGGCCTTTTACAATCTGGGCAATGCCCAGTTTGCGCAGAAGAAGCTCAAGGAGGCTCTGGCGAGCTACCGCCACTCTCTGGAATTGAATCCTGCCGACATGGAGGCCAAGTACAACTACGCCTACACGAAACGTCTTCTGGATGACCAGCAGAATCAGGACCAGAACAAGGACCAGAATCAGAATCAGGACCAGAACCAAGACCAGAATCAGGATCAGAACCAGAATCAGAATCAGAACGGAGACGGACAGAATGACCGGAACAAGGATCAGAACGACCAGAACCAAGATCAGAATGGGGACGGTCAGAACGATCAGAACGGTCAGAACGATCAAAATCAAGATGATCAGAATAATCCGGACGGTCAGAATGACGGCGGTGATGATGGCAAGGATCAGAATGACAAGGGGCGTTCGCGCAGCGGCATGAGCCGCCAGCAGCAGGAGCAGCTGCTGGATGCCATACAGGCACAGGAGGACAAGACGCAGGACAAGATCGACGAGAAGAAGAAGGGCGTCATTGTCAAGGGCCGCAAGAACTGGTAACGGGCCGTGTGCGGCCTGCGGCGGCCGCGTGCGGATGAAAGAGAAGATGTAAAACATGAGATTCGCAAATCCATATCTTTTATGGCTGTTGGTGCTTCTGGCGCCGATGATAGCCTACTATATCTATCGCACGCTGCAGGGCGGCGCGGCCATACGCATCTCGACGATCGAGGGTGTACGCCGCGCGCCGCGTACGCTGCGCTATTGGCTGCGGCATGCGCCCTTCGTGTTGCGGTGTGCGGCCTTTGTGCTGTTGGTTGTGGCGCTGGCGCGCCCGCAGGATGTCGACGAGCAGCGCCGTTCGAGCGCCGAGGGTATCGACATCATGCTTGCGGTCGACGTCTCGGGTTCGATGCTGGCGCGCGACTTCAAGCCCGACCGCATCACGGCGGCCAAGGAGGTGGCGGGACGCTTCATCGCCGACCGCTACGGTGACCGTCTGGGATTGGTCGTATTTGCGGGCGAGGCCTTCACGCAGAGCCCCCTGACGACCGACCAGAGTACGTTGCAGACGATGCTTTCGCGCATACGCAGCGGCATCATCGAGGACGGTACGGCCATAGGCAACGGTCTGGCCACGGCGATCAACCGCCTGCGCGAGAGCGATGCCAAGAGCAAGGTTATAATCCTGCTCACGGACGGTGTGAACAACCGCGGCGAGATCGCGCCGCTGATGGCCGCCGATATCGCTGCCGACATGGGCATCAAGGTCTACACGATAGGTGTGGGCACGCGGGGCAAGGCCCCCTATCCGGTAGTGGACATGTTCGGCAACATGTCGTTCCAGCCGATGGATGTCGAGATCGACGAGAAGACTCTGGAGGGTATTGCCGAGCGTACGGGCGGCCGATATTTCCGCGCTACGGACAACGACAAGCTGCAGTCGATCTACGACGAGATAAACCAGCTCGAGAAGAGCAAGGTCGAGGTTACCGACTATACGGTCTACCACGAACGTTTTCTGGCGTTGCTGCTGGCGGCGCTGGGTGTGCTACTGCTCGAGTTCGTATTCAGTAACATAATACTTAAACGCATCCCCTGATATGTTCCGATTTGCAAACGTCGAACTGTTGTATCTGCTGATACTGGTTCCGGTGCTGGTGATAGTCTATCTGCTGGCGGTGGGTCGGCGCCGTCGTCTTGTGGCGCGTTTCGGTAATCCGGAGCTGCTGCGCGAGCTCATGCCCGACTTTTCACGCGGGCGCATACGTCTGAAGGCCGCACTCTTCATCGCGGCCTATATGCTTCTGGTCATCGCGGCGGCGCGGCCGCAGTTCGGTTCCAAACTGCGTGAGGAGCACTCGCGCGGCGTGGAGATGATGCTCGTGGTCGACGTCTCGAACTCGATGATGGCCGAGGACTTCGAACCCAACCGTCTGGAGCGTACGAAATATGCCATCGGCAAGCTCTTCGAGAGCTTGCAGCAGGAGCGTGTGGGTATGGTTGTCTTTGCGGGCGAGCCGAAGGTACAGCTGCCCATAACATCCGACTACCGCATGGCTCAGGCCTTCGCCAAGCGTATCTCGCCCTCGCTGGTGAGCGAACAGGGCACGGCCATAGGGCGTGCTTTGGAGCAGGCCATGCTGTCGTTCTCGAGCCAGAGCGAGCAGAGCCGCGTAATCATACTCATAACCGATGGCGAGAACCATGAGGACGATGCCGTGGAGGCTGCGCGCAAGGCGGCCGAGCAGGGCATACGCATCTATACGATCGGTATAGGTACTCCCGAGGGTGCCCCGATACAGATCGGCGGCGAGTTTATCAAGGACGAGAACGGCGAGATGGTTGTCTCGAAGCTCAACGAGCAGATGCTCGAGCAGATAGCCTCGACGACGGGCGGCGCCTATGTCCGCGCCACGAAGCAGTCGATAGGTCTGGACGAGATCGTCAAGAGTATCGATGCGATGGAGAAGAGCGACCTTGCTACGGTGCGCTTTGAGGAGTACAACGAGCAGTATCAATATCCTCTGGCTGCGGCGCTGGTGCTGCTGGTTCTCGATGTCTTCATTCTCTCGCGCCGCAACCCGCGTCTGCGCCGCTTCAACATCTTCCGCGAGCACCGCACCGAGGAGCAGTAGGCAAGGGGCTTTCTCACAGGGTGGGGCGGGGACGTGATGTTGAGGTCTTGGCTGAATATAATGACCCGTAGACGGTCTTCCGCGGAATATGAATGCGGTGGGAAGCCTGACGGAGATGTATTGGGGCCGACAGAGACATATTTACGCCGAGGGAACACGTAATAAGGTCCGGAGCTTCGGTTCCGGACTTTTTTCATGCCTGTTTTGCTCTTTTTTGTGCGCGGGGAGTGACTGTGCGCGCCGCTTTTCGTAACTTTGGGTAATCATACCTAAATTACATCTTAAAACTGCTTCCCATGATTAAGAATCTACTTTTAACCCTTTTGTTCTCCGCGGCGACACTGTCGGCGGTTCCGATACACGCCTACGCTTCGGCGGCGAATGTCCCGGCGATAGTACCCGCACCCTTGACGGCACGCTTCGACGGTACGGAGGCGATGCTGCCGCGCGAGGTGACGGTCGGCGTCGACGATGCGGCACTGAACCAGTCTTACCTGTTGTCGGTGTTGGAGGAGTGCGGCTTCGAGCCGCGCATCGTGAGCGGCCGCCGTGCCGACATACGTTTTGTAACCGACAAGGGTCTTGCGCGCGAAAACAACGAACGCTATGTCCTGCGCCTTGACGACCGCGGCATTACGGCTTCGGCGGGGACGACGGCGGGGCTTCTGAATGCTCTCCAGACGCTGCGGCAGGTTGTCACGGTGGATGACGCGGGTGTACGCTATGCGTGCGGGGAGGTGAACGACGCTCCGCGCTACCATTGGCGCGCGTATATGCTCGACGAGAGCCGCCATTTTCAGGGTATGGATATGGTTAAGCGTCTGCTGGACGAGATGGCACGCCTGAAGATGAACGTCTTCCATTGGCATCTGGTCGATGATCCCGGGTGGCGCATCGAGATACGCAAATACCCGCTGCTTACCGAGATAGGGTCTAAGCGCGACTTCTCGCACCAGACTATTACGCCCGAGGAGTGGGACCGCCTCTATCCCGACCGCCGCAGCTACTATACGCAGCGCGAGATAGCGGAGGTCGTACGTTATGCCGCCGCCCGCGGCATTACGATCGTGCCCGAGATCGAGATGCCGGCGCACGCTTCGGCCTCGATTGCGGCCTACCCGTGGCTGGGTTCTACGTCACGTGTCGCGGGACACGGCGTCTGGGGCGACCTCTACCAGCTGGCCGACCCCAAGGTCGAGGAGTTCCTGCACGACGTGCTGGACGAGGTGGCGGCGCTCTTCCCTTCGCGCATAATCCATATCGGCGGCGACGAGGCGGGCTTTGCGCACTGGCAGAACTCGGCCGAGGTTACTGCCTTCATGCAGGAGCACAACCTCCCCACATGCTCCGACATGCAGCTCTGGGCCATAAACCGCATGTCGGCATACCTCGCCTCGAAGGGTGTGCGTATGATCGGCTGGAACGAGATCACGGGTGACAATATCCGCAACGAGGCCCATGTCGAGGCGAGCCGTTCGGAGCGTCTGGCCGATGGCGTTATCGTACAGTTCTGGGACGGCGATATCTCGCTTGTGAACAAGGCTATAGAGAAGGGTTACGATGTGGTCAATTCGAACCGCCTGTTCACATACCTCGACTATCCATACGAGGCGATCCCGCTCGAGAAGGCCTATTCGTTCGATCCGCGTCCCGAGGGGCTGAGTGACGAGGCGGCGGAGCGCATCCTCGGCACGGGGTGCCAGATGTGGGGCGAGCGCACGCCTACGCGCGAGCGTATATGGTACCAGACGCTGCCGCGCCTTGCGGCCTATGCCGAGTGCGGGTGGACATCGGCCGAGCGTAAGGATCTCGGGGATTTCCGCCGCCGCGTGGCGCCGTTGCAGCAGCTGTGGCGCGAGAAGGGATATATCGTCTCGCAGCCGGTATATTGACCTGCGGCCTTGTATGAAGAAATATCCCCGACGGGAATGTTCCTGTCGGGGATATTTTTATTGGTATATATAGTCTGCGCGAGCTATTGGCGGCCGCGAGGCTGTTAGTAGCTGCGGGCGAAGAGCACGCGGCGGTGCGAGGGTTTGCCGGTGTAGATGCAGCGTCCCTCCTCCTCTTCGGCATCGAGCGGAATGCAGCGTATGGTCGCCTTGGTGGCATCCTTGATGGCCACCTCGGTCTCGACGGTGCCGTCCCAGTGTGCCGAGATGAAACCGCCCTTGTTGTTGAGCGTATCGATGAACTCGTCCCACGTATCGACGCGCGTGATCATCGACGAGCGGAAGTCGTGCGCCTTGCGGTAGATGTTCTTCTGTATCTGGTCGAGCAGGTCGACTATGCGGTCTGCGAGGCCCTGCTGCGGCACGGTCTCCTTGGTGAGGGTGTCGCGGCGTGCCAGCTCGATGGTGCCGTTCTCCAGATCGCGCGGGCCGAGAGCCAGACGTACGGGCACGCCCTTGAGCTCATACTCGGCGAACTTGAAGCCCGAACGTACATTGTCGCGCGTGTCGACCTTGACGCTGATGCCGCGTGCGCGCAGGTCGGCGGCTATGGCCTCCAT
Source organism: uncultured Alistipes sp. (assembly GCA_900546065.1). GTDB lineage: Bacteria > Bacteroidota > Bacteroidia > Bacteroidales > Rikenellaceae > Alistipes > Alistipes merdipullorum. The sequence goes on from URBK01000004.1 coordinate 69,673, forward strand.
CTTCTCGGTCATGGTGGCGAGCTGCTCGGCGCCCTTGTATATGGGCACCATAGCCACTTGTATGGGTGCGAGCTTCGGCGGCAGCACCAGACCGTTGTTGTCCGAGTGTGCCATGATAAGGGCGCCCATAAGGCGTGTCGACACTCCCCACGATGTTGCCCACACATACTCCTGCTTGCCCTCGCGCGTGGTGTACGTGACGTCGAAAGCCTTGGCGAAGTTCTGCCCGAGGAAGTGTGACGTACCGCTCTGCAGGGCCTTTCCGTCCTGCATCAGGGCCTCGATCGTAAGCGTATCCTCGGCGCCGGCGAAACGCTCGTTGGGAGACTTGTGGCCCACGATGACGGGCAGCGCCATCCACTCCTCGGCGAAGGTCTTGTAGACGTTTATCATCTTCATGGCCTCGGCCTCGGCCTCCTCGCGCGTGGCGTGCGCCGTGTGTCCCTCCTGCCAGAGGAACTCGGCCGTACGCAGGAACAGACGCGTACGCATCTCCCAGCGTACGACATTCGCCCACTGGTTGCAGAGGATCGGCAGGTCGCGGTATGAGGTGATCCAGTTCTTGTATGTATTCCAGATGATGGTCTCCGAGGTGGGGCGTACGATGAGCTCCTCCTCGAGTTTGGCGTCGGGGTCAACAACCACGCCGTTGCCGTTGGGGTCGTTCATCAGGCGGTAGTGCGTGACTACGGCGCACTCCTTGGCGAAGCCCTCGACATGGTGTGCCTCGCGCGAGAAGAACGATTTGGGAATGAAGAGCGGGAAGTATGCGTTCTGGTGCCCCGTCTCCTTGAACATGTTGTCCAACACGTGCTGCATCTTCTCCCAGATAGCGTATCCGTAGGGTTTGATTACCATGCACCCTCTTACGGCCGAGTTCTCGGCCAGACCGGCCTTGACCACAAGGTCGTTGTACCACTTCGAGTAGTTCTCCTCGACTTTGGTGAGATCTTTAAGCTCTACTGCCATATCCTTTAGCTGTTATAGTCGTAACGTTTTCGCGGACACAAAAAAAGGTTACTCGTGTCCGGATGACAAAAGTAACCATTTTTTGTGTAACGAGTGTCATTGCACCCCTATTTTCTTCACGCGGCCTTACGCGGCCTTTGCCGTGGCGATGCTCCGCATGAGGGGACCGGCCTGCGCCCGCACCCTAAAACTTGTATCCGAGGGTCAGGATGGCGTAGTGGCGCGTGTAGTCGGTCGAGTAGACGGGGCTTGCGGTATCCATCATGCCGGTTGCGGCGTCAAGAGCGTAGTAGAGGTAGTACGACGTATTCTTGGTGTCGAGATACTGGTATGCCAGATCTATCGTGAAGCCTCCGATGGCGAAGCCCACACCGGCCGAGTAGCATGTTGTCTGATAGGTCAGCGGCGTGTTGTAGTACCACTCCTTGGGGTTGCGCAGCATCGAGCCGGCGAAGCCGTAGCCTGCGCGCAGCGCAACGTTGGGCAGGGGTTTGACCTCGGCACCCACACGCAGCGTATTCGAGCCCTTGAAGTTCGATGTGAACTCCGAACGGTAGTCCTGCAGCGAGAGGTCGAATCCCGAGGGCAGGTTCTTGGCGCGGATGCCGTTGTACCAGTCGCGCTCGTAGTCGACCGAGATGACGGCCATCTTGCCGAAGGTGTACGAGGCGCCGAACATCAGTCGCGTGGGCGACACGAAGTCCCACGTGTAGGGAGACACATCCTCGAGCGAGGGGGTGGTGTCGCCGCGGTCGTTGAAGTTCGATGCCATGTATGCCTGATACTTGCGGTTGAGGATATAGTATGTCGGCGTATGTATGGCCATGCCCAGACGCAGCCCGTCGGTCGGGCGGACGATGACTCCCAGCTTGAGGTTTATGCCCGTACCCGATACCTTGATCGCCTGATTGTAGTCCATCCACTGAGCGGGGTTCTGCAGCGGCGTGCCGTCACTTGCGACGGGGGTCTGGCCGTTGTAGAGGTAATCCTCGCCGTAGTATAGCTGGCGGCGCCAGTCTACATCCTGCGCGCCGAGCGTGGCACCCACGTAGACCAGATTGTCGATATTCATGCCGAACGAGAGGTCATACTCGCCGATCGAGCCACGGCTCTGCTCGTTCACCGTATGTCCGACGCCGGCGTTGACGCCGAGACGCCCGGCCGTAGTCCAGTAATCGCCATACTCGTCGGTGCCTACGTCAAGCAGGAAGGCGTTGTATGCCAGAATGCCGCCCCAGAAGTAGGCGTCGCCGTATCCGTAGTTGAGCGATCCGGTGTCCGAGGGGAACAGACGGCTCTGGCCCATCATGCGCGAGAAGGCGTCGGCTATCGATCGGTAGGGCGACGACGAGGGCGCGCTCGATGAGGAGTAACCGTAGTTGTAGTTGAAGTCGGCCACACGGTTGTATGCTATGCCGACGCTGAAGCTCACCACGTGAGACGAGGCCCCCTCGTAGAGGTTCAGCACGGCACCCACGTTACTCATGGCTGCGCGCGTCAGGGAGTTGTCACCCCAGTCGGGGGCGCTGTTTTGCGAGCGCTGGAAGCTCAGCATGGGTGTTATCGAGATATCGTTGTGGCGGTACATACCCAGACCCGCGGGGTTGATGCCTATCGAGGCGATGTCGCCGCCGAGCGAGGTGAAGGCTCCGGCCATACCCATCGAGCGGGCGGTGCCGAACCCGAAGTTCACCTGCGAGAGGGTGTACATGTCGTTCGACATCATGCCGTCGTGGTCCATCATCAGACCTCCGAACTTGTATTGTGCCGATGCCGTACCGGCCATTAGGAGCATGGCGGCCGCAAGGGCTGTTTTCATTACGCGTTTCATTGTCAAACTCTTTTGGGTCGTTATGATCCGTTAGGTTAAAAATCCCTTTACGGCCTCGTAGCCGCAAAGTGTATGCCGCATATCCCGATATTGGGACGAACCGTCGGGACGCCGCCCGGCAGGATATCGTGTAGGTTGATCTCTGCTTTTCGAAGGCGTATCCCTCACTTGGCCAGCAGCGATATCCGCCTTTCGTCCCGTTAGCGTCCGCGTGAACCGCCGCCGCCACGAGAGCCGCCACCGCCGCCGATGCTTCCGCCACCGCCGCGGGTGCCGCCGCCCGAGAAGCCCGATCCGTATGAGCCGCCGCGGTTGGAGTTGAACGACGAGTTGTTGTTGAACGACGAATTGTTGTTGTTGCGGAACAGCGAATTGTCACGCTCGCGCGAGGTGTTGTTGTTTCGCAGCGACGAGTTGTTGTTGCGGTCGAATGCGGAGTTCTGACGGTCGCGTATGGTCACCGTGCCGCGCCCGACAGATCCCGAACTGCGTCCCGGGTCGTTGTTGTTGAAGTTGAGCGTCTGGCCGCCGCGCGAGCCGCGCGAACCGCCGTAGACATTGCCCGACGAGGGTGAACGGTAGGGTGTCGAGTATCCCGACCCGCGGTTTACGAACGATCCGCCCGTAGAGTTTCCGCGGCCGCCGAGCGTCGAGTTGTTGCGCGAGCCGTAGTAGTTGCCGCCGCGGTAGCGGTAGCCGTCATTCCATGCACCCACATGCGGGCCGCCCCAATGGCCGCCCCAATGCGGGCCGCCCCAGTGTCCGCCCCAGTGGGGACCCCAGCCCCAGTACGGGCCACCCCAGTGAGGATAGTACCACGGCGAATATATACCGCCCCAGCCCCACCAGAGGTCGTAGCCCCAGCGCCAGCCGTAACAGATGTTCCAGTTCCAGTCCCACCACGAGTAGTGGGGATATCCCCACCACGAGTAGTACCACGGATCGTAGGTGCTCCAGCCGAAGTACCACGGCGAGTAGAGAGCTGCCGTAGCGTTCGTGGCGCCCCACGTGCCGAACATCGAGGTTATGTACTTGGGCTCCACCCACACTTCGTCACCCGAAACCATGACGTTGTAGAATGCCGGGTCGTATGCCGTGGCGAAGGTGTAGGCGCCGCTGTAACGCAGGTTATAGTAGCTCGAGGGCATGCGGTACGAGAGCGAGGTGAAGCCGCGCAGACGGCGCGCATAGGCGCTCTCGTAGGTGTCGGCCACGAAACTCTCGGGCTGGTCGTCCTCGAGGACTATGACATGCGGAACTGCCGAGTCCGTCTGACCCGATGTATATTGTTTCTCGGCGGCGTCGGCCTGAGCCTCGGCCAGCATGGCCTCCCATTCGGCTTTGCGGGCCTCGGCCTCGGCCTGACGGGCTTCGGCTTCAGCCTTCTGCTTGTTTGCGATGGCCACCCTGTCGTGCGTAGCGTAGAGGTCGTCGAAACCGCTGCCCTTGGAACCGTAGTAGGCAGTGGTACATCCTGTTGCGGCGGCAGCCGCAAGGATCAGTGCCAATAATGCTTTCAAGTTCTTCATAGCGCACATAGGTTTATTGTTGTAAAAAACATATTTCCTCCTATACCCAAAACGTATTTTCGGGCATGTTTATTATGTGTGGCGGGCGGAAGGTTGCGTGCGCCGCCGGCGGGTGCTGATGCCGGGGATGGCGTACGGTCTCACACACCGTCACGTTATAATGCAAAAGTAGTCAATTTTATCGTGCGAAACTCAATATCCGAGCCATTTTTGGGATTAAAATCAAAAAAAGTCCTCCCACATGTTCCAACATAAAATAAAAGTTCTTATCTTTGCACACCGTTAAACAGAGAGCCCTGCTGATTGTCCTTGAGGGAGTCGGGTTGGGGTGAACGGGAAACGCGGAGGCCGAGAGGCCGAAAGGTAAAGGGGCTGAAAGAGTCCGAACATATTGGAGAGATGCCGGAGTGGTCGATCGGGCCGCACTCGAAATGCGGTGTACGGGTAACTGTACCGGGGGTTCGAATCCCTCTCTCTCCGCGAGCCGAAAGCGGCCGCAGCGACAAACTTTTGTCTGTCGCTTTTTTTTGTTTCGAGCAGATCGTCCGAGCAACAGCTCGGCCGCTCCGTGCCGCAACAAAAAGCGGCAATGCCTGCGGCCGCTTTCTCTAAGGGGTTCTCCCTTAATGGGGGTTGCGTGGCCAAATAAGGGTTATTTTTTGATATGTGGCCACGCGAAGGCTTTGCCTTTCGAATCCCACTCTCTCCGCAACACAAGCAAAAGCCGAACTTCAGGTTCGGCTTTTTTCGTATATAAGCCCCTCGGGAACTTTGTTTCCGTAGGGGCTTATATACGAAAAAGTGCGTCGGACTAAGACCGACGTGGCTTTTGCGCAGTGTTGCAAGGGCCTCCGCGGCGAGCGGAAAGGGAAAAGGCGGATGAAATCCGGCTAATCCCTCTCCCTGTTGGAGTTCTTCGGGAACTTTGTTTCCGCAGGGGCATATATGAAAAAGTGCGTCGGACTAAGACCGACGTGGCTTTTGCGCAGTGTTGCAAAGGCCCCGCGGCGAGCGGACGGGGAAAAGGCGGATGAAATCCGGCTAATCCCTTTCGCCGTTGGAGTTCTTCGGGAACTTTGTTTCCGCAGGGGCATATATATGAAAAAGTGCGTCGGACGAAGACCGACGTGGCTTTTGCGCAGTGTTGCAAGGGCCTCCGCGGCGAGCGGACGGGGAAAAGGCGGATGTAATCGGGCCGATCCCTCTCCCTGTATAGTGCAAGTCTGGCGAATGCCTGATTTACATCCTTTTCCCGCTCCAAAAAGAATTAAAATCGCTGACAGTCCTATTGAAGTATCTAATCATTGAAGTGTTGTGTAAGTATATTCGGAAAACGGTTCAGATAAAATTATTTTTAGTGCAGAACCATAAAATCCATTCTATGTTTTGTCGGATAGGTTATAGTTGTCTAATTTTATGGCTCAAACGGATAGAGTGTACATTGCGGATCGGGTCATTTATATAAAAACAGAATATGATAAACATATATCCTGTCGTTTGCAATAAAAAGCAATATATGGATCTCCTGCTCCTTGCCGACGAGCAGGAGTCCATGATTGATCGCTATTTGGAGCGTGGCGATATGTTTGTTCTGGCAGATGACAATGAGGTAAAGGCTTCATGCGTTGTGACGGAAGAGGGCGAAGGTATCTGCGAGATAAAAAGCATTGCAGTCTATCCGCAGAGCCAGCGCAAGGGATATGGGAAAAAATTGATATTCTTTCTTCTGGGACATTACAAAGCCCGATATCATACGATGCTTGTCGGAACCGGAGACTCGCCTGTAACCATATCCTTCTACAGGAGTTGCGGATTTGTATATTCACACCGTATTCCCAACTTCTTTACGGATAATTATGACCATCCGATTTTTGAGGCAGGGAAGCAATTGAAAGACATGATCTACCTCAAAATCGACATGAGTGGATTGTAGGACGAGATTCCGGTTTGTGTAATTAATAATAATATTGCGAGAACGGATATTATACATTCATTTATACCTCTCCAATGCAAAGGCAGTTGAGAAATAGAGATATCCCTATCTGCCTATCGACCATCTGAAGATGGGGCTTTTTCGGAGCGGACTGGACAGGCTGTCGCTTTTTTGTCCCGTGCAGGCAGTCTACGGCAGTCGGCATCCAAACTCGCAAACCCGCAAACCAGAGAAACCGAGAAACTATAATATAGAAAAATCTGATTTCCTGAAATTATGACAAAGACAAGAACCTTACTGCTGACCTTATGGGCTCTCGTTCTGACCGTCTTGTCGGCCTCGGGCCGCGGCGTGGAGCCCGATTCGCTTCTCGTATTCCGTCATGGCGGCATGGAGCGCAGCTACAGACTTTATGTTCCCGACAGCCTTGCCGCGGGGCGGCCGCTTGTGATTATGCTGCACGGTTACGGCGGCACGGCCTCGCCCGAGGCGTTCGGTATTCTGGCGGCGGCGCGCCGATACGGATTTGCGGCCTGCTTCCCGCAGGGGGCGGCGGATGCCCGCGGAAAGAGTTGCTGGAACGTAGGCTATCCCTTTCAGGATGGGCTGCAGACCGACGATGTGGATTTCATCTGCAGCCTTGCCGGCTATCTGGTCGGGGAGTACGGGTTCGATGCCCGAAACGTATTCTGCACGGGCCACTCCAACGGCGGGGAGATGTGCTATCTGATGGCCTATCGGCGGCCGGACGTATTTGCGGCGGTGGCCCCCATCGCGGGGCTTACGCTGGAGTGGATGTACCATGATCTGGAGGCCTCGAAGCCCATACCCCTCATGGAGCTGCACGGCACGGAGGACAAGACCTCGCTGTGGTGCGGCGACCCCCGCAACGAAGGGGGCTGGGGCGCATATATCGCCGTACCGCTTGCGGTGGGCTATTGGGCTGCCGCCGACAGATGTACGTATGTGGAGACAGAGGAGCTCCCGACGGGCAAAAGCGGCGTGCGCGTCACGGCCCACAGATACAGGGGCGGCACGGCAGGGTGTGAGGTGTGGCTCTACGAGATCCATGGCGGAGGCCACTCATGGTCTGCGGATGTGATGGATACGGGGGCCGAGATATGGCGCTTCTTCAGCATGTATGTTTCCGAATGACATTAGGTACAGGCGATATGGAAGATAATAACGGGAAAGTGGCGGTGGTGACCGGCGCCGCCGGCGGTATAGGAAGGGTGACGGCCGGCATGTTCGCCGCGGACGGGTATACGGTCCTTGCGGTGGATCTGAACGATACGGTTTTCGAGGATGGCAATATACGTTTCCTGCGGGCCGACCTCTGTTCCTACGATGATATCTGCGGCGTGTTCGAATATGCGAAGCGCAGTTTCGGGGGCGTGCATGTGCTGGTGAACAACGGCGCGATAAGCAAATTCTCGAAGAGCATCTTCGAGATCACGCCCGAGGAGTTCCGTCGGGTGATAGATACCAACCTCTGCGGCAGCTTCATGTGCTGCAAGCAGTTTGTCGAGGCGAACCGGGGCATGGAGTATGGCCGTATCATCAATATCGCCTCGACACGCTGGCATCAGAACGAGGCCGACTGGGAGGCTTACGGTGCATCGAAGGGCGGCCTTGTGTCGCTTACCAACACGCTGTGCGTGTCGCTGGCCGGCACACGTATCACGGTTAATGCCGTCAGCCCGGGATGGATCGAGTGCTCCGACTACGGCTCCCTCACACGGGAGGACCACATGCAGCATCCGTCGGGCCGCGTAGGTGTCCCCGAGGATATTGCGAGGATGGTGTTGTTTCTCGCGGCGCGGGAGAATGACTTCATCAACGGCGCCAATATCGTCATCGACGGCGGCATGACCAAGAGGATGATATATTACTCCTCGGAGGATTCCCGCAAGGAGTAGCGGCGCAGCCTTGAGTGCCCGGAGGTGAGGTCTCGGATCCTTAAATGGCCTTCGCTGCGGCGGTTTCGGACGCGAATTTTTGCGCCCGAAACCCGAAACTTGAATTTTATGCATGTGAAGCCTGCAAAAGGAGGATAAACTTGCGCCAAAACGTCATTTTTATCGCTTTTTTCCATAACTTCGCATCAATGCTTTAAATTGAGACGATCATGTATTTGCATCCGGAATTTGAGAAACTCACCCGATCGGAGATCGAAGCGTTGCAGACGGAACGCCTGAAAAAGACGGTAAGGCAGTGTATGAACAGCGAATTTTACCGCAGGCGCTTCGCCGAAAGCCATATCGACCCCGACGACATACGGTCGTTGTCCGACTTGAGCAGGATACCTTTCACCACGAAACAGGACCTGCGTGACAGCTATCCGTTCGGGATGTCGGCCGTGCCGTTGAGCCGCGTGGTGCGCCTGCACTCGTCGAGCGGGACAACGGGTACACCCACGGTGATACTGCATACGCAGCGGGATCTCGACGAGTGGGCCAATGCCGTGGCGCGCTGCCTCTATATGGTGGGGCTGCGCCCGGGCGATATCTTCCAGAACTCGTCGGGATACGGCATGTTTACGGGCGGGCTGGGATTCCAGTACGGGGCCGAGCGGCTGGGCATGCTCACGGTGCCCGCCGCGGCCGGCAATACCAAACGCCAGATCAAGTTCATCACCGATTTCGGGACTACGGCGCTGCACGCCATCCCGAGCTATGCCGGCCGGCTGTACGAGGTGATGGAGGAGATGGGTATCGACCCGCGCCGCGACACGCACCTGCGCACGCTCATCATAGGCGCTGAGCCTCACTCCGAGGAGCAGCGGCGGCGTATCGAGCAGATGCTCGGCGTGAAGGCCTACAACTCGTTCGGCATGTCGGAGATGTGCGGGCCGGGCGTGGCTTTCGAGTGTACGGAGCAGAACGGGCTGCACATATGGGAGGATTACTACATCGTGGAGATCGTCGATCCGATGACGCTTGAGCCGGTGCCGGAGGGGGAGGTTGGCGAGCTGGTGCTTACGACCATCAACCGCGAGGCTATGCCTCTGCTGCGTTACCGCACGCGCGACCTTACGCGGATCCTGCCGGGCGAATGTCCCTGCGGACGGCACCACCTGCGGCTGGACCGCATGAAGGGCCGCAGCGACGACATGATCATCCTCAAGGGTGTAAATATCTTCCCGATACAGATCGAGACCGTGCTGATGCAGTTCGCGGAACTCGGCAACGACTACCTCATCACGCTCACCAACGAGGAGGCGAACGACCTGATGACGGTCGAGGTCGAGCTTAATGCCTTCTCCGACGACTACCGCCGCCTGCAGGTGCTGACCAAGGAGATCACGCGCCAGCTGAAAGACGAGATCCTCATCACGCCGGTCGTGCGTCTGGTCTCGAAGGGGTCGCTCCCGAAGCAGGAGGGCAAGGCGGTTCGTGTCCGAGATTTACGTAAAACATTAATATAACAGAGCCATGACGGTACAACAAATATCCATTTTCGTGGAGAACAAGTCGGGGACGCTGCTTCGGGTGCTCGAACTCTTCAAGGAGGCGCGCATACAGCTTATCGCCTCGACCATATCGGATACCGTGGAATACGGGATCTACCGCATCATCTGCGCCGAGCCGGTGCGGGCGCTGGAGACGTTGAGGGGGGCGGGCATCTCCGCCGACGTGTCTGAGGTCTTCGCAATCGAGCTGGACAACATCCCGGGTCGTGCCGCCGATGCCGTACGCATGTTGAGCGAGGCCGGTATAGGCATCTCCTACCTCTATTCGTTTCTGCTGGCGGGGAAGGGTATATTGATCTTCCGCACCGACAACCCCGTGAGGACGGGGGAGGTTATTGCCGAGAAGGGCCTCCAAGCGCTCAACGACGTTTCGCTGCGTAGCCTCGTATGACGTATGACGGTGGCGCCATTTGCGCAGAAGATGAAACCGCGGCGCCGCACCTCCCGAACAAAGGTGCGGCGCCGCTTTGTTTGCGCCATGGGTGGCTGCCGGTATGCTGGCGGCTCATTACAGGATGTCGGGATGTTTCTGCATGAGTATTTGCAGGCACTTCTCCCGATCGTTGGGGTTGATGATGACGTCGGCGCGCTCCGACTGCGCAAAGGCATACATGTACTCGATGAAGATGTGCTCTTCGGCCAGGCTCTCCAGAATCTTCGACAGGGCGCCGGGCCGGTTGGGGCAGTGTATGGCGATCACCTCCGTGAGGATTACGGCGAAGCCTGCGTTGCGGAGGGCCTCCACGGCGCGGTCCACCTCCTGCACTATGAGCCGCATGAGGCCGAAATCAGTCGTTTCCGCGATGCAGAAAGCCAGCATGTTGATGTCATTGGCGGCCAGTACCCGTGCCACTTCGTTCAGACGGCCGCCCTTGTTTTCCAAGAAAACCGAAATCTGCTTTATAGTCATAATCCGATCATTTTAATTGTCTTTTGTCTATAACGCGCATGCTCTTGCCCTCGGAGCGCGGAATGGAATTGGGCTCCATGAGGCGGATGTCGGCGCTGATGGAGAGCACGCTCTTCAGTTTGTCGGCCAAGCGCTTGCGCAGCTGGAGCATGGCGCCGAGCTCGTCGCTGAAATAGTCCTTGCGCACCTCGACCTGCACCTGAAGCGTATCGAGGCTGTTGATACGGTCGACGACCAGCATGTATACCGGTTCGAACTCGGGCATTTCGAGGATTACGCTCTCCACCTGCGAGGGGAAAACGTTGATACCGCGGATAATAAGCATGTCGTCGCTGCGGCCGATGATGCGGGTCATGCGTACGTTGGTTCTGCCGCAGGCGCACGGCTCGCAGATGAGCGACGTGAGGTCCTTGGTTCTGTAACGCAGCAGGGGCATGCCTGTTTTGGTGAGCGTGGTGAAGACCAGCTCTCCGGTCGCCCCGCAGGGCAGGGGCTGCAGGGTCTCGGGGTCGATGATCTCGGGATAGAAGTGGTCCTCCGAGATGTGTGAGCCGTACTTGCACTCGCACTCGTACGACACGCCCGGGCCGATGATCTCGCTCAGGCCGTAGAGGTTGTAAGCCTGCAGCCCGAGGCGGGCCTCGATCTCCTCGCGCATGTTCTCGGTCCACGGTTCGGCGCCGAAGGCCCCGACCCTTAGCGCGATGTCATTGCGGGTCATTCCATTGCGTTCCATGGCCTCGGCCAGATAGAGCGCGTATGACGGCGTGCATGCTATTCCCGTGATCTTGAGGTCGCGCAGCAGTCGCAGGTGCTTGTCCGTATTTCCCGTTGAGGTGGGGATGACGGTCGCACCCACATACTCGACGCCGTAGTGCGCGCCGAGGCCGCCTGTGAAGAGTCCGTAGCCGTAGCCGACCGAGAAGATGTCATCGCGGGTCACCCCGTAGGAGGTGAAGGCGCGTGCCGAACACTCCTTCCATATCTCCAGATCGCGGCGTGTGTAGCCGACGATCGTGGGGTTGCCCGTGGTGCCGGACGAGGCGTGTACCCGCACGATTTCGGACTGGTTGGCCGCCTGAAGCCCTACAGGATAGTTGTCGCGCAGGTCCTGTTTCGTGGTGAACGGCAGCTTGACTATGTCCTCTATGCTGTTGATGTCTTCGGGCGCCAGATCCAGCGCCTGCATCTTCTCCCTGTAGAATGGCACGTTATGATAAACGAGCTCCACGAGTTTGTGCAGCCGTTTGCCCTGCAGGGCCGCCATCTCGTCCCGGCTCATGCACTCCTTGCTCTTGTTCCAGATCATTCCAATAAAGCGTTTTGATAAGTTTGAATTCGTATTTCGGAGTCCGCGCCGCCGCGGAGGCGGTTTTGCGGCGGGTCAGTCTCCGGCCGGATGGTCCTTGCGGAACCACTCCATACGCTGCCGCAGCACGGGGTACAGCTCCTCGCGCATGCGCGACGTGCAGGCCCTTATGCCGGACTGTTCGCTGCCTGTCGTCCCCAGACTTATGCAGCTTACACCGTAGTAGAGCAGCTCCTTGAGCAGCTGGCCGCCGCTCATGCGGCCGTATCCCAGCGTGAAGAAGAAACCGTCCCCCACCTGCCGGCTGACATCGCGGTCATAGACGATGTGGAAACCGTTGTCGAGGAATATGCGTTTCATCCGTTCGGCCCGTTCGGCGTAGACGGAGGTGTCGGCGACGAAGTCGATGCGTCCCTCGCATGCCGCCTTCAGCATCTCGGCGTAGGCGAATTGGGTTGAGGTGGTGCAGCCGCTCGTGATCATGTACAGGATCGAGGCGATGAATGTCTGCCCGAAGATGCCCGAATCGCCGTAACGGCGGGCCAGCTCCCCGTAGTGGCGGTCGAAAAGGGTGTCCGATACGCAGGCCAGCGCCATACGCTGTCCGGCGTAGCTGAATATCTTGGACGAGGATAGCATCAGTATGTAGTTGTCCGTATACCTTGCGACGGTAGGTGGATACGGCGGCTCGAAGGGGCGCCCGAGATTCTGGCGGAAATCCATGCAGAAATACGCCATATCCTCCATGACGACGGCATCGTAACGGTCGGCCATCTCCCCGATTATCCGCAGTTCCGACTCCTCGAGGCAGATCCATGCCGGGTTGTTGGGGTTGGAATAGACGATGGCGGCAATATCACCCCCGCCCATCATCTCCTCCAGCTTGCCGCGCAGCGCCTCGCCGCGGTAGCGGTATATGTCGAACGACACCCAGCCGATGCCGAGGATCTTGAGCTGCGACTTCTGTATCGGGAACCCGGGGTCGATGAAGAGGACCTTGTCCTTGCCCCTGATGCGCTGCGTGCAGGCTATGAACGAGGCGAACGAGGCGGCTACGCCTCCGGTCGTCGGGATGCAGGCGCGGGGGGTGATGTCGAGGTCCAGAAAGGCCTTGACGAAGCGCGACGCCTGTTCCTTGAGTTCCGCGACGCCTGCCGCCGCAGGGTACTGCGATACGATGCCGCTGTCGAGGGCCGCCTTTTCGGCCTCGATGCCGATGCGGTTTGGCGGGAGCCCGGGGGAGCCTTGGTCCATCCGTATGAACGGGATGCCGGTCTTCTCCTCCAGCGCCGAGGCCACCAGCAGCACCTCGCCTATGGTGGCGTTCTCCAGATCGGCGATGTTGAGCCGTGCGACGATCTCGTCCACCAGCTCCTTTGCGAAAACCCTATTGTCTGCCGCCATATTCCCGTCCTATTTCAAAAGCCTTGAGATTCATCTCGACGACCCGTTCGCCCTTGGCCGCAAAGATATTGCGGATGCTCTCACGGAGCTGCTCGGGCGAAAGGATGCCTATGATACCGGCGGCGGCGCCCAGCAGCACGACATTGGCCGACTGCGGTATCGCGTTGGCCCGCGTGATTCCGTCGAGGTCGAGGGCAATCACACGGTCGAGGCCGGCGAGGGCTGCCCGCACCCTCTCCTCGGGATAGGGGTCGATGTTTTTGAACGGCGTCGAGGAGGTGACGACGAAGCCCCCTTCATGCAGGAAAGGCAGGTAGCGGAGCGCCTCCATCGGCTCCATCGAGAGTATGATGTCGGCCGAACCCAGCGGCACAAGGTCGGAATGTATCTCCGTATCGGAGAGGCGGAGGCCCGATTCGACCTCCCCGCCGCGTTGGCTCATGCCGTGTACTTCGGCCTGTTTGAGGTTCAGCCCGGCGCGGGTTGCGGCATCGCCGATGATGGTGGCGATGGAGAGGATGCCTTGCCCTCCCACGCCTGAAAGAATTATATCCTTTTTCATTTCGCAGTCTCGTGATTGTTTTTTGACATTTCCTTCCGCTTCCTGCGGGCGAGGGTCTGTATGCACTCGCGCCGCGGGATGATCACCGAAACGCCCTTGTAGTCGATCTCCTCGCGGATCGTACGGGTGATATCGTCCATATTTTTCGCCAACGGCACCACTACGCGCACATGCTCCTTCTCTACCCCGAGGGCGATGCATATCGCCTCGAAGCGGCTGGTGCCGGCCGAATCCTGCCCGCCGGTCATGGCGGTGGTCAGGTTGTCGGAGATGACCACGGTGATATCGGCTCGGTCGTTTACGGCGTCGAGCAGGCCGGTCATTCCGCTGTGCGTGAAGGTCGAGTCGCCTATTACGGCCACGGCGGGATGCAGTCCTGTGTCGGCGGCGCCCTTGGCCATCGTTATGGAAGCGCCCATGTCGACGCAGGTGTCTATGGCGCAGAAGGGGGGCAGCGCGCCCAGCGTGTAGCAGCCGATGTCGGCAAAGACCTTTGCCGCGGGGTAGTCGGCGAGCACCTTGTTGAGGGCGATGTATACGTCTCGGTGGCCGCACCCTTGGCACAGTGCGGGCGGTCGGGGCACAACCCCTTCGGGTACACGCAGCACAGGGGCCTTTTCTATACCCATCGCCGCTGCCACATTGTCGGGGTTGAGTTCTCCGGTTCGCGGCAGGTCTCCCGTAAGGCGGCCTTTGATCGGATAATCACCGCCGACGATGCTGCGGAGCTGCTCCTCAAGGAATGGCTGGCCGTCCTCCACCACAAGGATCGAGTCGCAGCGGCCGGCGAACTCGCGCACCCGCTCCGTCGGGACGGGGTATTGCGCGATCTTCATGATGTGGAATCCGGCCTCCGCGGCGCCGTTCTCCATCACATAGTTGTATCCCGTACCGCATGTGACGATTCCTTTTCCCGAGGCGTGCTCCGACAGGAGGACCTTGAAGAAGGGGTTTTTGCCCGAGAGTTCCTCCAGAAGGGTCTGTTTTGCAGTCAGTGCAGCGTTCTTGCGGCGAGCGTTGGCCGGCAGCAGAACCCATGACGAGGGGTCGTCGGCCACGGGCATTTTTACGGGCACCGACCCTTCGGTGCCGATCCGCACGGCGGCGCGCGAATGGGCCAGACGGGTCGTTATGCGCAGCAGTACGGGGAGTTTCTCCCGCTCGGAGAGGGCGAAGGCATATTCGGCCATCTCATAGGCCTCCTGCTGTGTCGAGGGTTCGAGTGTGGGGATCATGGCGAACTTGCCGTAGAAACGGGAGTCCTGCTCGTTCTGCGACGAGTGCATCGAGGGGTCGTCGGCGGCCACGACAACCATGCCGCCGTTGACACCGGTCATGGCGGCATTGACGAAGGCGTCGGCGGCGACGTTCATCCCGACATGTTTCATGCACACCATGCTGCGGCATCCGGCGTAGGACATGCCCAGCGCCGCCTCCATGGCGGTCTTCTCGTTGGAGCTCCACGTGCAGTGTATGCCGTTCGCGCGGGCGGCCGCGGCGTGCTGTATGTATTCGGTTATCTCCGTACTCGGGGTCCCGGGATAGGCATATACCCCCTTTATCCCCGCATGCAGGGCTCCCTCGGCAATAGCTTCGTCGCCCAGCAGCAATTTTATCTGCGTCATATTTTGTCGATTTGTATTCGGTTAGTTCGGTTTCGGGTTCCGGGGCTCACTCCCCGATGCGGAAGGTGTCGGCATCGTCGAGCACCGGAAATCCGGCGCGTATGGCCTTCAGGCTGTCGAGGTCTGTTTCGGCGCTTATGCTGCCCTCGGCACCGTCGGGGCACTCGGCCATGACGTTGCCGCAGGGGTCGATCATGACGGTGCCGCCCTCGTACACATTGTTGGGGTCGCGGCCGCAGCGGTTCACGCCCGCCACGTAACATTGGTTCTCCATGGCGCGGGCGCGGAGCAGGTGCCTCCATACATTTGTCCGCGGGGCGGGCCAGCTGGCAACATATATGACAAGGTCGTAATCGCCCCGATTGCGCGACCATACGGGAAAGCGCAGGTCGTAGCATATTAGCGGCAGTATGCGCACCCCCTTGTAGGTTATTATGACGCGCTCGCTGCCGGGTGTGAATCGGAGATGCTCCCCGCCGAAGGTGAAGAGATGCCTCTTGTCGTACTGCACGGTCCTGCCGTCGGGGTAGACGAAGTAGAAGCGGTTGAAATATTCTCCCGCCTCATAGACGGCGACGCTGCCCGCGATGGCGCAGCGGAACCTTGCGGCTTTCTCCTTCATCCAGCGGAGGGTCTCGGACGGGACTGGCTCCGCAATGCCCTCCGGCTCGGTGCAGAAACCGGTGGAGAACATCTCGGGGAAAACGTACAGGTCGGCGCCGCCATCGGTAAACAGACAGTCGTTCCTGCGCATGTTGGCCTGCGGGTCGGCCCACACGATGTCTCTCTGCAGCAAGGTAATCTTCATTCCGTTCCTGTTTGGCGGCCGTTAGAGGCCGAGTTTCTGCTCCATTACGGTCTTGCGGGGGGTAAAGCCGCACCGTTTGTAGAATTCGAGGGCCGAGGCGTTGCAGCTCCAAACGTTGAGCGTCAGGTTGCGGCATCCGTTCTTTGCGGCGAAATCCTTGACCGCCAGATAGAGGGCCTTGCCGACGCCTTGGCCGCGGTAGCGTTCGTCGACGCACAGGTCGTCGATATAGAGCGACTTGTCGTCCACAAGTATGTTGTTGTCGCGGACCTCCTCGAAGATGCAGAAGGCATAGCCCATGAGCGTGTCGTTGTCGTCGACGGCGGCCAGAACGGGAGTCCTCTCGTCATTGAGGATCGCGACGAGCTGTCGGTCGGTGTATTTTCTGGCGCCCGCCTTGAAGATGTCGGGACGTCCGTTGTGGTGGATCATGCAGACCTGATAGAGCAGGTCGTTGATCCTGTCAATATCCTTTTCCTGAGCCTTGCGAATTTGCATGGTATGAGTTTTTAATCCTCCAAATTTAGGAATTATGATCGGCAATTTCAACCCGCGGGTATCGATTTTGCGAAAATACCGGAATATTCAGCCGTTCCGGCCCGTTTTATGCGTTGTATTGCGCGGAAAACAAGCGACATGCGTGCATGTAAAAATCCTTAGGTCAAATTTGCCTGTCGAGGCGCCTCCGTGCGGGCAATGCCGCTGCGGCGCAGTCGGGAAGTGCTGCCCGATTATAAGGGGAGCGGCATTTTGTCGGGATAATGTTACATTAAGGTCTTTACAACCTTCCGTTGTCGTTCCATTCGCCGTAGATGATCCCCTTGCGGGTGTTCTCGATGAATTTGTCGAGGCGGCTCCTGAAGAGTTCCGGCTGGCGGCGTTTTATTTGGATTGTGTCTATGCGGACCCGTATGTAGAGTTCGGGCAGGCGGCAGAAATTCTCTCACACGGCGGGGTCGGAGTGTAATTCCCGTAAAATATCGCCGTCTATGCTGAAACCGCTGTCCGACATGTCGGGCAGGACGGCCCGTCCGGCATCGGTCATCAGCCCGAGCCGTTCCAGACGGCGGCATCTCTCCTTGTTCAGCTCCGACCACACGCTTCGCGGCCGCCGCGGGCAAAGCCTTTGGGCCGTAGTCCCGTCTGGCAGTCTCTTTGTGGTACTGTCTATCCAGCCGAAGCACAGGGCTTCCTCTACGGCGTCGATATACCAGAAGGTATTATCCTCCTTCGGTCTGCCGCGCTTGACCGCCACCCAGCATTCTGCAGCCGTGCGGTGGTTCTGCTCCAGCCATGCGCGCAGTTCCGCCCTCGATGTTATGCCCAAGAAATTGTGAATCTCCATCTTTATCTCTATCTTGCCCCGATGTGGAACTTCACACCCAGCGAGAGCGTGAGGTCGTTGCCCCATGAGCGTGACGTGGCGTCGAGGGTCTCTGCGGGGGTGTCGGGCCGTGTGAGGGTGTAGGTGGCCGTTGCGCGCTGTACGGGGTAGCGGTACGAGGCGTCGAGGAAGAGTGTGCAGAGACGTGAGAGACGGTATCCGGCGCTTACGCCCGCATTGACGAACATGGGCGAGATATCCTTGTCGAGACGTTTTGTGGTGTCGCCCACGGTTGAGGATTTGTGGTATGAGCCCATGGAGATGACGCCTATGCCCGCACGCGGGATGATACGCCACCGCTCGACGGAGATGGTGTATGCCAATCCTGCGGCGGCCGAGGGCTTCATGCTGCTGACGGGGGAGAAGAGCTCCCCGATGATGGCGGCGACGGGGTCCTTGTCGGCACTCTGCTGCCGTATTTCGAAGAAGGTTATGCCGAGGTCGAGATAGAGGCTCAGTCGGCGTACTATCGCCAGATTCATCATTATGTCCATCTGCATGGCGGTGGCGGGGCGTGACCCGAACCACTCGGCGCTCTGGTTGCCGCCGGTGTTGAAGTTGGGTCCGAGGGATATGGCGAAGGTGAACGGCACCTCCGGCATGTTGGTCTCTATTGCCGTCTGCTCGGCCCGGCGCATGGTCTGCGGCCGTGTCTGGGGCGCGGCCGCACGTGATTCTTGTGCCTGCGTGCCTGTCGCGTTGTCGGGATGGCTTGCAACGGGGATGCCGCTGTGGGCTTCTGCGGGGAGAGTAAAGATAAGTGTGAAGAGAGCGAGCAGCGCTGTCGCGGCTCTATGTCTGTTGAGCATTGCTGTAACGGTTTTCTGAGGGTTGTTTTATTGCACGGTCGGCCGTCTGTGGCGGCCGTGTGGATGCAAATATACGACAAAATGCACCTTTTGCACTTAAAATGTCGTTGTGGGACGAGGATTTTCTGCCTGTTTCAACTTCTTTACAGAATTAATTCCATAAATTTGTGAAACAAACCTAACCTGACTACCCATGAGACACCTGTCACGACTTCTTGTCACCATTGCCGCCGTGGCGGCCGGTCTGACGCTCCATGCACAGAGTCTGCCTCTGAGCGAGACCTCCGTAAATGACATTCAGGCGCGTTTCAGCGCCGCACTCGAGATACCTCTCGGCACGAAATTCGCGCTTCAATGGAGCGAGGAGGCGCGTCTGAAGAACAATCTGGGCTCGGTGGACAAGATCCTCTCGGGTCTGGGCGTGGAGTACGAGCCGCTGAAGTACCTCAAGGCGGGTGTGGAGTATGTCTTCGTCAACGACAACGATCTGGAGGACGGCTGGGGCATCAAGCACCGCCTGAACGTCAATGTGACGGGCACATGGGAGGTGGGCCGTTTCGAGCTGTCGCTGCGCGAGAGGGTGCGGTTCCAGTTCCGAAGCGACTCGACCAACCGCTACGAGAAGCCCGACCCCTTCATCACGCTGCGTTCGCGTCTGAAGGCGGCATACGACATACGCCGCTCGCACTGGAAGCCCTACGTCTTTGCCGAGCTCTACACGACGCTCAACGCCCCGGGACCCGTGAGCGACTATAAGACCGATGCCTTCTACCGCGACAACTATATCAACCGCGTGCGTCTGGGCTTGGGCGCCAAGTATAAGATAAACCGCCACAACAGCCTCGACTTCTACTATAAGGTCCACTTCAACCGCGACTACCGTGCCCGCTACAAGGGGGGCGGCGCGATGAAGGAGTGGTCGCTGCGCAAGGAGTTGTGCCATGTGTTCGGCATAGATTATAAGTTCAAACTTTGATGTACATATTGCGTAAAATATCTGTTTTGTGCGGCATGCGGGGCGTGTTTCCCGCGACCTTAAGGTTCGCCGCCGTGTCATTGCTGCTGTTGTTGTCGGCGCCGTCGCGTGCGCAGAACACGCAGGCGCCGCTATATATCGTCAACGGCGAGCCGATGAGCGAGGAGCAGGTTAAGGATATCGACCCCTCGGACATCGTTTCGAATACGCTGCTTCCGGCCGACGAGCATACCATCGCCGAGTATGGCGAGGCGGCCAATAACGGTGTGGTTGTCATAGTGCTGCGTTACGATACGCCGCCGCGTTTCGAGGTCGGGGGCGAGCAGACGGGTTACAGCCGCTATGTGGGCCGTATGGTCAAGTGGGATGCCGAGAGCGACCCCGTGGCGCGTGTCATCATCGCCTTCCGCGTGGAGGCCGACGGCAGCGTTACGGTGCGCGACGTGCTGGAGGCGACCGACAAACGGCTCTGCCGCCGTGTGCTTAAGGCCATGGAGGAGGCCCCGCGCTGGCAGCCCGCGCTGAAGGAGGGCGAGGGTGTGGCTACGGACCATGTGCTGCGCATAACCCTTCCCGAGGGGCGTACGCTGCCGCGTGAACGCGAGATCGCAATCTGATGCGGCGCGTGGGCGTATGTGACGCGTTGGGTCGGTATGCGTAGTGCCGGCGCAGACGTGCATGTGCCCGATTTGTCTGCGGTGAGGCGCCGCGGGCTCCTATGAATAGGGGTGAAGTGTGGCGCCGCGGAGATAATTTTTTCGTTAACATTTCGTATCTTTGTAGTGGAGCTTTCGGCGGAGCGCGTTTTATTCCGCCGGGGGCATCCTTTTTTTGATATGTCGGGCGAGAGTTACATATCCCTGAGCGAGTTGCAGCGGCGCATCAAGTCGGCCGTGGAGACGGCCCTGCCCATGCCCGTATGGGTCGCGGCCGAGATCGCCGAAGTGAAGGTGAACTACTCGGGCCACTGCTACATGGAGCTTGTCGAGAAGGCCGAGCCGTCGGCTTCGGCACGTCGGCGCGGCTCGGAGGCCGTGCCGCGGGCGCAGGCGCGTGCGGTGATATGGCGGTCGCAGTATGCGATGATCTCATCCTACTTCGAGGCCGAGACGGGCAGCCGTCTGGAGGCGGGGATGAAGATTCTGGTGCGGGTGCTGGTCTCGTACCACGAACTCTACGGGCTGACGCTGCAGATCGTCGATCTGGATGCCTCCTATACGCTCGGGGAGGTGGAGCGCGAGCGTCGGCAGACGATTCTGCGACTGCAGGCCGACGGCGTGTGGGACATGAACCGCGAGACGGCGATGCCGCTGCTGGTGCAGCGCATAGCCGTTGTGTCGAGTGCGGCGGCGGCAGGATACCGCGACTTCTGCAACGAACTGCGCGGGGGTGGCTATGCCTTTGTCGTGACTCTGTTCGACGCCGTGGTGCAGGGTGCCGCGGCCGAGGATTCGATCGTGGCGGCGCTGTGTGCCGTGGCCGAACGGGCGGAGGAGTTCGATGCCGTGGTTCTGATCCGCGGGGGCGGCTCGGCAAGCGATTTGAGCTGTTTCAATTCGTACCGTCTCTGCTCCTATGTGGCGCAGTTCCCGCTGCCCGTCATTACGGGTATCGGCCACGACAAGGATACGAGTGTGGCCGATATGGTGGCACATACGGCGTTGAAGACCCCGACGGCGGTGGCGGCGTGGCTTACGGAGCGTATGGCGCGCAGCGAGACGTGGCTCGATGAGTCGGCGCGGCGGCTGCGCGAGATGACCGAGGCGCGTACGCGTGCCGAGGCTCTGCATCTGGAGCGTCTGGCGGCGGATGTGGCGCACGGGGCTGCTGCTGTGGCAGCAGCGGGACGTGCGCGTATGGACCTGCTGCGTGAGCAGCTCTCGGCGGCGGTGCAGCGGCGTATCGAGTCCGAGCGGCAGCGTCTTGCCGTTGCCGAAGGCGTCGTCGAGGGACGCAACCCGCGTCATATCATGCGTATGGGCTTTGCAGTTGTGCGCCGCGGCGCGGATGTGCTGACGCAGGCAGCGCAGGTGACGGCGGGCGAGAGCCTGCATGTGGAGCTGTACGAAGGTGAGCTCGATGTGCGGGTTACGGGGTGCCATGGCGACGCGAAGGGCGCTGGGCGCGATTGAGCCTGTGGCCGCGGGTGCGGATTGTATAATTGGGAAAACGCTGTTTTGAAAAATATGGCCAAGAAGAGTGCTGCCGGAAAACTGACCTATGCCGAGGCGGTGGCCGGTATCGAAGATATATTGACGCGTCTGCGCAGCGAGCAGATCGGCGTGGACGAA
Organism: uncultured Alistipes sp.; assembly: GCA_900546065.1. Lineage (GTDB taxonomy): Bacteria > Bacteroidota > Bacteroidia > Bacteroidales > Rikenellaceae > Alistipes > Alistipes merdipullorum. Next base: position 91,485 of record URBK01000004.1, read on the forward strand.
CTCGCGCAGCAGGTAGCGCGTGCAACCGAACTGATAGCCTTCTGCAAGGGGCGTCTGTACGATGCCGAGACGGCGGTTCAGGGCGTGCTGTCGAAGGATGATAGTAAGGATTCGGACGGTAAAAAGGATTGAAGTCCGGCGGCAGTAGATTATGAAGCGATTGATAAAACTTATACTCAACGTATTTCCGCGCACGCTGCTGCAGCGTGCGGCGGGATGGGCTGTGCCGCTGCTGGGGATATTCTATCTGGGACGCGGACGGGAGTGCCCGCTCTGCGGGGCGCGCCGCCGCCGTTTCCTCCCTTACGGATATGTCACCCCGCGTGAGGATGCTCTCTGCCCGCGGTGCCTGTCGCTCGAACGCCACCGTCTGCTGTGGCTCTACTTGGAGCGCGAGACGTCGCTTGGGACGGATCGTCCGCGGCTGCTGCACGCGGCGCCCGAGGTGGCTCTGATGCGACGCCTGCGCAAGCTCTATTCGGACGTGCCGGAACGTTATGTCACGGCCGACCTTGAGAGCCCGCTTGCCGACATGCACTTCGACATACAGCAGATGCCTCTGGCGGACGGGTCGTTCGACGTGGTGATATGCAACCACATTCTGGAACATGTCGAGGATGACCGGCGTGCGCTGCGTGAGATCTTCCGCGTCATGCGCAGCGGCGGTTGGGGCATTATCCTCTCGCCGGTGGATCTTTCGCGCGCGGAGACCTTCGAGGACGACACGGTGACGGACCGCGAGGAGCGTACGCGTCTGTTCGGACAGTACGACCATCGTCGCGTCTATGGCCGTGACTACGCCTCGCGCCTTGCGGAGGCGGGCTTCGAGGTCGAGGACCGCGATTATGCTGCGGAATTTTCCGCGGCCGAGCGTACGCTATATGCGCTGCCGGCCGACCATATATATATAGTTCGTAAACCCGTAAACAAGAGTTGATATGGATGCTTTGCAGAAATACGACGCCTTGCGGCGGTTCGTCCGCGACACCTTCTCGCCCGTGACGCAGGCGTTGGTGGATAAGGCGCTTGTCTTTGCCGACGAGCGCATGGCGGGATACAGGCGTTATGACGGTACACCGATGATGGACCACGCCGTGGCGGTGGCCATGATCGTAGCCAAGGAGGTGGGGTTGGGCCGCAACTCGACCGTGGCGGCGCTGCTGCACGATGTCATACGTGTGGCCAACCGCGAGCAGCCCGATACGGTGCCGGAGCTTTCGCGTACGATACGCGAGGAGTTCGGCGAGCAGGTGCTGGGCATAATCGTCGGGCTTTATAACATATCGAACATCAAGCTCAAGGTCTCGAAGGAGCAGGCGAGCGACTTCCGCGACATGATCGTCTCCTACTCGGAGGATCCGCGTGTCATTCTGATCAAGCTGGCGGACCGTCTGGAGGTTATGCGCAGTCTGGAGATGTTCCCGCCCGAGAAACGGCGCAAGAAGAGCTGGGAGAGCATGAACCTCTATGCCCAGATAGCGCACAAGTTGGGTCTATATAATCTGAAGAGCGAGTTGGAGGATCAGGCGCTCAAGTGGCTCGAACCCGCGGAATATGAATATATCTGCCGTCGGTTGGAGGAGACCGAGAGCGAGCGTCAGACCTTCATTGCGCGGTTTCTGGAGCCCATTGTCGAGAAGATCGACCGTCAGGGTATCCGTTACCATATCAAGAGCCGCACCAAGTCGATCTATTCGATCTGGGCGAAGATGCACAAGCAGAAGGTTCCGTTCGAGGGTGTCTACGACATCTTCGCGCTGCGTATCATCATCGACTGCGAGCGCGAGATGGAGAAGCAGCTATGCTGGACGGTCTACTCGATCGTGAGCGACTGCTATACGCCCAACCCCGAGCGTATGCGCGACTGGATCACCATTCCCAAGTCGAACGGATACGAGTCCCTGCATACGACCGTGTCGGCCGGAGGCGGCCGCTGGGTCGAGATACAGATCCGCACGGAGCGTATGGATGCCGTGGCCGAGCGCGGTATTGCGGCACACTGGCGCTACAAGGGAGTCAATCAGGGCGGGCAGACGAGCGAGGCATGGCTGAGCCGTCTGCGTGAGGTGCTGGAGGAGACGACGCACTCGCTGACGCAGCGTTTCGAGGCCAAGCCCGCCTCGGGCGAGATCTTCATCTTCACGCCCAACGGCGACATACGCAAGCTGCCCGAGGGGGCGACGGTGTTGGACTTCGCATTCGACATACATACCAGTCTGGGGTGTACATGTACGGGCGCCAAGGTGAACAACCGCGCCGCATCGATACGCGACGTGCTGCATAACGGCGATATCGTCGAGGTCCTGACGCAGAAGAACCAGACGCCGAAGGCCGACTGGCTCAATGTCTGCGTCACGTCGAAGGCGCGCTCGCGCATCAAGTCCTACCTGCGTGAGGAGCAGATGAAGTATGCGCGCATGGGGCGCGAGGAGCTGGAACGCAAGCTCAAGAACTGGAAGATCGGCGTCACGATCGACGAGGCCGTGGCCTATCTGGGGCGTCAGCTCAAGGTGCGCACGGGCCGCGAGGTGCAGTCGATGATCGGCACGCAGAAGCTCGACCTTCAGACCATAAAGGATATCCTGACACGCTGGGTCTCGGGCCGTGCCGACGAGGAGCGGCGCGCCGTGGCGGCTGAGGTCGAGGAGCGCAAGGCCGAGATCAAGAAGAGCGAGGCGCAGCAGACGCCGCCGCGTTCGAGCGACGCGCTTGTGATCGACGAGCGTATAGGAAACATAGAGTACAAGTTGGCCAAGTGCTGCAACCCGATCAAGGGCGATGCGATATTCGGATTCGTGACCATAGCTTCGGGCATCACGATACACCGCGCGGACTGTCCCAACGCGCAGCGCTTGCGCGAGCGTTATCCCTACCGTGTGATGGAGGCGCGGTGGCGCAGCGACGCCGACGGCGCATTCCGCGTGACGATAGCCATCGTGGCGCAGGATACGACGGGTCTGGCAAATATGATCACCGAGACCGTGAGCCGCGATTTGAAACTCAATATCCGTTCGATAAACTTCATCTCGCGTGGTGACGGCACGGCGCAGGGAACGATCAGTGTCGAGGTGCCGGGCACGGGTGTCGTAGATACGCTGATACACTCCATCATGAAGATCAAGGGCGTGCAGAAGGCCTATCGTGTCAATAACTGACGGCCGCGGCGCGTATATGGTGCGGGCAGATTCTTCGGAACTGCCCGCATGCTTTTTTACGGTTGGGGCTCAAGGGCGTCTCTTTGGTCTCCGGCTGAACTCAAACCTTTGTTTGCCAGATGTTTGTATATCCGTATCGATATGGCGCTATTACTCGTTCCATTATATGAACTAAATTTTTTAGTTATAAAACTACATAAAATAGTTGCTCGTGAATATTTTTTAGTTATCTTTGTGGTGTGCAAGCCGTGAAACTGCCGGCAGCGAGGGTGCAAACGATCCCATGACGGAGGGGCAGACGATACCTTGATGGGGGGCAGACTATATCTTGATGGGTGGAAAGCAAGCAGTTGATAATCACGGTGCAAATATAAGGTGTAAATATAAAAATGATCGAACGATGGAAAAACTCACACGCCGCGAAGAGGAGCTGATGCGATGCTTCTGGAGCCACGGGCCTCTGTTTGTCCGCGAGCTTGTTGATCTGGCGCCCGAGCCGAAGCCCCATTTCAATACTATCTCGACGATGGTGCGGGGTCTTGAGGCCAAGGGTTATGTCGGGCACAAATCCTTCGGCAACACCTACCAATACTATCCGCTTGTGGACGAGCAGGCCTTCTCGCGCCGCACTCTGGGCAGTGTCATAGACCGTTATTTCAAACATTCGAGTCTGGGTGCCGTCTCGGCTCTGGTCGAGGAGGAGCGCCTCTCGGTAGCGGATCTGCGCGAGCTGATCGACCGCATAGAGAATCAAAACAACGGATGAGATGATGTCGGAATTCCTTACATACAGCCTGAGAACGGGCGCCTGCATCGCGGTCTTCTATCTGTTTTTCAAGTTGCTGCTGAGCCGTGAGACTTTCCATGCCTTCAACCGCGCGCTGGTGTTGGCGGCGACGGCCGTGTCGTTCGTGCTGCCGTTGTGCGTGATAACCGTACAGCGCACGCTCCCCGCCCGGGAGACGGTCTCAACCTCCGACGAATATCCATATCCCGCGTATGCGGATATCGTTACGCCTGCGGCAGATACTTCAACGGATGCTCCGGCCGGGGGCTCACTCTCTGCCGCCCGTGTGATGGCCGCGTCGGCGACGCCCCTGCCCGAAGAGACGGTCGCGCCCGAATCCGAAGAGACGGTTATGCCCGAGCCCGAAGGGATGGTTTCACCCCTGACAGAAGAGGATATATTGTCGGATCACGCATCTGCGGAGAGTGTGGCGGCCGTACAGCCCTCTGTCTCGGAGGCTGTCGAGACGTCGCGCGGTGTGGAGATACCGTGGCGGCAGATTGGAATCGTGATATATCTGGCCGGGGTTGCGGCCGTTATATTTGTTACGGTGCGCTCGATCGTCGGGCTGCACAGACTTATGCGCCGCGGCCGCTGCGAGCGGCTCGATGACGGCACGACGCTCGTGCGCATGGATGAGAATGTCGCACCCATAAGCTGGTGCCGCAATATCGTGATCTCGGAGCGGGACCTTCGGGAGAACGGCGCGGCGATCCTTGCACACGAACGTGCGCACGTACGTCTGCACCACTCGCTGGACCTGCTGCTGGTCGACCTTGCGGGTGCGGTGCAGTGGTTCAACCCCGCGATGTGGCTTTTGCGCCGCGATCTGCGGGCCATACACGAATACGAGGCCGACGCCGCCGTCATTGCCAGCGGCGTGGATGCCCGAAGCTACCAGTTGCTATTAATAAGGAAAGCTGTCGGCGGGAGGTGGTACTCAATAGCCAACAGCTTTAATCACAGTAAACTTAAAAACCGTATTACCATGATGTTACGTGAAAAATCGTCGCGGCGGACACGGGCGCGCGCCCTTCTGCTGCTGCCGCTTGCGGGCCTTGCGCTCGGAGCCTTTGCCAAGACAGTCTATGTCCGTCCGGAGGACAAAGTTACAAAAGAATTTTCGGAAAATCAGCTGTCGGAGACGCAAATTGTATCCGACATGGAGTCTGCTGCCGGGAGCCGTATCGGGATGCCGCGCGGCGGGGGCGATGATGCCACGGTCGTTGCGGGCGATACGATCCGCCGCGGCGAGATGCCCAAGACCCGCGACTGGGATTCGCTGTCGGAGCAGGAGCGCGAACGCATAAGAAAGTACTTCGAGAGCGACGAGTGGAAGGCTAGGGCCGAGGAGCTGGAGAAGATGGGCGAATACTTCGAGAGCGACGAGTGGAAACAGAAGATGCAGGAGATAGAGGAGTCGGGCAAGAAGATGGAGGAGTATTTCAACAGCGACGAGTGGAAGGCCAATGTCAAGAAGCTGGAGAATATGGACGAATACTTCAACAGCGACGAGTGGAAACAGAAGATGCAGGAGATAGAGGAGTCGAGCAAGAAGCTGGAGGAGTATTTCAACAGCGAGGAGTGGAAGGCCAATGCCCGAGAGATGGAGAAGATGGGCGAATACTTCGAGAGCGACGAGTGGAAGCAGAAGATTCAGGAGATAGAGGATTCGGGCAAGGAGCTGGAGGAGTATTTCAACAGCGACGAGTGGAAGGAGTACCGGAAGAATCACCCGGATAGCGACACGATACGCCTTAAAGACGGTACGATCATTATCAACAACAGCATCGTCAGTGACGGCCGTCCGACGCTCGGCGCGATCCGCACCGAGGACGGGCGTGTGATCATCAGCGACAACTGGGGCGATTCGCTCTCGCCCGAGGAGCGCGAGCGGCTGAAGGAGTTCTTCGAGAGCGACGAGTGGCAGAAGGCGCAGGCGAAGCTGAAGGAGATGGGTGACTATTTCAGCAGCGACGACTGGATTGAGAACAGCAAGGAGCTGGAGAAGATAGGCGAATACTTCAACAGCGACGAATGGCGCGAGGCGTGGAAGCATGCCGGGCAGGCGGCCTCGAGCGGCGACGACGCCTACTTTCAGAGCGACGAGTGGAAGACGATAAAGGGAAAACTCGACGCATGGCGTGCGGTGCGTGCCGGTAAGCAGAGTGCATATATTCAGAAGCAGCAGCAGGATGTTGAGCGCTGGCGTCAGGACCGTATGGAGGCGATAGATTCGTGGCAGCAGGGCCGTATGGATGCGATAGAGTCGATGCGCGAGAACCGCATGCAGGCGGCGGAGAGCATGCAGCAGAAGCGCTTGCAGGATGCAGAGGGGAAGCAATATACCCGTGAGGAGCTTGCGGATGCCAAGAGCGGCATACATCAGGCGGCGTACGAGGCCAAGAAACAGGCTATGGATGAGGCCTACAAGGCCAAGAAGGATGCCCAGCAGACAGCTTTCGAGGCGCGCAGGGATGCCCAGCAGCAGGCTGCCCGGATGCGGCAGAGCATACAGACCAACATAGCCGACGCGCAGCGTCAGATCGCTGCGGCTCAGGAGGATATACAACAATCGGGCGACAATGACCGCCGCATTAAGCGCGAGATGAAGAAGACCCAGCGCGAGATGGATAAGACCCATAAGGAGATGTCTCGTGCGCGTGAGGAGATCGAGCAGGCACGTTTGGCCGAGCAGCCCTACGCCGGCATATAGCCGTTGCGGGTGCGGCCTCGATACCAAAAATACCATAAGCATTCAACATATACCCAAGAGGGGACGGCCGAGCCGCACCCCTTTTTGTGCTTTGCGTGCGTGGTGCGGGCGGAGCGGGAAGGACGGTAAGTTTGCGCGAGGATAACTATACGGTAGCGTGTGGAGAGGTGTGGCGTGGCCGAAGGTTATGTTTTCTCGAATTTTATGTGTAAATTTGCGGTGCAAAATCCGAAACTGTAGAAATTACCCGCTTATGGCAGACAATTCGATACTTACGCGCCTCGACGGCCTCAAGCTCAAATACGAGGAGATGGGACAGAAGCTCACCGACCCCGAGGTTATAGCCGACGTCAAGCAGTTCGTCCAGCTGAACAAGGAGTACAAGGAGCTGGAGCCCATCATCGAGACATCGGAGCGTTACCGCACGGCGCTGGCCAATCTGGCCGAGGCGAAGGATGTGCTGGTTAACGACAAGGACGACGAGATGCGCGAGATGGCGCGCGGCGAGATTGCGGAGCTGGAGCCCGCCATCGCCAAGATGGAGGAGCAGATCAAGCTGCTGCTCATACCGAAGGACCCGCAGGACGAGAAGAATGCCATCATGGAGATCCGCGGCGGCACGGGCGGTGACGAGGCTGCGCTGTTTGCGGGCGACCTGCTGCGCATGTACACCAAGTATATCGAGTCGAAGGGTTGGAAGTACGAGATAACCTCCTTCTCGGAGGGTGCCGCGGGCGGATACAAGGAGGTCGTGATGAAGGTGACGGGACAGAACGTCTACGGCACGCTCAAGTACGAGTCGGGCGTTCACCGCGTGCAGCGTGTGCCCCAGACCGAGACTCAGGGCCGTGTCCACACCTCGGCGGCATCGGTAGCGGTGCTTCCCGAAGCCGAGGAGTTCGACGTCGAGATCTCGATGAACGATATACGCAAGGATATATTCTGCGCCTCGGGTCCGGGCGGACAGTCGGTCAACACGACCTACTCGGCCATACGACTGACCCACATACCGACGGGTATCGTCGTGCAGTGTCAGGATCAGAAGTCGCAGTTGAAGAACTTCGACAAGGCCTTTGCGGAGCTGCGTACGCGCGTCTTCAACCTCGAGTACTCGAAGTATCTTGACGAGATCGCCTCGAAGCGCAAGACGATGGTCTCGACGGGTGACCGCTCGGCCAAGATCCGCACCTACAACTATCCTCAGGGACGTATTACCGACCACCGCATAAACTATACGATCTATAACCTCTCGGCCTTCATGGACGGCGACATACAGGACTGCATCGACCACCTTATCGTTGCCGAGAACGCCGAGCGCCTGAAGGAGAGCGAGCTTTGATATTCGGGGTGGGGCGTGACAAGTCCTTTGTAGTATAGAGCGGCGGAGTCTGAAAAGCTTCGCCGCTCTGTTTTGTATGTAGCGCAGCCGCTGCGGTACGCATGAAAAGCAGATCCGCCGTACACGTATTTCGCGTGTGCGGCGGATCTGCCTTTATGACTTGGCTCCGAGGTCAGAAGTCGCGTCCCTTGAGCATCATGTGGAAGTAGAATGGCTTGAGGATATATACCTTGAGTATCCATGCCACCCACTGCTCCTTCGACATGTCGAAGAGCGAGAAGGGGAACGAGATCTTGGGGTTCTTGTCGTAGTCGAACTCGCACAGCAGCACATGTCCGTAGTCGGTGACTATGGGGCATGCGGCATATCCGTCGTATATGGCCTCGGGGCGGCGTCCCTCCATCGTGGCTATGAGGTTCTCGACGGCTATGGGTACCTGCTTGCGTACGGCGGCCGAGGTCTTGCTCGTGGGTATGCCGGCGCAGTCGCCCAGCGAGATGATGTTGGGGTATGTCTTGTGGATGAGGGTCTGCTGGTCGACCATGGCCCAGCCGTCGGCGGCGAGTTTGCCCTCGGTCCAGCTCAGGCCCGACTCGCGCACGAAGTCGGGGGCCGACTGCGGCGCCATGAAGTGCATGAAGTCGTAATCCTCGGTGAAAGGGGTCGAGGTCTTCTGCCCGTCTACGGTGGTTATACGCTCGAAGTAGGCGCGCTTGGCGTGGGTGTCGATACCCTTGAGGCGCACTTCGGTCTCGACGGGGATGTTGCGCTCGCGGTAGATCTCCTCGAGGCGGGTGGTGAAGTATGGCACGTCGTAGAGCTGCGTCTCGGCCGTGTAGTATGTCATGTCGAGACGGTCGGTGGTGCCGTTCTTGCGAGCGTTGTCCCACGAGAGCAGGCATATCTTCTTGGGAGCGCCGCCGCACTTGTGCTTGGTGTAGGTGTCGCAGAAGATGCCGCGGCCGCCCTTCTCGGCGAACTCCTTCATCGCGGGCCATGTGAGCTGCGCGCCGCGGTGGTCGTAGATGCTGTGGGCGTTGCCCGCGCCGAGTGTGTCGAGCGAGATACCCTCGACCTTGTCCCAGTTGATCTGTATGCCGGGCACCAGCACAAGATAATCGTAATCGAGGATGCCGCTGCGAAGGGTCTCGACGCGGTTCTGTGCGGGGTGTACGAGCGTTACCGAGTCCTTGATCCACTTGACATCGTCGGGCATGCACTCATCCTGCGGTTTCCATACGTCGTCGGCGCCGTATACACCTCCGGCAATAAGGGTGAATCCTGGCTGGTAGTACTGACGGTCGCTGGGGTCGATGATGGTTATGTCGGGGTTCTTGAGCAGGCGCTTGAGGCGTGCTGCCATGCTTATACCCGCTGCGCCGCCGCCGATGATGACTATGCGTCCGCGGGCGTTGCTCTTGGCGGCGTATGCCTTGTCGGTGCCGAGCATGACGAAGGCGCCGGCTACGGCCATCAACTGAAGAAATTGGGCACGCGTGATGACGCCGTCACGCTCCATGCGTTTAAGCTGTTTCTCGAAGTTGAGTTCTGACATTGTCTTGAATGGGTAGTAAATGTGTTAAATGTAGGAAGCAGCGCTCGACGGAGCCTCTGCAACGGATGTTGGGGACAAATATACGAAAAGACGGGGGCAGATGCAAATCGAAAGATCAGGTTTTTCGAGGCTGCAGTCGTCTGAAAGGTCGGTTTTGGGCGGATTGATTGTTGAAAAGAGTTTTGATTTGTTATATTTGTCGCGTCATACGTCGCGGGGTGTCATACCAAATCGGGCGGATTAACCGTTTGTGACGTATGAAGATTGAGTGAGAATATCGATAAACAGACCGAAATATGAAAAGACAGCTTTTTTCCCTATGCCTGCTGATGGCGGCGACCGTTATGTTGGGCTCGTGCACCAAGAGTAACGAGACCACCTTCATCTATGAGAAACTCTTTACGGCGCGGGTGTTGGATCCCTATACCTGCTATTTTGTCGATGACGACGGCAAAAAATATCTCTGCCTGACCTCGATGGAGACCATCAACAGCGCTATGAACCGCCCGCTGCTCAACAAGGAGCGTGTCTATGCTCGCATTCTGGGCTCGTCGAAGGCCGTGTCGGATGAATATGTTTCGGGTTTCGATCTGGGCTGGATGATGCTGCCCGTTTCGGAGAAGATAACGGACATGCCGGCCGACGGCGACACCTCTGCGGCCGGAGAGGATGCCCTGACGGTTCAGGTTTGCGAACTTGGGGGCGGATATATCAACCTTATGGTCCAGTACTATTCGGACGGGCGGACGGAGCATAAGTTCACGCTCTACCGTATCGAGGACAAGACGCACCCCGAATACAAGGCAGGCTACGGACTCTACGAGCTGCGGCACGATGCGCGCGGCGACAGCGGCCGCGGCGTCCTGAGTAACGTCCTCTGCTTCAAGATGGACGCTTCGGAGTATGACAAGGGTGCCATTATCCTCATTCCCGACGGCGAGACGGGCAATACGAAGGTTGAGGTCGAGGCCAACCGCGACATGCAGCGCGTGGTGGATATAATCAACGAGTAACGTTGGCGTGTCAGCGCGGCGGAGTCCGGAATCCTAAGAGGGGGTTCCGGACTCTTTTCGTGTGTGGGTGGATGGAGGTACTGTTTTTGCATGGATACGGATATTGAAGCTGCCATGCCGGCACGAAGGGTCGGATGTGGCCGCGAAGAAGTGTTTGCATGTAAAAATTTTGTGCCTATGTTTTTCCTTTGGTATCTGCTGATCGGCCTGCTGTCGGGCTGGATCGCAAACATGATCGTACGTGGCGGCGGCGCCGGACTTCTGGTCAATCTCATCGTGGGACTTATCGGCGGCCTTCTGGGCGGCTGGATCTTCTCATGGTTCGGCATCATCGCCGTCGGGACGATAGGCAGCATCCTTACCTCGGTCGCGGGTGCCGTTATCCTGCTGTGGATCGCGGCGCTGATACGCCCCGACAAGGGCCATTGACGACGTCGGCGGCCGTGCGCGGGTAAAAAGATCCGCCCGGCGACTTGTCTGCGTGCGCCGCTTTGCGTATTTTTGGGGTGGCAATGCGGGCACACGTACTGTGTACCCCGCCGCTCCGAATATGAAACAGCTTTCTATACAATTCCTTAGGGCGCTGCTGCCGGTATTGGCCGCTGCGGGCGTTTCGCCTGCGGCGCGGGCACAGCAGCCATCCTTTGCCGACGGCTACCACGGCGGCATCTACGGCCACTATCCCCTGTGGTGTACGGGCTTCTTCGCCGACGAACTGGCCAAACATCCCGAGTGGAGGATCAATCTCGAGATCGAACCCGAGACATGGGACTCTGTGCGGCTGCATACGCCCGGGGATTATGCGCGCCTGCGGGCCGCGGCAGCGACGCCGCGCGTCGAGTTCGTCAATCCCGCCTACGGACAGCCTTACTGCTTCAACATACACGGCGAGTCGATCGTCCGCCATTTCGAGTACGGCATGGCCAAGCTGCGTGAGCACTTCCCCGATGCCGTGGTGCAATGCTACTCGTCGGAGGAACCCTGTTTTACGGATTGCCTGCCGGCGCTGCTGCGCGGTTTCGGCTTCCGCTATGCCGTGCTGAAGTGCCCCGACACCTGCTGGGGCGGATATGTACGGGGACACGGACGCGGCGTGGTGTCGTGGGTGGGGCCCTCGGGGGATACGATCACAGCCCTGCCGCGATACGTGTGCGAGGATTTCGTCGAGGGCTCGACGTGGCAGACCACGGCGTGGAACAACTCCGAAGAGTATATCGATGCGTGCCGTCGCGACGGTGTGCGTTTCCCTGCGGGCATGTGCTTTCAGGATGCGGGGTGGCGCAATGGCCCTTGGATCGGTACGGGGGCGGCGACGGCCGGCGGCTCGCGTTATGTCACGTGGAGCGAATATTTCGAGCATGTATGGGACGGCCGTACGGATGGCGCGTGGCACCTTACGCAGGAGGATATCGAGGTAAACCTCATGTGGGGCAGTCAGGTGCTGCAACGCGTTGCGCAGCGCGTGCGCGATGCGGAGAATCGCGCCGTGCAGGCCGAGAAGGCCGATCTGCTGCGATGGCTCGGCGGCGGTGAAAGTGCCGATTCGTTACGTATGGCGTCGCTGTGGCGGCCGCTTATGCTCGCTCAGCATCACGACTGCTGGATCGTACCTTATAATGTCGTGAGCGAGGGGCGGACGTGGGCTGAGAAGGTAGACGGGTGGTGCAGCCTGACGGACAGCCTGTGTCTCGATCTGTTGGGGCGTGCGGCATCGACGACGGAGTTCGACGTGGTCAATACCTCGGCGCGGCCGCGGCGTGGGGTTGTGCGTGTGGATATTCCTTATGATGTGGCGGCAGGTCAAAAAAATATACGTCTGGTCGACAGCCGCGGCGGCGATGTGCCCTGTACGTTGGTGAATGGGGATGGAGGCCCGGTGTTGGTATTCGAGGCCGAGACTCCGGCTTTCGGTGTGGCCCGCTACCGCCTTGAGGCGGGACGGCAGCGCTGCACGGAGCCGTCGTGTGCGGCCTATGGCTCGGCCGAGGGCTTCGTAGTTGAGAGCGACATATACCGTATGGTTATCGATACGCTGCACGGCGGTGCCGTTGTGAGCCTTGTGGATAAGCTCTCGGGCCGCGAGATTGTGGATCGCAGCTCGCGGTGGGGGTTCAACACCCTGCGCGGATACTTCTACGACGAGGGACGCTTCGCCTCGTCCGAGGAGCAGGCGGCGCATGTCGAGATCGAGGAGCTGACGCCGCTGACGGTGCGTGTGGCCGTTACGGGCGCCGTTGCGGGCGAACCCTTCCGCCAGAGCGTGACGCTGCGCCGCGGCGACAGGGTTATCGACTGTACGCTTCGCATATCGTGGCGCGGCAACCGCGGCATCGGCGAGTATGCCGACAGCGGCTCGGCCACGGAGAACCGCCGCGCCTTCAAGAACGACCGCTACAAACTGCTGTTGATGTTCCCCTCGGTGCGGGGGCGGCAGACGCTGCGCAAGAACGTTCCCTACGGCATCTGCCGCAGCCGCTTGGACGATACCTTCTTCGAGACATGGGATACCCACAAACACAATATCATACTCGACTGGGTCGACGTGACGGGCGACGACGGCGCGGGGCTGACGCTTATGAGCGACCACACGACCTCTTATGCCCACGGCGACGGGGTGCCGTTGTCGCTGACGGTGCAATATTCGGGCAAGGGACTCTGGGGACGCGACTATCCGCTCGAGGGTGCGACGGAGATACGTTATGCGCTTCTTCCGCATGACGGGGAATGGAATGCGGCGGAGGTGTGGAACGCATGCCGCGAGCATGCCGAGCCTCTATACGTACGCGCTGCCGAGACCTATGCCGGGGCGGGCCATTCGTATGTTGAGGTTGGCGGCGGATGCTCCCTCTCGTCGGCGCGACGCCGCGGCGGGGATGTGGAGCTGCGTCTGTTCAATCCCTCGGATGCGGAGGCCGAGAGCCGTGTGAGCCTCGGATTAGGTGTTGCCGGGGTGCAGGCCACGCGTCTTGACGGCACCCCCTTGGAGAGTATCCCGACGACGCGCCGCAGCGGCCGTACGGTGTTGACGGTGAAGGTGCCGCCGACGGGATTCGTGACGCTGCGGCTGACGCCGCAACCCGGCCGCGTCACTCGATGACGAGGCCGTGCACGTGGGCGTTGACGTCGAAGTAGTCGCTGAAATTCTGTCCGGTGAGGCGTACTCCGTTTATCGTGACGTTGCGGAATGTGATGCCGTCGATGGGGTGTTTGTCGTCCAGACCGTGCAGCAGACTGCGCGGAGGCTGTAGGCCGTCGTAACGTATATCCTCAATGAGGATGTCGCGCGCCTCGCGGCCGCGCGTATTGAACTTGCAGTAGTCGAACGAGAAGAGCGAGGCGCCGCGCGGATCGTCGACCGTGATGCGGCGTATGCGTATGTTCGAAAAGCGCCCTTCGTCGGATATCATCATCGCCATGGCTCCCTTGTATGGATATAGGGTCTCGCGCCCCTCGAGGAGGATGCAGTCCGCAAACTCGACGTCGTCGGTGCGGAAGCGCGGATCGGACTCGGGCCCGACGAGGAAGTTATGTGCGCAGTCGGCCCAGAGGACGCACTCACGTATGGTGATGTCGCGTGTGTCGCCGACGTTCCACGGCTCGTTCTTGAGCGATATGTTGTCGTCGTAGTTGCGCATGAAACACCCCTCCATGACGACACCTCGCGAGTTGCACAGATCCACGCCGTCGGAGTTGCGCATCCAGCATATCTGTTTTACGTTCTCTATGCGTACACTCTCCGAACGCTGTATGCAGAGCGTCCAGCTGGGCGAGTCGCGCAGCAGGATGCCCGATATCGAGACGTTGCGGCATCCGACCAGATCGACCATCACGCGGCGTGTATCCAAGTGGTGCGGCGCATACGACCCGCACAGTATGCCCCGCCCGGCGATCGTGATGTCGTGTGTGTCGTACGAGCGGACGGTGCCGTAGACGACGGCCCCTTCGTCTATGTAGAGTGTCTGCCCCGAGCGCAGAGTGATAAGTCCTGCGTGGTGCTCCCCTTCGCCGAAGTAGAGCGTGTCGGGCGAGGAGGCGCGCGGCGCCGCCGTATCGGGCAGGTCGGGCAGTACGAAGAGGTTGCGGGCGCGGTCGCCGTCAAACTCTACGGATACCTTCTGCGTGGGCCTCTCCAAGGTGAACTCTACCGTGCGGCGCGATATGCGGCGCGTAGGTATGGCGTATGCCGCGGGCCGCACCTCGACGCTGTCGAATGGACGGCCCCGACGCCTTACGCGTACTCTTACCGGCGTGGAGAAGTCGTCGGTGAACATCGCAAAGCCCATCAACGTGCGGGCGGCTCCCGTGGTGTCGATGTTGTTGCGGTCGCGGCGGGTGATGTCGGAGACCAGAGCGCCGTGTACCTTGATGCGTCGCCGTCCGTTGTCGGTCGATATACGCACGCGGTAAAGGTCGTTGTGCAGACGGTGGCGTGGCATCGTGTCGGCAGTCTCGGCGGTGATATTATCTCTGTCGCGGGGCGCTGCCGCGGCTGTTGCCGTGAAGGCGGCAATGACGCTGAGAATGGCGGCGGCAAAGAGTATCCGGTACGGGACAATAGGCTTCGGGTCAATATGTTTTTCCATCAGGGTGGGGTTTGGACGGTGATGTGCAGTTGGCAGTAGCTGACCGCGTGCGATGTGAAGTTACTCTTTTTTTGCGTAAAAAGCAACGCGGTGTTTCTCTCTTCGGGAGTTTATGCGTACCTTTATAGAGATATAACATATATAACCCATAAAACCGACCCGAAGAAAATGAAACCCCGTCTACTTCTGGCCATGCTGGTGACGCTGGCGGCCGTGTCCTGTACCACGACATACGATCTTGCGGATTACGGTCTGCGTCCCGACAGCGGCGAGAATTCGGCGCCGCTGATGAAGGAGGCGCTTAAGGAGATCAAGGCGTTGAGCCGCGGCCGCAACATACGCATCACACTGCCTGCGGGCCGTTACGACTTCCATCCCGACGGCGCCATCAGCCGCGAATATTACATCTCGAACCACGACCAGCCGAACCCGAAGTCGGTGGGTATCGTTCTGGAGGATATGCACAACGTCATCTTCGACGGTCAGGGTGCCGAGCTGATCTTCCACGGACGGATGCTTCCCGTGGCCGTGGTCGACTGCAGCGACTGCACGGTGCGTAATCTGAGCATCGACTTCGCCAACCCCCATATAAGTCAGGTGCGTGTCGTGAAGAACGACCCCGAGGCGGGTATGATCACCTACGAGGTGGCGCCGTGGGTCGAGTATGAGATACGCGACAGCATGTTTGTCGCCAAGGGCGAGGGCTGGGAGCATGTCCCCGCATGGGGCATAGCCTTCGAGGGCGATACGCGGCATGTGTTGTATAATTCGGGCGACATCTCTCTGGGCACGCGCGGCGTAACGGAGGTCGCACCGCGCACGATCCTCGCGCCGTGGCGCAACGAGGCTCTGGTCGAGGGCACGGTCGTAGCGTTCCGCGGCTACGGACGTCCCGCTCCCGGCATATTCCTCTATCGCGACACCGATGCCCTTCTGGAGAACGTGACAGTACACTATGCCGAGGGTATGGGCCTTCTGGCTCAGGTGTGCGACGGGATCACGCTCGACGGCTTCTCGGTGGCGCTGCGCGGCGAGGAGGATCCCCGTTACTTCACCACGCAGGCCGACGCTACGCACTTCTCGGGCTGCAAGGGACGCATCGTCTCGCGCGGCGGCCTGTATGAGGGTATGATGGACGATGCGATCAACGTCCACGGCACCTATCTCAAGGTCAGCGGCCGCGAGAACGACCATACGCTGACGGCCGACTACATGCACGGCCAGAGCTACGGTTTCGTCTGGGGACATGCCGGCGACGAGGTGCAGTTCATCGCCTCGCGCCGTATGGAGATCATGGATGGCACCAACGTCATCACCTCTATCGAGGCTGTCGACGCTCCCGTGGACAAGGGTGTGAAGCGTTTCCGCATAACCTTCGAGAAGCCTCTGGACGAGGCCATAGGCCGCGGTGACGACTTCGGCATCGAGAATCTGGAGTGGACGCCCGAGGTGCTCTTTGCCGACAACGTCATACGCAACAACCGCGCACGCGGGGCGCTGTTCAGCACGCCGCGCCGCACCGTCGTGGAGAACAACCTCTTCGACCATACGTCGGGTACGGCCATTCTGCTCTGTGGCGACTGCAACGGATGGTATGAGACGGGCGCGTGCCGCGACGTTACGATCCGCGGCAACCGCTTCATCGACGCGCTGACAAGCATGTACCAGTTTACGAATGCCGTGATCTCGATCTATCCCGAGGTTCCGGAGCTGCTGTTGCAGGAGAAGTATTTCCACAGCGGCATCGTTATCGAGGATAACGAGTTCGACACGTTCGACATGCCGATACTCTACGCCCGCTCGGTCGACGGCCTTGTCTTCCGCCGCAATGTTGTGCGTCAGAACAAGGACTATCCCCAGATGCACTGGAATACCCATCGTTTCCTCTTCGAGCGTGTCGTGAACGACGTGATCGAGAATAACGAATTCCACGGCGGCGCGGGCGAATATGACGTGGCGCGCGAATAGCGTGTGTCTGCACGTCCGTTGAATCGATGATAATGGCGGCCGTCGGGTTTCGGGCGCGGCCGATGAATCGACAGGAGTGGACGGCCGTCGAGTATTGATGGCGGCCGTCGGGTTGATATGAAGGATACAAAAAAGGAGCGGCGTACCCGACGGTACGCCGCTCTTGTTTTCGGATCTCTTCCGAGCCTGCGCGCGATTGACGCGGCTGCGGAGAGTTGTCGCGAGACCTCCTGTTACTTGAGGTTGGGGTTGATCTTGTTCCACTCGGCGATGGGAGGAAGTACACCCATCTCGATAACCTCGTCACGCAGTGCGCAGAGGTGCTCGTAGCTCTTCTTCAGAGCGGCGTGCTCCTCGGGCAGACCCTCTACGACCTTGTAGCTTACGCCGTCGCGGGTGATCGAGGTCTCCATGGCCATCATGATGTGGTCAAACTCGGGCGTCGAAACGTAGACGCCGGCGGGCCAGCGGAATGCGGGGCCGCCCATGGCTGCGGCGATCATCTCGATCGAGACGTATGCGGGGCTCTGGAATGACGAGCGGCCGCGCAGGTCGATGATGTGCTTGCCGCCCTGAATTACGCGCTGACGCAGAGCGTCCCAATCCTCCTGCGAGATCTTGGTGCCGATAAACTCGGTGAGGGGCTTGCCCTGAACGGTCGTGGTAGATGCGAATACGGCCATCTGCTCGCCGTGGCCGCCGTATGTACGGCTGTTGCAAACCTCGTCGGGAGATATGTGGAAATACTTGGCCAGCTCGCTGCGCAGACGCGTGCTGTCGAGCGCGGCGAGGGTGGTCAGCTGCGAAGGCTTCAGACCCGAGTAGATGAGGGTGATCAGACCCGTGATGTCGGCGGGGTTGAAGATGATGACCACGTGCTTGACGTCGGGGCAGTAGGTGCGGATATTCTTACCGAGCTCCTCGGCGATGGCAGCGTTGCCCTTGAGCAGGTCCTCGCGGGTCATGCCGGCCTTACGTGCGGCGCCGCCCGACGATACGATGTACTTGGCATCGGTGAGGGCCTCCTTGATATCAGAGGTATAGGTTATGGCGGCTCCTTCGAAACCGCAGTGGAAGAGCTCCTCGGCCACGCCCTCGAGGGCAGGTGCGAAGGGATCGTAAAGACAAATGTTAGGCGTGAGCTTCATCATGAGAGCCGTCTGCGCCATATTCGACCCGATCATGCCGGCAGCGCCGACGATGGTCAGTTTTTCGGTTGTTAAGTAAGCCATAACGTTTATGTTTTAATACGTTCGTGTTTCGGATGCAAATATAATACTTTTTTTGATTGTTATAAAAATAACAATGAATTAATTATCTCTCTTTCCATATCGTTTTGCGGCCCGTATTGTCAATCCGGCAATTCGAACAGAAGCATGTCGCCCGCCTCGACGGCCAGAGTCTGGGCGTAGCGCGAGGCGTCGGTGCGGCTGCCGTCGGGCATGACTCTGCGTACGCCGTCCGTGGTCTCGACGGTGACGCGCTGCTCACGGCCAAGGTCGCGGTTGACGATCATCAGATATCGCTTGCCGCCGTTTTGCAGCAGCGATACCAGAACTCCCTGACCGTCAGCCTCCACACGGCGTATCTGCGGCGGCAGCTGCCCGGGTGGACGGGTACCTTTGGGTATTGTGCTGCCCGTATGTCCTACCCACAGCGTGCGGGCGCCGAGGAAGACATCCTCAAGGGCGTGTATGCAGCCGTTGATCTCGCGCAGCAGGTCGTAGACCTCGGTGCGCAGACCCTCATGGTCGATGGGGGCGTTGTGGAAGTTCCACACCTCGGTGCCGGGCGAAGTGTAGGTGAAGTATTGTATTCCCTGCGCGCCGTATGCCAGATTGCTGAATACCTGCAGGCGGAGGGATGCGCGCGTAGCCGCGGGGTAGGGGTCGTGCGCCGTGGCAAGGGCAAAGGCCCAGAAGGGGACGCCGGCGCGGCGCGACTCGGCCGCAATGTCCTCGAGGTTGGCGTAGAACTCGGGTCGCAGGCCGTCGAAGGTGACGGGATAGTGGTCGAAGGATACGAGTCCGAGCCCCACCTCGTCGATGAAGCGGCGTACGTAGTCGGCATAGGAGTCGGCATGCAGGTCGCGGGGCGAGACGTAGTTCGGCAGCAGGTTGAGATAGAGCATGCGGCTGTCGTCCTCGGAGCGTATGCGGCGTGCCCACGCGGCCAGCTCGCCGAAGGCGTCGCATATAGGCTCGTCACGCAGGAAATACCCCGCATTGTCCTTCTCGCGGCGGAAGCGGCGTACGGTCGCCTCGGGGTCGGATGCCATCTCCCCGCACATTATGAGCAGCTTGACGCCGGTGCCGCGGCAGGCGTCGAATGCCGCCGCCACCTCGTCGGCTGTCGAGAAGTGCGAGAAGGAGAGGTTGATACCCGCCGCGGCCATCTCACGGTAACGGTCGGGCGTGACCTGATCCCCCAGAAGCGAGTACCACGCCATGACGGGGAAGGCATCACCGGTCGGATTGACGTAACGGTGCGGTTGTGTAAGGTCTGTCTTCTGTTTTGAGGGATTCTTCTCCGTGCTGCGGGCCGCTGCGGGGAGTGTCGCCGCAAGCACGACGGCGGCCAGAAGCGCTGCCATGCGCGCAATGGTGATAGTCTGTTTCATTATATGTCAGTTTAGGTCGGTTTGGCGGTGTCTTCAATGTTTCATATCGCGTGGGGCGGGGTCAGTTGCGGGCGGGAGCCTCCGGTATCGAGGCCGCAATGTCGGGCTCGGCGCGCAGGATGCCGCTGCGTATGTCGTCCCAGAGGTCGAACTCTATGACCTGACATATATCGAAGACCATAAGTCCCTCGGTGTCGCGCAGACATACATAGACGGCATCCGCGATGTTGGTTTTGTGCAACGGGGCGTAAATCGTTCCGTAGAGACGGCAGTCGCCCATGATGGCGCGGCGCGCGCGTGCCGTGGCGAACTCGATGGATTCGGGGTCGTCGGGACCGTATATGCGGTCGAGGTATGCGCCGAGCATGAAGCTGTCGAGGTGTGCGGCGAATCCCGCACGGTCATACTCCTCGTCGCACCACTCATACGTGTACGGCTCCTTGTGCAGCGGGAATGAAGCGCTGGCCCAGTTCTGCGCCGTGCCGTATAGACCGTTTATCCACGATGCGGCCCAATAGCTGAGTTCGGTGTCGGGGCGCAGGGCGTGTACGGTATCGGCTGCGGCGGCGATGAAGCTGCTGATGACGCCGGCGCGGTAGCTCCACCACCGGTGATAGAGCGGGCCGGGGACGACGGCCCCCGAGGTGTCGAATGAGAATATATCCTGCGGCCACGTGTCGACCTTGCGGCCTATGTGGTGTTCGAAGTCGCGGCGCGAGAAGTCCGAAAAGTCTCCGTACATATCGGGATAGCGACAGTAGTCGAGCGAGAGACCGTCTATGTCGTACCGCTCGGTCAGCTCGCCGATAAATGCGATGGCATAGTCGCGGTTCTCGGGCATGGCGGGGTTGAGGAATGCCGCCACCTTGTCGCTCTGGTCGCGTATGTCGACCATACCCTGAGGCGTGTATTCGATACATGTGCGGCCGACAAAGGTCTCGGGGTCGTCATATACGGGGCCCTGATGGCGCGGGGGCGAACCTGCGGCGAAGACCGTGACGCTGGCCGTAACCTTCATGCCGCGGCTGTGGGCGGCGTCGATGAAGTAGCGGAGATAGTCCCAGTCGCGGTCGACGGTAGTGCCGTCGATGGTTTTGAGTCGGGGAAGCAGGTCGCTGTTGTAGAGCACGTCGCCCTCGACGGGACGCACATCGACTACGATGCGGTTGAATCCCGCGCGGCACGCCTTGTCGAGATAGAAGTCGACGGAGTCGCGCACGGCAAAACGTTCGAAGTTGGCCGTGGCGTCGAACCACAGATACTTTGGTTTGCCTGCCGCCGCATGGGGGCGGTTGTCGCAGGCCGCAGCGGCCAGTGCCGCAAGAATGAGAATCAGAGCAAATCGTTTCATCGGGTAGTATGGATGGATAATATGTATATGTGTTCGCTATGTTGCCGGTTTCGGCCTCGGGCGCGATGGAAAAACATTCACGCCGTGCGTGTCGTTGCGGCATCGCACGGCGTGTCTCTTTCGTGTCGGGCGTTTGTCCCTGCGATGAAAACGCTGCCCGTTATTTTTCGGGCGCGATGCGGGCGAGCCAGTCGAGCGTGAGGCTCTGCCACAGTTCCCGATATCGGAACGACTCCTTGATGCCCCATCCGTGTCCGCCCTCGGGCAGGATATAGAGCGAGGCGGGTATTCCGGCCTGCTTCATGGCGTTGTACATCATGGTCGAGTTCTGTGGAGGCACGCCTCCGTCATCGTCCGAGAGGATGAATAGCGCGGGAGGGGTAGCCTTGTCGACAAGGCGTTCGACAGACCATTCGAGGCTCTGCTCCTCGGTGCGGTCGGCCCCGAGAAGGTTGTCGAAGGAGCCGCGGTGGCTCTTCTCCCCCGACGTTATGACGGGATAGAACAGAAGCATGAAGTCGGGACGCGGATCGCTCTGCGCATGGAGGTATTTGGCGAGTGCCCCTACGCCCGTTGCGGCGGCCAGATGCCCCCCGGCCGAGAATCCCATGATCCCCACCTGCCGTGCCTCCTGTTTGTGCGGATACTTCTCGCGCATGTATCGCAGGGCCTCGAGTGCATCCTCCGTCGGCACCTCGGGATGGCCGTTCGGCATGCGGTACTTGAGTACGGCGGCCGTGATGCCGTGCTGGGCGAACCAACGGCCCACGTCATCGCCCTCGTGGCTCATCGCCACGAGCCAGTAACCTCCGCCCGGACATACCACTACGGTCTGTCCCGTGGCCTGCCCCTCGGCGGGGCGGTAGATGTAGAGTACGGCCTCGGTGGTGTGCGAGATGCGTTTGCCCTCACCTGTCTGTTCGGGCTGTGTGATGGCGTTCGAGTGCGGGGCCGTGGCGTTGTCCCACAGCTTGACCTCGAGCGGCTCCTGCGCCGAGGCGCTTATCGCCGCGGCGGCCGCGACGGCCAGCATGACTGCAAGTTTCATGTCCGGAGGTTTTCTTCTGTTAAACTACCTATATTCCCGGATCCTATATTACCAGATTGATGATCTTGCCCGGCACGACGATCACCTTCTTGGGAGTCTTGCCCGCAAGCCACTTCTGTGCGGCTTCGGCCTTGACGATCGAGTCTTCGATCTGTGCGGCCGTGGCCGAGAGAGGATACTCCTGCTTGAAGCGCAGCTTGCCGTTTACCATGACGGGATATTCGAATGCGCTCTCCTCGAGATGCTTCTCGTCGAAGGTGGGGTACGAGGCGTCGAATACCGACCCTTCGTGACCCATCGTCTCCCAGAGCTCCTCGGCCAAGTGCGGCGCGAAGGGGGCTATAAGTACGGCCAGCGGTTCGAGCACGGCGCGCTTGCGGCACTGCCCCAGCTCGTTGAGGCATATCATGAATGCCGATACGGAGGTGTTGAACGAGAAGTTCTCGATATCCTCGCGCACCTTCTTGATTGTCTTGTGCAGGGTCTTCATCTCGGCGGCCGTAGGCTTCTCGTCCGTAAGGGCGAGCTCTCCGTCGCGGTCGAAGTAGAGACGCCAGAACTTGCGCAGGAACTTGTGTACGCCGTCTATGCCGTTCGTATCCCACGGCTTCGACTGCTCGATGGGGCCGAGGAACATCTCATACATGCGGAGCGTGTCGGCGCCGTAGTTCTCGACTATGTTGTCGGGGTTGACGACGTTGTACATCGACTTGGACATCTTCTCGATGGCCCAGCCGCAGATATACTTCCCGTCCTCGAGGATGAACTCCGCATCGGCGAATTCGGGGCGCCAGCGGCGGAAGGCCTCAAGGTCGAGCTGGTCGTTGCGGACGATGTTCACGTCGACGTGTATCTCCTGCGTCTGGTACTGCGAGCGCAGCCCCAGCGAGACGAACTTGTTGGTGCCGACGATGCGGTAGACGAAGTTCGAGCGACCCTGTATCATGCCTTGGTTGACGAGCTTCTTGAATGGCTCCTTCTCGCACACGTATCCCAGATCATAGAGGAACATGTTCCAGAAGCGTGAGTACATCAGGTGTCCCGTGGCGTGCTCGATACCTCCGACGTAGAGGTCGACGCTGCGCCAGTACTCGTCCGCCTGCTTTGATACGAGGGCCTTGTCGTTGTGCGGGTCCATGTATCGCAGGTAGTATGCCGACGATCCGGCAAATCCCGGCATCGTGGATAGCTCGAGCGGATATCCCTCCTCCGTAGTCCAGCCCTTCACACGTGCCAAGGGCGGTTCGCCCTGCTCCGTGGGGCCGAA
Source organism: uncultured Alistipes sp. (assembly GCA_900546065.1). Lineage (GTDB taxonomy): Bacteria > Bacteroidota > Bacteroidia > Bacteroidales > Rikenellaceae > Alistipes > Alistipes merdipullorum. Next base: position 114,887 of record URBK01000004.1, read on the forward strand.
GTTTTCGATCGGGGGCAGCTCCAGAGGCAGCTTGTCCTCCGGCAGGGGATATGCCGTGTCGCCCTTGTAGTATATGGGGAACGGCTCGCCCCAGTAACGCTGGCGCGAGAAGATGGCGTCACGCAGGCGGTAGTTCACAAGACGCTTGCCCAGATGGCGGCGTTCGATCTCGTCGAACATGGCGGGTATCGCCTCCTTGACATCCATGCCCGTGAGGAATCCCGAGTTGATCATGCGGCCGCTCTTGGCGTCGTACGACTCCTTCTCGATGTCGCCGCCCTCGACCACGGGGATGATCTCCAGTCCGAAGTGTCGTGCGAAGGCGTAGTCGCGCGAGTCGTGTGCCGGCACGGCCATGATGGCCCCCGTACCGTATCCCGCCAGCACGTAGTCCGATATGTAGATTGGGATCTGCTTGCCCGTGAAGGGGTTTATGGCGTACGAGCCCGTGGCCACGCCGCTCACGCGGCGCGTCTCGGCTATACGCTCACGCTCCGAACGCTTCTTCGTCTGCTCGATGTACTCCTCGACGGCGGCGCGGTTTTCGGGCGTCGTAAGCTCCGAAACCCACTCGTGCTCGGGCGCGATGACCATGAACGTCACACCGAAGATGGTGTCGGGGCGCGTGGTGAAGATCTCGAGCTTGCGGTCCGAGTCCTTGATGTCGAAGAAGACCTGCGCGCCGACCGAACGCCCGATCCAGTTGCGCTGGATCTCCTTGAGCGACTCGCTCCATTCGAGCGTATCCAGACCGTCAAGCAGCCGCTGGGCGTATGCCGTCACACGCAGCGACCACTGCTTCATGCGCTTCTGCTCGACGGGGTAACCTCCGCGTACCGACAGCCCGTCCTTCACCTCGTCGTTGGCCAGCACCGTTCCCAACTTGGGACACCAGTTGACCATCGTGTCGGCGCGGTAGGCCAGACGGTAGTTCTGCAGCACCTGCTCGCGGCGGGGCTCGTCCCACGAGGCCCACTGCTCGGCCGTGAACTCCATGTCGGTGGTGCAGGCGGCGTCGACGCCCTCGGTGCCGTGCGCGGCGAAGTGCTCCTCGAGTGCGCTTATGGGCATGGCCTTCTGCGCGCGGCGGTCATAGTAGTGGGCGTACATCTTAAGGAAGGCCCACTGCGTCCATTTATAGTATGCGGGGTCGCACGTGCGCACCTCACGGTCCCAGTCGAACGAGAATCCGATCTTGTCCAGCTGCTCGCGGTAGCGGGCGATGTTCTGCTCGGTTGTGACGGCGGGGTGCTGCCCCGTCTGTATGGCGTACTGCTCGGCCGGCAGACCGAAGGCGTCGTATCCCATCGGGTGCAGCACGTTGTATCCGCACAGACGCTTGTAACGTGCGTATATGTCCGATGCAATGTATCCCAGCGGGTGTCCCACATGCAGTCCCGCACCCGACGGGTAGGGGAACATGTCGAGGACATAATACTTGGGGCGGTTGGGGTCGATCTCGACGTGATAGGTGCGCCGCTCGACCCAGCGCTGCCGCCACTTGGATTCGATCTGCTTGAAATTGTAGTCCATTGTGTATATTGCTGTTTTGATATATATTCAACCGAGGAGCAAAGATATGCAAAAAACCCTTTTTTTGCACCTTAAAACCCGAAAATCGACCTTGCGCCACGGCTCTATGTGCACTTTGGCCGCCGCGCGGGACGCTTGCAGGCGCAGATGCCGGATCTGCACGGCGTAAGATACGGCGTGCATGCCGACGCGTTGTCCGAAGCAGACGGCCTATGCGCGAAGCGGCCGTCGGGCGTAGCGGGTTTATATGTTATGTATTGTGATTGGCGGGTGTGTGTCCGTATGGGGTATGTCGGACGGGTCAGTTGCGGGCCTGCTCGTGGAAGTCGGTATGGCCGCAATGGCGGCAGGTGCGGGTGACGACATATCTGTATATGCGCCGCCCGTTCTTGGTGACGGCGCCGTCGTCGTGGCGGCTGTGCGCCGTGTCGCGCATGGCGTGCAGGCGCCCGCAGCGGTCGCAGCGGCGGCCGAACAGAAGCACGGCCAGCAGCGGTGTGATTACGGATACGGGCAGCACTATGGCCAGAACCAGCAGCACAAGCTCTATCCCGCTGAGCGTGGCGACGAAATCCTCCAGATTGCGGTCTACCGAGCGGTCGGGGCGCGAGTGCTGTACGTCGGCGGCCTTGATCCGCATATCGGCGCCGGCACCGGCTCCAGCACGAATGCCGGCGCGGACGTCTGCTGCGGCCCGTATGTGTGTTGCCGCTCCGAGACCGAAGTGTCCGGGCGCGATGTGGCGCGACATGCGTACAAGCAGAGCGGCGGGAATATCGGTCGTATTGGTATGGTATGCGTTGATACGGTTTGCGCGTTGGGCCGATGCGTTTGCAATGCCCTGCTGCAGATGTAGGGAAATGAAAAAGCCGTACCGTGCCGAAGCGTGGACGGTCAGGGCAGACATCAAGGCCATGCCGGCAATGAGTGTCGGCATCAGTATGCGGAGCAGGTTCTTTTTCATCAGGCTCTTCAGGTGCGAATATGTTTCGGTGGCCGCCTGCGGCGGCATCGGCAAACGGCATGCCGAGGTTGGGGCGGCAGGACGTTCGGGCACTCCCTGAGGGGCGCTGAATGCAAATATAGGAAAATGTAAGCTCGAGAACAAAATTTAGAGACGAAAAAATAGCAATTTGCCGTGTGCCAGTATAACTTTTTTATGGTTTGCTTCCGTAAGCGTCCAGCCCGTGAAGGTGCCGTATCGCGGTTTGGCAGGGATAAAGTCCGGTCAATTAGCGTGTTTGCCATGCCGTGCGGCTGCCGTACCGCTCCGGACGGCGCGGCAGCCGTAGGAGCTGGCGCATGACGGCAGACGGCCGACGGCGGGCGCCGCGACAAGGAGTTTTAATGCGTTGAAAAATACCCTGTTTCCGATATATGTATAAATAAAACATTATAGTTTGTAGAAATGTATAAGCAAAAAGAATCGCTTTAGGCGTAAAATGCTGGAAAAAGCCGAAAAAAGATTGAGTCAAGTAGTGTTATTAAAAAAAATTGCTTACCTTTGCAATCCGTTTTGGACGTTTTTGGAAACGGAATTGATTAATTAACATTAAAGGACAAAAAGTTTTACAATGCCAACTATTCAACAGTTAGTAAGAAACGGTCGAGTAAGTCTGGAGGACAAGAGTAAGTCTCCGGCACTCGCAGCGTGTCCCCAGCGTCGCGGCGTATGTACGCGTGTGTACACTACGACCCCGAAGAAGCCTAACTCGGCTATGCGTAAGGTGGCGCGTGTAAGATTGACCAACGGCAAGGAGGTTAACGCCTATATCCCGGGCGAGGGCCACAACCTGCAGGAGCACTCAATCGTATTGGTACGCGGCGGTCGTGTAAAGGACCTGCCGGGTGTACGTTATCACTTGGTTCGCGGAGCCCTCGACTCGGCAGGTGTGGACGGACGCCGTCAGCGCCGCTCGAAGTACGGAGCAAAGCGCCCGAAGGCAGGAAAGGCAGCCCCCGGAAAGAAATAAACTCCCATAGTCAATCGTATTAACTACAAGAAATAAAATGAGAAAAGCTAAGCCAAGAAAGCGAATTCTACTTCCAGATCCCAAGTTCAACGATGTCGAGGTGACTCGTTTCGTGAACAACCTTATGCTGGATGGAAAGAAGAGTATTGCTTACACCATCTTCTACGACAGTCTGGAGCTGGTGAGCAAGAAGATGAAGGATGCTGATAAGTCTCCGCTGGAAATCTGGAAACAGGCTCTTGAGAATATCACACCCCAAGTCGAAGTAAAGTCGAAGCGTATCGGAGGTGCGACCTTCCAGGTTCCTATGGAGGTTAGACCGGAGCGCAAGATTTCGATTTCCATGAAAAACCTTGTCCTTTACTCACGCAAGCGCGCCGGTAAGTCTATGGCCGAGAAACTCGCAGCAGAGATAGTCGATGCCTACAATCAGCAGGGTGCCGCCTACAAGCGTAAGGAGGAGATGCACCGCATGGCTGAGGCGAACAAGGCATTCGCGCATTTCAGATTCTAATAAAGGTAACGTTAAATGGCAAGAGATCTTAACTATACTCGTAACATCGGTATCATGGCGCACATCGATGCCGGTAAGACGACCACCTCGGAGCGTATCCTCTTCTACACGGGTAAGACCCACAAGATCGGTGAGGTTCACGAGGGCGGCGCCACGATGGACTGGATGGTTCAGGAGCAGGAGCGTGGTATCACCATCACGTCGGCTGCAACCACCGCATTCTGGCACTATAAGGACAAGCAGTATCAGATCAACCTGATCGATACTCCGGGACACGTCGACTTCACGGTCGAGGTGGAGCGTTCGTTGCGCGTACTTGACGGCGCCGTTGCTACGTTCTGCGCTGTGGGCGGTGTCGAGCCCCAGTCGGAGACGGTATGGCGTCAGGCCGACAAATACCACGTACCCCGTATCGGTTACGTGAACAAGATGGACCGTACGGGCGCCGACTTCCTGTCGGTATGCGCCCAGATCAAGGAGCACTTCGGTGCTACGGCACTGCCGGTAGTGCTGCCCATCGGTTCGGAGGACAAGTTCGAGGGCTTGATAGACCTTATATATAATAATGCGATCTACTACTTCGACGACAAGACCGTCCGCGACAACTTCGTGCTGAAGGAGATCCCCGACAACATGAAGGCCGAGGCCGCCGAGTGGCGTTCGAAGCTCATCGAGGAGGTTGCCGCTACGGACGAGGCCCTGATGGAGAAGTTCTTCGAGGACCCCGATTCGATCACCGCCGACGAGCTTATCGCCGCAATCCGCAAGGCTACGATCAACATGACGCTCGTGCCCATGCTCTGCGGTTCGTCGTTCCACAACAAGGGTGTGCAGAAGCTGCTCGACTCGATCATCGCGTTCCTGCCCTCGCCGCTGGACGTACCCCCCGTCGAGGGTATCAACCCCAAGACCGAGGAGAAGGAGGTTCGCCACGCTACCATAGACGATCCCTTCTGCGGACTGGCATTCAAGATCGCAACCGATCCCTTCGTAGGCCGTCTGGCATTTGTCCGTGTATATTCGGGCGCACTGGACGCCGGTTCATACGTGCTGAACGCACGCAGCGGCAAGCGCGAGCGTATCAGCCGTCTGTATCAGATGCACGCCAACAAGCAGAACCCTCTGGAGAGAGTCGAGGCAGGTGATATCTGCGCCGCCGTCGGCTTCAAGGAGATCCGTACGGGTGATACGCTTACGGCCGAGAACGCACCTCTGGTACTCGAGCAGATGACCTTCCCCGAGCCTGTGATCGGTCTGGCCGTTGAGCCCAAGACCCAGAAGGATCTCGACAAGCTGGGCATCGCTCTGGCCAAGCTGGCAGAGGAGGATCCTACCTTCACGGTACGTACCGACGAGGAGACGGGTCAGACGATCATCAGCGGTATGGGTGAGCTTCACCTCGACATCATCGTCGACCGTCTGCGCCGCGAGTTCGGTGTGGAGATCAATCAGGGAGCACCGCAGGTTAACTACAAGGAGGCTCTTACCAAGACGGTTCAGCACCGTGAGGTATTCAAGAAGCAGACCGGTGGCCGCGGTAAGTTCGCCGACATCATCTTCGAGATCGGCCCCGCCGAGGACGGCAAGCCGGGTCTCACCTTCGTGGACGAGGTCAAGGGCGGAAATATCCCCAAGGAGTTCATTCCCGCCGTGCAGAAGGGCTTCGAGTCGGCTATGGCCAACGGCGCCCTCGCAGGCTACTCGATCGATTCGATGAAAGTTACGCTCAAGGACGGTTCGTTCCACCCTGTGGATTCGGATCAGCTCTCATTCGAGATCTGCGCCCGCAACGGTTTCCGTCAGGCTGCTCCCAAGGCCGGTTCGGTTATCATGGAGCCCATCATGTCAGTCGAGGTTGTTACGCCCGAGGAGAACATGGGTGACATCATCGGCGACCTGAACAAGCGCCGCGGCCAGATTCAGGGCATGGAGTCGAAGGGTACGGCCCGCGTCGTTAAGGCTATGGTGCCGCTGTCGGAGATGTTCGGCTACGTGACCGTGCTGCGTACGATCTCGTCGGGACGCGCTACGTCGTCGATGGAGTTCTCGCACTTCGAGGAGGTTCCCGCAAACCTCGCCAAGGAGATCATCGAGAAGAGCGGAAAGCGTAAGGATTTAGAATAATAACGAGTTAAAATATGAACCAGAAAATTAGAATCAAACTCAAGTCTTTCGACCACAACTTGGTTGACAAGTCGGCCGAGAAGATCGTGAAGACGGTGAAGTCAACGGACGCCATGGTAAGCGGTCCGGTGCCCCTGCCCACGAAGAAGCAGATTTTTACGGTCAACCGCTCGACCTTCGTCAACAAGAAGGCGCGTGAGCAGTTCCAGTTCTGCACCTTCAAGCGTATCATCGACATCTACTCGTCAACGCCCAAGACCATCGACGCGCTGATGAAGCTGGAGCTTCCTTCGGGAGTGGAGGTCGAGATCAAGGTTTGATAACGACAGGCACGTGCGGGGCGCGGCAAAAGGCGACGCCCCGCCGACGTGCGTTTTCCGCGAGGAGATATTTACGAACGAAAATATAGACTCAAGAAGACAAATCACTTTATTCAACAAACGTAATTCGACAGAAAAATGTCAGGACTAATTGGAAAGAAGATCGGAATGACTTCCGTTTACAGTGCCGAGGGTAAGAACATACCATGCACTGTCATTGAGGCTGGTCCGTGTGTAGTTACGCAAATTAAGACGGTCGAGAAGGATTCGTATGAGGCCGTTCAGGTTGCCTATGACGACAAAAGTGAAAAACACACCAGCAACAGTTTGTTAGGTCACTTCAAGAAGGCCGGCACTACCCCCAAGCGCAAGATGGCTGAGTTCAAGGGTATGCCCGAAGTGAACCTCGGTGATACTCTCACGGTCGACATGTTCTCGGAGGAGGACTGGGTAGACGTTACGGGGATCTCGAAGGGTAAGGGCTTTCAGGGCGTAGTAAAGCGTCACGGTTTCGGCGGTGTCGGCGGCCAGACTCACGGTCAGCACAACCGTCAGCGTAAGCCGGGTTCGCTGGGTGCGTCGTCTTATCCGTCGCGTGTGTTCAAGGGCAAGCGTTTGGCCGGACGCATGGGCGGCGATCAGGTTAAGGTCGTTAACCTGAAGGTATTGAAGATTATTCCCGAGAACAACCTCATTCTGGTGAAGGGTTCGATTCCCGGGGCAAAAGGTGCTTATTTAACAATTGAGAAGTAGTATGGAATTAGCTGTTTATAACACACAAGGACAAGAGACCGGACGCAAGGTAGTCCTTTCGGATGCGGTCTTCGGCGTGGAGGCTAATGACCACGCTATCTATCTCGACGTGAAGCAGTATCTGGCCGATCAGCGTCAGGGTACGCACAAGTCGAAGCAGCGTAACGAGGTAGCTGGATCGACGCGCAAGCTCAAGCGTCAGAAGGGTACCGGCGGCGCACGTTGCGGCAGCATCAAGTCACCGCTGTTCCCGGGAGGCGGCCGCGTATTCGGTCCCGTACCCCGCGACTACAGCTTCAAGCTCAACAAGAAGCTCAAGCGTCTGGCACGCCGCAGCGCCCTGACCTACAAGGCTCAGGCCGGCGCTATCACGGTAGTCGAGTCGCCGTCGCTCGAGGCCCCGAAGACCAAGCAGGTCGAGGCCATGACCAAGGCCCTGAAGGTGGCCGACAAGAAGGTGCTTCTGGTACTGCCCGAAGGCAATGCAAACCTTCAGCTGTCATGCCGCAACATCCCCTCTGTAAAGCCTATTCTGGCCGCCAACATCAACACCTATGAGGTGATGAATGCCAACGTGCTGGTAATGGTCGAGGGCGCGGAGAACGTATTGAATGTAATGTTAGCTTAAAAACGCAAGAGAGATGGAAATTATAATTAAGCCTATTTTGACCGAGAAGATGACGATTCAGGGCGAAAAACTGAACCGCTACGGTTTTATCGTCGACGTTAGAGCTAACAAGCTGCAGATCCGCAACGCGGTGGAGCAGATGTACAACGTCGTGGTGACGGATGTCAACACCATCAACTACATGGGCAAGCTCAAGAGCCGCTACACGAAGGCGGGCCTTCTGGAGGGCCGCGCCAACAACTTCAAGAAGGCCGTTGTCACCTTGAAGGATGGAGACAAGATAGATTTTTACAGTAATATCTAACAGACATGGCAGTAAGAAAGTTTAAGCCGGTAACAGCCGGTACGAGACATAAGATCATAGGCGCTTTCGACGAGATCACTTGCACGACGCCTGAAAAGTCGTTGCTCAGTGCCAAGAAGAGCACGGGCGGACGTAACAATACGGGTAAGATGACCATGCGCTATATCGGCGGAGGTCACAAGCAGATGTATCGTAACGTCGACTTCAAGCGCTCGAAGGACGGTATTGCCGCAACTGTAAAGACTATCGAGTACGACCCGAACCGTACGGCACGCATCGCTCTGGTGGTGTACGCCGACGGCGAGAAGAGCTATATCCTCGCTCCGAATGGCCTTCAGGTAGGCCAGACGGTCATGAGCGGCGCAGGCGTAGCCCCCGAAGTCGGAAACACTCTGTTCCTGAGCGAAATACCTCTGGGAACCGTAGTACATAACATTGAACTCTACCCCGGTCAGGGTGCTGCGATGGCACGTTCGGCCGGTTCGTATGCTCAGCTTCTGGCACGCGAAGGAAAATTCGCTATCATCAAGTTGCCTTCAGGCGAGACTCGTATGGTACTCGTAACTTGCCGCGCTACGATAGGCGTGGTATCGAACGTCGATCACAACCTCGAGAGCTCGGGCAAGGCCGGCCGCAAGCGTTGGCTCGGTCGCCGTCCGCGTAACCGTGGCGTCGTGATGAACCCTGTTGATCACCCGATGGGTGGCGGTGAAGGCCGTGCTTCGGGAGGTCACCCGCGTTCGCGTAAGGGATTGTTGGCTAAGGGTTATAAGACTCGTAACCCGAAGAAGACGACCTCGAAGTTCATTATTTCAAGAAAGAAAAAATAATTAAATAGAGTATCATAATGAGCCGTTCATTAAAAAAAGGACCATTCATCGACCCCAAACTTGAGGCGAAGGTAGTCGCACAGGCCGAGGGGAACAAGAAGACTGTCATCAAGACTTGGTCGCGCGCAAGTATGATTTCGCCTGACTTCGTCGGTCAGACGATAGCTGTCCACAACGGAAATAAGTTCATTCCCGTATACGTAACCGAGAATATGGTGGGTCACAAGTTGGGCGAGTTCGCTCCGACCCGCAATTTCCGTGGTCATGCAGGTAACAAGAAAAAATAGTAGACAATGGGTTCAAGAAAAGCAATAAGAGCCGAGAAATTAAAGGCTGAAAAGAAGCAGAAGGCTATCGCCGTTATGCGCGATTGCCCGACCTCACCGCGCAAGATGCGTCTGGTTGCCGACATCATTCGCGGCGTAGAGATCAACAAGGCGCTGGGTATTCTTCGCTACTCGAAGAAGGAGGCGTCGATAAGAATGGAGAAGCTCCTCAAGTCGGCAATCGCCAACTGGGAGGCCAAGAACGAGGGCGAGCGTCTGGAGGACGTAACGCTGTGCGTCAAGGAGATCATGGTCGACGGCGGCCGTATGCTCAAGCGCATACAGGCAGCACCTCAGGGCCGTGCTCACCGTATCCGCAAGCGTTCGAACCATGTGACCATCGTAGTAGACAAAATGGTAACCGCAGAAAACAACTAAGCAAATGGGACAGAAAGTAAATCCAATAGCAAACCGTCTTGGTATCATCAAGGGTTGGGATTCCAACTGGTATGGTGGTAAGGATTTCTCAGAGAAATTGGTAGAAGACGCTAAGATCCGCAAGTACTTGAATGTCCGTTTGGCCAAGGCAAGCATCTCGCGCATCATCATCGAGCGCACGCTCAAGCTGGTTACGGTGACCATCTCTACGGCACGTCCGGGCATCATCATCGGCAAGGGCGGTCAGGAGGTCGACAAGCTGAAGGAGGAGTTGAAGAAGCTCACCGGCAAGGAGATCCAGATCAACATCTTCGAGGTGAAGCGTCCCGAGGTAGACGCCGTTATCGTAGCTAACAACATCGCCCGCCAGCTGGAGGGCCGCGTATCATACCGCCGCGCCGTGAAGACGACCATCGCATCGACGATGCGTATGGGCGCCGAGGGTATCAAGGTACAGGTATCGGGCCGTGTGGGCGGCGCCGAGATGGCCCGCAGCGAGATGATGAAGGAGGGACGTATTCCTCTTCACACGTTCCGCGCCGATGTGGACTACTGCCTCGCCGAGGCACTGACGAAGGTCGGTATTCTCGGAGTAAAGGTATGGATCTGCCACGGTACGGTATACGGCAAGCGCGATCTGTTCGAGATACAGGGAGCCTCGTCGCAGCAGGGCGGCGCACCGCAGCACCGCGGCGGCAAGGGCGCTCCCCGCAAGAGACGTAATAACAACAGTAAGTAGGACCTTTTAAAGCGAAAAAACAGTTATGTTACAGCCAAAAAAGACCAAGTTTAGAAGAATGCAGAAGGGTCGTATGAAGGGTTTCGCTCAGAGAGGAAACCAACTTGCATACGGTTCTTTCGGAATCAAGGCACTTGAGGCGACGTGGATCACCGGTCGCCAGATCGAGGCGGCCCGTCAGGCCATCACCCGATATATGAAGCGTGAAGGTCAGATCTGGATCCGCATCTTCCCCGACAAACCCATCACGAAGAAGCCCGCGGAGGTACGTATGGGTAAAGGTAAGGGTAATCCTGAAGGATTCGTAGCTCCCGTAACGCCGGGACGCGTACTGTTCGAGGCCGAGGGCGTGCCCTTGGAGGTAGCACAGGAGGCACTTCGTCTTGGCGCGCAGAAGCTGCCTATCACGACCAAGTTTATCGTGCGCCGCGATTATGTTGAATAATCCCTTAAACAGAGAAAGAGATGAAAAGTGCTGAAATAAAGGATATGTCGGTGCAGGACCTGCAGGAGCGCATCGAGGCCGAGAAGGCAAAGCTCGCGTCGTTGAAGGTGCAGCATGCGGTTTCGCCGGTCGAGAATCCTTCGATCATAAAGAAATCCCGCAGAGATATAGCTCGAATGCTGACAATTCTGCGTCAAAAGAACCCTAAATGTTAATTACCACTATGGAAAGAAATCTTAGAAAAGAGCGCATCGGGTTGGTTGTCAGCAACAAAATGGATAAGACCATTGTGGTTGCGGTAGCGCGTAAGGTTAAGCATCCGATCTATGGCAAGTTCGTGAACAAAACTACGAAGTTCGTAGCCGAGTGCACCGACGAGAGCGTAAAGGAGGGCGATACCGTCCGCATCATGGAGACCCGCCCCCTGAGCAAGACGAAGCGTTGGAGATTAGTACAAATCATTGAAAGAGCTAAGTAGTTATGATACAGCAAGAAAGTAGATTAGTGGTAGCTGACAACAGCGGAGCAAAGGAGGTTCTTTGCATCCGTGTGCTTGGCGGAACGAAGCGCCGCTACGCATCTATCGGCGACAAGATCGTCGTAGCTGTGAAGAGCGCCAGCCCGTCGGGCGACGTAAAGAAGGGAGCCGTTTCGAAAGCGGTTGTAGTAAGAACGACCAAGGAGATCCGTCGTACCAACGGTTCGTACATACGTTTCGACGACAATGCCGTAGTGCTCCTGAACAATCAGGGCGAGATGCGCGGCACGCGAATCTTCGGTCCCGTGGCACGTGAGCTTCGTGACCAGTATATGAAGATCATTTCGTTGGCACCTGAAGTATTGTAATCAAAAAACGAAGTAAAAGATGTCAGTCAAATTACATATCAAGAAGGGAGATATGGTTTACGTCAACGCGGGCGACAACAAGGGTCAGCAGGGTAAGGTACTCGAGGTTGATCCTTCGAAGCAGCGCGCTATTGTCGAGGGCGTGAACCTTTGCAAGAAGGCAACCAAGCCCAATGCCAAGAATCCCCAAGGTGGAATCGTGGAGCAGGAGGCCCCGATCCACATCTCGAATCTGCAGGTGCTCGATCCGAAGAGCGGCAAGCCTACTCGTATCGGCCGCAAGGCGGATGCCAAAGGAAAATTAGTTCGTTACGCTAAAAAGTCAGGAGAGGAGATCAAATAATGGCATACGTACCAACACTCAAAACGCAGTACAAGGAGCAGATAGTTCCTGCTCTGATGAAGGAGTTTGGCTACACCAGCGTAATGCAGTGTCCCAAGCTCGAGAAGATCGTGATCAATCAGGGTATGGGTCAGGCCGTGTCGGATAAGAAGCTTATCGACGTGGCTCAGGCCGAGCTGACGCAGATCACGGGTCAGAAGGCAGTTCAAACCAAGTCGCGCAAGGATATTTCGAACTTCAAGTTGCGTCGCGGTATGCCTATCGGCGTGCGTGTCACGCTTCGCCGCAACCGCATGTACGAGTTCTTGGAGCGTCTGATCGCCGTGGCACTGCCGCGTATCCGCGACTTCAAGGGTATCAACGAGAAGTTCGACGGCAGCGGTAACTACACGCTGGGTATCAGCGAGCAGATCATCTTCCCCGAGATCGATATCGACAAGATCACGAAGATCTTCGGCATGGAGATCACTTTCGTCACGACGGCACAGAGCGACGAGGAGGGTTATGCCCTTCTGCGCGAGTTCGGCCTTCCTTTCAAGAACGCTAAAAAGAACCAATAGGTATGGCAAAAGAATCAATGAAGGCACGCGAGGTAAAGCGTGTGAAACTTGCAAACCGTTATGCCCACAAGCGTGAGGAGATTGCAGCCAAGGTTAAGAGCGGCGAGATGGATCACGAGGAGGCGTGGATAGCACTCTCGAAGCTGCCGCGTAACTCGAATCCCATACGCCAGCACAACCGTTGCAAGCTGACGGGCCGCCCGAAGGGTTATATGCGTCAGTTCGGCATCAGCCGTATCCAGTTCCGCGAGATGGCCTCGAAGGGCCTCATCCCGGGTGTAAAGAAGGCAAGCTGGTAGTAGACAGATAGCGTGGGAGTGCGACGTGAGGTCGCACTCCGCACGCGTTTTTTCGATGTGTGGAAGAGCTGCGGCTCTGACCCCATCGATACAACTTCCCGGAAGACCATTTTTCGGAGGGTGCCTATATTAAAAGGCAGGGAGCGGAAAGCAGAGAGCTGAGGGCAGAGAGCTGAGAGCGCAGGGAGCAGAGGGGAGAGAGCAGAGAGCGCAGGGAACAGAGGGGAGAGAGCAGAGAGCAGAGAGCGCAGGAGGCAGGAAGTCGGAAGCGGAGTGCAGGAGAGCAGGAAGCAAGGAGCGGAGAGCAGGAAGCGGAGAGTTTGATGCATGAGTGGATAACTGGACGCTGAGTGCATAAAGCAGGAAGCGGAGAGTTTGAAGCGGAGTGCAGGAAGCAGGAAGCAGGAAGCAGATAGCAGATAGCAAGAGGCTGGCGGCATGTGTATGTTGCGCATGACGTCATGTTAAACCTGAATGGTGCCCGTGATACGACTGTATGGCGTATCCAAGAGAAGGTCTTCTATACGGATGCAGAATCCCGAGTAATCCGGTATCCGACATTGAGGAAAGTGCCGCCGCAAGGGCGGTAACTTCTCGGTGGCGGGCCGTTGGAAAGGGTTAGGCATCGAGTTACGCAGCCCGAGGCCGGCCGCTATGGCGGTGCGGTTGTCCCCACGGCGGACGATCATTACGGACAGGGGCGACATGGTTGTGGCTGACCCGCGCGTGGAGCGCGGTGCCGGTTGCGACTTTTGTCGTTGTCGGCATTCGGATGCTCCGAAGCCGGCGCTTCGGGCCAATTTTGCGCAAAAAACCGTATAATCGCTTAAATATTAAAGCTAAGAAGCGATTTTTCGGAATTTTATGCGTATATTTGCGCGCATTGTCGCGCGGGTAGCCTTGCAAAGGCTTTATATGACCCGCGTTGCAGCGCCCCCGAAAGGGGTAAAACAGTGTAGGAAAAACCTTTTAGTATTAATTTTTAACTTTTAATTCATTATGACAGATCCAATCGCGGATTTTCTAACTCGAATTAGAAACGCAGTGAAAGCCAACCACAAAGTGGTTGAAGCTCCTGGCTCAAAAATTAAGCAGGAAATAACCAAGATCCTCTACGAGCAGGGCTACATTCTGGCCTACAAGTTCGACACCAACGAGAAGGGTCACCCCACCATCAAGATCGCGCTTAAGTGGGACGCAGCTACCAAGACCAACGCCATCAAGGACCTGAAGCGTATCAGCCGTCCGGGTCTTCGCCGTTATGCGTCGGTATCGGAGATGCCCCGCGTACTGAACGGTCTGGGTATCGCCATCCTCTCGACGTCGAAGGGTATCATGACCGATGCCAAGGCTCGCAAGGAGAACGTCGGCGGCGAGATCCTCTGCTACGTATACTAACAGCCGAGGAGCGCAAGGGTATAAACCTGAGGGGCAGAGTGTGAGGCCGTGATCCGAGGGGCCGAAAGCAGTGAGGAAGACCGGAAGCAAGGAGTAGACCGAGAGGTAAGAACCGAGTTGAAGCCGGGAACCGAGGGGACGATCCAAAAGCGGTTGGAACCCCGAAAGTGAGGAACCGAGCTTAAGGCCGTGATTCGAGAGAATGAAAACGGGGGCACGCAGAGATAGCCGGTGAAGGTAAGGCCCGAGCGCAAAGATGTAACCTGAAAGAAAAGAAATTCACTAACAAAACAAACAGAAACAATGTCAAGAATTGGTAAATTACCTGTAATCTTGCCGGCGGGAGTGACCGTAGAGGTAACGCCCGATAACACGGTATTGGTGAAAGGGCCACTTGGGACACTGAGTCAGAAGGTTGATTCAGACATTAAGGTCGAGGTCGGAACGCACACCGACGCTCACTCGGGCAAGCAGGAGCCTGCCGTCATCGTGAGCCGTCCCACCAACCAGCCCCGTCACCGTTCGCTGCACGGACTCTATCGTGCACTGATCAACAACATGGTCATCGGCGTATCGAAGGGCTACGAGATCAAGCAGGAGCTCGTAGGTGTGGGCTACAAGGCCGAAGTTAAGGGCAACATCCTCGAGATGAGCCTCGGCTACTCTCACGACACGGCGTTGATGCTTCCTCCCGAGATCAAGGCTACGGCCGTAACGGAGAAGAAGGGCAACCCGATCATTACGCTCAAGAGCATCGACAAGCAGCTCATAGGTCAGGTAGCGGCCAAGATCCGCTCGCTGCGCAAGCCGGAGCCTTATAAGGGTAAGGGTATCAAGTTCGTAGGCGAGGCACTGCGTCGCAAGGCCGGCAAGTCAGCTTCTAAATAGTTAAAACAAGTCAAGCGTTATGTCATTGAATAAGATAGAAAGAAGAGAGAGGATCAAGATGCGTATCCGTAAGATCGTGAACGGAACGCCCGAGCAGCCTCGCATGACTGTATTCCGCAGCAACAAGCAGATCTACGTACAGTTTATTGATGACCTCGCCGGTGTAACTCTGGCCACGGCTTCTTCGCTCGACAAGGAGATCGCTGCCGAGACGGCAGGCAAGACCAAGAGCGAGGTGGCGGCTATGGTAGGCAAGTTGGCGGCCCAGCGCGCCGTCGAGAAGGGAATCTCGACCGTGTCGTTCGACCGTAACGGCTACCTCTATCACGGAAGAATCAAAATGTTAGCCGACGCCGCTCGCGAGGGTGGACTTAAATTCTAATCGATATGTCAAATACCAACATAAAGAAAGTTCGTACAAGCGACCTCGAGCTCAAGGACAGGCTCGTCAGCATCAACCGCGTCACGAAGGTGACCAAGGGAGGTCGTACATTCAGCTTTTCGGCCATCGTGGTTGTAGGTAACGAGAATGGTGTTGTAGGCTACGGCCTTGGCAAGGCATCGGAGGTTACGTCAGCGATCGCCAAGGGCGTAGAGGATGCAAAGAAGAATCTGGTGAAGGTTCCCGTGATCAACGGAACGATCCCCCACAAGCAGGAGATGCGCTTCGGCGGCTCGCTGGTGATGATACGTCCGGCCGCCCCCGGTACGGGTATCATAGCCGGAGGTGCCATGCGTGCCGTTCTGGAGTCTGTCGGCGTTAAGAACGTGCTTGCGAAGAGCAAGGGTTCGTCGAACGCCCACAACCTCGTGAAGGCAACGGTAGCGGCACTGTGCGAGCTGCGTGATGCACGCAGCGTGGCTCAGGCTCGCGGCATATCAATGAACAAGGTGTTTAACGGTTAAAAAGCGCAACAGGATGGCAAAATTGAAAATCACTCAGGTTCGCAGCCGTATCGGCGCCTCGTCACAGCAGCGCAAGAATCTCGACGCGCTGGGTCTTCACAGGATCCACCAGAGTGTCGAGCATGAGGATTCGGCTATCATCAAGGGTATGCTCGAGCGCGTAAAGCACCTCGTTGTGATCGAGCAGGTAAAGTAAGTTTAACGATTAAAGATTGAATTCAATATGGAACTCAATAACTTAAAGCCCGCCAAGGGGTCGACGCATCACGACAAGCGCGTTGGCCGCGGAGCCGGCTCGGGCCGCGGCGGCTACTCGACGCGCGGTCTGAAGGGCGCCAAGTCGCGTTCGGGATACTCACGCAAGTTGGGATTCGAGGGCGGACAGATGCCGTTGCAGCGTCGTCTTCCCAAGTTCGGATTCAAGAATCTGAAGAGAGTAGAGTTTAAGCCTATCAACCTTTCGGCGTTGGAGGCTCTGGCTGAGAAGAAGTCGCTTACGGCGATTTCGGTCGATACGCTGGTGGAAGCCGGATTCGTTTCGTCGAACGACAAGGTTAAGATTTTGGGCAACGGATCTCTTTCGAAGGCACTGACGGTTACGGCCCACGCCTTCTCGAAGAGCGCCGAGGCAGCCATCGCGGCCGCCGGCGGCAGTGTTGAAAAGTTGTAACCTAAAAACGTCGACTCGATATGAACGGTTATATGATTGTTGGCATAGTGGTAGTGGTCATCATCGTGCTGCTGCTGGCTACCAACAAGAAACTCATCGAAACACTCAAGAACATATACAAGATCGAGGAGCTGCGCAAGCGTATACTCTATACGCTGGGTCTGCTTCTGGTATTCCGTCTGGGTTGTTTTGTGGTAATACCGGGTATCAATCCCAACGCTTTGGGCGCGGATTCGGCCTTGGCTGACCAGATGAACAGCAACACCCTGCTGGGTCTGCTGGACGTATTCTCGGGAGGTGCATTCGCCAATGCCGCCATCTTCGCTCTGGGTGTGATGCCGTATATCACCGCGTCGATCATCATCCAGCTTCTGGGTATCATGGTTCCGGCCGTGCAGAAGCTGCAGAAGGAGGGTGAGAGCGGCCGCCGCAAGATGAACCAGTGGACGCGTCTGCTCACCATCGTAGTGCTGTGCCTTCAGGGTCCGGCCTACGTTGCCAACCTCTATGCCCGTATGCCCGAGGCGTTCGTCTACGGAGGAACGTTCCTCTTCTTCGCCTACGCCACCGTCATCCTCATCGCAGGTACGATGTTCACGATGTGGCTCGGCGAGAAGATCACCGACAAGGGTATCGGCAACGGAATCTCGCTCATCATCATGATCGGTATCGTGGCACGTCTGCCTCAGGCTCTGCTGGCCGAGTTCTCGGCCCGTGTGAGCACCTCGACGGGTAGCCTGATCATGTTCGTGGTGGAGCTTGTGATCTTGTTCCTTGTGTTCATGGTCACGATAGCTGTGGTGCAGGCCGTCCGCAAGGTGCCTGTACAGTATGCCAAGCGTGTTATCGGTAACAAGCAGTACGGCGGCGTACGTCAGTACATCCCGCTGAAGATGAATGCGGCAAACGTCATGCCCATCATCTTCGCGCAGGCGCTGATGTTCATCCCGATGCTGATCCCCGGATTGCAGGGCGCGTTCTCTAACATTCAGGGATTCTGGTACAATTTCACACTGGCAGTGCTGGTGATCGCCTTCACCTATTTCTACACGGCGATTATCATCAACCCTCAAATGATGGCCGAGGACATGAAGCGCAACGGCGGCTTTATCCCGGGCGTAAAGCCGGGCAAGCAGACGGTGAACTACATCGACACCATCATGACGAGAATCACCCTTCCGGGTTCTATCTTCCTCGCGCTGGTATCAATACTTCCGGCGCTGGCGATGAAGTTCCTCGGCGTGCAGCAGCACTTTGCCTACTTCTACGGCGGTACGTCGCTGTTGATCATGGTAGGTGTGATCCTCGACACTCTGAAGCAGATTGAGAGCTACCTGCTGATGCGTCACTATGACGGTCTGATGAAGACGGGACGCATTCAGGGTCGTTATTAACGGAGCTTCCGCAAAAGGACGGAAGCGCCTCGATTGTAAAGAACAAAGTCAGTGAAACGCATCCGCATGGTGCGGGTGTGAAGAATACGTAACTAAGATGATTCATCTGAAAACGGACGAAGAGATCGAAATCCTGCGCGAGAACAACATTCTGGTCAGCCGCACGCTGGCCGAGGTGGGACGCCACATGCGCCCCGGCATCACGACGCGCGAACTGGATAAGATAGCCGAGGATTTTATCCGTGCGAACGGAGCCATCCCGGCGTGTCTGGGGTATGAGGGCTATCCGGCCGCGACCTGCATATCCGTGAACGATCAGGTCGTACATGGCATACCGTCGGATCGTGTCATCAAGGAGGGCGACATAGTCTCGGTTGATTTGTGTACGCTTTTGAAGGGGTTTGTTGGTGATTCGGCATATACGTTTGCCGTAGGCGAAGTCAGTGAGGAGGCAAAGCGGCTTCTGGCAGTCACCAAAGAAGCTCTTTATAAGGGTACGGCACAGGCCAAGGCGGGAAATCGCGTGGGCGATATCTCGGCGGCGGTGCAGGAGTACGTCGAAAGCTTCGGCTACGGCGTAGTACGCGAACTCGAGGGTCACGGTTTGGGGCGACACATGCACGAAGCCCCCGGTGTACCCAACTACGGAGCTCGCGGCAGAGGACCCCTTCTGAAAGAGGGTATGGTCATCTGTATAGAACCGATGATAACGATGGGCAGCAAGTCGGTGGTCTTCGAGCGGGACGGTTGGACCGTCCGCACGCGCGACCATAAGCCTGCGGCACATTTCGAATTTGCCGTTGCGATCCGTCACAACGGGCCCGACGTATTGACCGACTTTAATATAATCGAACAGGCACTTAACAACTAAGTAGAGGCTCTATGGCAAAACAAACTGCTATTGAACGGGACGGAACGATCATCGAGGCGTTGTCGAACGCCATGTTCCGTGTCGAATTGGATAACGGACACGTTATCACGGCCCACATCTCGGGGAAGATGCGTATGCACTACATCAAGATCCTTCCCGGCGATAAGGTCAAAGTGGAGATGACCCCCTACGATTTGAGTAAGGGTCGCATATCCTTTAGGTACAAATAATCAGATTGCTTGAAAAGTCATGAAAGTAAAAGCATCAATCAAGAAGCGTAGCGAGGATTGCAAGATCGTGAAGCGCAAGGGAAAGCTCTACGTCATCTGCAAGAAGAATCCCAAGTTCAAGATGCGCCAAGGGTAATGTTCAAAAGATTAATTAAAGAAAGGAATTTATGGCACGTATAGTAGGTGTAGATTTACCTAAAAACAAGCGGGGCGAGATAGGCCTGACCTATATTTACGGTATAGGCCGCAGCACGGCCCGCAAGATTCTTGACAAGTCAGGGATCTCGTACGACGTAAAAGTAAACGACTGGACCGACGAGCAGGTCGGCGCAATCCGTTCGGCCATAGCCGAGATGGGCATCAAGGTGGAGGGCGAGTGCCGTTCGATGGTGCAGCTCAACATCAAGCGCCTGATGGATATCGGTTGCTATCGCGGCATCCGTCACCGTCTGGGACTTCCGGTACGCGGACAGAGCACCAAGAACAATGCCCGTACGCGTAAGGGCCGCAAGAAGACGGTAGCAAACAAGAAAAAGGCAACGAAGTAATAAATAGAGAGTTATGGCAAAGAAAACTGGAACGGTCAAGAAGAAGGTTGTCAAAGTGGGTGCCGTTGGTATGGCTTTCGTACACTCGACTTTCAACAACGTAATAATCACTATCACCAACGAGGTCGGCGAGGTAATCAGCTGGTCATCGGCCGGTAAGATGGGATTCCGCGGTTCTAAGAAGAATACTCCCTATGCAGCGCAGACGGCAGCGGCCGATTGCGCGAAGGTTGCCTACGATATGGGACTTCGCAAGGTGAAGGTCTATGTCAAGGGTCCGGGTCAGGGCCGCGAGAGTGCCGTGCGCACCATCCACGGAGCAGGTATCGAGGTTATGGAGATCATCGACGTAACTCCGCTGCCGCACAATGGCTGCCGTGCTCCCAACCGTCGTCGCGTATAGTGTGCATTAGGTTGAGAGAGGACCTGAATAGACTTTTAGTTAAAGCGTTTTAAAAAGTTAAAAACAATGGCAAGATATATAGGACCTAAATCGAAGATCGCCCGTAAGTTCGGCGAAGCTATCTATGGTGCGGACAAAGTTCTTGAGAAGAGGAACTTCCCTCCCGGCCAGCACGGTCTTGCTCGCAAGCGCAAGAAGAACTCGGAGTATGGCGAGCAGCTCAGCGAGAAGCAGAAGGCCAAGTACACCTACGGAATTCTGGAGAAGCAGTTCGCCCGCACGTATGAGGCAGCAGCCCGTATGGGCGGTATCACGGGTGAGAACCTGTTGAAGCTTCTGGAGTGCCGTCTGGACAATGTAGTATACCGTCTGGGCATCGCGCCGACGCGTGCGGCAGCCCGTCAGCTGGTATCGCACCGTCACATCTGCGTCAACGGTGAGGTAGTAAACGTCCCGTCGTACTCGCTTCGCGTGGGCGACGTGGTTTCGGTACGCGAGAAGTCAAAGAGCTTGGAGGTAATAACGTCGGCAGTAGCAGGCTCGTCACGCAGCCGTTACGCATGGCTCGAGTGGGACGGCGCCACGATGAGCGGCAAGCTTCTGCAGAAACCCGAACGTGAGGAGATTCCGGAGAACATCAAGGAACAGCTGATCGTCGAGCTGTACTCGAAGTAGTAATTAATACAAATTCAATAATTTATGGCAATATTAGCATTCCAGAAACCTGAAAAGGTTATTATGCTCGAAGCCACCGCGTCGTTCGGAAAATTCGAGTTCCGGCCGCTGGAACCCGGCTTCGGTATGACAGTCGGCAACGCTTTGCGACGCGTTTTGCTCTCATCGTTGGAGGGTTATGCAATTACGACCGTAAAGGTAGCCGGAGTGAACAATGAGTTTGCCGCTATTCCGGGAGTGATGGAGGGTATGATGGATATCATCCTGAAGCTCAAGCAGATCCGTTTTTTGCGCACGGTAGACAATCAAGATTTTGAGAAGGTTACCGTCAACGTAGCGGGTGTCACGGAGCTTACCGCAGGATATATCTCGAATTACCTGTCATCATTCAAGGTTCTGAATCCCGATCTTGTAATCTGCCATCTTGCGCCGGGTACGAAGATGCAGATCACGCTGACGATCGGCAAGGGCCGCGGATATGTGCCTTCTGAAGAGAACGCCCCCGCCGAGAAGGAGATGGACGTTCTTCCCATCGACTCGATCTTCACGCCCATCAAGAACGTGAAGTATTCGATCGAGGATTACCGTGTGGAGCAGAAGACCGACTACGAAAAGTTGAATTTGGAGATTACTACCGATGGTTCAATCCATCCCAAGGAGGCTCTGAAGGAGGCCGCCAAGATTCTTATCCAGCACTTCATGCTCTTCTCGGACGAGAAGATCACCATCAACATGGACGACAACAGCGACAACGACACGCTTGACGACGAGGCATTGCGCATGCGTCAGTTGTTGAAGACGAAGCTTTCGGATCAGGATCTGAGCGTACGCGCCCTGAATTGCCTGAAGGCGGCGGATGTCGATACAGTCGGCGACCTTGTGAAGCTGAACCGCAACGATCTGTTGAAGTTCCGCAACTTCGGCAAGAAGTCGCTCACGGAGCTGGACGAGCTGCTGGCATCACTTAACCTTAAGTTCGGAATGGACGTATCAATCTACAAACTTGATAAAGACTAATTATGAGACACAATAAGAATTTCAATCACCTCGGCAGGAAGGCGGGCCACCGCAAGGCGTTGCTGTCGAACATGGCCTCGTCGCTGATTCTGCACAAGCGCATCGAGACCACCGTAGCCAAGGCTAAGGCTGTACAGCAGTTCGTGGAGCCTCTGGTAACCAAGTCGAAGGAGGACACAACGCATTCGCGTCGTGTAGTCTTCTCGTACCTGAAGCAGAAGGATGCCGTGACGGAGTTGTTCCGTACGGTAGCGCCCAAGATTGCTGAGCGCCCGGGCGGTTACACCCGTATCCTGAAGACCGGTTTCCGTTTGGGAGACGGTGCCGACATGTGCATCATCGAGCTGGTTGACTTCAACGACGCCTACACCTTCGGTAAGGTTACGACGGCGGAGGAGTCTAAGCCCAAGACCCGTCGTTCGCGCAAGAGCGCAGCCAAGAAGACCGATGCCGTAGAGGATGCTACGATCGTCGAGGAGAAGAAGAGCGCAGCACGCGCCAAGGCTCCGAAGGCTGCCCCCGTGAAGAACGCAGCGGCTCCTGCCGTGAAGAAGACCAACGTTGGTAAGAAGATGTAATTCGGCGCGTCCGAAAATCATATTACCGTTGACGGCCTCCCACATTCGGGAGGCCGTTTTTTTGTGCGCGCAATTGGGGCGGGGTGTTGGAAATCAGGTGTTGAACGGTATTGAGATGTGTTGAAAGATATTGAATGTGCCGGACGGCTATTGTCGGGCTGCGCTTTGCCGGGTACGGGGGTTGCCGTGCGGTAATTGTATCATGCGGCGTCGATATGTAGCGGCGGTTGCGTATTTCTCTCTGCGTGACGTGCTATATATGCGGGCGGGGACTGAAAGGACGTGAAGATATGTAGAAGATATATGAATATATATAGACGTAAAAAACAGGCCGGCAAGAATCTCTTGCCGACCGCTTTTGTGTGTGGATGCGGAGTATGTTTTTCATGAGTCACCCGATTATGGAGGCAAGGTGGCTGCGCGAGGTCATATCAGACGCTCGACAAGGATACGCTTGTCGCTCTGGAGCACCTCAAGGAAAGCCTCGTCCGAGCGGCGGTTCTTGCGTATCTGTATGAGCAGGCGGGCGCGGTATATTATTCCCGTTGCGGTGCGTTCGTTCTCCAGCTCGAACGATACGATTACGTATCCTATCTCACGCAGGCGTGCGAGGATCTCGTCGACGGCGTCGCGTTCGAGTGTCGAGAATACGAGCGAGACGCGGTGCGAGCCGAGCTTGCCGAAGAAGAGGTTGAGCACCTCGAGCCCTACGAGCGTGAGGATCGTGGCGGCGATGGCCACGCCATACATACCTGCGCCCGTGGCCATACCTACGCCCGATATTGCCCAGAGGCTTGCTGCGGTTGTGAGGCCGCGGACGATCTGTCGGTGGAATATGATGGCTCCGGCACCGATGAAACCTATGCCGCTAACGACCTGTGCCGCGACGCGGCTGGGGTCGAGTCTGAGGCCGTCGTGTGCGGCGAGGAACTCCTCGAAGCCCCATTGCGATATGATCATGAAGAGAGCGCTTCCGAGCGATACGAGGAAGTGCGTGCGGAATCCCGCCTCCTTGACGCGCCATTCGCGTTCGATGCCTACGACAGTGCCGAGCAGTCCGGCCACGACGAGGCGAAGGATGAAGACCCAAGTCATTGACATAGCTGTGGAGATTAGATTTTATTTGTCCATATACGGCGCTTGCGCGTCGGTACATTGCAAATATAGCGCAAAAACCTTAACGGTGCATACCGTGCGGCCTCTATCTTGCGGCGCGGTGGCCGGCGGATAGGGGTAATGCGGCTGCCGGACGACGCGAATATATGAAAGCACCGTCCGGCACTCCGCATGCAATGTCTGTCATAATGGTACGCATGCGCTTCGGTGTCAGAAGAATCCGCCGCAGAATATACCTATCAGTATCGGTACGCTCACCTCGAGGGCCATGCCGTGTGTGACGGCCAACGGCACGACATCCTTGTCGTGGGCCTCGCGCACGATCGTGGGCAGGCATACGTCCATCGAGTTGATGCCGGCGACGGATATTGGGGCATATCGGCCGCCCCAGCGGGCGAAGAGCGAAGCCCCGAACAGGGCCGACATCTCGCGTATGATGTTGGCGAGCAGGGCTATCGTAGCGAGCTCGGCGGCGTCGGGGGCGGCACCCTTCATGTCGGCGATGAGCACCGACGAGAGGGAGTAGTAACCGAACCCGCTGCCGAGGGCAAGGCAGTCGGTGAGGCTTCGGTCCCCGAGCAGGAAGACCCCTGCGGCCGAGAAGAGCAGCGTGCCGATGATGGTGGCCGCGGGCAGCAGGATCATGCCCGCCCCGAAGGATTGTTTCATCCGTTGCAGGTCGTTCGAGGCTCCGAGACCTATGCCCACCTGAAATATGAGCGCCGAGAGTATGTATACGGGTACGTCGTGGCTCAGCAGCCATGCCGGCAGCAGATCCATGCGTGCGGCTGCGATGCCGGCTGCGAAGCAGCCCATGATTATCAGATTGCCTTTCATCTCTCACCTCCTTTCCCGAGTATGCGTTTTGCGGCGCGGGCGGCGACGATGCTGCCCGCGATGCCGAGGATGGCGATGACGGCGGCCTGCCATCCGTATCGGCCGAGATTGTCTATGATGGTGTCGTCGGCGCCCACGGCCGCCCCGAATACGAAGAGCAGGGCGGGTACGGTGATCTGTATGCCGTGCTCGGCGACTTTGGCGGCGGGGGTGCGGCGCGCAACTGTCCCCACCGCTATTCCCGTTATGAGAATCAGCAGTATGCGAAACATCTTTGTGTCGGATTTATGACCTGCCGTATGCACACCGCATGGCGGCAAAGGGCTGCTGCGGCGTGTGGCAACTGCGGCAGGTCGGGTTTGTCGTTTGTATTGTGTGTTGGAGATTGTGGCGGGGCACAGGAACGTGAACCCCGCAGCGCCCGCGGGGCGCCGTGCGATCAGATAAATCCGCTGAACCAATGGACGTGGGCCGTGGCCGTCGAGAGCATCCTTATGCGCTCGCCGCCGTTACGTGTATGTCCTCCATGCAGTCTCATGCCCACAAAACGATTGCCGTGATTGTTTATTTTGCAAAGTTACTACAAAAAAGTGAAATGCGGAAGAATATGGTAATGGATTTGATTTACAGGGGTTTCATTTACGCTGCCAATTATTCCGAGAGCCATTACAATCCACGCCGAAGCCAAATCAAGACGGAGCTACGTTACTTGTTCGTAACCACGCCCAATAGGTGACGAAATGGACACGAATAACGAAACAAGGCTTTAAGGATTAGTGAGTTACTGACAACTCACGCAAAAAATCCGGTAACGAAAAAAGATTGCGCCGTTCTTCCGCGATTTGCGTATCAGAGGAGGGCTCTTCACCAACTAATTTTGAACAAAAAAAATTAAGGACGATGAAGAGTACATTTTCAGTTATTTACTACCTCAAACGTCAGGTAGTGAAAAAAGACGGGACGGTTCCCGTCATGGGACGCATCACGGTGGACGGCAGCCAGACGCAATTCAGTTGCAAACTGACCATCGATCCCAAGTTGTGGGACACCAAAGGGGGACGTGTCACGGGCAGAAGCACGGCGGCACTCGAAACGAACCGCATGCTTGACAAGATGCGGGTGCGCATCAACAAGCACTATCAGGAAATCATGGAGCGTGACAATTTCGTCACGGCAGAGAAGGTGAAGAACGCCTTTCTCGGACTGGAACACCGCTATCACACGCTGATGCAGGTGTTCCAGCAACACAACGAGGACTATGCCAAGCAGGTGGAAGCAGGCATGAAAGCCAAAGGCACGCTCTTGAAGTACAAGACCGTTTACAAGCACCTGCAAGAGTTTCTCAACATCCGTTACCACGTGAAGGACATCGCGTTGAAAGAGCTTACCCCCGCTTTCATTTCCGACTTCGAGATGTTTCTGCGCACGGACAAACACTGCTGCACCAATACCGTGTGGCTGTATGTATGCCCACTTCGGACGATGGTGTTCATCGCCATCAACAACGAATGGCTCACACGCGACCCGTTCAGGGAGTATGAAATCAAGAAGGAGGAAACGACACGCAGTTTCCTGACCAAAGACGAAATCCGCCTGCTGATGGAAGGTAAACTGAAGAACGCCAAACAGGAACTATACCGCGACCTCTACCTGTTCTGCGCCTTCACGGGCTTGTCATTCGCCGATATGCGCAATTTGACGGAAGAGAACATCCGCACCTACTTCGATGAACACGAGTGGATAAACATCAACCGCCAGAAGACGGGCGTGGTGTCTAACATCCGCCTGCTTGACATTGCGAAACAAATCATCGACAAATACCGCGGGCTGTGCGAAAACGGCAGGATTTTCCCTGTTCCCCACTACAACACGTGCCTCGCCGGAATCCGTGCCGTCGCCAAGCGTTGCGGCATCACCAAGCATATCACGTGGCATCAGA